>CAYTAI010000023.1:7643-35912 GCA_964435715.1 uncultured Verrucomicrobiota bacterium | reverse complement strand
AGCGGGCCGGATCGGTTCGGGCAATTTGCGCGCGTAGGCCGGGGTCAGTTTCCAGGCCTTCGTGATTTCTTGGACATCGGCAAGGTCTTTAGCCACTGCAGTCAGATAGCCCATATCTCTTGATTCGGAATTTTACTTTCTACAGTAGAATATTTTGCTACTGTTTAGCGAAGTGTAATCACCTGTGCATCACTTTTATTGTTCGCAGCTTATTGAATTATGAGATTACTATAGGTATATGAATAAAAACGACCTTAATAAGAAAACGTTAGCAATCTTGATGTTTGTGGAAAAAGACGGACAGGATGACGATGTTTACGTTCTTAGTGGTGTTGTCGAATTATTAAATGACGAACTATATCTTAATTCAGGCTCCAAACGGCCACCATTTTTAATTCAAGAGGAATGGTTCGATAGAATAAAACCTACTCCTGAAGAATTTGTTGAAGAATTCTCCAACGCTGAGCTATATCTATCGCTTTCTGTTGGATCGCTTCCAGAAAATGCTGATATGATGCAATATAACAATACAGGATTGAATCTACATTCACGAGATGAATGATTATCATCGTATACAGAAAAAAGAATGATGTGGTTAGAAGAAAATGGGCAAGTCAGAGCGCATGATTAAAGTAGGTATCTTCGAGTGAGGACACCGTAGAATTTATGGAGGGGAGTGTGTGCCCTCCCCGATCCTTTGCGTCTTGGTTTCTTGGCGTGAGTTTTATTCAATGGTTCAGAGGCAATACCCACTCTTTTTCTGACATCAACCCTTGGACTTTTCGATCTCTTGGGCAAATTGCGCGAAAAAGTATTTGGCGTCGTGGGGGCCGGGGGCGGCCTCGGGGTGGTATTGAACGCTGAAAACGGGGTGTTTGCGGTGGCGGAGGCCTTCGCAGGTGTTGTCATTGAGATTGACGTGGGTGACCTCGACATCTGAGGCGGGCAATGAACCCGAGTCCGCGGCGAACCCGTGATTCTGCGAGGTAATCGACACTTTTTGATTGAGCATGTCCATGACGGGTTGGTTGCCGCCGCGATGGCCGAATTTCAATTTGAAGGTTTTCCCGCCCAGCGCGTAGGAGAGAATCTGGTGACCCAGACAAATGCCAAAAAGCGGGGTTTTGCCCACCAGCTCACGCGCCGTCGCGTGCGCGTAGTCCAGCAGCTCCGGGTTGCCCGGCCCATTGGACAGGAAGACACCATCGGGATTCATCGCGAGAACCTCCGCGGCGGGGGTTCGTGCCGGAACGACGGTCACTTTCAGCCCGACTTGGCGCAGGCGGCGCAGGATATTTTTCTTTATGCCAAAATCATAGGCCACGATGCGGAAACGCGCCGGGCAGAGTTTTTTGAAAACCTGGCCATTCTCCGTGAAGGTGTCGGGTTCCGCCCCGCCGCCGCGCACGAGGGTGAATTCCGCCGACTCCCGATCCAGAGGGTCCCACTCGTAAGGACTGGTGCAGCCGACCTGGCTGACAAAATCAATCGCGTTGTAATCGTGTTTTTTCGCCAGATCAATGGCCGCCGCCTCGGAGATTTTTTCCGTGGTGATGACGCCATTGACCGCCCCGCAGGAGCGGAGGTGCTTGGCCAGGGCGCGCGTGTCGATTTTATGAATGCCCGGCACGTCATGGGCTTTGAGATATTCATCCAGAGACTGGACGCTGCGCCAGTTGCTCGCCAGCGGGCTGACCTCGCGAACGACGAATCCGGCCACCTGCACCCGGTCGCTTTCCGTGTCGAGGGCATTGATCCCGTAATTGCCGATCTGCGTGTAAGTCATCGTGACGATCTGACCGCGGTAGCTCGGGTCGGTGAGCACCTCTTGGTAGCCCGTCATGGATGTGTTAAAACAAACCTCGCCCGGGTTTTGCCGGGGGGAACCGAAACTTTCGCCGTGGAAGACTTTTCCATCGGCCAGTGCGAGCATGGCTTTCATCGGGCGCGATATTGATGAAGTTTTTTCTATTTGAACAGAAGTTTTTTGGAGCAATTTGCATCCGTGCCTGATTATTTCCGGAAACAGACTTTTCTCTCTCCCCCGCCGGCATCACGGCAAAGCGGTGAGGAATGGATAATGGATTGACGGGGAGCAGGGCGGCAGCTAGAAAAAACGGATGCGCCCGACCATCCTTGCCCTTCTCGTCTGTGCTCTTTTGACTGCCCCCCGCGTTTCAGCACAGGATCAAAAGCTTTTCTCGCCGGATCAGTCGCGTTATGATCTCGGGCAACAGGTTATCTACCGGATTTACACGGAGAGCGACCCGCCCCGTTCCTTTAAAAATTCCAGCGGCAAAATCACGGGTTCCGCCGTCGATGTCATGCAAGAGCTGCTCAACCGCCTCAACCGGGTCGAGCCCATCGACATGCGTTCTTGGGAAGAGTCATACGGCTTTTTGAAGCAAGGACCCAATACCATCCTTTTCAGCGTCGCTAAAACCAAAGACCGCGAACCCCTTTTCGGCTGGGTCGGTCCGATCAGCCAGTCGAAGCTCCAGCTTTTTGCATTGAGCGGGAGTGCCGCCGCCGCACAAAAAGACCCGGCCGCCTGGAAAAATGCCAAGGTCGTCACGGTTCAAGGCTGGTACTCGGAAACGTATCTGCGCGAGCAAGGGTACGGGAATATTATCGCGATGAAAAATCCGACTCTTGCCCTGCAAAAACTCTTGGACGGGACAGGAGATTATCTCTGCCTGCCCGAGCTCTCCACAGCCGGCGCCGTTCTTTTCAATCACACGGACAATAATCAACTCGCCAAAGTCTCCTCGCTGGAAACCGTTCCCCTCTACATCGCCTTTTCCGGGGATGTCCCCGGTGACGTCCTCAAAAAATGGCAGGCCACCCTCGATCAAATGACCAAAGACGGATTCATCTCCCGCAACCAACAAAAGTGGGTGAATATCTACAAAAAAGCTGTGGAAACCAAGTAGGCAAATTATGAAACCACCAAAAATCGGGATCATCGGCGGCAGCGGACTCTACGAACTCGACGGCATAGCCAAATTGCGCGAGGTCGCGGTGAAAACCCCTTTCGGCGCGCCCTCGGACAAATTCATCTGCGGCGAACTCGACGGACGCGAGGTGGTCTTTCTCGCACGGCACGCCCGCGGTCACCGCATTTTGCCCGGTGAACTCAATCACCGCGCGAATCTCTGGGCGATGAAAAAACTCGGTGTGGCGTGGATCATCAGTGTCAGCGCGTGCGGTTCTCTCCGAGAAAAATATCCCCCGCGTTCCATCGTCTTTCCCGACCAGTTTTTCGACCGCACTAAACGTTCACCCGCCTACACCTTTTTCGGGCGCGGGATTGTCGCGCATGTGAATTTCGCCGAGCCGACATGTGTGCCCGTGCAAAAAACCCTCGCGCAAATTGCGCGGCGGCTCAAGGGCAAGGTCTCTGTCGGGGGCACCTATGTGTGTATGGAAGGGCCCGCCTTTTCAACCAAAGCCGAGTCCTTTTTCTACCGGAAATGCGGTTTTGACATTATCGGGATGACCAATCTCCCTGAGGCGAAGCTCGCCCGTGAGGCGCGCATCGCCTATGCACCCATGTGTTTTGTCACGGATTTCGATTGCTGGCATGAGGTCCATGAGCATGTGAATGTGAATATGATTGCAGACAATCTCCATGCGAACTCCCAACTCGCGAAAAACATCCTGCGCGAAGCCATCTCGAAAATGCCGGTCACACCAAATGATTTTGCCCATACAGCGATGGAAAGCGCCGTGCTCACCCCTCAAAAGTTTTGGCCAAAAAAGACGGCAGCGGAATTAAAAGTCATCCTCGCAAAGCACTAGAGAGCCACTATGAATTCCCTCGTGCCACAGACGACCTAAAAAAAGCACATGGATCGTATCATCATCATTCCCGACATCCACTACCGGTTGACGGTTGTGAATTCCATTTTGGACCGGGAGTACCAGCGCGCGACAAAAATCATTTTTCTCGGGGATTATTTCGACACCCAGGATCATTCCCACGAAATGGCGGCGGTGATGGCTTTCTGGCTCAAGGGTGTCACGGCGGATAAAAAATGTCTTTGCCTGCTGGGCAACCACGACATGCAATATTTGTATCCGAAAAACACTCATTTTAGCGTCAAAGGATATGACCCCGCGATCGCACACATCGTCAGCTCCATCATCACGCCGGAGGACATCAAACGGTTTGCCCTGCATTATTTCCACAAGACTTGGCTTTTCAGCCACGCCGGCATACACCCGGGATTCCTGAGTCATCGCCATGGCAGTCTGCGCTCTCAAGCCCGGACTTTGGAACGGGAAGCTTTTCTGACGGCAGCAGGCGGCGGCATCACTGATTTTCTCGAGGCGGGTCAGGCGCGGCGCGGGATGGCTCCCTATGGCGGGGTGACGTGGCTCGATTTCGAGGATGAGTTCCTCCCCGTCCACGGGATCAATCAAGTCGTCGGACATACCCGCGGGACGACCGTGCGTTGTATCCAGGTCGCAAGCTCGCGCAATTATTGCCTGGACGCCATGAGCCGTTATTACGGGGTGCTCTCCGGCAGCCAATTTCAGATTTATAAATCCGACACGGGCAAACCCCTCAAAGCAAAAGAAATCGAAGTCCTCAATGATTAAAAGGATTCATGAAAAGCAAATCGCCCACAAAAAACATTCTGATCTACGCCGACAGCGAAAAAAGTGCGGACATGCTTTATGCCGCGGGCATCTTTGTGCCTGATCCTTTCATTTATTTCACTCACAAGGGAAAATCACACATGGTGGTCGGGGATTTGGAGATTGACCGCGCCCGTGCCACCGCCGCCGTCGACGTGGTGCTCCCGCTCTCGGATATCCAGGGCAAATTGCGCGGGAAGAAAAAAGATGCCGGGCTGCCCGGTGCCGCGGATGTCATCGCGTGGATTTTCAAGCAGCGCAAATTGCGCGAGGTGCATGTCCCGCCTGATTTTCCCCTGCGTCTGGCTGAGGAGCTCAACGAGCGCGACATCTGGCTGGTCACCGAGGACAGGTTATTTCCCGCTCGCGAATACAAAAAAGAGTCTGAGATCAAAGCCATTGAAGCGGCACTCCGCATGACCGAGGCGGGACTGAAAGCCGGAGTCGACATCATACGCGGCGCGCAAATTGCGCGGGGCAAATTGCTCTACAAAGGAGAGCCGCTGACGAGCGAGCGCGTGCGTGCTGAAATCGATGCGACCATTGTCCGGCTCGGTGGACTCCCTGCACACACCATTGTCGCCGGTGGCAATCAGGCGTGCGACCCGCACGAGCGGGGCACTGGTTTATTAAAGCCGCACGAAACCATTATTCTGGATGTATTCCCCCGCAACCAAAAGAGCGGTTATTATGGAGACATGACACGAACCGTGGTGCGTGGAAAAGCTCCGGACAAAGTGAAGAAAATGTATGCGACCGTAATGGAAGGACAAAAAATCGCCCTGCATAAAATGCGTCCGGGTGCCGATGGCCGGAAAATCCATGAGGAAATCAAAGATTATTTTTCAAGAGAGGGATTTCCCACGGGCATCAAAAACGGGAAACAATGCGGATTCTTTCACGGAACCGGTCACGGGCTCGGGCTGGATATCCATGAGTCCCCGCGTTTCGGTGCAACGGTATTCCGCCCCGGTCAAGTCATCACTGTGGAGCCCGGACTTTATTACCGGGGCACGGGCGGTGTCCGCATTGAGGATGTCGCTCTCGTCACGGAGTCCGGAAACCGCGTCTTGTCAAAATTTCCAAAGCAATTGGAAATTTAAAAGGAGACCATCTTCGCACAGAAGGGCTGAGAGCCTCATTTACGCTGGTTGGCGCATCGGCATAATGACATAGAGAAAAGGCTCCTCATTACGAATCACGCCGGGGCTGAGCTCGTCAATCAAGTCGATCGTGATCGTGTCACTCTCCAGATTGCGGAGCGGGTCGAGCAGAAAGAAAGGGTTGAATGCGATGGTGAGGTCTTTGCCCTTGTAATTGACCGCAAGGGTTTCGCGGGATTCACCGACTTCCGGAGTGATGGTGGAAATGATGAGGTTGTTTTTATTAAAGTTCAGCTTGATCGAGTTCGACTTGTCATTGGCCAAAATCGCCACGCGGTGGACAGCCGCCATGAATGCTTCGCGTTCAAGAGGGACACGCTCTTTGGGTTCAGCCGGGATGACCTGGTGGAAATTAGGATAGTTGCCTTCGATCAACTTGCTCACCAGTGTGGTCTGACCGATGTGGAAAGAAATTTGGTTTTCAGAGACATTCATGACAATCTCATCGTCCTTGTCTGCCAAGAGGCGACCGAGCTCGCTGACCGCTTTGGTCGGCAGGATATAGTCACCCTCGTGACTTTGAGGAAATTCCATTTCTTTGTCCGCAAGCGCCAGACGGCGGCCGTCGGTGGAGACCATCGTCAGCTTTGCCCCTTTGAAGCTCATGAGGACACCATTGAGCACATAACGTGTCTCATCAGTGGAGATCGCATAGGAAGTGCGGGAAAGCATTGTCTTGAATGATTTCTGATCGATTTTGTATGTCTTTGCCCCTTCGACTTTGGGAAAAGGGGGGAACTCGTCACCGGCAATGCCCAGGATTTTGAAAAAGGATGAGCCGCATTTGATTGTCACAGCGGATTTGTCATCCTTCTCAATGACGATATCCTGTCCGGGCAACTCACGCACAATACTGAAAAGCCGGCGCACGGGCAACGTGATCGACCCGGCGGCATTGATCTCAGCCTCGACAGAGCAACGCACACCCAGATCGAGATCCGTGGTCGTGAGCTCAAGTGTGTTGTTCAATGCCGAAATCAGAACATTTGACAGGATCGGCAATGTTGTCTTTGTGCTGACGACACTCTGGACTTTCTGGAGTCCTTCGATAAAGGCATCTTTTGTGACGGTGAATTTCATAGTTATTAACGGTTCTATATATTATCTATTTATTTAAAACAAGCTATCCAGTCATCTTAAGGGTGTGAATAACTTGAACAACGCGGATGATGGCTTGTGCCGCCGCAACTTACAATCATTTTTGTGAGTGAATTAATATGTTGATAACCCCTCTGAGGGGACCGTTCCCGGGGATAATCTTCAGCATTCACAGATTTCAGGTGGTTGTTAAAAAGTTATTGGTCGGGTTATTCACGCTCGAGTTTGTACATCAAGGACTGCACGGATTGGCGGATCTCACCGTCCTGATCCATGCGGTCTTTGATTGTTTTGCAAGCGTGAATGACTGTCCCGTGATCGCGCCCGCCGAAAAGGTCGCCGATTTCGGACAAGGACACCTGGGTGAGCTCACGGGACAAATACATGGCGATCTGACGGGGAAAAGCAATGTGCGCCGGTCTCTTTTTGCTGGTGAGATCCGCCACACGCACGTCGAAACGTTCCGCGACTTTTTTCTGGATGATGTCGATGGTCACTGTTTTTTTCTGCTCTTTTTCGAGCAGATCCTTCAGCAAGACCTCGACGGACTCCACTGTCAGAGGCGTGTTGTTATTGAGCGAACTGTGCACACCCAGACGGATCAGGGCTCCTTCGAGCCGCCGGATATTCGACTGGATACGCTCCGCCAGAAACCGGAAAATCATGTCGGGCAATTGGATGTGGTGCAGCTGCGCTTTGCGCCGGATAATCGCCTCGCGCGTTTCTGTGTCCGGAATATTCATCTCGGCGGACATGCCCCATTCAAACCTCGAAATCAGGCGTTTTTCGAGATTCGCCACCTCGCTGGCGGGACGGTCACAGGTGAGAACAATTTGTTTGTGCCCGTCCTTGAGCGAATTAAACGTGTGGAAAAACTCTTCCTGGGAACGGTCTTTGCCGGCAAAAAACTGGATATCATCAATCAAGAGCACATCCGCGGAGCGATATTTTTTGCGGAATTTGACCAGGGTATTATTCTGCATCGCGTCGATGAATTCATTCACGAATTTCTCCGAGGTGATGTAAACGACCTTGGCATGGGGACGCTTGTCGAGTATGGCATTGCCGATGGCGTGCATGAGATGGGTCTTGCCCAGACCGACACCACCGTGGATAAAAAGGGGATTGTAGGTCGTCGCAGGTGCTTTCGCCACACCGATGGCCGCCGCGCGCGCAAAGCGGTTTCCCTCTCCCTCGACAAAGGTTGTGAATGTGTACTCGACATTCAAGGGATTTTCCCGTGCTGCCGCTCCCTCGCGCAAATTGCGCGGAGCGGACTTTCTGGGCTCTGGCTCACCCATGCTGGAGAAAAGATCATCTATTGAGGCAGGAGCCGTGGTCGCAGGCGCCGGGTTTGATTTTTGAGCCCCGGGAGCCGTTGTGGCGGCGAGCGGGGAGATCTCCAGCTTGAAATTCATCGCTTCCCCGGCGGCTGTGATCACCGCATTCCTCACGATTTGTTTGTAATTATCCTCAATCCAAAAAAGATGCATGCTGTCGGGCACACCCAAGACCAGGCAATGATCATCTGCCGTTAATGGCTTGATTGAACCAAACCAGAGATTGAAGAGGTTTTCATTTAACTGACCACGAATCTGGATTCGGGCGTTATTCCAAATTTCTTCTGCAGACACCATAGTTTTTAATACTTATTCACACTCGTTGACGTTTTACTCTGTTTTCACCCGCCAAATAATGGCATTTCCGTGTCCGTAACAACGCATTTTGACGAATTTATATAATTTTATGTAAATTATTCCATTTTAGTATGTTAGGAATTAACTTCCCACAATGGTTTTCGTCATCCCAACTGTCAAAATTGCTTTGTTACCGGAACCTCCTTTTCTAAACAGCAATTTGCCGCCTGAAAAGCGAAACTTATGCACAAGTTATTCACATTTGTCTAATTTCGCTGATTTTGAGGCAGTTAGATAACTTTTTCCCGTGAATTTTTTTTCAGCGGTGCGTCTTGATCGGGACAAATCGTTTGGTTTTTTTGGGAGCAGCTGCGTGGTTCTGATTCATTTTGGAGCTTTGTTCGCGCGCCCATTCGCGGAAATGCAACTGTGCTTGCATGGGCTTCTCGTTAGAGCCGGGACGGAGTCGCACATAAGTGCCGTCGGGTCGGAGCTCGCGCGCTTTGACATTGTCCGTGAGATAGGCGGGGATGATGTCGTTGCGAATCTGTGCGAGCAGGTTGTCCGCTTCTATGGGGAAGAGGACTTCGACACGGCGGTACAAATTGCGCGGCATGAGGTCCGCACTCCCGAGATAGACGAGTGGTTGCCCGGCGTTTTCAAAATAATAGATGCGGCTGTGCTCGAGAAACCGCCCGACGATGCTGATGACACGGATATTCTCGCTGACGCCTTTGATTCCGGGGCGCAGGCAGCAAATGCCGCGCACGATGAGGTCGACTTTCACCCCCGCGCAACTTGCTTCAAAAAGCGCGCGGATCAAGCTTTCATCCACAAGTGAATTCACCTTGATCGTGATTTTTGCGGGCAAGCCTTTTGCTGCATTGGCACTCTCTTGCTGGATCAATGCGGACAGGCGGGACGCCATGTCGAAAGGCGCCACGAGCAATTTGCTGAACTCCGGATAATCGGAGAGCCCGGTCAGTGAGTTGAAAAGCTGGGCGACCTCGGAGCAAATTGTTTCGTTGGAGGTGAGCAGGCTCAAGTCCGTGTAGAGCCGCGCCGTGCGGGGATGGTAGTTTCCCGTGCCCAGATGGGCGTAACGCCGGATTATATCCCCGTCCCGGCGGACGATGAGCAGGCACTTGCAATGCACTTTGAGTCCGACGACACCGTAGACGACGTGGACACCGGCTTCCTCCAGGAGACGCGCCCACTGGATGTTATTCGCCTCGTCGAAGCGCGCTTTGAGCTCGACCAGCGCGGTGACCTGTTTGCCGTTATTCGCGGCGGCGATCAGGGCTTTGACGATCTGCGAGTCGCCGCTCGTGCGATAAAGCGTCATTTTAATCGCGAGCACGGCAGGATCCTCCGCCGCTTGCGAGATGAAATCGATGACCGTGTCGAAATTCTCATACGGGTGATGCAAGAGCACGTCTTCTTTTTTGAGCACGCCAAAAGCCTCCGCCCCGGGCGGCAGGTCGAGATCGTAGCTCGGGTAAAACGGCCGGTCTTTGAGCAGGGGAAACTGGTCGCTCGTGCACAACTGCATGAGATGCTGGATATTGATGGGGCCATCGATTTTGTAGAGGTCCATCTCTTCGAGGTGCAGATTTTCAAGGAGGAACTCCTCGATTTCTTCCGGACAATCCGTTTGCACCTCCAGGCGGACGGCATTGCCCTTGTTGCGCTTGCGCAAATTGCTCTCAATGGTGCGCAGGAGATTCTCTTCCTCCTCCTCGTCGATGTAGAGGTCGCTGTTGCGCGTCACGCGGAAACTGTATGCACCCTCGACTTTGATGCCGGGGAATAGCTCTCCCGCATAGAGCTTGATCAATTTGCTCAAGGCGATGAATTCCATCCGCGCTGTTTTTTTGTCTTTTGAGGGGAGAGGAATCAACCGGGGCAAGATGCGCGGCAGCTGCACCACTGCGTGAAACTCACCGCCGCCGGTCCGCGCGCTTTTCCGCAGCTTTACAATGATGTAGTGCGCCTTGTTGAGCACTTGGGGAAAAGGATGGCTCGGGTCAATCGCCAGGGGTGTCAGAACCGGAAAGACCTGTTCGACAAAATATTTCCGCGCCCAGATTTTATCCGCGCCCTTGAGACTGGTGACCTCGGGAAATTGGATTCCTTCTTTCGCAAGGGCATTCATCAGCTCTTCATTCCAGAGCCGGGACTGTTCCGCCACGAGCTCGCGCGTGCGCTTTTGGATGGCACTGAAAATCTGCGACGCGCTCATCCCGTCAGGACCGATGTCGCTCGAGTTATTCTGGATTTGTTGTTTGATCCCGGAGACCCGGATCTCGAAAAACTCATCCAGATTGGAGCTGAAAATGCAGAGGAATTTCACCCGCTCGAGCAAGGGCTGGGTCTTGTCCTGTGCCTCCTCGAGGACACGCGCGTTGAACTCGAGCCAGCTCAGCTCGCGATTGATGAAAAGCTCCGGTCTTGAAAAATCTTCGTCCATAGGTGAACCCCCGACTATATCATCCCACCGCCCGGTAGCAAGACAACCCGTGTGACAAACGTGTGGAAAAGAAGAGGGGGAAGGCGGAGCTCCTCTCCAGCTTGTCCCGATACCTTGGCAACGCCGTAACCGGATTATCAGGAGCAATCCAAAAGTCACACGAGAACCCTCGGATCCTCCAAAATATGATCTGTGTTCATCATCGGTTAAAAAATAATCCCCTTGCGGAACACTGCGGACTACGCGAGAAACAATTTGCCTTTCACTCTGGATGCGAGCTTGGTAACTTTCACGTCAAGCACGGTTGATTCTGAACTCCGCAAAAAAACACATGGCGTTTCCCACAAAACAAAATCCCTTGGACTGGACCACTCAGTATTGGAATATCGTTCTCGGGAAGAGGGTTGATTTTGATGCTGACACTTGGCTGCTGGGCCCGATGGGACGCATTGAGGAAGAGGCTGACCGGTTTGTCGAAAGAATGGCCAAAGAAAACAAACTGGTCATCACACGAAACTTATCCCATGCGGGTCTCGTGGAAAGCATGGATGAGTGGCCGGTTTCCTTGAGTCCAAAGATCAGGGATTTCTATTTGAGAACATCGGATTATGAATTGGCAGTCCAATCGATTTGGAAACCGGTTTTCGGGAGCCTCGGATATTTGGTCGCCAAGCTCTTTAGTCGGCGCATTCAACAACTCAATTTGCCGCAGAATACCCGGGACAGGGCATTGGCATTCGACAGCGAGATCATCAAGCTCGTTGACCACACAGGAAGGGTTGAGTTCACCATCTGGCGTCGCCGCATCAGGGACACAGGAGAAACGGTGTTTTTCGGGATTTACACGACATGCAGGATTCCGTCGGGAGAATTTTGTGTGAAAGCGGTTTTTCCCCTGCCGAGAGGATGCGCCACCGTCATCTTCCGGACACAGAGCGATTCAACGGGGAATCTGTCATTGATCTCATCAGGGAAAAAGTACGGTGATCCGGGTTTCTACTTTTTGGTGGAAGACCGGAAAGGATGTCTGTGGAAAAATTATTTGCCGAGTCTGCGCGAGAGGATCATCGTCACCGAAGGCGGTGATGGGACGTTGATTGCGGAACACACATTAAAACTTTGGTCGTTCCAAGTTTATTCCATGATCTACAGCATTGAGAAAAAACCGCAGGAGACAATCATCTGATGTCTGTCTATACATACAGCCTTGCCCACACTGGAATGGGCCGCACATTGTCAGTGCTCTATCTTTCAAAGAACGGGAGGCGGGCGGGCGGACTCATTCATGCCGAATACATGTGGAGAATGCAGTTGGGCGCGCCGATCTTTTCACCCGCACGAATGCAGCTCAACCATCTGACCATGTTTGCGGAATGGGAAAGTGAAGCCGCCATTGACGACTTTTTGGCGAATACACCACTGGGGCAAAGTTTTGCGGCGGGCTGGCACGTCCGGATGCGATTCCTGCGCCGCTGGGGCGCAGTCAAAGAATTCGCCGGACTGCCAGAGAGCGCGGGGGAGAGTGATCCTGATGCGCCCGTCATTGCTGTGACATTGGCGCGAATGAAACTTCCCGAGGTTCCCCGGTTCATCAAGTGGGGCAAACCAGTGGAGGAACTTGTCCGGGATCATCCCGGCGCCCTGCTGTCATCCGCCGCCATGCGATTGCCCAGAACCGTTTCCACCTTCTCCGTCTGGTCAAACCAGAAAGAAATGGCGGCAATGGTTCACGGTCATAGCCATGTGGACAGACCGGAGCGTCATGCCTCCGCCATGAAAGAAAGGAATCGAAAAGATTTTCATTTTGAATTTACGACACTGCGTTTTCAACCGCTCCGTGAACATGGGAGTTGGGACGGACGTTCCAATATCATCCCTCTCTGAGCAAAATGCGCGGGAGAAAACAGGGCGGTTTATTTCCCCGCTGGACAAGTGATCCGGACGGGCGTTTTCACCCTCCAATAAAAAAATCTGTGTCCATCGGTGAAATCTGCGGATGTCCACTCTCGCACCTAAAAGGTGCGGGCATTTACAAAGTAGGTTTGCGGCGGATAACCTTCATCAAGTCCCCGGCGACCCAACCGGTTCGGGTGAGGAAGGCGTCGGTCAGGAATGCCAACAGAAAAAGAATCAAGAGCCAGCCCGAGAACCCGCGAAATTCCGCCCGGCGCGGTGCTTTCCAAATCGAGGCGAGATCAGTCCGCTCACTTCCCCCCGTGGCGGTTGCGAGCGTGGCGAGTTCCAATGGAGCCGCGGGATTAAAGGTCCATTCCTCGTTACGCCCGAGCACGACGGGACCAAAGGGCAGGGTGTATTCCCCTGCCTGCACGGCTCCTCGAATGGGGCGGTTCGGCAAGAGCTTGATCCGGGTGGAGAATTTTCCCGGCGCGACGCGTTCCCACGTCGGACGGACGACCTCATCGGCTTGGAGCCCGGTCAGAGC
Organism: uncultured Verrucomicrobiota bacterium; assembly: GCA_964435715.1. GTDB lineage: Bacteria > Verrucomicrobiota > Verrucomicrobiia > JAWXBN01 > JAWXBN01 > JAWXBN01. The sequence continues at coordinate 22,457 of CAYTAI010000023.1, read as the reverse complement.
AAGTTGCGGGGGAGACAGGGAGAGCTCGTCCTCGCGGGAGGAATCATAAAGCAGCTCGACGATCAAGTCCTCACCTTCGAGGCGGTGCCGCACGGATAATCCCGAGGGAAGCGGGCGACCCATGAGCCAGCGGGAGAGTGTTTGCACAAAATCGCCGTAACCACTCCATCTCCTTGTGCGCTCGCTGTACGCCCCGCCGAGGGGAAATGACACCGCCGCCGACCGTCCCAGTCCGCGTTGCCAGAATGCCACCAAGGGCGCGGTGTACTCATCTTTCGAGTTCAGAGCACTGGTGGCATCGGCTTTGAGATAACTGAGATTGTAACCGTCCACATCTCGCATCCACTCCACCGGACGCGCGGAAAGCTCGAGCCAGCCTGCCGTCGGTGTCGTCCCGACGGGTTCATCGATAAATGTGCTGCGCGCCACGGCGACAGTTTCCTGTGCAAAAAGCGCGGGCAGATCGGCGGCATTGTCATTGAAGAACATGCGGCCATTGCCGAGTCGTGCGATGTCCTTGAGAAAATCCGCGTCACTGTCCTTGTCACTGCCCAGCCCGATGACACTGATAGTTGCCCCGGCTTTGGTCATCTCGGCGAGGAGTTCCTTGTACTTTCCGGGCTCCTCCGAGTCGGCGGCATCACTGAAAAGGATGATGTGTTTCTGTCCTTGTTTCGCTTTTTTGAGTTCCTCCCACGCTTTGGCGAGGCCTGTGTAGACGAAAATTCCCCCGCCCATGCTTTGAATGCGCCGGATGCCATTGTCGATTTTTGCCCGGTTATGACCGACCAGACTCAAGGGCACAAAAAGATGGGCTTGAGAGTCCACCGCAAAGACCGTCACGGCATCCTGATCGCCGAGTAATCTCACGGCACTGGCGGCCCCTTCATTGGCGAGATCCATTTTGGTGGTTCCCGGCTTGCCGCCCGGCACACCCACAGCCATGCTCCCGGAGCGGTCCATGACGATCGCCATGGCGACGGCGAGCTTGCGGTGTTCCTGACGCAGCTCCATGGACACCGGGAGAACCGCGTCCACCGGTGACTGGAAATATCCACCCGCGCCAAAGCTTTGTTTTCCCCCCGCCATCAAGAGTCCCCCGCCCTGCTCACGCACGTAGAAAGGCACGGCGCGCAGGAAGTCCGCCGGGAGAGACTGCGCGGGAATATTATTCAGAATCAAAAGCTTCACCCCGGAGAGACTGCCGAGGGTCAGTTCCCCCGGTTGATTGACAACCTGAACGGCAAATCCTTGCGCGCGCAGAATGCCTGCGACCGGGTCGTCCTGATAGGCGGTGAGGAGCAAAATGCGCGGCCCGGAGGTGACCTCGACCCAGTTGACCGCACGGTTATTGGCGGTGATGCCGTCGCGGGCGGGAGCAATTTGCGCGGTGTATTCAAACCCGCCCGGCTCATTGATTTTGTCAGTAAACCGCGCCAGTCCCCGGCCATTGACGATTTTGACCTGTGTGCGGATGATGAGTGCGGAGTTGCGAAAAATCTCCAGTGGCACCTCGCCGTCGGGGGAACCGCTCACATTGATTTCCAGAAGGAATGGCTCGGCAATTTGCACCCGCGCAGGCATCGTGATCCCGTCGATCCGCAGGTCATCGACGCCTTCGGCACGGGCGAAACGGTAATCCATCGCCGCCCCTTGTGCGCGCAATTTGCCCTCCAGTCCGGAAAGACTCTCGGTGGAGTACCCGTCCGTGAGGATCAAAATGCGCGAGGCTCGATCCGGACTCATCCGCGCGAGGGCAAATTGCAACGCCAATGCCGTGCGTGTGCCCTCTCGGCCGCTTTCAAAGGCGGTGCTTGTGTCGGCTTCGTCGCGGAAAAAAGGGCCTTCCGCATAATCGACATAATACAAACGGTCATCAGAGCTTTTGCTCCGGGACAAAAGGGATTGCCATTCCCCGAGATTTTTCGCCATGACCTCGGATGCGGACGCCGATTTGTCGACCAGCACCCACAAGTCGAGTCCCCGGCCCGTGCGCCGGATTTCCGGCTGGATCAGGAGCAAAACCAGCAGCCCCGCGCAAATTGCGCGGCGCGGCAGGCGCAATCCAAGCCGGGGCCACCGCCACGCGATGAATATCAGCAGCGGAACCAGGATCAACCATTCGGGTGACGCGAATCTCACAGCCACAAAGCTATCGGGATATCATCACCAAAGTCAATCGGGCAAATTGCTCGTTCTGGAAAGAAGCGGATGGCTAAAATTAAGATACAAGAATGAGAATGAATTAATTCTTTTCCGCTCACGTTCTCAGGAATGGGTTACAGCCGCGCGGTTGGGGGGGGACGATTTTCTCGCAACGTTCGCAAAGAAACGTATGGGTCGGCAATTTGCTTCAAAAATCTCAAATCTCAGCCTGACCCTGACGACGACCGCCCAGAATGCCGTGCATAGGACAAACGCCGTCCGGATCACTTTTGATGACGATGACTTGATCACAATATTTCCCCTAATTCGCCCCCTTTTTGTCAGCAAACCCCAAAAATTACCAGCCCAAAATTCATGGGAAAATGATTTTTTACATTTCGAGTTTACCCCCAATATCCTGAAAACCATCGATTCACAGGGATTTGCTGTTATTTTCCACGAATAGATCATAAGGAAGTAGGGGAATACGGAGGCAACTCTTATCTGAAGGGGGAGCGGGGATGCGGGGCAATTTGCTTTTTGACGGGAAAGCGGAAATGACTTTGAAAGAAAGACGCATATTCCTGATGGGTCGCGTTTCTAACCGGATACTGTGGATTCGGGACGAGCACTGGGTGGGGCGGGACCGTGTGCTGGAGCGTTTGTCATAAAAGAGATTCATGTTCTTGTGCTTTAAGGCCCGGCACGCCGAACCGCTGGATCGAGAAGCTTATGAGGAACTTATTTTTTAGGTGCGTGCGCTGTTTTCTCAGTTCACCCGGCCTATGGTGTGCCTTTGCCAATAAGGCCCTGACTTTTCCCTCCTCCCCTCGGTCGTTGGCAAAGGCCTAATGAAGAAGCCGGGGGAGACAATCTTTCCACGCGGCCTTCTCTGAGGCGGACCGGGATGAGTTCAATCCCGAGCTCGGTCGCATAACGGCGGACGAGGCGGGTTTCGGGTTCGGTCAGGAGGCTGACGGCGACACCCTTTGCACCGGCACGTCCGGTTCGACCCACCCGGTGGAGGTAATCCTTGCTCTGGGACGGCGCATCCACATTCAACACATGACTCACGCCCGGGATGTCCAATCCGCGCGCGGCGATATCGGATGTGATCATGATTTGCACTTTTCCCGAGCGAAAATCGTCCATCGCTTTTTTCCGGTCCATTTTGTCAAAGGCACCGTGCAGATCGGCGACCGGGACATGATGATGCGAGAGCTTGGAGGCGATTGTTTCAGCAGTGAGATTGCGATGAACAAAAACCATCGCACGTTGAGGCGCGAGGGCATGGATGAGCTTTCGCAGCACATCAGGTTTATCGCGTTCCTCACAGACCAGATAAAGATGCTCGATATTTTCATTCACCGGCGCGGCGGCGGTCCGGAGCATCACGAGATTTGGAGCAAGGATTTCGATCTCGCGGGCACTCTCTGGTTTCTCCGTGGCGGAGACAAAAACAAGTTGGCGTTTCCCGGGTGTGGCGAGAATGATTTTTCGCACGGAGTCGGCATTTTCGTCACCGAGGAGACGGTCGGCCTCATCAATAATGACGGATTTAACTGTGTTCGCCTTTAGCTTGCCCATGGTGATTAATTCCCGGATGCGACCTGATGAACCCACCACGATTTGGGGTTTCTTTTTGAGCTTGTCGATCTGGCGATCCAGAGAAGTCCCCCCGATCAAGAGCAAGGCGCGCACGGGCATCCCCGCATTTTGCGCGAGGTCACAGCATTGACGCTGGATTTGGATGGCCAGCTCATGGGTTGGAGCGATGATGATCACTTGCGTGGCGGCGAGTTGAGGATTTATCCGGCAAAAAATTGGTAAGAGATAAGCCAGTGTCTTGCCCGTGCCGGTTTCCGAGCAGAGATATGCGTCCTTGCCTTCCAAGAGAACGGGCAATGCCGCCACTTGACTCGGCATGGGCTCGGTAATCTTTTGTTTTTCAAGGGCCGCGATGAGATGATCTGGCAGCCCTAATTCCTGAAATGTTTTCATTCTGATATTTCACTTTTTGAAGAGGTCGGTTTTTTGAGTCCGGTGAGAATTCTGTGTGTGACGCCCGGCGCGGGAATGACGGGTTCGACGGCTGAAACCATCCTCGGGCTCTTTTGTGAGGGGCGATGATCTTCGACAAACCAATCTTCGAGCTTCTGACGTGCCCAAGGCGTTTGTCGGAGAAATTTCAAACTTGACCGGATCGTGGGATCAAACATGAAACACCGGACGGGGATGCGCCGCGCCATCTCCGCCCAGCCGTGCCGGGCGTGCAGCTGGATGAGAATGTTCTCCAGTGTCACTCCGTGGAGCGGGTCGCGCGGGTGTGATGGGTTTTTCAGCATGGTTTTATCCCATTGTCCATAATGGAACATCTTTGATTCATATCAGGGGATAGTAATGACCCTTCAAGAGGGATTTGCAACAGAAAGATGTGACCCCAGCGCAGTTTGCTTTTTTAATCGTGACAGCAAACCCGACCGGGCTAAAACATTTTTCATGAAAAAAGCAAAAACCGTTACCTCGCGCCCCCGTCTTTTGTGTTTTGCCGGACTCTGGGGAGTTTCTGAAATGCCAAAATACAAGCATCTGAGCCGCTTCGAGACAATGAAGCTTGCCAAAAAGGCGGGGTTCGAGGGCGTGATGGTGGGTGCGGATGGCGGGATGATTCGTGAGACAATCGAGCTGGGGTTGGAGAGGATGAGCGGGATCAGTTGCGGTGAAGAGGGGTATGAGTCACATGTGCTGCAAGCCCGCTCCACGCACTCCAAACGGATCAATGTGCAATTTTACGATCATGACACACCGCCAAAGACCGCGGTGGCCGGCTGGATCAAACTCGAAAAATTTGCCGAACAACTCGGTGTGACTGTCGATCTGGAGGTGCATCGCGATACTTGCACGGAGACTCCGGAAAAAACCTGGGAAATCGCTGACCGTTATTATGACATCACCGGACGAATGATCCGTTTAAATTTTGATTTTTCACATTTTGCCCTGGTCAAACATGTCGGGGCACCCTATGCCCACCGTCTCTTGGACCGGCCCGAGTTGATTCAAAACTCCGGACAATTCCATCTCCGCGCCTTTAATGGTCACCACTGCCAGATCGCTGTTCTCGATCACAAGGGGAAATTGACTCCGGAAGGAAAGGATTACCTCGATTTTGTAGATGCCCTGCTGCGTTGCTGGCTCAAAGGTCCCCGACCCGGCAATGAACTCTGTGTGATGCCCGAGCAATTGACCTGGGCCGGATACAATGTCACGGGATTCCCCCCTGTCTGGCCCGACATGCTCGCCATCACGGCTCAAGCCCGGAAAACCTGGGCAGAGGCGACAAGAAAGTAAAGCGATAAAACCCGTTCGAAGCAAATGGCTCATTCCGCTGAAACCCCGCCGGCAGGATACAAAAATTTTGAACTTATAGAAGATGATTGTATGGTCACCACTTTCCCAGCAAGAATCGGGTGTGCCACACGGCAAAAAATGGTATAGTCTGTCTCATGGTTAGTGACTATGAGCGGATCGCCCGCGTCATCCGGTATCTGGATGAATCTCACATTGAACAACCCACCCTGACTCAAATTGCGCGTGTGGCGGGATTGAGTCCGGCTCATTTCCACCGGATGTTTGTCCGCTGGACAGGTGCCACTCCCAAAGATTTTATCCAATGCCTGACATTGAATCACGCGAAGGCACGCTTGGAAAAAGGTGCCAGCATACTCGAGGCGGCTTTGGACAGCGGGTTATCAGGATCAAGTCGTCTGCATGACCTGTGTGTAAAGCTTGAATCCGCCACACCCGGGGAAATAAAACATGGGGGTCGAGACTTGAATGTATCATACGGACTCGTTGAAAGTCCTTTTGGACAAGTTTTTATTGCCGAAACTTCGCGCGGAATTTCTCATATCTCCTTTCCAGATCATGATTCAAAGACTTGTGTCCGGCAATTGCAAATTGCTTGGCCAAAAGCAATTATAAAAGTCAATTATCGCAGAGCAAAACAAATTGCTGCACAAATATTTCACAATCCTACCCATCCCCATGTGCCTGAAATCAATCAAAACCAGCAAAATGTACTGCAGTTATACCTTCGTGGTACTCCTTTCCAAATTCATGTCTGGCGCGCATTAATTGAGATTCCGGAGGGTTCACTCACGAGCTATGGCGCACTCGCTAAACTCATTGGAAAACCAAATGCCAGTCGTGCGGTTGGCACGGCAGTCGGGGCAAATCCCCTTGCTTATCTGATTCCCTGCCACCGCGTGATTAGAGAAACTGGTATCATTGGTCAATATCGCTGGGGTGCAACCCGGAAAAAGGTAATGCTCTTGCGTGAGAACATCATAACGAATGAGAAATAAAAACACGATAAAGATGTTCCACGAGGAACATTTTACACAATTATATATAATTTGGGGTGATTAACTCCCACATCTCAACCGAGTCCCTTCCGGATGTCCAGATTTTCGGAGGAAAACAAAGGTCTCGTGGGAACTCCACACTCCCCGGAACCCGAGCGAGAGATTGAGGTCTAAGATTGAAAAATCTAATCTATCTTGATCGGCGGAGCAATTTGCCCAGAGTCTTGATGGCTTTTTGAAAGCGGGGTTCGAAGGGATTACCGCAGCTCAAGCGGATGAAATTTCCAAATTTCCGCGTGGGCGAAAAGTATGGTCCGGGCATCAGGGAAATATTCTTGTCGAGCGACTTTTCAAGCAGCCGGAGTGCGTTGATTTTGCCGGGTAGCTCCACCCAGAGCAGGAATCCACCCTTTGGTCGGGAGACTTGTGTGCCCGCGGGGAATGAGTCGAGCACGTCATCGCGGATTTGAGCAACTTGCGTGGCGTAGAGACGGCGGATTTTTTGGACATGAGACTCGTAGAGACCGCGCCGAAGGAACTCAGCCACAGCCATTTGTGTAGGGGTGCAGTTCCCGATGCTCATGATGAATTTCAATTCGCGCACGCGCTCCGCATAGCGACCCGCCGCAACCCAGCCAATGCGGTAGCCTGGTGCAAGGGTTTTCGAGATGGAGCCACAGAGCAGAACCAGCCCTTTCCGGTCGAAACTTTTTGCGACGACAGGACGCGCACCCGAATGATTCAGGTCGCCGTAAATGTCATCTTCGATCAGGGGCAAATTGCGCTCGGCGAGCATTTGAACAATTTGCTTTTTGTTTTCGGCGGGGATGCAACTGCCCAGCGGATTGTTGAAATTTGAAACGATGATGGCTCCCTTGACCATTTTCTTTTTGAGCGCGGACTCGAGAGCGTCGGGATTCATCCCATCCACGGGGTCGGTGTCGATCTCGATGGCTTTCATGCCGAGAGCGTCAATGGCTTGGAGAATGCCGTAATACACGGGTGACTCGACCGCGATGGCATCGCCCGGACGGAATGCCGCCAGTAGCGCGAGATTCACCGCCTCCATTGTGCCATTGGTCGAGATGATTTCTTCCACGGGCAATTTGCTCTTGCAGCCCCAGGACAGGGAACGCCGCGCAATCTGCGCGCGCATGAGCGGGAGACCCGGGGGCGCGTCATAGGTGAAAATCTTGCGCGGTTCGGTGCGGATGACTTCGGCGAGGATCGCATTGAGTGACTTGACAGGCATCAGGAGTGGACTGGGCCCCGCAGCTCCGAACGGCACCACCTCCGGCCGGTTCGCTGCCTCGGCGAACCGGTTGAAGAGTCGGATCATGGATCGTTGATTGGATAACATTCCCATTTTTATAATCTTTACTTGATTCGATTTAAAACAAATTCGATCCTCAAATCTGTCCTGAATAAACAAGTCATCGTAAAAAATGTGACTGATTGGCTGTAGAATGTTTGTCTACATCCCGCAATATCCTTTCATGAAAGCCCAGCAGATACTCGGAAATAATATTCGTAAATTCCGTGAAGCGAAAGACTGGTCACAGGAAGATTTAGCTGAAAAATCAGACCTTCACCGCACATACATTAGTGGTATTGAGCGAGGTGTCAGAAATCCAAGTTTAACCATCATTTTCAAGCTTGCGAATGGTTTGAGCGTCGAGCCAAGCGATTTGCTAAAAAGGAAGGTGGAAAAGCTGTGAATTCCGCTAAAATATACTCCACCAAGAACGAATTAAGCAAAATCAGTCAGCTACTCTCAACGTACATGAGATTGCCACTATCCACAGACACCATTCCCGGTGCTGTCATGGAGGGATTACTGGCTCATGTCCGGGGCGGTGTTGTCTTAAAAAATTATGATTTTGTCGATGTGGTCAAAAAAGATACACGCTGCGGATGGCAGGTAAAATCAACGAAATCCAATACACCAGTCACATGGAAAAGGGCGAAGATTAGAGAACAAAACAAGCTGATTAATGAGTCTCGAAAATCGAAGTGGGGATTGCAGGCTCTTGGAAATGCGATTATAGAGTTTTGCAACACACATGTACGCGAAAGTCTTGAAAAACACAATCTGGAGCAAATTGGTTACAGTCGATTGATCATTCATGACAATGGACAAGTGACTTATTTTGAGCGGCTTCTGGTCACGCGCGAGCATCCAGAGCTTTTTGCTGCTGCTGATTTTGAATGGAAATGGTCTCAAGCCAAAAAAACAAAAAGGAAAGAGCAGCTACAGGCTTTACACGGCATTCATAAACAATCCAATAAAAAATGGTTTGCATGGCATGGCTTGGGGGAAAATCAACTGCATTTCAGCGGGGAGTCCAATTGGTGGCCTGTGGATGAAAAGGCTCATGCCGTGACTTTCAAATTTCCCGCCCCTAAAGATCGTATTGGTTTTGAAAAATTTATTAAACTACTTTCAGAAGCGAAAAATTGAATTTGTTTTAATAGTGATGCAGCAATTTGTTTTACCAGCAGAGGAGGAACAGCATTTCCGAGTTGCCCGGCTTGCTGGGTATATGTTCCAACAAATTCAAAGCTGTCAGGGAAACCTTGAATTCGTGCAGCCTCACGGATGGTTAAAACACGAATATCGACTGGATGCCCCCATCTGCCTGAGCCGGGATGAAAAACCCATCGTGTAATTGTTGGAGCAATCATGTTTTTTGTGAGTCTGGCATAGGCACCGCTGTAACCGGATTTTGGGCGTAGATGATTTGGAAGATCGGCTAAACCTTGCCCGGGAAGAAGTGAAGCCAGCCGAGCGTATTGAATGGGTTGTAACCGGCGGGCAATATGATTCGTGACAATTTTTGCCCCGTCTCGCATGAGATATTGATAATCGGAAAAAGGTTCACAGGCGTATTCGCAAACTTGTGTGCCTTCGCCATGATTCATGGAGGGCAGGTCACCGATTGCGTCCCAAACTGAAATATGAACCGGGAGTTCAAACAAAAGCTTTTCATCAGAAGGTGGAATATTTGTCGGGCTTGGAAAGTCCAGTACGATACCATCTCGGCTGGCGATGAAAAATGCCCTCTTGCGGCGTTGAGGAACTCCGTAATCGGCAGCATTGAGAACACGATGTGTCACAGAATATCCTTCGTCCTGAAGGCGTAGTAAAATTTCGTCCGTGTAGGCTTGATCAAACCCATTCTTCATTTCCGCGACGTTCTCCATTAATACAAGTTTGGGCTTCATGTATTCACAATAATCCAGGAAGGTTTCCACGAGTTTATTATTTGCACTATCCGCTTGTCGCTGCCGTCTCGGGACATTTTTGGAAAAACCCTGGCACGGTGGACCTCCTGCGAGCAGGGTTAATTCCCCTGGTCTGATACCAAGCTGTTGGAGAAATTCAGATGGCGGAATTTTCGACAAATCCAACTGTAGACTTTGAGTGCCAGAAAAATTGTGAGCGAATGTCGCCATATAGCGTGGTTCAAGATCCACACCGGCTATAACATTGAATCCTGCCATCCTTAAACCTTCAGAAATTCCACCACATCCGCAGAATAGGTCTACAGCAGTTGGGATTGGATGTTTCATATGTGACTTATCGTATTCATTAATACCGCTCTCTGCAAGGGATTTTTCAGGCTTGCGGCACAAGCATCACAGCATGTGACCGAGCTTGGTGCGTTTGGTCAGGAGGTAATTGCGGTTGTGGCGTTGGGCTTTGACGCGGATGGGGACTTGCTCGACGATTTCCAGGCCGTAGGCGTCGAGGCCGACGACTTTTTTGGGGTTATTGGTCAGGAGGCGCAATTTGCGCGCCCCGATGTCGCGGAGGATTTGCGCGCCCAGGCCGTATTCGCGCAGGTCGGCGGCAAAGCCGAGCTTGAGATTGGCTTCGACGGTATCGTAACCCTTTTCTTGGAGTTTGTATGCTTTGATTTTGGCGGGGAGTCCGATCCCGCGGCCTTCCTGCCGCATGTAAACGAGGATGCCGCTTTTATTTTTGGCGATCAGTGTCAGTGCGTCATGGAGTTGATTTCCGCAATCGCAACGGCGGGAACCGAAGACATCGCCCGTGAGGCATTCGCTGTGAACGCGGACGAGGACAGGTTTGTCCGGACGGACTTTTCCCATGACGAGTGCGACGTGGCTTTCACCATTCACGGCGGATTCGTAGAGATGGAGCTTGAAGACACCGTAATCGGTGGGCATGTCGATGACTTCGACGGCACGAACGAGTTTTTCGCTTTTCCGGCGGTATTTGATGAGGTCTTCGATGGAGATGATTTTGAGGCTGTGAGCCCGAGCAAATTGCACAAGGTCGGGGAGCCGCGCCATTTCGCCATTGCTCTTGAGGATTTCGCAAATGACCCCGGCGGGTTTGCACCCGGCCAGACGAGCGAGGTCGACGGCCGCCTCGGTGTGGCCGGCGCGTTGGAGCACGCCCCCGGATTTGGCGACCAGAGGGAAAATGTGACCGGGCTGAACGAGTTCGGCGGGACGCGCTTTAGGATTGCAAAGGATTTTGACCGTTTTCGCGCGGTCAGAGGCGCTGATGCCTGTGGTAATGCCTTTGGCCGCATCGACCGAGACAGTAAAATGAGTGCGGAAACTTTCCCGGTTATCCGCGACCATTGACGGGAGATTGAGCCTCACCGCCTGCTCTGGAGTCACCGGGACGCAGATCAAACCCCGCCCGTGTGTCGCCATGAAATTGATGGTTTGCGCGGTGACTTTATCCGCTGCCATGACCAGATCGCCTTCATTCTCGCGGTCGGCATCGTCGGTGACGATGACCATTTTTCCGGCGCGAATGTCTGCAATCGCTCCGGTCATGCTGTCAAAGTGGATAAGGCTCTTTTTTACGGGCATAATGTGTCCAAGAATCATGCAAGGTATGCAATTTGCCCCGTTCCCGCAAGCATGGATGATCCGGAACCGTGAAAAAGTTCCAAAAACAGGCCGTCTGGGAAAATGTCTTGTATTCCCCGCCATTTACTCCACTATCTTCCGTTTGTCCCAAGGATTCAGTTATTCTTGGGCAATTAAGGTAACCCTTAACAGGATGTTCTTTTACATATGAATGCAAGAAACAGGACGCGAGGGCGTTCCAATGGCCGTTCGTCACGCAATGGCCGTCCTCATTCGAACAAACCGAAGCGCCAAAAAAGCTTCACCGAACGTTTGTCGGCATGGCTCAAATCCCTTTTCGGGGGGAATAAACAGCCCCAAGTGCCGATCAGCAGCTCCCGGTTGTACGTGGGCAATTTGCCCTACAAAACCGACCACAAAGAGCTCCAGGAGTTATTCGGTCAATATGGCGCGGTGATCGCCGCTGAAGTCATATTTGACCGCTCGAGCAACCGTTCCAAAGGATTCGGGTTTGTCGAAATGGAAAGCATCGAAGAAGCCCGTGTTGCCGCGAACAAACTCCACAACCGAGAACATGACGGACGGAGATTGATCGTCAGCGGGGCAAAAGCCGAAGCCAAAGAAACGAACCGTGCGAACCCTCGCCAAGAAATGAGCTCGGATATTGCTTAATAATACAGCATCATTCGAATTTTACTCTTAAAAAAACAAAAACCGTCTGCCAAAGCAATTTGCAGACGGTTTTTTTGTGCCCTGAAAGCAGGCAAAATCGACGACTGATTATTTCGAGAGCTTGAGCAGCTCGTAGAGTGTGCCGGCGGATTTCGGGGGCTTGACTTTGCCCGAGGCAATTTCCTTTGGCACAACGGCGACACCGTAAGCCTTGCGATTCACGTCATCAGCGGCGCGGACGAATTGCCCCCCGATCGTCGCCCCGGCGAATGCCCCGTCGGAAGTCTGGTAAACGTAGATGTCGCTGCTCGGAGTGGCGGTGGTGCCGACATTATCCGGCCCGGCTGTGCCTGTGGCTTTGGCGTCGAATTTATATTGAGTGTCGCCCAGGAAATTATTGAGCATGCTCTCGCTCATGATGACGTAGATGAATTGTTTTGTTTCAAATCCGAGCTGGAGCCCGATGCTCGCACCGCTTTGATTGAACGCAACCGGAGCGGACCAGCCGCCTTTTGCAGTTTTTGCCAGCACGATTCCGCCGCCATCGGAGCCCCCGACGCCGATGCCCCCGCGGGAGATTTCGATGATAGCGATACCCTTGGCCTTCTTGAGTAGGGCGGCGGGAATAGGATTGCCGGATTTTTGTTTTTTAGCCAGGATTTCAATGGCTTTGGTGATTCGTTTATCCATTTCATCCGCTTTGAGAGAAAGGGATGGGAGGGCGAAAACGCAGAACGCAATGAGAGTGAGTCCAATATTTTTGATCATGGCGGTCATGATACCACAAGGGACGATTCGGATAAAAGAATATTGTTCAAAAAAGCAAGGTGCCGTCCTCTGACCGGCTCATGCTCGATGTGCCGGACACAGAAAACCCGCCGGAGACCTTTGCTGGGCTGGGGCGGGTCTTGAGGGGGGAGGAAAAAATAAGAGCGTGGGATATCAAGCTTTGAACTGCACCGAGTGGGACTCCATCTCGTGGGCGCAGGGTTGGTTGATGGGGACGTCGACCGGGGCGCCGTTTTCATTGACGACACCATTTTTGATCATCCATTGCTCAAGCTCTTCACCGCTGATATCAGGAATCATGATCCCATTGATCTCAACGCAGGGAGAGAGGCGTTGACCGGATTTCTGCACCATTTCCATGTATTGCTCGGGTTGATTGATGATGTCCCGGTCCTCATAGGCAAGATTGTATTTTTGGAGGATGGCACGCACCCCCATGCTCCAGCCGCAGGTGGGTTTGAGGTAGGCGATAATTTTGGGATTTTGACTCATAATCCCAAAATTATATGATTTAAGTGCAAATGCAAGATTCATCCGAAAAAATATTTTTCAATTGGCCGGGTTTCGACTATGACTTGCTTGCAAAATATTGGTTGCTGGTTAAATAAAGAAAAAGCAGGGGTCGCATTCCAGTACCCCGGCACAGTCGGGATGAGGAACTTTCAGAAGTTATTGAAAGTTCTTTTGACAGGCTTAAGAAGACGGATAAATTAAGAAAAAAACGCGCAGATCAATCTCTGGACAAAAAAACGTATGGTTCCATTTCTCAAGATGCTTTTCACCTCGTCGGTCGGACGAAAATATATTGTCGCACTGACGGGTCTTGCACTGGTGGCCTTTGTCGTCATTCACATGATCGGCAATCTCCAGATGTTTGCCGCCCCCGACAAAATCAATGCTTATGCGGTCTTGCTCAAGAGCAATTTGTTTGTGCTCTGGGGATTTCGCCTCGGCTTGCTGGCGTGTGCGGTGCTCCACGTTTATTTTGCCATCGCCTTGTGGAAAGAGAATAAAGCGGCGAAGCAAATTGCTTACGAGGACGGGAAAGTCTACAAGGCGACACTGGCATCCCGGACAATGGCGGTCAGCGGCAGCATTGTCCTGGCATTTATCATCTTTCACATTCTTCATTTCACCACGCACACGATTTTTCCGGAGTATGCCACGTTTGAAACAGAGCTCAACGGGGTGTATGTCCACGATGTATACGCGATGGTGGTCGAAGGCTTCAGCATCTGGTGGGTGTCCGCCTTTTACATTCTCTCCGTTGGTCTTTTGTCCATGCACTTGAGCCACGGGATCTCCAGCGTCTTTCAAAGCCTCGGGCTCAAGGATAAAAAGAATGAATGCTTATTTAATGCCCTCGCGAAATTCATTGCCGTGATTCTTTTTGTGGGATTTGCCTCGATTCCCGCCGCCGTCCTCGCGGGCAAGATCAAATTGCCCGGCGACCGGGAGCAAGTCGTCATTGAAGAAAATGATTATATCGAACCCAATCCATCCAATCCTCAAAGTCTTCCCGCGTTATGAGTCTAGATTCCAAATGTCCCACAGGACCGCTCGCCCAGAGATGGTCAAAGCGTAAAGCCGAGTATAAACTGGTTAACCCTGCGAATAAGCGCAAGTACAAGGTCATCATCGTCGGGACAGGTCTCGCAGGAGCCTCCGCCGCGGCGTCCCTCGGCGAGCTGGGATACAATGTCGAGTCATTTACTTTCCATGACAGCCCCCGCCGCGCGCACTCCATCGCGGCGCAGGGCGGCATTAATGCGGCGAAAAACTACCGCAACGACGGCGACAGTGTTCAACGCCTTTTCTACGACACGGTCAAAGGCGGCGATTTTCGCGCGCGCGAGTCGAATGTCTACCGTCTCGCCGAGGTGAGTGTGAATATCATCGACCAATGCGTCGCGCAAGGGGTTCCTTTCGCACGCGAATACGGCGGGTTGCTGGACAACCGTTCCTTCGGCGGCGCGCAGGTGTCCCGCAC
>CAYTAI010000023.1:7121-7542 GCA_964435715.1 uncultured Verrucomicrobiota bacterium | reverse complement strand
ATGTGGTCATCGTCGATGGGCAGGCCAAAGGCATCATCACGCGCGATCTCGTCACCGGAAAAATCGAGCGTCACAGTGCGGACGCGGTTGTGCTGGCGACGGGCGGTTACGGCAATGCTTATTACCTCGCCACCTACGCGCGCAATTGCAATGTCACGGCGACATGGCGCGCCCACAAACGCGGTGCTTTATTTGCCAATCCCTGTTTTGTCCAGATTCATCCCACCTGCATCCCGGTCACCGGAGATTACCAGTCGAAGCTCACGCTGATGTCCGAGTCCCTCCGCAATGACGGACGGGTCTGGGTGTCGAAAAAAGCCGGGGACAAACGGGCTCCGGCGGAC
Organism: uncultured Verrucomicrobiota bacterium; assembly: GCA_964435715.1. Lineage (GTDB taxonomy): Bacteria > Verrucomicrobiota > Verrucomicrobiia > JAWXBN01 > JAWXBN01 > JAWXBN01. Next base: position 7,198 of record CAYTAI010000023.1, on the reverse strand, counting down.
ATTCCCGAAGACGAGCGCGATTATTTCCTGGAACGCATGTACCCGAGCTTTGGCAATCTCGCCCCCCGCGACATCTC
>CAYTAI010000023.1:0-7059 GCA_964435715.1 uncultured Verrucomicrobiota bacterium | reverse complement strand
GGCGTTTACCTCGATTTTCGCGACGCGATTCAACGCCTTGGCGAAGACAAAATCCGCGAGCGTTACGGCAATCTTTTCGACATGTACGAAAAAATCACCGGTGAAAACGCTTATCAGCAGCCGATGCGGATTTATCCGGCGGTTCATTACACGATGGGCGGGCTCTGGGTGGATTATGACCTTATGAGCAATGTCTCCGGCCTTTTTGTCGCGGGAGAGGCGAATTTCTCCGATCACGGCGCCAATCGCCTCGGTGCGAGCGCGCTCATGCAGGGCTTGGCGGACGGTTATTTTGTCCTGCCCTACACGCTGGGCAATTACCTCGCCTCGCAAAAGCCCGGCAGCCGTCCGTCCACGGATGCGCCGGAATTTATCGCCGCCGAAGAAAATGTAAAAGCCCAGATTAACAAATTGCTCTCCATCAAAGGAAAACGCACGGTTCGCTCATTCCACAAGGAAATCGGCAATTTGCTCTGGCACTACTGTGGCATGGCTCGCAATCGTGAGGGACTCAAAGAGGCTTTGTCGAAAATCCCCGCCATCCGCGAGGAGTTCTGGAGCAATGTCGATGTGCCGGGCTCCGGGGATGACCTCAATCAATCGCTCGAATACGCCGGTCGTGTGGCTGACTATATCGAGTTTGCGGAGTTGCTATGTTACGACGCGCTGGAGCGTGAAGAGTCCTGCGGCTCCCATTTCCGCGAGGAATACCAGGAGGAGGGCGAATGCAAACGCAATGACGGGCAATATGCGTATGTCGCCGCTTGGGAATTCAAAGGGGTCGGTGAAAAACCCGCGCTTCACAAAGAAGACATCAAATACGACGAAGTGCACATGTCCACAAGGAGCTATAAATAATGAACCTCACTTTACGAGTCTGGAGACAAGCCGGTCCCGATGCCGATGGGCGTTTTGTGGACTACGAGGCGAGAGATATCAATCATCACATGTCCTTTCTGGAGATGCTCGATGTCGTCAATGACGAGCTGACCTTGCGGGGCGAGGAGCCCATCGCTTTCGAGAGCGATTGCCGCGAGGGCATTTGCGGAACCTGTGACATGGTCATCAATGGGGCGCCGCATGGCGGTCACAAAGGCACAACAGTGTGCCAGCTCCACATGCGCTTTTTCAAAGACGGGGACACCATCGTTATCGAGCCGTGGCGCGCGCAGGCCTTTCCTCTGGTCAAAGATCTCATTGTGGACCGGTCCGCCTTTGACCGCATTATTCAGGCGGGTGGATTCATCTCGGTGAATACCGGTTCCGCCTGCGACGCAAATGCGATTCCGGTGCCCAAAGAAAAAGCCGACCGCGCTATGGACGCCGCGCAATGCATCGGGTGCGGTGCCTGTGTCGCCGCGTGCAAGAACTCCTCCGCCATGCTTTTTGCCGGGGCGAAGGTCACGCAACTGGTGCAATTCCCCCAAGGCCAGGTGGAACGCGAACGCCGCGTCGCCGCTATGGTCGAGCAGATGGACAAGGAAGGCTTTGGCAATTGCAGCAATACCTATTCTTGCGAAGCCGCCTGCCCGAAAGAAATCAATCGCGACGTCATCGCCACCCTCAACCGCGAATACGCCCGCGCCCTGATCAAAAAAATCGTGTAGATTTTTTCAACCGCAGATATCTCGGATGAACACGGATCAGATTTTGTAGTGTCCGTAGCCAGTCCCGAATCAGTGACTTCGGGATCCCTACGGGCCGTTGGTTGCCGCAGATTTACGCAGAGATTTTGGGTAGGAACGCATCGCCTGGGCGTCCGGGTTTCTTGAGATGGCCAAAATCTGTAGTTTGGGGATACATATTCAAGAAATAATAATTATAAAGTAAAGTTTCAGGGAGAATATATTTTTATGAAAAGTTTAATTATTTTATTCATGATAGCTTTTCTGAGTAATGGTTTTTGTCAAAACAGGATTAAAAGTATACCGATGGAATTTGATGATTTTTCGAGGGAAGTGGGCTTGCAAGGGAGTAAATTTGAAATAGCAGTTTCTGATGTGAAATTCCTTAAATTAAAGATATTGAGTAAATCCAGCGGAAAAGATAACGAGAAAATTATTCCAATTGATCTTTCAAGAAATGATTCTGTAATAAACATTGTAACCTTGGTAAAAACGATGCCTTCCTCTAAAGAGTCATCTGAACGTGAAGAGATCATTGTGAAAGTAGGACAATCAAAATATGCATCCATCAGCGAACTTCAAAAGTATAATAAACAATGCTTGAGTGGGTGTCCGAACACGCCTGTAGTTCAGAAAGTTAATACCGAAAAAAACGAAATTATTCTCTATTTCAAATTTATAGATCCTCAAAATACGGATGAAACGTTAGATAAAGTAAATATAATTGATTGGATGAAGACTTCGAAAGAATATGTCATTGTATCTTTATTAGCAGACAAGTGATAACATTTGGCAAAGAGAATCAAGATAAACCTTCACACTCCCCCGTAACAAATTTTTATTCTGTATTCTTCTTTCAACTGCAGATGACACGGATGAACACGGATCAGATTTTGTAGGATCCGCAGCTTGTCCCGATGTGGTATCGGCATCCACGCATTTTCCAGAGGGCTTCCACGCCTGAAGGAAACAACTATTCCGCGCAACTTGCGCCTGAGTCTATTCTGGATTCAGAATTCCTTTCTCGCAAAGTCCGCAAAGTTCCGCAAAGGTAATCGAACCACGGAGGCACGACAGAACACAGAGTTTGTGGTAGCCCTCCGACCGCAGGGCGCGAGGGGAGATATTTTGAATCCGGAAATATCCTCAAAATGTAAGGGTATCCACTGAGAAAAATGACTCAAACCCGCTCAATCCTTTTTTGAATCTTGTCAAAAAACTCACGATCTGTAATTTTGTGGATAATAATTCGTTAGGCAGAAAATTATGATTAGTGATCCTATACCGTTTCTGGCCAATGTGATTGCTGTCGCCTATGCGAATGGGCAGTTATCCCCGGGAGAGCTTGCTCAACTGGAGGCAGTGAGATCGGAGTTTAACATCAAAAAAGCCGATTTCACAAAAGCTACAAAACTTGTTGAGCAAGGCGGTTACGTCCTAACCCCAGTGGGCAGTTTTGCCGACCAAGTTAAGAATCTTGAATGCATTCTTCGCGTAGCATATGCTGATGATGAACTAGAGCAAGTAGAGTCAGACCTTATTGGAACCTTTTGTCATCAAGTAGGCATTTATCAGGATCAATTGGATAAGCTGGTTTCCGAAGTATTAGCTGTGATTTCACAGAATGGAAAATTATGTCCCTCCTGCGGGGCATCTGCGGCTTCAGATGCCCAGTTCTGTCCTAAGTGCGGAACATCCCTTGGGGTCAATCAAGAGGCTGTTCAACTCGACTTTTCAATACCAAGTTCAGGAATAGCGTTCGAGTTTGCCGACTCAACAGCCGCATCATTTCACAAAGCCCTTGAGATTGCGAAGACCTCTGATCAGTATCAAACTTGTCAAAGGATGAAAAAGATTTGGCACCTTGCTGTATTTCAATCGGGATCTATAGCTGATGCTCTACCTCTAGCAGAATCCCTCTCTGGTATTCGTAATCGGAAGGTGTTCATGAATGGTTCGGAGGCTTCATGGGATGAGCTTTTTGGATTTACATGGTGCTCTTCACAGCGTGCTAGCGCGTATCGTCCCAATGAATACTGTTTTGGAAAGGATGAAAACCGAATTAATCCTTGGGGCTGCAAGCAAGCCCGGATGGATTGGCTTGAGTGGAGCGATTGGTTTTCATTTGGACGTTGGGAGAAGGGCAGCATAATAGGGTCAAAGTTTGTATGGCGATTTGATAAGGAGAGGATTCGGCACGAGCTGGCGACCAATATGTTTCGTTTTAGATTTTGCCCCCATTTAGATACTCGGCTTGCAGAGGTGGTGTTACGTCTGCTTCCCGATCAGGTTTCACCAGAAAAAGACAAAAATTGGAAATTCAATGAGAATTACGAAGAAGTCCCAGGGGCAATCAAGATTATTGTCAAGGAAGGGAATGGTGACTTTGCATACACCAAGGAATTCTGGGCTGACGGAGTTCGCCCCTTAGGTCATCGCGTCTTATCAGATATTCTTACTCAGGCCTTTAAGGAATTAGGGATTAATCAGATTTCAACAACAGCACTTCTAAAATAGGCGAACAATAACATCCACCGAGTTGTTACCGATGTCACGCTACCTTCAATGCGGAGCTGACTTCGTTCGGTGAACCGTTTTGCCCGAACCTACACGCTCCCCGATTCTTTGCATGAGGAGGAAAGAATGGGCCGGACGGGAGTCCAGCCCTCCAATTGAAAAAAATCTGTGTTCATCTGCGTGAATCTGTGGTTTTTCATTCCCCCCTTTACGGACTCAGCGAGAAATTTTTTGTTTACAAATAAGGATGTACAGAATTCTGAATTGACAAAATTCTGTCCATTTGGGAATGTATTGGTATGCAAACAATTAACTATACTGATGCCCGTAATCAGTTGGCAAGCCTCATGGAAACGGCTTCTCGTAATCGTGAACCAATCACTATTACCCGGAATGGAACCGGGAAAGTTGTCTTGCTCGCCATAGAAGAGTATGAGGCCATGGAAACCACGCTCCATCTTTTTTCCACAAAAGCCAATGCCACTCAAATCCAGCAAAGTCTCGCCGATTATGAGGCAGGCAAGATTCAGCCGGGTGAGCTATGCGACTGACGTGGTTGCCCAATGGGTGGAAAGACTATCTTTATTGGCAGGAAAATGATCGCAAGATTCTCGGGCGGGTGAACGAAGTGATCCGGGACACCCAGAGAAGTCCGTTTTCAGGAATCGGCAAGCCTGAACCCCTTAAAAATAATCTCAAAGGTTGGTGGTCCCGGCGAATCACACAAGAGCACCGGCTCATCTACCGGGTCGAGGGCGACAATCTCCTGATCATGCAGTGCCGATTCCACTATGACTCATAATGTCTCCCTGGCGGCGACGAGGGACGGAGGAGTGTGATTGAGCTTTTTCGATGCGCTATTGTAACTCTGGCAAGCAACCTCATTTTCTAAGGGATATTATCATAATAGATAATGAAGCCTTCCTCTTGGATTTTTTGGATAAAGTTATTCAGTTCATTTGATCGCTTTTTAGTCATGAGGTAACTTTTGATTTGAGCATTTACCTCAATCAGCGATTTTGTTCTGGCATCCTGTTTTTCTGTTACCTTCAGAAAATGATATCCAAAAGGAGTTACAAAAACATCGCTCAATTCACCGGGCTTTGTGGAAAAAGCAACCTGATCAAATTCAGGAACAAGTTGCTTGCGGCTAATGAGGCCAAGAGACCCTCCTGCATTTTTACTTTGAGGATCTTCGGAGACGTCAGCAGCGACAAGAGCAAAATCCTCACCATTTTTGACACGATCTAGAGCATCCTGAGCCATTTTTTTCTTTGCTGCCTTGATGCTATCATCAGCGTTAACAGGGACAGAAATAAGCACATGACTCACATCGACCCTCTCAGGTATTTGGAAGTGTTTTTCGTTCTCGACGTAATACTGTTCGATTTCTTCTTGGGTGGGTTCGGTCGGTTTTGTGACAAACTTTTCAATCAAATTTCGCATGAGAAATTTTTCTGTCATATCCCTTTCGAGAATCTTCTGAGTTGTTCCCTGTTTTGCCATATGCTCTTCAAATTTTTCTTTTGATCCATAACTTTTTATGAATACTTCAATTTGCTGATTGACCTCATGACGAGCACGTTCAATGTCTGATTGTTGTGCTTTTGAGGAAATCAATTCTTTAGTGACCAGTTGATGAAGAATGTCCTTCCTAATTGCGGTAATTGCCTCAGCGGGCATTTGCTCTTGATTGATTTTTCTTTGACTCAGAAACAAATGAAAGGCTTCATCAAGCTGTTTACTGGTTACTGTGATCCCCATTCCTATCGCAACAATATAATCGTTGTCTGATTTGCTCTCTGCACTCTGGTCGCGGAGTTGACCACTCGCCTCAGCGCCATTTGCAGCCGGCGGATCAGCTAAAATGATATTCTGGACAAGAAAAATCACGAAGAAGATTTTTAAAAAGAGATTCATATTGTTCTGAACATACAATTGATTCATACAAGAAAGTTATCAATACATCTTTTTCCGAGAGCAGAATTACTCAAGTTTTTTAACTGCACATTATTCTGATCCGTGTTCATCCGTGTCATTCCCGAAGTCACAGATTCGGAACAAGCTTGTGGTTCATTCCAACGGCCCGTGGGGGCACGAGCCCTACAGATATATTGATGAACCTTTGCGGGACTTGGCGAGAAAAACGGTCTCGGGAACCTATCTTTCCAGACTCACGCCGCTGAGGAGGTCGTAGAGGGGGGTGTTCACAAAGAAATTCGTCTTGCCGATTTTGCGTTTTTGGACGAATCCGGCAGTGGCGAGCAGGTTCAGGTATTTGGTCGCGGTGATGCGGGAGACGCCCAGTTCGCGTTCGACAAATTCAATCTTGGTGTAGGGATAGCGGAAAAGGTTGTTCAACAGGTCTTGGCTGTAGAGCTTCGGCAGTTTATCCCGCAAATCGTGTTTGGTGCGGAGCATGAGATCACGGAGTGATTTGACCAGTGAGATGGCACTGCGCGAGGTGACGGCGACCCCGCGCAACATGTAGAGACACCACTGCTCCCAGACGCCTTCATCCCGAACCGCTTGGAGCAGGCGGTAATATTCGCCCTTGGTCGTGGTGATATGGCGGCTCAGGTAGAGGATGGGATGGTCGAGCAAATTGCTCCGCTGGAGCATGAGCAGATTCAAGATGCGCCCGGTGCGTCCATTCCCGTCATAAAAGGGGTGGATGCTCTCGAATTGATGATGGGCGATCGCCATGCGGAGCAGGGGATCGAGCGCGTCTTTGGCATGAATGAAATCAATGAGGTTCGCCATGAGCGATTCGATTTGTCCGGCTTCCTGAGGGGGCTCGTAGATGATTTCCTTGGTCGTTTGATTTTGAAGCACTGTGCCGGGCAATTTGCGCAAGCCCGGCCGGGTCTGCACCAGCTCCGCCTGCACGTCCAGGAGAGTTTCCATATGGATGAAT
>CAYTAI010000022.1:39021-43787 GCA_964435715.1 uncultured Verrucomicrobiota bacterium | reverse complement strand
TGCTCACCACGCCGAACCCCGACGCCAACGAGGATTTGGCACTGCTGCGCGAGCTTGATCTCCTCACCGAAGCTCCCACACCCGTCGCCGCCGAGCAACTTGCGTCCGTGTAAAAAACCTGCAATTAATCCCAAAGGAGTCGCAGACCGTAATTTTTGAATTTTTTGAATTGGGAATCTTTACTGATGATCGTATAGTTTTGACAAATGGCTTGCCAGATGAGCATTCGATCAAACGGGTCAAAATGAGTGGATTCCTCCAACTGGCCATAGGAAACGGCTTCTTCGGGAGACAGGCTGATCAATTGGATGCTCATTTTTTGGGCAATGCCGATTAAATCATCAGTGGAAAAACCTTTTAGATCGATTTTTTTGAGACGTGTCTTGATCGAGATTTCCCATAAGTTCACAGCACTGATGAAAATATCATTTTTCGGGTTTTGGATTGCCGCCTTTGCTTTTTGAGAAAGCTGAGTCGATTCCGCCACTGTCCAAAGGAATGTGTGGGTATCCAAAAGATATTTCATTTTAAACTGAGAAATTCTTTTTCGGTCATTTTGAAGTGATCCGCGAATGTCACTGTGGCTTTTCCGTCCAAAATGCCGATTTTTCGTTTTTTCATGACTCCCTGATTTTCGTAAGGAACGATCATCGCAACGGCCTTCTTTCGTTTTCCGTAAAGAATTCCGAAAGATTCCCCTTGCTTGACTTTCTCAAGCACATCTGAGAATTGCGCCTTGATCTCGCCGACAGCTAAAGCTTTCATATGAGTATTATTCCCGCACTATTTTTATTTGTCAAGTTGTCAAATAAGCATGAATGCCGTTAACTGAAGCTTTTTGGTGAATGAATCTGAATGCCGGGACAAATTGCCCACCACGCCGAATCCCGACTCCAACGAGGATCTCACACTTAGTACATGAGGCAGGAAAGAACAGTGTTTGATGTTAAAGAAAAATTTGCTAGTGTCATCGCATGATGGATATTGACCGCATATTCAAAAGCCTTTTTGACGAAAAGGTGGACTACATTCTCATAGGCGGGGTTAATTTTCTTCTGAATCACGAACCGATTCTGACTTATGATGTCGATATCTGGTTCAGGAACACAGATGAAAACAAGGGGCGTTTGAATCATGTGCTGCTTGATTTAGGGGCAAAATGGGGAGAGTCTGTTGAGACATTTGCATTGATTCCAGAGAATCCGGCATGGCTGGATCGGCAAGTGATGTTTTGTCTGACGACTGATGCCGGGAGCTTGGATATTTTCCGTGAGGTCAGAGGGCTCGAAGGCGCTTATGATGAGTGTTACGCCCGTTCTTTGGAAAAAAAGACCAATACGGGGATGATTTACCGCAGTCTCTCAGACCGCGACATGCTCGCCTGTCAAACGGCTCTCGACCCGCGTGATCAAAAGCTCGACCGGATCAGGGTATTAAAGCAGGTGCTCAAAATGGATGTGTAAAGTTATGGAGTCTTTGAAGCAAAAAGAAGAACTCAAAAGACGGCATGCCATCGGCAGTGCCGAGGAATGGCAGAATATCCAGCAAGCCATCAACTGGGCTCTGGCCAATATGCGCCCGGAATGCCGCAAGGATCCCTTTGCCCACGAAAAAAAAATCAACGCTTCATTCCAGCAGAAAAACAGTTCCTAGTGTGAAGTTGTCGGAGGAATCCTGATTACAGATTGTGGAGGGCAAGCGGAGGAATTATGAATGAGGTGCAAGCAGGTGAGCCCGGGTAGTCCCGCGACCGCCCTCTTGTCCCAAAAGGCGAATGCTTTTTGGGAGGGCGCGGGTCTTAAGGGGAAGATGACATAATAGAATCCGCGCAATTTGCCCAATAAATTCTCAAAACATGGATTGAACCCTTTGACTTTTACGAAATCTAATCAGGGTAAACGCCCTCGCCACTTCGCGGGGTTTTGTGAGCAGTGAAATACGGAGTAAACAACGCAACGGTCTTTGGGTTCATCGACCTCAAAGAAGATTGCGAAAGGGAAACGGCGAAGCAATGCCCGGCGGTAGGTTTCGTGCACAACAGGGTAGATGAGTGGTGTTCGCTGAATCGACAGAAGTGATAACTCGACACACCTGAGAAAATCCATTCCGAGCCCGGCACTCTGATCTTCATACCACCCGAAGGCCTCGGATACGTCAGCCTTGGCTGCTGGAATCAGAATCGGGGGCAAGGTCATCGGGACTGGAGAATGTCTTTTTTGACTTCGTCCCAAGTGCGCCCTAAATTCGGATTCTGTAAGTGGCTCTGTTTCCGGTGAGCCAGTTCATCCTTCTGCCACTGGGGGATGGGAATCTCCGTATTGCTCCGGGCGATACTGTCCCAGAGATCCTCGACGAGTTGAAGGCGCTCTGATACAGAAAGCGTTTCGAGCTCCTTTAATTCAATTGTCATCGCGAAAGGCTAGCAGGTGATCACTCAATTTTCAATGATAAATCGGGACTGAGAGCCCAAGTAGTCCCGCGACCGCCCTCCTGCCTCAAAAGGCGGAGGCATTTTAAGAGCGCGCGGGGATGGGAGAAATTCGAAAAAAGGGCGAGCAATTTGCCTCAATGAATTCTCAAATCGCGGGCTGACCCCTACGACGCAACGTCCGCCATCACTCGCGCCGCGCAGCGGCGTTGAGTGGATGGCTTGGTTAGCCTGTTTGTCTTATCCAGTCTCGGATGTTCATGCCAATACGCTCAATGTCTTCAGCTGCCAAGCTGCCGCCATGCATAATTATATTTCTGGATTTTTCAAGTGCGTCCAAAAGTGCCTTGGCCCATTCAAGATTTGTCAGAATATCCTCAAAGTCTGACCAATTTGTGGAGATGATTGCTGAAAGGTCGCCGAAATCGCAATAAGTTATATCATCACCTCCTCTACGACCATGCCAGCGAAACTTGGCATCCTCATCTTTTCTGATTTGAACTTTTTTCTGAATTCGTTCTGACACTTTGTCCCACCAGAGTTCTTTGTAATGGTCCATCAATGTTTTCTGAACAAGCTGGCGAACTGAATTCTCAAATGCATGAACTGCTGTATATACAAGTGCCATGCGCGCAGCCTCTGCAAGCAAGTCGTCATCGAGCATGTCATACGAAAGGGCCTGTCGTATCCTGGCAGCATCTTCGGCTCCAAAATGCCTCTTTCGCTTGCGCCCCGCCTTGTCAAGGCTCGCTTCAGTTAAGAGACCGCGACAAACAAATGTGTATAAGTCATCCATGTTGTATCAGCCTAAGTGATCCCGCAGGCTTTTGAAAATTGCATCATAGACAGCTTGATCCCGAGTTTCTGGCAGAGAGATGTTAATGTGGTATTGAAGCGATCCAACTTTGACTGCTTTCTTTTGAATTCCCGTATCGACTTGATTTGCGGTGGAAGTTGTGTCGTCACCTTGAACCTTTTCTGTTTGTTCATCTTTCGGTTTAGTAGCTGAAGTGGTCTTAGAAAAATCAGCTACCTCGCACAAAGCTACAAATGTCTTTGCGATGTTCTTGACTACGCTGTCTTTCTTTGATCCTTTATATAGAGTTCGTAGCTTATTTGTTGCTTCTTCCACATTAAGCTTATTGGCTTCCTTGTGAACGGCGAATAGGTCTGTGAAGGCTTCTCTTATCCCATCGGCAATTATCTGCTCAGAACGCTGTTTATCCAAAAAGTGGTAATATCTCTCGGTTGGCTTTCCGTCTTGGTCGATGAAGCCAAGATCTTTCAATATACCCACAAAGAGGCGATCATTTGAGGACGTGAACTCAAGATCTTGAAGGAACTTTGATGAGAATCGCTCGGGCGCCTCGGCGTTCTTCATTGCATCGAAATATGACCGAATCGCTCCAGTCTTAATGGTGTAGCTGTCTGGTAGTGCCATAGTGTTTGTGGGTTATATTTTTTTGGCTAATGCGGAGCTGACCGCATTTGACTGGAACGTAGCAAACTTGTTTGCGAAGTGGAAGGAGAATTGAGGTCGGAGTGACTGGTCAGAGGAGCGTGTAGGCCCCGAGCGAAACGAGGCACTGGACGAAGTCAGCTCCGCATTGAATGAGACTCGGCCAGCGTCTCCTTCAACGTCAAAGGTGATTCACGCGCGGTAGCGCGTTGAGTCCACCGTTTTGTTAGTGCTTAGTGGGTTTTGGATTAGCTGCCGCATCTCTTCGATAGAGTAGGGAGGCCTCCGTTTGTGTATCATCACATGACAGTTTGCACAAACTGGACGCATGTCAGAAACGGGATCTAGCAAGTATTCACCCGCTTGTTCCGAAATAGGATTGAGGTGATGAACGTGAATATAACCCTCACCTATTACGCCATAGCTTTCAACGAAGGAAAATCCACAGACGCAACACGTAATTCCATGGTAAGCAATGCAGGTTCTTCGAGCTTCTGGACTCCGCTCATAATGGTTAATTTTAACTTCTCTCTTTGTGCCCTCCTTGTATTTAAGGATTGCAATATGATTCTTCGATGGCGATCTAATATTGTTTGAAGTTTTGTTATCAAAATATCGCTCAAGATCAATCTCAAGATTTACACGTTGAGTATTGACCTCAATGTTCAAAATTCGGACGTATATTTCGTCGCCGACGCAGAAATCGTCCTTGAGTCGCTCAGGCAGACGTGACCGATGTATCAATCCTAGGGCGTTGTCCTTCAATCGAACCATAAGCCCGAATGGAAGCCTCGCTTCCACAATGCCGGCACTTGTTTCTAAGGGTGCAGATTCCTCCTGCAGAGTCGCATATGGACTTGTTTTAGCCTGCTTTATGCT
>CAYTAI010000022.1:33739-39011 GCA_964435715.1 uncultured Verrucomicrobiota bacterium | reverse complement strand
AGCAGCGATTCGCTCCTTTGTGGTATCCACCTCTACAATAACGACATCCACCGCATCCCCCACTGCGGGAATCTCCGATTCGGATGGCTTCTTGTTCCAAGAAATTTCCGTTCTATGTATCAGAGCATCAAATCCAGAGGGTAATTCCGCTAACAAGCCGAACTGCAACTTGTTTGTGATGATGCCTTTGGTTCTGGAACCCACAGGGTGCATTTCCTCCGCAAGTGGCCATGGATTTTCATCAGTTTCTCGAAATCCAATCTCTATACTTGGTTTGTTGCCCTCCCGATTTTTGATCGTCAGAATTCTAGCTAGTATCTCGTCTCCTACGTCAAAATAGTCGCGTGCATCTTGTCTACTCCTCTTCCAAGAAAGATGCTTTGGTGCAAGATGGGCAAATAGTCGTGGCGATAACGCCACCTTCGCTCCTGTGCCCAGAAATTCGAGGACGCGGGCGTTTACGAGTTGTCCCTCATGAAATGGCATTTTCTTTTGCTATCAAGTTACTATCCATAAAACTACATATCCTTACATTTTTTACAAGTGTCAAAATGGATTTGACGATTTTAAGGCGTTTTTCCAAGTAGATATCCTTACATTTTGGGGATATTAAAGTTTTGGGGATATTTACGGATGAGAAGAATTCCTTTACGACTGACGAGTGCATTTACTGGTGATATCCGGCAGGCAGGGGTGGCCGCTGTGGATGTCACTACCCCCACGTGCTCCCCGGAGCATCGCGAACATAGAACTTCGCACCTAGCACTTCGCACCTCGTACAGGCTTGGTTGCCTAACTCCATTCGGTCAGAAACGCTTCGATGAGGAGAGGCAGATCGCGGCTGTAACCGCCTTCCAGGAGGGCGGCGGTGGGAATGCCGGAATTTTTCGCCCACATCCCGAGCTTGGCGAAGTCGTCGAGTTCGAGAGTCATTTCCGTAATCGGGTCACCGGAGTAGGCGTCGAACCCCGCTGAGATCAGGATCAGGCCGGGGTTGAATTCCAATACTTTTTCCCATGCCAGCCGGAGCATGTGCAGGTGTTCGGTTCGCGGACTCATCGGGAAAACAGGCCAATTCAGGCAATTTGCGCGGGGAGCCGTGCCTGTACCGGGATAGCCGGGGTATTGATGAACCGAGCAGAAGCGGATTTTCGGGTGGTTGAGAATAATTTCCTCCGTGCCATTGCCGTGGTGCGCGTCAAAGTCGTAGATCGCCACACGTTCCACGCCCGCGTCAATGGCCTCCAGCGCGGCGACGGCGATGGAGTTCAAAAAACAAAATCCCATGGCACGGGTTCGTGTGGCGTGATGCCCCGGAGGACGCATGAGCGAAAAAGTTTTCTCCCCCTTGAGGGCGCGGTGCATCGCCTCCAGGCCAGCGCCCACCGCGCTCCGCGCAATTTGCCCGACACGGGGGTAGGCCGGGGTGTCCCCGTCGAAATCATCCAGCGGATGGTCGATGTCCATCAGGAATTGCGGGCTGTGTGCGCGTAAAATGCTCCGGTCGCGGGCTTCCGACGGCTTGATCCAATTCCAGTCAGGGTGACGCTCCAGCAGATGCGCGGCGGATTCGCGCGCTCGGAAAGGAGCTTCGGGATGCCCGATTTTCTGGTAATCAGCGCAGGCGGGGTCGTGGACGATCGTGATCATGGGGAGTGACTTCCCCCAAGAAACCCGTTTCACGCCGTCATGTCGATGAGGATTTTGCCCTTGCGCCCGGATTCCTGCGCAAGCGTCACGGCATCTTTGAATTCCTCCATGGGGAAAACTTTTTCCACAAAAGTGTCCAGAGCGCCCGATGTGAAAAGTTCAGCGAGTTGCCTCTCGACCTGTGCAATTTGCGCTTTGACAGTTTGTTTGCGCCACTGAGTCATCCAGAATCCGCGCAGTTCCAGATTCTTGAAAATCAAAAAGGCATTCGGGATTTTCAAGACCTGTTTCGACATCGCCCCATAGGTGACCATCGCGGCGGAATTCCCCAGCGCGGCGGCGACCCGGAGCGCGCTGTCGCCTCCGACCGCATTGAGGCCCAGACGAATGTCGGCTTTGCCTGTGAGCGCGGCAATTTGCTCTTCGATCCCGTCTTTGTCCTCGATAACCACATCGCCCCCGAGTTTTTGCAGGGGCGTGATGGCTTTGGGGTCGCGAACCAGATTGACCGTGCGCCAGCCGTGATGCCGGGCGATTTGAATGACGTATTTGCCCACGGCGGAGGTGGCGGCATTTTGAATCAGCCATTGCCCCGGCTGAAGCGAACGAAAAAGATGGAGCAGACACCAGGCTGTGGGGGGATTGACCGAAAAAACCGCCGCTTGTTCCGGGGTTAAGCCATCGGGGAAAGTTTCCACCGACTTGGCTTTGACCGTGAGTGCGCGCCGCCAACAGCCGACGCCCTGGGGCACACGAACCAATTGCCCCACTGAGAGCGAACCCGTTTGCGCTCCGGCGGCGATGATGCGGCCAGTGCCTTCGAGCCCCGCAATGGCGGGCAGGGAGGGTTTAATGCCGTAACGTCCCTCGATGTAATTGATGTCGCTGGGATTGATCGGGCACAGGAGCATTTCGACAGTGACCTCGTCGGGCGAGGGCGGGGACAGCGGCATGTCTTTGAGGGCGAGAACTTCAGAAGGAGCGCCATATTGATCAAAGCAAATGGCTCGCGATGCGGAGGGGATGGACATAACCGCGCCATTGTATTTTTCCTGCGCCGGGAGTGAAAGAATTTTTATTGGGATTTTGCATTGGAACCGGGTTGGTGTTACCATGCTCCCCATGAAAACAGCAGTCTTTAGCTCGAAACCTTACGACCGGGAATTCCTCACCGCCGCCAATGCCGGGAAACATGACCTGCATTTTCTCGAACCCCGACTCACGGATGAAACTGCCTCCATGGTGGCAGGTTTTTCCGCCGTGTGCGTTTTTGTCCATGACCGCGTGACTCAGGGGGTGCTGGAGGAAATGAAAAAATCCGGGGGCCGCCTGCTCGCGCTGCGCTGTGCGGGATTTAACAATGTCGATTTGAAAGCTGCCGCCGCCCTCGGGATCACCATTGCGCGAGTGCCGGCGTATTCCCCTTATGCCGTGGCCGAGCATGCTGTGGCGCTGCTGATGACATTGAACCGCCGACTCCACCGCGCCTACAACCGGGTGCGGGAGGGGAATTTCTCGCTGGACGGGCTCATGGGCTTTGACCTTCACGGAAAAACCGTCGGGGTCATCGGAACTGGAAAAATCGGGCAGTGTTTCACCGATATCATGCTCGGCTTCGGCTGCCGTGTCATCGCGCATGACCCATTCGAGAATGATGACTTGAAAAAACGCGGGGTTGCCTACGTGTCCCTCGACCGGCTTTTTGCCGAGTCCGACGTGATCAGCTTGCATTGTCCTCTGACAGAAGAATCCCGTCACTTGGTCGGCTGGGACGCGCTGGCCCGGATGAAAACGGGTGTGGTCATTATTAACACCAGCCGGGGTCCGCTCGTGGACGCCGAGGCGGCGGTTGACGGCATTCTCATGGGAAAAATCGGAGCCCTCGGGCTGGATGTGTATGAGGAGGAGGAAGGGGTTTTTTACGAGGATCTGTCGAATCAAATTATGGAGGACGAGGTTCTCGCCCGTTTGCTGGGATTCCCCAATGTCCTCGTCAGCAGTCATCAGGCCTTTTTCACGCGCGAAGCCATGACCAATATCGCCGCGACAACCATCCGGAATCTCACCGACTTTGAAACCACCGGCCATTGCCCCAACGAAGTCGCCCTGGCTTGAGTCTTTGCCCGCAGATTGACGCAGATGAAACGCAGATTTTTTTAACCGCGAATAGCGCGGAAAGCACGGATGATTGAGGGAGCCATTTGGTCAAAGGAATGGATATCACTCTATGATGCAACTGACCATTTTAAATTAACGCAATGAATCCGACTAAAGAACCAAGAATAAAGAATGTGAAAGAAGCGTAAGGAATAATATAGTCCCATTTGTTTTGTACTGCCACATTTTTGTCTTGTGTGTTGATGTCTTCCCAGTCTCTGTTATCTGCAAAATATTCACCAACTAATTTTTTCCAATTCTCAAATAGAAAACTCATGTGATGATATTGTTTTGCACGTTGAATACCACAAAATATAATTCCTAAGACAAATAAACCAAGTGCCACTTTTGCACCCATACCAATAAAGTTGCTACCTATGGCACCAATAAAAGCTAGAGTAGCAGCTGCGCCGCCGGAATTTACCAAGAAAAGAAAATGGAGTGTTGATTGACCGCTTTCTTTTTCTAGCTCATACAATTGTCGCCAACGCCGATTTATGAGGTTAACATACTCTGAACGAAGCTCAGGCGGTGTTTGTGAAAATTTCATTCTATATTAAAATTAAAGTCGATTTTTCAATCGTGTCTTAAGAAAATTTCATCAACATCCGCCGCTTTGGCCGTAATAGGCGGTGGCTCCGTGTTTGCGCTTGAAATGTTTGTTGAGGAGTTCGGGGGGGATCGCGCCGAGTGAGGGGTTGAGCTGGAGGGCTTTCATCGCCATCTCGGCGCAGATTTCCAGGGCGAAAGCACTCTCGACGGCTTTTTTGCCATTCGGTCCCCAGACAAAGGGGGCGTGGTGGCGAACCAATACCGCGACCATGTCCTCGTGGTTCAGGTCAGAGAAACGTTCGATAATGACATTGCCGGTTTCCAACTCATAGCCCCGCGCGATTTCCTCCGCGGTGAGCGCACGGGTCACCGGCACATCGCCGTAAAAATAATCCGCGTGGGTGGTGCCAAAACAGGGAATCGCCCGGCCCGCCTGCGCGAATGAGGTCGCATTCCGCGAGTGGGTGTGCACCACCGCGCCAATGCCTTTGAATGCCTGATAAAGGCGCAGGTGTGTCGGGGTGTCCGAGGAGGGGCGCAAATTGCCCTCGACGGTTTTCCCCTCGTAATCGAGCACCACCATGTCGCCGGGCATCATCTGCCGGTAATCCACGCCGCTGGGTTTGATTGCAAAAACGCCTTTGGCCGGGTCAGCCACGCTGACATTGCCGAATGTCAGGTCGATCAATTTAAACTCCGGCAGGAGCAAATTGCTCTCGAAACATTCTTCCTTGAGTGAATCGTATTGGCTCATGGTGAGGGGGGGATCCTTAAATAATTGAGGTTAAGCCCGGAATCCTTTGGACAGGGCGAAATAAACCTCGTTGTGGCGGAGGGTGGTTTCAAATTCCCGGAGGCGGGTGTCCGCGTCGATGACGACGAGTTCCACTCCCGCCATTTTCGCAAAATCCTC
>CAYTAI010000022.1:31818-33701 GCA_964435715.1 uncultured Verrucomicrobiota bacterium | reverse complement strand
TGAATCCCGTGTGGTGCGCGCCCCCGGCGTAAATCCACGCCGCGCACGCGGTTTTGAAGTCCGGCAGGCAATTCCACAGAGCCCGCGCCACGGGGAGTTTGGGCAATTGCTTCGGCGGTTTGACGACCTTGACCTCATTGACCACACGACGGAAGCGATTTCCCAGATCAATGACCGAGGCATTGATCGCGCGGCCAGCCGGTGCGTCAAAGACGAGGCGAACCGGGTCTTCCTTGCCGCCGATGCCCAGCGGATGAATCTCCAGTGAGGGTTTGCCCGCCGCGATGGACTCACAAATCTCGAGCATGTGCGCCCCCAGCACGAGGTGCCCTTTCGGGTCGAGGTGATAGGTGTAATCCTCCATGAAAGAGGTTCCCCCCTTGAGATCGGCGGCGATGACTTTCATCGCGCGCAGGAGCGCGCAGGTTTTCCAGTCGCCTTCCGCGCCGAACCCGTAACCATCCGCCATCAGGCGCTGAACCGCCAACCCCGGCAATTGCTTCAGCCCGTGCAAATCCTCGAATGTCGTGGTGAACCCATTGAATCCGCCTTCCTCCAAAAAGGAGCGCAAGCCCAGTTCAATCCGCGCCCCGTCCCGCAGGGAGCCGTGGCGCGCCCCGCCTTTTTTCAGGGGTTTGGCCACGGAGTAAAGACTCTCGTATTCTTTGCAGAGATTTGTGATGGCAGAGTCGCTGACCGCATTGACATGTTTGACCAGATCGCCAATGCCGTAGCCATTGACCGAATACCCGAAAGTCGCCTCCGCCGCGACTTTGTCGCCCTCAGTGACCGCCACTTGGCGCATGTTGTCACCGAACCGGGCGAATTTCCCCCCCTGTGCATCATCCCAAGCGCGGGCCACGCGCATCCAGGAGCCGAGACGATCCTGCGTTTCACTGTCGCCCCAATGTCCGACGACGACCTTGCGGTTCAAGCGCAGGCGCGTGTGAATGAATCCCGCCTCGCGGTCGCCGTGCGCGGACTGGTTGAGATTCATGAAATCCATGTCAATCGTGCCCCAAGGCAGGTCGCGGTTGAACTGCGTGTGCAGGTGGACGAAAGGTTTTTTCAATGCGGTCAGCCCCGCGATCCACATCTTCGACGGTGAGAACGTGTGCATCCAGAGGATTAGTCCCGCGCAATTTGCGCTGTGGTTGGCGTCCTGACAGAGGGCGCGGATTTCCTCCGGGGTTTTGAGCACGGGCTTGAAAACAATTTGCTCCGGGATGCGGTTGGATTGGTTCAGCGCCGCCACGATTTTTTGGGAATTCAACGCCACTTGCTTCAGGGTTTCCGGGCCGTAGAGGTGTTGACTGCCGGTGACAAACCAGAATTCGATTTTTTTCAGGGAGGATTTTTTCATGATTTTTTCAGGTGTGAGTGTGATGGTTGGTTTGGGTGGGAATTTTTTTCGTGTGATGAATTGGGCAAAAAGGCGCAGTCAGCCCTTCGACTGGCGTTGTTTGATGTTGATGAGGTTTTTCATCAATAGAGAGAAGTCAGCGGACTTGTCCACGCCGCCGAAGCTGTTGTGGAGCCTCAGATACAGATGATACAGTTCATCATAAACCCGCTGATTTTCCGGGATGGGTTTGAAGCGGGCATCCTTGAGTCCCGTCATGGCCGCCATCGCCGAGGGAAAATCCGCGTGACCGCCCCGGTCTTTGCCCGCCGCCACCGCCGCCGCCACCGCGCTGCCCAGCGCGCACGTCTGAGGGGAGCGCGACACTTTCATCTCGCAGCCCGTCACATCGGCGTAAATCTGCATCAGCACCGCATTTTTCTCCGCGATCCCGCCGCAACAAACCACGTCTGTCACGGGCACACCATATTCCTTGAACCGCTCCAGAATCACACGGGCGCCAAAGGCCGTGGCCTCGACC
>CAYTAI010000022.1:7137-31795 GCA_964435715.1 uncultured Verrucomicrobiota bacterium | reverse complement strand
GTAAATCTCCGCCTGCGAGGTGTGCAGAGTCTGACCGACCAGCAGACCCGTGAGCCGTTGATCGACCAGAACCGTGCGGTTGCCGTTATTCCAATCCAGCGCGAGCAGTCCACTCTGCCCCGGCTTGAGCGCGGCCATTTGCGCCGTGAGCTGCCCATGCAATGCGTCGTCGCCTTTGCAGACCACCTCGACGAACCATTTGAAAATGTCGCCCACCGCCGATTGCCCCGCCTCCAGGCCGTAGAAACCCGGAAGGATCGAGCCATCGACAATGCCGCAGATGCCGGGAATGTCGGCGAGTTTTTTCGAGTTGCTGACAATGCCACAGTCGCAGGTGGAGGTTCCCATCGCCTTGACGACGACCCCCTCACGAATGCCCACCCCGACACAACCCAGATGCACGTCGAATGCGCCAATGGCGATGACAATGCCGCTGGGAAGCCCCAGTTTTCCCGCCCATTCCGCGCAGAGGGTTCCCGCGGTGGCATTCAAATCATAAGCCTTGTCATACAACCGGCCGCGCAATTTGCCCAGACGCGGGTCGAGCATGGAGAGAAATTCCTCATCCGGCAAACCGCCCCACTCTTCGCAATACATCGCCTTGTGTCCCGCCGCGCAGACGCCGCGTTTGATGTCACGGGGATTTTTGACTCCGGCCAGAACCGCCGGGATGTAGTCGGAGAGTTCCACCCAGCTGTCCGCCGCGTCAAAGACGCCCGCGTCCACATTCAGGCAATGCCAGATTTTCGCCCAGAACCATTCGGACGAATAAATATTCCCGCATTTTGCAACATACTGGGGGCGGTGGGCGAGGGCGGTTTCAGTGATTTTCTGCGCCTCATCGACACTGGTGTGATCCTTCCACAGCCAGCAGAGGGCATTTGGATTGTCCTTGAAAGCCGGGAGCAGCGCCAGCGGTGTGCCATTTGCGTCCACCGGAATCGGGCTCGAACCCGTCGTGTCCACGCCGATGCCGATGACTTTCTCCGGGGCAAATTGCGCGTCATTTTGCGCGGCCTGTTTGAGCGCCTCGCGGATGCTCGTCTCCAGACCCGCGAGATAATCCGCCGGATGTTGCCGGGCCAGATGAGGGTCTTTGGGATCAATGATCACACCCTGATGACCGCTGGGGTAACCAAAGACGTGGGTGCCGATTTCTTTGCCATTGGCGCAGTCCACCACCAGTGCGCGGACTGAGTTCGTTCCGTAATCGACTCCGATTGTATAAGCCATGAAAAACCTTTTTGAATTTTATTTTTCCGATTAAAGGTTTTTCCTTGTCCAGACACAAGAGAAAGTCTTGAGAAAATGATTGAAGAAACAAAAATGGTGTTTATGGCGGGTTTCTCATCGAAGACACCGGTGAAAAATCCTGTATTCCTTTGACTCCGTGCGACATGAGTGGCTTGAAGCGGGTGATTTTTTAGAGCTTGTCATTCAAAGAGGAACAGGCAGGTTTACTCAAATTATGCAAGAAATCAGTCAGTGTTATCTCTTTTGTCCGACTCCGGTGATCCACCACAAAATCTACGATTCACTTGTGCTGGCTGTCCCTCCCGACAAAATTGTGAATTGCGAGAGTTTTTCAAAATTATTGGGGCACGTCTCCCGGCATGAATTCCGGCAGGCGTTGGTGATCCTGGAAAAATCCCCGATGTCCGAATACACCTTTGACGCTTTAAGAAAAGAAGTGGAACAAAAGCATTCCCATCTCCTCGTGTATGATGCTCAATCCAATTACGACATTTTCAACTCCATGCTGGATGTGCTGTATCCGCAAAAAAAGGATGGAGGATTTGTCTGTACCTTGCCGTCACTGCCGATTTCGCATGTTCTGCATATCCTCTCCCAGACGGGAGTGCACGGGATTTTTGAAATCCAAGAGAGGCTGAGTGAAAAAACCGGGTATCTCAAAATCAGTCATAACCGCATTCATGCCGCCCGGACAAAAGATTACCACGGGCTGCAGGCACTCCGCGCCATTTGCGCCTGGAAAAACGGGACGGTTTCGGTGGCTGATCCGGAGAAGATGGTGGTTTTCTCCCGGGAGGATTCTCTCAAGGACATGTCCACGGACTTTCTCTTGCTGCAGATCATGCACGATATGGACGGACAATAAAATCCGTCAGAGCAGAGGTCCCATCAACCGGAAGGTATTATCAATGAGCCGGGCGCGGAAGGGGCGTTTTTTCCAAAGCCGGGGATCGATAAAATCACAGTCCGCGAGGTAGGAGTCCTGGAGTCCGCGGATCTGTGTGGTGAATGCCTTGTCAAAGATGAGTTGGGTCACTTCGAAATTGATCCAGAAGCTGCGCTGGTCGAGGTTGACCGAACCGAAAAGACAAATCTCACCATCGACGGCCACGCTTTTTGTATGCAAGAGACCGCCGTCGAACTCCGCGATGCACACGCCCGCATCGAGAAGGTCATCGTAATTTGAGCGGCTGGCATGATAAACCATTTTGGAATCATTTTTTTTCGGAACAATCAAGGTGACTTTCACCCCGCGCAGTGCGGCGGAGCAGAGGGCGTCCATCATGGTTTCCGCCGGGACAAAATACGGTGTGGTCACGACAAGCTCTTTGACGGCGGAATAAATACAGGAGACCAGAACGTCGTGGATCACCTTGTGTCCCTGGTCGGGACCGGAGGGGATGGTCTGGACGATTTGAGTGCCGCAATCGGGAATATCCGTCTGCAGTCCGTATTCCGCAATTGATTTCGCGTCCTCGTGCTCGATTTGCCAATCGCCGAGGAAGACCCCCTCGAGTGGCTCGACCGCGGGGCCTTCGATCCGCACCATCGCGTCAACCCAGTGCCCGACACCGGCATCGGCCTTGAAAAAGGCGGGGTCAGCCATATTCAAGCTGCCCGTGTAGGCGATTCTCTCGTCAATGGTCACAATCTTGCGGTGGTTGCGGACATCCTGCCGCCAGAAAAGGGCGTGGAAAAAATTTGCGTGCAGCGCCTCGGCGACGTCGATGCCCCGGCGGCGCAGTTCCGCAGGATAACCGCTTTTGAGAAAAGCAGAGCTTCCGATGCTATCGACTAAAAGACGGCACTTGACCCCGCGGGCGGCGGCTTCCGCCAAGGCATCAATGAGGGAAGAGACCTGTCCCTGAGGGGCGAAAATATAGAATTGCAAATTGCAACATGTCCGGGAGGCGCGGATGTCCTCGATGAGCCGGGGAAAGACATCCGATGCACCGGAGAGGAGCTCGACGCGGTTGCCCGTCAGTGCGGGGAATCCGGTCATGCGAAATGCCTGATTGAGCAAGGAGCGCGAGACGGCTCCGAGGGCTTCGATTTTTTCCGGATGCCGGGGCTTGAGGGAGCAAAGCCACTGCGTGAAAGGCTTGAGGACTTTGGAGGTGGCGCGGGCGCGTTTCTCCGCCAGCCGCACCTCGCCAATCAGCAGATAGAGCAGTATCCCGATGTAGGGGAGCAGGAAAATCAAAGAAAGCCAGGACAAGGAAACCCCGACAGGCCGCCGGCGCATGATGACGCGGATGGAAAAAAATAAAACCAGAACCCAGTGCACCAGAAAAAATATTCCAGTCAGCATGCTGAAGTCTTCCAAATCGATTTTGTACATCCGCACGGATTCTGGCGGAACCCTCCTCAAAAGTCGAATGACATTTTGTGCGCCAAAAAAAAGATGTGTTGATTGCCTGACGTGCTTGCTAGATAATCGTTTTTTTCCCGGCAAATGACCATCCCCACCACACAAAAGCTTGAAACACTCGACCACCCCGGACTGGAGGGATACAAAATCATGCGCCGTCCCGCTATCCACCGGGATGCCGGGTATTTTGTCGCCGAGGGGGAAAAAACCGTGCGCCGTCTGCTGCAGAGCAAATTGCGCGTCCGCAATTTGCTCGTGCCGGAAAAGTGGCTGGAGGAGTATCGTCCCCTGATTTCCAAGAGGCTGGAAGCAGGTGAAAAAATGGATATTTTCACGGCGGACAAAAAGCTGCTGGAGAGCCTGACGGGATTGAGCTTTTATCAGGGGGTTCTGGCGATGGCGGACATACCGGAAAATATTTGTCTGGGGAGTTTTCTGGAGAAAAAACAAAAATCCCTGTCATTGGTGATGGTCGAAGATGTGACCAATACGGGGAATATGGGAATGATCGCACGCAATTGCGCCGGGCTGGGCGCGGATCTTTTAATCACGGGACCACGGTGTTGCAGTCCCTATATCCGGGGTGCCGTCAATGCATCGATGGGCACGATTTTCGATTTGCCCCACCATCAGTCAGGCAATTTGCTTCAGACACTCGAGTCTCTCAAGGTTGCCGGGGTGCGCTTGATCGCCGCACATCCGCGGGAGGGTTCACGTCCGCTTGACAAGAGTCTTTTGCGCGGAGATGTGTGTGTGGTTTTCGGCAGTGAGGGGCCGGGGCTTTCGGATGAGGTCGCCGGGTTTTGTGATGAGGCGGTGGAAATCCCGATGATGCCCGGCGTTGATTCACTCAATGTGGCAAATGCCGCTGCGGTTTTCCTCTACGAGATTCACAGACAAAGACAAAATATTCAATCCGCCTGACGCAAGAAAAGCAGCGCGGGCGCGAGCCACTCGATCACATCCTGGGGGAGCATGCCTTCGAGACAGCCGCGTTGGCGGGCGGCAAGATCGGCGGCTTTCCCGTGCCACCAGACGGCGAAACGAGCCGCGTCGCAAGGATCCAGACCCCTCGCCATCAATGAGGCGATAATCCCGCACAGGCTGTCGCCGCTGCCTCCGGTCGCCATGCCGGCATTGCCCGTGCTATTAAAATAACGGGGACGGTCGGGGGAGGTGATCACGGTGCGGGTGCCTTTGAGAATGAGTGTGCATTGATGCTCGCGGGCAAATTGCGCGGCGATATCGGCGCGGTCTTTCTCTTCGAAAGGTTTGTCCCCGAGCAAGCGGCTCATCTCGCCGGGGTGGGGCGTGAGAATGACGGGTTGGAGGCAGGTTTCCAGAAATTTCATATTTTTGGCGAGGAGATTCAAGGCGTCCGCATCAATAATCACCGGTACCGGTGTCAGGACGAGCACCTCTGCGAGCAAATTGCGCGAGAAATCGCTTTTGCCCAGCCCCGGGCCGATGATGACGACGCTGGCTTTTTCGAGGGCGCGCTCGATTGCCGAGGGATTTTCCAGACTTTCAATCATCACCTCGGGCCAGGCGCGCGCGGCGACCTGCTCGACGATGTCCCGGTGCGTGGCGATCTGCACCAGCCCGGCTCCGGCGCGCAGGGCGGCATGGGCGGACATGACCGGCGCCCCGCTCATTCCGAAGCAACCTCCGATGACCAGAATGCGTCCAAAATCATTTTTGTGGGACAGTGGGGAGCGGAATCGTGCCATGTGCTTCAAATCCGGACCCGTGATGAGCTCATCCGCGCTGACCTCGGGTTGTGTCTCAAAAAGCGGGGCGACCTCGATGCGTCCGACCCAGTGGCTGAATTCCTCCCGGGCGAGAATGTCCTTTGGAAAACCGACGGTGATGGTCAGATCAGCTTCAAAGGCGACTGGTTTTGTGTTGCCGGACTCCAGGGAAGAAATCCCGGTGGGCACATCCAAAGAAATCGTATGAAAATAGCGTGCCGCCTTTTTTTGATTGGCGGTCTGGATGATCGTCAGGAGCGGCTCGCGCAGAGCCCCGTCTGCACCGGTGCCGAGCAGGGCGTCCACAAGGACGCCATTCTCCGGCGGCCAGAAAAAATCTTTCAGGTCATGAATAATGGTCAGGCTCCCCGCGTGGGAGCGTGAGGACTCTTCGAGCTGACGGAGTTTTTTGCGGGGGAGCTCCGCAAATTGCTCTTCGGGAAAAGCGAGATTGACCACCACGGTTTCCCCGGACTCGATCAGCAGTCGTGCCAGTGCGAGACCGTCGCCGCCATTGTTGCCCTTGCCGATGAGAAAAGAAAAAACGTGGGCGAGCTTTGTGCCATAGTGGTGATATTCCGTTTGTAAAATGTGCCGGATATTCGCGGCGGCAGTCTCCATGAGTTGCTCGGCACTGATTCCTGCTGATATCTCGGCTTCTTCGAGCGAACGGATTTGATCAGCAGAGAGAAGTTTCATAATGTTGAACCCGATGATTCTTCCAAACACAATGATATTTTCTCAAAAAAGTCACAAAGTCGAGTCTTTTACCCCTCTCCTCCTCAAACGGGTGAGGGAGGGGGCTTTTATTTATGATTAAAAAAGTAGAAGGCGGTGGCGACAGCGACCGCAATGAGGACAAGGATAATGATACTGATGGACATGATTTTATGTGATGGGGATTTTTGTGGTGCCGGTGGCGCGGGCGGTTCTTTGCTTTTAAATTTCAAGGTCGGGGCGGTGGTCACGGCAGCAGGGCGGAGGGGCAGGGAGTAAGCCTCCTTGTCCGCATCCCGGGTGGCGCGGGTGAGAACTTGTGAGGGAGCGGCTTGAGGATCCGGTGATGCCGGAGCAATTTGCGCGGTGTCCGCGGGGGGATTGCGCGGCGCAGGCGGTTTTTTCGAGACGATGAATTTCGCAGAGCTCTCAGGACTCACCGGAACGGGAGTCGCGGGTTTATCCATGATGGCCTGGAGAGCATCGCGGACTTCGAGGGCGGTGGAGTAGCGGTCGTCAGGATTTTTCGCCATCATTTTGTGGATGAGGCAAGTCATCTCGTAGGACAAGTCGGCTTGGATCCCCCGGGGATCGTCCAGGGGGTCTGTGAGATGGCGTGACATGACGACGGCACCGGAGGGGCCTTCAAAAGGAATCCGCCCTGTGGCGGCATGAAAAAGAGTTGCGCCGAGGGAATAAATATCTGTGCGGGGATCGAGGATTTTATCACCGCGGACTTGTTCCGGGGAAATGTAATAGGGTGTGCCGATTGCCATGCCCGTCTGGGTCAGGGAGAGGTCTTCGGTGCTGGTGAGCTTGGCGAGGCCCAAATCACAGAGTTTGACACCGCCGTCATGCGCCATGAGAATATTATCGGGTTTGATATCGCGGTGGATGATGCCGGCATGGTGGGCGCAGTCAAGAGCCTCGCAGACTTGAATCATGATCCTGAGGAGGTCGCTCTCCATGAGCCGGCCGTAGGCTTTCAAATAAGAGGACAAAGGATGTCCGTCGATGTATTCCATTGTCAGATAATGGAGCTGTCCCTCGAGACCAAAATCATAAATCTGGGTGATGTGGGGGTGATTGAGCCTGGCCGCGGAGCGTGCTTCTTTTTGAAAACGCCGGATATACTCGGGGTCGACACAGTATTCCCCCGGCAGGATTTTGATGGCGACAGTGCGGTCGAGTGATATTTGGGTTGCCTTGTAGACGACGCCCATGCCGCCCCGTCCCAGCACATCCAGGATTTTGTAACCGGCGATCGTTTCCCCGATGAGCGGATCGGTCTCTTCCATAATAAAGCTTTTCGAAAGAGTGAACCGGATAAGCGTCCCTGTCACGCTTGATTTTTTGCGGCACGGGCGGTTTTTTGAATGTCTTGGGACACGGACAAGATTTTCTGACGGAATGCCGCGAGTGTCACAGACGAATGGTCACGGGAGAAACGGAGGCGGTAATAATCGCTGACCAGATCATGGAAAAGCTCTTTATCAGTCACCCGGTGGAAATATTTTTCATAAACCTGCCAAGGTGTGTCAGTGGTCGGGATCACCCCGTTTTTTTGTTTTGAAAGTTGTGTTTTGAGTTGATTCCACAAGGCGAGTGCCTCCGCGGATTGTCGGTGGATGGAGGGGGCGGGGGCGAGACGTTTATACCGGATGATGATCACGATGATCGTCAGGACAATACACGCCATGACAAAGGGAATGATGACTTTGAAGACACTGCTCAGAGTGTCTGTGCGGTTCGATGAGAGCCGCGTCAGGGAAAAGTTTTTTAAAAAAGAATGAAGCTGAATGGTCGAGCGGGAGGAGGATTTGTCCCAAGGAGAGGAAAAAGATTTCAAAAGCAAGAGTTGGGAGGCGAGATTATAATTTACGATTTGTTGATACCAGAAAAAGGAAAGTTTATCAGAGAGCCGGGTGAATTCCTGACGAGCGTTCTCCAGCCATGAGTGTTGACGGTCAAAAGCTGTCGCGGGGGTGGGATCGAATTGCATCCAGCCCTCTCCGTCGATGTAGAGCTCGACCCAGGCATGGGCATCGCTTTGGCGGACGGTGAAATAACGGTTCGAATCATTCCACTCCCCTCCGCGGTAGCCCGTGACCAGACGGGCGGGGATGCCGGCCGCCCGCAAAAGTAAAACCATGGAACCGGCGAAATACTCACAATGCCCGCGGCGGCTGGTCTCGAGGAAAAAGAGGATGGGGTCGGCTTTGCCGGGCGGCTCCAAGTCCAGTGAATACGTGCAACGGCTCTGGAGCCAGGATTGAACCGCCTGGGCAACTTGCGCGGGATCGGTCGAGGTTGAGAGGAAGGGGGAGACAAATTGCATCAACCGCCTTTTTTCATCTTCGTCGAGGGGAAGATCGAGGTAGAGCTCGCGGAATTGTGTGTCGAGGGGGACTTTCCTCGGTTTGGCGGATTGTCCGGAAATATAAAGTTTGTAAGAGAAAACGTCAGAGGGGAGGCGGCGGAGCTGGATGGATTCATTTTGCGGGTTTTTGATGGCGTTCACGGGTTTGGGCGAGCGGAGCAAAGCATAGGACGGAGTCAAGACGAGGTAACTGCTGATATTCGGTTCCAAATAAATGCTCACCGCGTAGAGTGCCTCGGCAGGGCTGAAGGGGATGCTTTCAATGAGGAAATTCTCCTGTTGCTCAGTGACCAGCGGGCTCACGGACCAGCCTGTGCCGGTGTATTTGTCCAGGGAGACAATGCGCCAATAGGGTGAGGAGGGAATCGGGGTATTCGGGGGGATTTCAGCGAAAAACGCTTTTTGGAAATTCAAACGGATTTGCTCGGTTTTGCCCCACTGGATATTGTCGGTGAACCCGCTGATGGTTTCGGGGTTGGAAGGACGGATATTCCAATTATTAAAGAGCATTGCAAAGGAAGCCCGGGGAATGGAAAGGAAAAGCACGGTGGTCAGAATCATCAGCAGCGTCAAAGACAGGGCGACGAGACCCCAAAAATAGCGGGTGATCATCCCGGAGGGAGCGGCGCGTTCGGACTCATTGCTCTCCGTGTATGTGGAAAGGATCAAGAGGAAGGCAAAGGCAAGTGCGGCGTAAATGGAAATCGTGAAAATGAAGGAGAGGTCAATGGTCAGTGCGGTGCAGCTCAGGACGGGCAAGAATGTCAGGATGTAGAGCTGTGCAAAATCCCGGGTCTTGCGGGCGGTGCAAAAGCGGTTGAACTGAAGGTAGAAAATCAGGTGCATCGCCGCATCAAAAAAGAAATTCTGGAACACAAGATACTCGACAATGACCAAGGCGAAAACGGTGGCGGACAAACCCCGCCATGCTCCGGATGACCATTGGCGGAGGGTATTCGAGAAAAAAATCATCAGGAGAATGGTCACAGCTCCCGGGGCGAGAGTGTACCATTCCAATGCCTGAGTGAGACAGAGGGCGGCATAGCTCCAGATGATCATCAGGAGACTGATCGCGCAGAGATTCTCAAAGAGGGTCGACTCTTTGCCGAGTGCCGTCAAAAGCCTGAAACGCGGGAGACTCAAGGAAGCGCTCATGGCGTCTCCCTGGTCAAAATGGAATCATAATTTCTCAAGTCGATGACTTCGCCTTGAGCCCGGGCGTGGTGATCCTGCCAGCACAGATAAATGGCTGAAGCGGGGAGACGGGGCGGGATCGCCGGATCCTCAAAGGGGGGATCAGGAAGTGCCGGCAACCGCGTCAAGTGCTCAATCATGAGCTGCAATTGATGGGGGCTTTTCCGCGGCGGGATATTTCCTCGGGGGGTGGCGAGTCCCACGACAAAATGGTTTTCCAGGAGCAATTTGCACAGGCTGGCGGTCAGGCGGATGGCTTTTTCGTAAGAGCCGGCTTCTTCACGCGAAGAGGTCAGGGGGAGGAAAAGGGAAATGACCGGGCTTTGCTCGCGTGCGAGCTCGCGAATGAGGTAACGTCCGGCTTTGGCGGAGGCTTTCCAATGAATCCGGCGCAACGGGTCGCCGGGATTGTAGTTGCGAATGCTCAAGAGGTCGACTCCTTCTCCCGGCTCCAATCGGGTGGTGACACCATTTTTTTTGACCGCGGGCAAGGCGTTGCGGTCGAGGTGAACCATCCGCGGGTGGACAACCAGGTTTTTTTCAAGATGGTAAGGGGCTTGTTTCAGAAAAAAGCCAAAAGGGTAGCCGGAGCGGACTGTTTTGACGCAGATCTGATATAGTCCCCGTTTCAAGGGCGGCAGAATGATTTTTTTTTCACTGGTTTTGCCCGGAGCAATTTGCGCGAAATAAACTTTTTGCTCAAAAACGGGCGGATCATCCAACGGTCGCATGGTGTCCGGATCGAGCCGTTTGATCTCAAGGGCGTATCCGATCCCGAAAACAGGAAAGGCGCGGTCACGGTGGTCGATAGCGAGGGCAATGACTGCCGGATTGTCGGAAAAAATCACGGGGGGAGAGTGCAGGGTCGTGACGAGCTTGCGGAGATTGAACCTTGAAAGGATGCCGGAGACGATAATCAAAGACAATGTGAGTGACAGCACGATAAAAACGAGATTATTCCCGGTATTGTAGGCGACGCCGCCGATGAGGAGCGAGGAGATGATGATGACCCAGCCGGGAAACTCGATTTTGATCAAGGGTCTGTTTTGACCTCCGAGGGCTTTGTCCAGCAAGGATTGGAGAGCCGCCCTCGGGTTCCCGATAAAATCCGCAAGATAAGCAGTGACGTTATTCATATCCACGAGTGGAGTGGGGGATCATCATGTTACGGCGGGGAAGGGATTGATTGGAGAGCCTCAATCATCCGGCGAGCCGCCTCACGGCTTGTCCCGTCAGCGGCAAAAGAATTTTGAGGGATGACCACGCGGTGGGTCAAGACAGGGGGGACGAGGATTTTGATGTCATCAGGAGTCACAAAATCACGATTGAATAAATATGCCCGGGCTTGGGCCGCGCGTGCCAGCGCGAGGGAGCCCCGCGGGCTCACACCGATTTCAAAGTGACCATTTTCACGGGTCGACGCGACAATTTTGAGTATGTAATCGTGGATTTCATCAGAGATAAAAACCCCGGCAACATCATTTTGCGCGCCGATGATTTCCCCGGGGGTGGCGACGGGCGCGATATTGATCTCCTCATAGGAACGCTGGTTGTGCTTGAGAATCTCGAGCTCGTGCTGGGGGGAGGGGTAACCCATTTCGATACGCATGAGAAAGCGATCCATCTGGGAGCGGGGCAGGGGAAAGGTGCCTTCATCATCGACCGGGTTTTGTGTGGCGATGACCATGAATGGTGTGGGGAGACTGAGGCTTTGACCGTCAATGGAGACTTTGCCGCGCTCCATCACCTCCAGCAGGCTGGACTGGGTTTTTGGGGTTGTGCGGTTGATCTCGTCGGCAAGGGCGATATTGGTGAAGATCGGGCCTTCATTAAAGCGGAACTCCCGGTTCGTCGCGTCATAGATGCTGACTCCGAGAATGTCGGAGGGGAGCATGTCGCTGGTGAATTGGATTCTTTTGAAATCACAATCAATGGATTTGGCGAGGGAATAGGCGAGTGTGGTTTTCCCCACGCCGGGCACATCCTCAATGAGCAAATGACCTTTGGAGAGGAGGCAAATGACGGCCAATTCGACGCATTGGGTTTTTCCGCGGACGACCCGCTCGACATTTTCAACGAGTTTGGAGGGATGAAAGCTCATACCCGCAGACGATAACACGAAAATAAAGAAAGCCAAAAACCAATTGAAATATTTCTCGGCTTGTGGCTAGAACTCAGGGACAAAGTATGTTCCAGATTATATTCAATGAAGTCAGCGCCGCGGAAATGGCGGAAATCCCGAAGCTTTTGCAACTCGATATCCTCAGTGAATTCGACCGGCTGCCGGATGATCTGGAAAAGCCGCAAGATGAGAAATTTGGCAAGCTGGAGCGTGACGGTAAAAAACTCTACCGTTACCGTGCAAAAGAGTACCGGATTTATTTCGAACCCACTGAAAAGGGCATCCTGATTCACCGGGTGCTCCATGCCAATTCCCTGAAAGATTTCCTCTACCGGACCCGGATGCCGCTGACGGATGAGGATGAGATATTGCAGGCGGATAAAAAATTCTGGGAACTCATCTCTGAAGCTGAATCCAAAAAGTAGCAGGGGCGGGGGATTATTTTTGATTTCTTGTGCGTTGTGCGCCTTGCGGGGGGTGATCACAAAAAGCTTGTGACAAGAGGGTGAATTTGATTAAATGGTTTTTTGTTGCCCGAGTGGCGAAATGGCAGACGCGATAGACTCAAAATCTATTACTCTCACGAGTGTGTCGGTTCGAGTCCGACCTTGGGCACCATATTTTTTCCGCTCACATGACGTGGTTTAATGTCAGGTTTTCCCTGAGGATGGTCAGGGGGCAGTATGATACAGATTCAGCACCCGTCTGATTTCAAGTTGATCGGGGATGAAGTAATTTTGTTTGTATGAAAGAAAGTACAAACACAAAAGCTCAGAAGCTCGACGGTTTTACAATGATTGAGGTTGTCGTCGCGCTGGTGATTTTCATGGTGGTATTCACCGGGCTCTACACGGTTGCAAGCCGGGCGACACTGATGCTCGACAGTTCGCGTCAATCCGCACGTGCCACGGACATTACGCTGGCAAATATCGAGTATCTCCGGACACGGGCGTGGGATCAACTCGTCTATCACTCGAATACAGTCTCCGGTCAGAGTATAGCGGTTTCATCAAATATGATTGTTTCGCAAGAAGCTCCATATCTTGTTTGCTCCTATATCGAGCTGCACCCCTCAGATCCGATGAATATTTTTCTCACGTCACAAGCCGGACAGAGGCCCTCCCGGACGATTATCATGGAGTATTTCCCGAGCGGACTGCCCGTCACACCGGGAGGATCCGCAACCAATCATATTATCAAAGCCACGGTTGTGACAGCCTGGCAGAATATGTCCGGGACAAAGATGACCAACACCATGACCACCCTGATTGCCAAAGGGGGGTTGTCCGCCAATTACATGGGATTGAATGAGGCGGATGCAAATTTCCTGAGCCAATTAACCGCACAATAATATGAATACACAAAATACACAGGGTTTTTGGAGTTTATCTGAAAATGCCAGAAAAGAAGGTTTTACCCTTGTCGAGGTGATCATTTCCATGGGGGTATCAGCCATTTTCCTCGCAATGGCGACGGTGACGTATGTGAATTTCTACCGGATCTTCTACACCCAGCTCGGTTACCGGGACATTCATGACGATGCCCGCAAAACCGTCGCCATCATTGATCGGGATGTCCGCAAATGTCTTTCCCTGGCAAATGTGGGCGGATTTGCCTATCCGAACTCGGTTTCTTCAAATTTCAGCACGAATTTCCTCGGGTTATTCATCCCTGCGGCGACGGATGGCTCCCAAAGCCAGCAATACATCCTCTACAGGACTGCAAACAAGCAGGTAAGGGGATATGATACTCCGGTCGCCGTCTTATACCGGGATGTTTATACCAATACTGCGGGCTCTCCCATTCTAAGCCAGCAAATCACCCGGTATCCGGTGAATATCGATTTTTCATTTTTTAAAGATCCCGGTCAGAGGGCAACGACTGCCTTGGTCGATGACACCGTGGAGGTCAGGACATTTCTCATGATTTCCAATCAGGTGATGAAAACAATCTCGACCGACCGGATCCAAGTCCGGAGTAAAATCAGGAATAAAAACATTTTTAACTGAACAAAGGGATATGATCATGAAAAATACAGGCGATACACGAAATGGCTCCACAGTACTGGTTGTGCTCACGATGACAGTGGCATTGACCATTTTGGCGACGAGCATTTTGCAGATCATGTCTGCGACACTCATGTCCGGTTACCGGTATGTTCCTTTTACCCAAGCACTCTTCACAGCGGAGGCCGGCGCGGATTTTGCCTGGAGCGAGGTCAATAAGGCGACCATGCTCAATCAAACAGGGGGAGAGCCTTTTTCTGACAATGCCATCTGGACAAAAACAGTGACTGGAACGGGAACCGTTTGGACCGCGACCTCCAATGCTTTGACCTCGCTTTTTGCGGGAAACGAGGGAGCCTCGCTTTACAGTATCGTCGTGACCACACCCAAAACAGCGGCTCCTTACGATGGCACATATGTCGTTGAAGCGACGGGGGCAGTCAATGCCGCTCCAAAGCTCGGTCAAAGTCTTGTGAGTCGCAAGGTGAAGCTCTATCTTGAACCGGAGACGACTCCGGTGGTCAATCTTGTCGGGTTATTTGGAAAAATCGGGGTTGTGAACAATGGAAATGCCGGGACGATTATGTCATTCAATTCTCAAAACGGACTCGTTCTTCCGGGTGAAACGGGCAAATACCGCCACTGGGGTGATGTTGGAAGCCTCGCGAGCGTGACCAACGCCGTCAGTGCGGGAAATATGAATATCTACGGCTCCATCCAGACCGGCCCGGGTGGAACAGTGGGCACAAATAATAACTTCAATCAATACAGCGGCAGTGATCGCACCAACGGTATCACCGACAACCTGACAGCCACAATACCGGACGTGACACTCCCGGATTTTTTCACCAGCGGCACACCCACATTACTGAATAACAGCGGGACGGCAGGCTCAAACGGCGGTACAAATTATTTCAAAATGGCATCCGGTCAAAGTATCTCGACATTGACCGTGACGGGCTCTGGCGTCGTGCGGATATGGGCTCCCGACGGCATTAAAATGGCGGGAAATAGTCAGATTACCATCACTCCCTCCACCTATATCGTGACCAATGGCACCAGCACTGTCATTGTGACCAATTCCTTTAAAGAGAAGGGAAAAACAATCACACAGATCAGTACAAACACAGTTGTCACTGGAACCACGAACAATCATGACCTGCGGGTGGAATTTTATGCGGAGGATGAAATTACAATTCGTGGCAATGGTCTGGCCAATGCCAATGGACGCCCGCAAAATGCCTACTTTTACGGGTTGCCGAATTGCACAGTTGTCGATCTTGGTGGAACCCCAAAAATCATCGGGGTGTTTTACGCGCCACAGGCGAATATGGAGATTCGTGGTACCGCTGATTTCTACGGTTCAGCAGTAGCAAATCATATCACAATCCGTGGCAATTATTTTGTTGGAATCGACGAATCCCTCTTCGGGGATAATTCTGCGATGGAAATCCCTGCACGCTACCGGTTAACCAAGTGGGAGGAGGCAAACTAAGGGGTTTTATTCCCCTGGTGATCGATTTTCCAATGAATGGCAAATTGCAGCAATTCGTTGGAGGTGCCGATCCCGAGTTTGTGCATGATATGGGAGCGGTGGGTCTCAATGGTTTTGTGACTCAATGAGAGGGCGAATGCGATTTCTTTGACGCTTTTGCCTTCACTAATCATCTGGAGGACTTCCATCTCACGGTCGGTCAGGGCATCAATCGGGCTCAGTGATATGTCACGTTTTTGACCATAAGTCTTTGAAAACAGCCGATTCATCATTCTCTGACTGAGATAAATCTGGTCTTTGACGACGGCGCGGAGGGCATTGATGATATCATCAGACGCCTGCTCTTTCATGACGTAACCCTTTGCCCCGGCTTTGAGTGCGCGCTCCGCGTAAAAATCCTCTGAGTGCATGGACAAAACGAGTATCTTTGCATGTTCATCGGATTCCCGGAGGATTTTGACGAGATCCAAACCGGAGGAGTCTTTTAGTGTGACATCCACAATGCTGATATGGGGTTGGACAGACTTGTAGAGGGAGAGTGCCTCCGGCGTGTTGTCCGCCTCGGCAACAACCTTGAAGTCCGGTTCGCTTTCGATCAAGAGTTTGAGTCCGTTACGGAAAATCGGGTGGTCATCGATGATCATGATTTTGTGCATATGATACAATATCCTCTGATTTGAATTATGAATTTTTAAAATAACAAACGATTGAAACGCCGGCTCCGGGTTGCGAAATCACCTCCATCCTTCCGCCGATGAGAGCGGCGCGGTATTGGAGCGTTTTCATGCCCATGCCCGGTTTTCCGCCTGTGCTCTCTTGGAACCCGCGGCCTTGATCCGTGATCCGGAGAATGGTTGCGGGCGGGATGTCCGTTTCAAAGGAAACGCTGATTTCTTTTGTGCCGGAGTGTTTGATTGAGTTATTCACAGCCTCTTGAATGATCCGGTAAATATGTGTCGCCGCTGTGGGGTCAGTGATATTAAAATCCTCCGGCCAGTCAAAACGGAAATGAATGCCGGACTGGCTTTCCAATGTGGTGAATAAATCTTTGAGGGCGGCTTGGAGCCCGTTTTGCTCAAGGCTCACCGGAGCGAGTCCGCGGGCGATTGAGCGGGTCGTGGAGATTGTCTTGTTGAGTTGGGAGACGAGGTTTTTTAATTCCTCTGCCTCGGGCGCCCCTTTTTGGCGGAGTTTATTCTCGAGGGCCTTGGTTGTCAGTGACGCGGCGGAGAGCTCCTGCCCGAGACCATCATGGAGATCATACCCGATGCGGCGTCTTTCCTCGTGGCTGATGGTCAGAATTGTTTTCTGGAGCTCGCGTCTCTGGCGGATGTCGCGGACGATCAGGCATATGTAATCCCTGCCGGCGGCTGAGAATTGTCCTGTGGAGATATCCACGGGAATGGGTGTTCCGTTTTGAGTGAGATGCAGACTTTCTCCCTGGAGTGTGGCGATGTCCAGGCGGTCTTTGACAAGAGCCGGGGGATTCGCAAAAAAATCAGGGAGTTTCCGGGTCTTGATTTGTGTTTCATCATATCCGTAGAGGGCAAGTCCGGCTTGATTGATTTCCACGACTTCCAGTGTGTTTTGATCAAAAAGGATAATCCCGTCATTTTCCGTGGAAAAAAGGAGGCGGTATTTCTCCTCACTTTCTTTGATTTGACGGGAGGACCTTTTTTTCTCGCGGGTCTCAGCGATTTGACGGAAAAGCAATATGCCGCTCCCACCGCTGATGACGATTCCCAGTCCCAAGGTTAAATAAGACAGGGACATAACCCTTTGGAGTGCCTGAAACGTATCTCCGTGATTGAAAAAACCACGGAATAAGCTGATGCCACCATGCTCAAAAATGTAAAAAAACCAGATGGGACAGGACATGAAAATCATGCCAATCGAAAAAACCACCATCAGTGATTTTTTCGAAGGTGTCTCGTATAATTGTCTCAAGCTCATTCTTCTTTTAAGATTACCCGATTATGGGGAATTTACATCAAAAAAAGTGCTAGGACATTATCTGATGCTTGTTTAAACGAATATTCAAAGAAATCCCTCGTTTTGGCGGTTAAAAAGGTGTAGGTTTTTCAGGCGGGAAAAAATGAAAACTCATTCACAGGATAAAACCAACAAAGGCATTACCTTGGTCGAGGTGGTTCTGGCGATTTCGCTGGTGACAGTTTTTTGTGCCAGTGCCTTGTCTGCTTTTTTGATGAATCAGGCCTATTCTTCCCTGTCAATTTACAATAGCCAGGCAGACCGAATTAACCGGGATATTGCTGAGACGGTGCTCAATACAAGCTATAACGGGCTGGAGTCTTTCTCGGTGACCAATTACGACTTTCACATCTTCCCCCGGGATCACGGTCCGGAATTCAACAACCAAGACCAATCATTGGCTGCCTTCAAAACATTCCGGACACGGCCGGAAGCGCAGGAATGGAGGACAAATATCGCGGCGACAGTCGCCTTTGAAAGCCTCGTGGATGTCAAGGATCAAGGGACATACCGGGAGGCGGTGGTCCGAACGTTCTGGTATTTTAACGGGAAGTACATGACCAATCAAATCAAAGTCGCGAGGGCAGACGACCGGTGAAAATCTCTCGTCATATCAGGAGCAGGATCCTCCAGGGAGGTTTTACCTTCTCGGAAGTGGGCATCTCGCTGGCCATTGCCTCGATTGCTTCGATTCTTGTCTTGACGGTTGGAATGGCGGTCATTCGGGGAGCACTCCAGACGCAACGTGAGTCGGAGGCAAATTACCAGCTCCAGTCCTCACTCCAGCGCCTGACAGACTTTCTCCAATCCTCTCCCGTGCCGCCCGTGGCTCTTCAAGATGCTTTCGGGCATTTTTCATACATGCTTTTCACGACTGAATTCGAGGCAAAAACCGAAAAAAAGGCGAATGCCGGGACAAAAATGATTCAAGTCCACAATTTTAAAAAGAAGGGGATGCGTCCCAATCAGAAAACAATCAATGTCAAAGATCTCAAAAAACCGGTTTCCAAAGCGGATGACTTGATCATTACAGCCACCCAAACCAATTTGGAAATCAAAACCGGAGATGTTGTTTATTTCAATACGACTCCGGCTTTGACCCGCGTTGTCAAAAGCGTGAGTAACCCGAATGCAGCAGTCAGAACGATTGTCTTTGAAGAAAGTTTCCCCTTTGCGATTCCTGCCGGAACATCCATCAAGGTGGGAAAAAACTCACGTATCGAATTTGCCGACAATGAGCTGAGGCTTTATCAGAATGGACAACAATCTTATGATATACTCTGCCGGCGACTCGACATGGAGGGGTCTCGCATCATGCTCTCTGGTTCCTCTGCCCTGATCTCCCTGGAGACGCTGGTGCCGACGACCAAAGGGGATAAAATCCTGCGCGCACAAGCCCGGGTCTCGTATGCGCCGGACTCCCTGTTTTATTCTGAATTCGGAGGGTCGACCCCATGAGGCCCCCGCCTAATTCGCATCAGGGGGGTGTCCTATTAATGGTTGTCATCCTCATCACGATTCTTTCGAGCATCATGGCGGTGAGCCTGATCTCCACAAATCATTACCGCAAACTCTCCCGGATCAATACCGAGAGCATGAGAGCTTATTATGCCGCCCAATCCGCCCTGGAAAAAAATTATGCGGATTTGAAGACATTGATCAATCAGTCGGATGATATTGAAAAAAACCTTTCCATCTCCTTTCTGACGGAGTCCATCACGGTGGACTCCACCCCTTCTTTTCTTCGCCAGCCGGGATTGAAATATGTCTTTAGCGTGAATACCGTGGTGCCGTCGGATACGGACGGCAATCCCTTGGATGCCCCTGTGGACTCGAATCCAGACCCATTTGTCAGGGATTATTATTTTCTGTCCGCGACTTATGTCCAGGATGAGGGAGCCTGGCGCAAACTCAATGTGCAGCTGGAGCAACCGCTCAAATACTCCATCCGCCCCCTCTTTTATTTCGGTGCATTTTTTGACGGTGACATGGAGATTCACCCGGCTGATTCGATGACCATTTCCGGGCGTATCCACTCGAATGGAACCATCTATTATGGTTCCTCGGGGAACGGGGCATTAACCTTTAATGGCCACGTTTCGGCGGTTAATGGTATTAAAAACGCCTACCATCCAGGGAGGGGGACGGACTCCACCCCGACGACAAACAATCATACATTCGCCCATGCTCCTTTTTTGACTTCGGGGGAAAAGGCTGTCGGCACGGAGAAAATCGATTCCAGTGACTCGAATCCCAATGATGACGGTTTTCGCGAGCTCATCGAAATGCCGGTTCATGTCCAGAACAATGAACAATTCCATGATGGCTTTGCCGATCAACGGCTTTACAATCAGGCGGGATTGAAAATCATTGTTTCACCCGACGGGAAAACAATGGATTTCTACCCGAAAGACGGCACCCAAATCAAACCGGGCAGCGGAGCTCTCTACACTTACCTGACCAATACATTCAAACCTGAAAAAGTCGTGCCTGATCAAAGGATTCAGGCCAGTGTGCAAGCGGTCCAGGTGGACGTTTCAAATTTTGTGGATTCCAAAAATCAAAGCTCGTTACCGTTTCAAATCACCACCCAGGCAAAATTTCCCAACACAACCCAGACCAAGGCGATGGGGATCCAGAATAAAACAATGATCACGGACACCAATCTCAGCGGAAAAGAATTATGGAATGGAATCGTCTATGTCGCCACAAAAGATTCCACACCGCAATCTCCCGCCGGTGTGCTCTTAATGAATGGTCAGATTCTCCCTGACGGGGGTCTCAGTATCGTCTCGCCGAATAACTTATATGTGATCGGGGATTACAATAGCGGCGGCTCGGGCAGTCAGGTTCCCTCCAATCAATCTGTGTCCACCAATGGATCAATGCCGGTGACCACGGTGAATCAATATACCCGTCAACCCGCCGCCCTGATTGCCGATACGGTCACCGTGTTGTCATCCAAATGGTTGACCCATAACCAAGCGCAGTCAAATCCCGTGCTCCGCTCGGCTCTGCCGACCACCATCAATGCATCAATCGTCTCCGGTTACACGGCGCCACCGGGTGCCCGGAGCGGAGAGGGTTTCGAAAATTTCGTCAAGCTCCTCGAAAATTGGTCCGGCACGACTCTCACACTCGCCGGTTCATTCGCCTGCCTCTATGAGTCATTGGAGGGGAAAACCTCTGCCGGCTATGTCCATCCGGGAGAGCCTCTCCGGCAGTGGATCTATGATCCGAATCTGCAGCAGGGCAAATTGCCCCCCGGCACACCCTACATAGTGACTCTCAAGCGGGGACAGGTGAAACGGGTTTATTAGCCGAAATTGATTGATTAAAGAAATTGTTTCCACAACGGGAAACTTTGCGTAAGAGAGTATCTCATGCAGCCCTCCGTCCGGGTCATTCTCCCCGTTTATCATGAAGCCAAAATCGCGCGCCGGGTTCATGCCGTCGCGGCGCAATTTGCGCGGGTGCATCCCGGTTATGAGCTGGTCTTTGTCGATGACGGCTCGACAGACGGCACTGCCCGGATTTTGCAAGAGGCGATGGAGGCGGATCCCCTGCCCGGCATCCGGTTGATTGCACTGGGGGAGAATTATGGCAAGGGGCAGGCAATTGAACGCGGAATCGAGGGGGCGACGGAGGATTATATTGTTTTTACAGATGGGGATATGGCTTATCCTCTGGAATTGATTCCCCGGTTTGTGGAGCGACTCGCACAGGTGGACATAGTGATTGGCTCGCGTGATCTTGCTTACCGCGAGGCAAGGGAGAAAAACCAGCCATTACCCGCGGGCGCGCCCGCCTTGAGGCGGCGCATCGTCGGCCGTGCTTTTAATCTCATATCACGTCTTGTCCTGGGGCTGGGATATCCGGACACACAGGCGGGGATCAAAGCCTTTCGCCGCGATGTCGCCATTGATCTTTTCTCGGCACGCCAAGTGCACGGCTTCGGATTTGATGCCGAGATATTGTTCATTGCGAAAAAACGCGGTTACCGTGTGGCTCAGATCCCTGTGATTGTCTCCTCTGACCACAACTATAAAATGTCCA
Organism: uncultured Verrucomicrobiota bacterium; assembly: GCA_964435715.1. Taxonomy (GTDB): domain Bacteria; phylum Verrucomicrobiota; class Verrucomicrobiia; order JAWXBN01; family JAWXBN01; genus JAWXBN01. The sequence continues at coordinate 10,457 of CAYTAI010000022.1, read as the reverse complement.
AGGTCAAAATCCTCAAAGATGGCATCCAGACCCTGTTGGAAGTTTTCTTGATTTGTATGAATAATTTGCTAGGCAACTACCGGCCACGGAGAGAAAGAAAATCATGAGTGAAAAACCATTCATTTGTCTGACCTTTGATGTCGAGGAGTTCGACGTGATCACCGAGTTCGGCGGACAAATTTCCCCGGAGAAACTTTACGAGCCCGGGTTCGGCGGTCTGGACAAATTGCTCGCGCTTTTGAAACAGGAGGGGATTGCCGCAACTTTATTTTGCACGGCAAATTATGTCCGGGCGCAAACCGGGCAAATTGCGCGGGCTGTGGCGGACGGCCATGAGATCGCCTCACACGGACTCAACCACTCGCGCCTGGAGCCGGCAGACATCGCCGGGTCCAAAGAAATCATTGAGAGTCTGCTCGGATGCAAATTGCGCGGGTTCCGCGCTCCGCGCTTTGCGCCCGTCTCGCCTGAGCAAATTGCCCAGGCAGGTTATGACTATGATTCAAGTATCAATCCGACGTGGTTGCCGGGCCGCTACAATTACTCCACTTATCCCAAAACGCCTTTTGAATACGGGACAATCATTGAGCTGCCCGCATCAGTCACTCCCCGCCTGCGTTTTCCGCTTTTCTGGCTCTCCTTTAAAAATCTCCCGTTTGAATGGTATGTGCGGGCTTGTCTGAGGACACTGGGAAAACATGGTTGCCTCAATCTTGTTTTCCATCCGTGGGAATTCAGCAATCTGGGAGCCTATGCATTGCCCTGGTATGTCAAACGCATCGACGGGGATGTTTTGACCGCGCGCCTGCAGAGATTGATTGGTGTATTGAGGGCGCACGGGGAATTTGTCCGGCTGGAGAGGAATTTAGAACACTTCACCACCACCGCCTCCGTCGAAAGCCATGGATAAGATCAAAAGTTTTTTCTGGAGCCCGGATTCCGACAAGTACGCGTGGCGGCTGTGGCTGCTTTTTTTTGCGGTCATCGCTTTTCTCGCCTTTTTCCAGCCCACAAAAAGGAATATCACGCATCACTACAATAAAGCCGCGCGGGATTGGTGGCAGGGACAGGACATGTACTCGCTGAAGGGGGCGGGGTTCCTCTATTTTCCCCAATCCGTGTTTATCTACACGCCTTTTGCATGGCAGGACTTTCCTGAAGACCGCGAGGAGTTTGGCCGTCAACCGCTCGCGGAGACACTTTTGCCGTGGTTGCCCCTCCGGGTGGGGGAGGTCTTTTACCGGGCATTTGCTTTGGGACTTTTTGCCTGGGCAGTGTGGAGGATGTGTGGAAGGTTCAAATTTGATGCAAAGACTTTGAGCCTTTTTGCGCTGGTGACGGTGCTCACGATTCCTGCCTCCACCACAGCGGGGCGCAATGGACAATTCAACATGCTCTTGAGTGCGTCCATGATTCTGGCGGCGGTGGAGATTGCGGGCAAACGCTGGTCATGGGCGACTGCATGGTTGATCATGGGATTGATGATCAAGCCTCTCGGAGTGGTGCCACTGATGCTTTTGGGTGCGCTCTACCGTCCGTTGTGGTGGCGGCTGCCCGTGGGACTGCTCCTGTTTTTCGCCCTCTCATTTGTCCATTACGATCCGGATTATGTGCTCCGCCAGTGGCAGATGTGCATTGAGCAAGTCCGCACGGCGAGTACGCCGCCCAGCAATCATTTTGACGATATCGCAGCGATGTTTCAAACTTTTGGCCTGCAAATACCCGATGCAAAATGGTTTCCTGTGCGCGCTCTTTTTGCGCCGCTGACGCTGCTGCTGGCTTGGCGGCTCAAAAAACTTTACCCCGACACGCTCGCCCCGTTTCTGGTGGCGGCTGCCGCGGCGGTTTATTTGATGCTCTTTAACCCGCGCAATGAGACGAATTCCTTTTTGATTTTGTCGCCTTATGTGGCGCTATTTGCCGCACTGGCTTTCCGCGCCCGGGTGGTGACCGCCCTGGCATGGTTCCTGGTTTTTATCTGCATCGGGTTCGGCTCGGATACCTACGGGGACATCTACAAGCTCACGCGGATATGGTTCAAGCCCCTTTTGGCTTGCGTGTTTTTCGGGATTTTATGTTTCTGGGCGATTCGTAAATTCCGTCCTCTTGATTTCGAACAAACAAAAGTTTGAATCTTTTTCGGGGTTGTCGTACCCTCAAAAACTACTTTCTGCGACTCTATAGCTCAACAGGATAGAGCAGTGGTTTCCTAAACCGCGCATCCCCGTTCGAGTCGGGGTAGAGTCACCATGTGGGTTTTAAAAATGTTTTTTTACTTTTCGGTTTACAGACCAGAGGGTTTTCATAATAGTGCGACCTTTTGAAAAGGCTTTAGAGAATCAGGCGGAAAGTGATCTGTCTCGGTTATTCCTGTTTTTTTCAAAAACAAATCGACCAAAGAATGTCCGTGGAACAAAAGAAACAGACCATTTTATTGACCGGATTCACCGGTGTCATCGGCAAGCGAATCGCTTACGAGCTGGCTTGTCGCGGATTCACGGTACTGTGTCCGGTTCGCGCAAATAGTCCGGAGCAACTTGCGCGGCGGTTTGAAGAAGCCAAGGATGTCTTGCGCGATGTGACGGCAAATTACGATGCCGGTGCGGAAGCCCGGTTGATTCCTTTTCCGGGTGATTTGCGGCACAAATATTTTGGACTGGATGCCGCACAGAGGCAGGAGCTGGGTTTTGAGAATATTCAAGCCATTTGGCATCTTGCAGCCGCACTTGATTTGACCGAGACCAATAGCACTGAGGTTTTTGAGACCAATGTGGGGGGAACCCTGCATCTTTTGTCGATGATGGAAGAGTATGGCATCGGTGACATGCATTATTTCAGCACTTTTGCTGTGCATGGGAAAAAGCCCGGTGGTATTGCGCGGGAGGAAATCCTTTCCGAAACACCCCTTTTCAGGAACTCCTATGAGGAATCCAAATGGCAATCCGAGAAAATGGTCTGGGAGGCTTATCAGACCGCTCGGATCCGTGCCGCCATCTACCGCCCGAGCATCGTCGTCGGTGACTCGGTGCATGGTCGCTATGAGCAATTCAATGCCTTTAACCACGCTTTTGACCTCGCCAGCCGGTTGCGAAAAAGACTCGCTGAAAAGGAAGGGGTCGATCTTTCCAGTCAATCCCTGCATTTTGATTTGCGTGTGCCGGGCGCGGAAAAGGCGACATTGAATATCGTCCCTCTGGATTATGTGGTGGAAATGACAATGAAACTTTTTGATTCGGGAGATTGGAATGGCAAAATTTTCCATGTGACCAACCCCGCTCCTCCGCGCCTCCACGAGATGATGGAGGTTTTCCAGATGACCG
>CAYTAI010000022.1:6261-7120 GCA_964435715.1 uncultured Verrucomicrobiota bacterium | reverse complement strand
GGAAGGGTTTGCGTTGGTGCTCCTCGGTTTTGGACGGCTCGTATGCGAATTCTTATGAGAAATTCGCCAGCAAACAACTGGGCTTTTTGATACCCTATCTGATGGGTGAGGCTTCTTTCGATCAAAAGGAAGTACGCAATTTGCTCAACGGATCGTATCCGGAGATCGATAACCGCAAATTCCTCGCCGCTATCGCCCGCCGCGGCATGGCCAAAGGCTGGCAAGAAGCTTACTGATTGATTTCTCGTTTTTGATTCAATACCACCGCTTCTCAGGCGGTAATAATTTTGAGAAACCCGGGTTCAACTTTAGCCGGCTTTCAGCCGGAGCAAAACCAATCCACCGTCTTAAAGACGGTGGTCGTTGAATTTGGAAGCAGCGTGTTGTCCCGAATTCTTCACTTGCCACGGGCGCGGGATTTGTCAAAGTAAAAGCCTATGCCGACCCAGAAAAAAATCTTCCAGATGGACAAGGTATTGGCGGTGATCATGGGCGGGGGGCAGGGCACCCGTCTTTTTCCCCTCACCAAAGACCGGGCGAAACCCGCAGTTCCCCTCGCCGGAAAATACAGGCTTGTGGATATTCCCATCAGCAATTGTCTGAATAGCCAAATCCGTAAAATTTATCTCCTGACCCAGTTCAACTCCGCTTCCCTCCACCGCCACATTCAAGAGACTTACAAATTCGATGCTTTCTCCGGCGGGTTTGTGGACATTCTCGCGGCGCAACAGAGTTTCGACCAGAAATCGGGTTGGTACCAAGGCACAGCGGACGCGGTGCGGCAGAATTTCCAGCATTTCGACAACCACAAGTGCGATTACGTCGTGATTCTCTCCGGTGACCAGCTCTACCGGATGGA
>CAYTAI010000022.1:0-6210 GCA_964435715.1 uncultured Verrucomicrobiota bacterium | reverse complement strand
ATCACAATAGCGACGATTCCAGTCAACAAGTCCGCTGCTCCGGCACTGGGCATCATGCAAGTCGATGAGACGAAAAAAATCACCCGCTTTGTCGAGAAGCCCAAAGACTCGGGGCTCTTGGATTCCCTCAAAATGTCCCCGGCTCAACTTGATGAGCTCGGCGAGCGCGCCTCCGGAGACCTTTATCTGGCATCAATGGGCATCTACGTCTTCAGTAAACAAGTTCTCATTGAGGCATTGAATAATAACAAGGCCGATTTCGGCAAAAACATCATTCCTGACGCGATCTCGACTTACAAAGTCTCGGCGTATGTCTATCGCGGTTATTGGGAAGACATCGGAACGATCAAAGGATTTTTCGAAGCCAGTCTCGATGCGGCCTCGCCCCTCCCTCAATTCGATTATTTCGACTCGAATGCCCCGATCTACACACACCCCCGCTTTTTGCCCGCCTCGAAACTCCACGGAGCCTCCCTGACGCGGGTCGTGCTGGCGGACGGTTGTATCGTGGGTCAATGTTACATCGAAAATGCGCTGATTGGCATTCGGAGTATCATTAAAGAGGGCTCGGTGCTGCGCGACGTCGTCATGATGGGGGCAGATGCTTACGAGAGTGAGTCGGATAAACAGGCGAATCTCGCCAAGGGTATTCCAGAAATCGGGATCGGTCACCATTGCCATATTACCCATGCCATCATTGATAAAAATGCGCGCATCGGCAATGACGTGAGAATCTCGCCGGAGGGCAAACCCGCTGAAATGGACGGGACAAATTTTTACATCCGCGAGGGAATCGTCTGTATCCCGAAAAATGCGGTCGTGCCCAATGGCACTGTGATTTGATATTTTCCCCATGCTGATTGGAATCCTGCAGATCAATACGACTGTCGGCGACATTGAAGGCAATGCCGCCCTGATTTTGCGGGAGTATCACAAGGCGGTCGATGCCGGGGCACAACTGGTGATCACCCCGGAGCTGGCGTTGACCGGTTATCCCCCGCGCGATTTGATTTGCAAGGAGTCCTTCGTCCCGCGCAATTTGCGCGCCCTTGACGAGCTCGCCGCGCAAATTGCGCGGGTGCCCCTGATCACCGGTTACGTCGAGCCGAATCCCGTGCCGCAGGGGAACCCTTTTTTTAATGCCGCCGCCGTTCTCCATGAGGGCAAGATCGTCGCGAAACGTTTCAAGTCGCGCCTGCCCACCTATGATGTTTTTGACGAAGACCGTTATTTCGAACCCTGTGACCCGGAGCAAATTGCTCCGGTGCAAGTCGCCGGAATGACCCTCGGCGTGACCATTTGCGAGGACATTTGGATGGATGATTATCTCCCTCGCAAACTCTACGAGATCGACCCTCTGGCGCAACTTGCGTGGGCGGGTGTGGATGTCATTGTCAATCTCTCCGCCTCCCCGTGGATCCAGGGCAAAGAAAAAATCCGGCGCGACATGCTCGGGGAGCAGGCCGCCAAACACAAGGCGCCCATTGTGTATTGCAACGCCGTCGGTGGAAATGATGAATTGGTCTTTGACGGGCACAGTATGGCTTTGGATGCCCAAGGCGCATTGCTTTCCGTGTGTGCGGGGTTCGTCGAGGAGACCGCCGTTTTTGATTTGGACAAGGAAGACTTGATCGAGTGGTCGGGGGACAATCCGGAAGAATCTTTATTCAAGGCGCTGGTGCTCGGGCTAAAGGATTACGTCGGAAAATGCGGATTCAAGTCTGTCGTGCTTGGGTTGAGCGGGGGGATTGATTCCGCGCTCGTGGCCGTGATTGCCGCCCATGCTCTGGGCTCCAAAAATGTTTTAGGAGTCTCCATGCCTTCGGTTTACTCCAGTCCCGGGAGTCAAAGTGATGCGGAGCAACTTGCCCGCAATCTCGGGATTGATTACATGACGATTCCCATCGGACCTGCGTTTGACGCATTCAAAGGGAATATGCAAATTGCTTTTGCCGGATTGAAAGAAGATACGACGGAGGAAAATATGCAGGCGCGTCTGCGCGGACTCACGCTCATGTCGTTGTCGAATAAATTCGGACACTTGCTCCTGACCACAGGCAATAAAAGTGAAAACGCTGTAGGCTACTGCACGCTCTATGGCGATATGTGCGGCGGGTTGGCAGTCATCTCCGATGTGCCAAAGACGGATGTCTATCGCCTGTCGCGCTGGATCAATCTGCGTGAAGGGGGGAGTGTCGAAAAGGGCTATCCGATTCCCTATGACACAATTGTCAAACCGCCCAGCGCGGAACTCCGTCCGGATCAGAAAGACCAGGACTCCCTGCCGGAGTACGATGTGCTGGATGCCATTCTCAAGGGCTATGTGGAGGAACACCTTTCCCAGTCTGCGATTGTGGCACAGGGGTTCGACGCCGCGGTGGTCGCCGATGTCTGCCGCAAGGTTGATCGGAATGAATACAAGCGCAAACAGGCCGCCCCCGGACTCAAGGCAACCAGCCTCGCCTTCGGCACCGGCCGCCGCATGCCCATCGCCCAGCGTTTCCGGGAGTAGGGCGGCAGAAAGAATTCAGAATTCCGAATTCAGAATGGAGTCAGCACGCGGGCGCGTGGGGATATGCAACCAAAATGGAGGAACATGCTTCTGCATGTCCGAAATATTTCTGAGAAACGAGGCAAGAATTTGTAGGGTCCGTGTCAATCTGCGAGTGTCTTGCTGAAGACTGCACGCATCTATGGATGATCCTTCTTGGCGATTCAAGAAAAGTTTTCTGAATTGTTGCCTTGGCAGGGTCGGGAGATTGGTTAGGGTTCCTGTTTACGCAATCAGAATTCCCATCCTCAAAAAAAGAAAGGTGATCCCCATGTCCACAGCAAAAAAAGGTGACAGCGTCAAAGTCCATTATACAGGCACTCTCGATAGCGGAGAAGTTTTTGACAGTTCCCTCCAGCGCGAACCGATTGCTTTCACCCTCGGGGCGGGCATGATGATCCAGGGATTTGACAAAGGGGTCATGGGAATGACAGTCGGTGAAAAGAAAACCATCAAAATCCCCTGTGCGGAGGCTTACGGCGCGCACAGTCAGGAGAATACCATTCGAGTGCCCAAATCACAGGTGCCTCCCGGCATGGAGCCAAAGGCTGGAATGATGGTGGAGCTGCGTTCCCCGGAAGGTCAGGCCATTCCAGTGAAAGTCACAGCCGTGGATGAGGAGTTTGTCACACTGGATGCAAATCATCCTCTCGCCGGGCAAGATTTGAATTTCGAACTCGAGCTTGTGTCAATCGAGTGATACCATTCATGCAGTCAATCTGATATAAAATGGAGGGGTGAACTCCTGTGAGACCGTTTTTTACCATTACAGATTTGGCTGGCGTCGCGGGAGCTCCGCCCTCCAAGGGGATTCAGGGTTACAGCGATTCTTATCCGCAGATTTTTTTAGGGAGGAACACGCTCGCCCTAGCCGTCCGCAGCCGACAGAGTAGAAGCGGCTTCCAGCCGCTTGATCTTTTCACATGAATGAAGCGGCAGGATGCCGCTTCCACTCTCGATTTCCGTTCTGCAACAGCTTGGGGAGCATACGCGGCTTGTCCCGAATCGCGACTTGGGGATCCCCGCGTGTTGCAGGCGTGCGCTCCCCGGAAACGGTGAGGACGCTCACATCAGAGAAAGGGATTCACCACTTTTAAAGAGCCAAATTTCATGCCGTGTTGGAGGTCTTCGGTATAAAGTTCGCGGGACTCCAGCGTGTGGGCGGCAGCGACTATCGCGGAGTCCCAGTAGGAGATTTTGAATTGTGCCTTGATCCGGAGAGCCTCGTCGAAAAGGGGCACGGACATTTCCACTACGGGAAAGAGCTTCCAGACATCGATTAACTCCAGGGCGTCCGCGTGACTCAGCGGGCTTTCCGCGACCCGTGTCGCATTCACGTAAAACTCCTGCAAGACCTGCACGGACAATCCCCAATCATCGCGTTGAAGCAATTTGAGAGCTTTGTCCGTTTTAGCCTTTTCAGAGGCATCCGTGCTCACGGCATAGAGCAGGACATTTGTGTCAACGAAGGCTCTTGCGATCATGCAGTTTGTCCCGTGGGATTTTTGTGCCGACTTTGAATGCCCGTTTCCGGGCAAAAAGCTCATTCATCTTTTCTTTACGGATTTCCGACTCGCTTTTCTCCCGGGCAAGATTTTGGAGGAATCCGGTGACCAACTGACTCACCGACGTGTCATTCTCCGCCGCCTTGACGCGGGCAGAACGATAGACATCCTCTGGCACCGAGACTGTGATGTTTTTCATAGTCTCACAGTATCACAGCATTCTGAGGATAACAACCCAAAAAGCAATCTGTGCGAATCTGCGTCAATCTGCGGTTAAAACCTTCTGCATATCTCTTTCTGAAGACGGCATGAATCTGTGGATAAACCGTTTTGTTCATGGATTGAACATCACTTCTCCTCGGCTTTGAGAATTGACCTTCATCACCGGATATGCTTTCATTTTGTATTGAGTCAATTATTTATAGTAGGTCAATGAGGTCGTTAGGAAAGAAATTGGATATGAGCCAAGAACAACTTGAAACTGTCACATTTAAATTTTCAGAGGAGGACTTGCTTGTTTTACTTTCGTTTATGGAATTCTGTGACGGCGGCCCTCATAAAATGGAGGAAGATAGAAAGAAATTTGAGTATCAATTTAGAAAAGCTTTAGACGACCATTTTCCTAGCTGGGATAAATTCGCAGAATAGAATTCGGATCATATAATTGACCGATCTCGTCGGGTGATGCCAGAAGAATGTAAGGATTTCCCTATAGATTGAACGTCACTTTCCCTATCTTCAAGAATTGACCATCATTTGCGGGTATGTTTTCATTTAATCCACAACGAAAACCATATCAACCATCAATAACGATTTCTGTCTAATCCACGTTAGCCTACAATATGCCGATAGAATTCAGACTTTCTGAGAGATTAGCTGGCTTTGTTGGATCATCCGCCAAGAAAGGCGAGCAGGTCTCCGTAATAGTTCGAGAGCTTCTAGGACCAGATGATCCTCATTTGCCCAGCCGATTGGATCAGATGCATAGGTGCCTCTTCTCGAAAATCGGAGGAATGCCACAACCTTCACGAATCGGTGATCTCGTAATCGCCATAGATCAGGATCTGCGCGGTCGAGCATTCGTAGATGAACTCGACTTGATTGCTAAGGTAATTGCCGCTCGACCGATTGAAAAGGGGCAAGAAATTTATACGAAAGACATTAAAGCAATTAATTCGATCAAGCTGGGGTGTGAGATAATTGATTCGGAAGCCGTCGTGGTCGTTCGTTCCTTCTTCTGGCAACGTTCACTTTTCTATGATTTCGGCCCCTTGCATAAGGATTCAGGACCAAGAAGTTATGACTTGGAAAGAGCAATGGGGCAACAGATGACGCTTCTTTTGGGTTTACCCCTTTCGCAGACGGATATCCGTGTGGGTCAGTCGCGGGCGCAGGCCATGAAGCATTCCTTGGATCACCTAGACTCATTGCTCAATGATGGTTGTGACGACGAATCACAGTATCAGGAATTGCTGGCTTTAGCTCCTTGGATGCTGAGTAACTCATACAGTTCACTTATTCGGCATCAGAAGATGGATGATTCGAATATTCCCGACTTTACAGCCCTTCGAGCTTACGATGATTGCCACGACGTGGTTGAGCTGAAACAGCCTTTTTTGAAGCTTTTCCGTACCGATGGCTCATTCAATGTCGCTTTCAGTGATGCATGGAATCAAGCAGAGCGCTATCTCGACTTCTGTCAACGGCAGAGAACTTATCTCCTCGAACGAAAGCGATTAAGATTCGAAAATCCGCGTTGCATTCTGCTAATCGGTCAGAACCTGACGGCGGAGCAGGGCGATGCGATTAGAGCTAAGGAATCCTTGAATCGACTAATCACTGTAATGTCTTACGATCAACTATTAAGGAATGCTCGACACATGTTCAATTTAGTCTATGCAGCAGAGGATCGAAGCTACCCCGGCAACGACATTCAAGGCGAACAAGTGGATACAGCCAATCAGGTAAAGCTCGGTGCCTGATCCTTGACGTTAGACTATATGAAACCATTCCCAACATATTATAGCTGGACTCCAACTGACGGAGATAGCATCGCTCAACTCACCAGGTTGCGAGTGTGCGATTTCTCGGACAACCGCATCGCGATGCTGCCCGAGGCGCAGGCGGCCTCCACGCGCAGGGCGGGCGGCGGGG
>CAYTAI010000021.1:43216-44184 GCA_964435715.1 uncultured Verrucomicrobiota bacterium | reverse complement strand
AGAAGGACAGCCATCCTCAAGTGTCTGAAGCGGCCTCAATCTCCTTGCGACGCTCAAGCAGGTAATCAGTCTTCCTAAAAACGTATGTCCAGTTGTAACCGACTTCAAGCAGTATATGATCATTACTATTAGCATAAGATCGAGCTAAATCGCGATTCCTGAACGTCTCACGCACCCAACTTTCAAGAAACTCCGAGAGCACAAGTCGAGAAGACTCAGTGTATTGATAGAAAGCCCTATATGCCTCTGTTGGAAATGGGGCCTCAACATATGACTTAAAAATAGGTGCTACCTCGCAAATTATTTCCGCATAGGGACGAGACTCAAATAGCGACGGAAACTCATTAAACTTGAAGTAGGCACTACTGAAATCATCAGTTTCAATACCAATGTCGTAAGGACGAAAATCCCATGACGGAAACTTAATTGAAGGTGCCACACCGAATGACGCAATCTCATTTATTACGGAGTATCCGGCGTCAGCAACAAGGGTGAGAGGGTCAAGGTAGCGAACGACTCCTGGACCAAGAGTCAACGTAATATCCGCAGATCTATAGTGACCTCCATCGATCTTGAGTAGCATTGTCATATTTTCACCTAACATGTATTAGACTAAAAAAACACTCTCTCCTTACTTCCTTTCTATCCATAAATGGCATGACTTAGATTCAATCATATCTAGTGATGACAGTCAATTTTTCAAAACGGGAAGGAACGGCATTTTTAACCACAGATTTCACAGATGGACACAGATTTTTTGACCGGCGTTGGGAAACCGTTTCTGGGGAGCATACGCGTCCCCGCGTGTTGCAGGCGTGCGTCCCGCCGTTTTTGATAATGCCCCGAAGGCTTTCGGGGGTCCTGAAATGGTTCCTCGGGCGAGGACGCCCTCGGATGCACGCGGGACGCGTGCGCTCCTCAGACAAACTGGACGACGTGGGAGATTCGTCCCTACCAAAAAATCCATT
>CAYTAI010000021.1:33355-43182 GCA_964435715.1 uncultured Verrucomicrobiota bacterium | reverse complement strand
ATCTTTCTGAAGACTGCATGCATCTGCGGTTAAAAAATGTGTTTCTTGTGCTTTTTTGTGGCTAATCAATCCCCGTTTTCATTCTGGATTCTGTATTCCGGATTCTGTATTCTCTTTCCCCATGCAGTTTCAAATTCTTCTCTTTGACGGGTTCGATGAACTCGACGCGATTGCGCCCTACGAAGTCCTGAAAATGGCAGCGAAACATGTTCCCGGCTGGACGGTCGAATTCGTCGCCCTCGCCCAAGCAAATTGCGTGACGGCAGCTAACGGAGCTGAACTGGTCGCGCCGCGCAAATTGCTCTCGCTGGAGCAAAAACCGGATTTGCTCATCATCCCCGGAGGCGGCTGGGTCGATCAAAGTCCGATGGGAGCCCGTGGCGTGGCAAATTGCGCCGAGGCACGGACTCTGCTGTGCAATTTGCACCAGAGCGGGGTCATCCTCGCGAGTGTGTGCACTGGTGCCATGATCCTGGCAGCAGCGGGATTGCTCGACGGACGCCCCTGCACCACCCATCACAGTGCTTTGGAAGATTTAAAGAAATTTCCCGTGCAAATCACTCCCGGTCGTGTCATCGACGACGGTCATATTCTGACCGCTGGCGGGATCACCTCCGGGATCGATCTGGCCCTGCATCTCATCGAACGCTTCGCCACCCCCACCCTCGCCGCGCAAATTGCTATGGCTTTGGAATACCAGCCGGGGGAGTAAACGCAATTTGCACCATCCACCAACCCTACTTTGAGATGACTGCCACTGTTTTTTTGCGGCGTAGCACCAACCCGGCGCAAATGGCTCCCAGCACAAGCAGGGCGTAGGTGGAGGGTTCGGGAATGACGGTGAGGTAGTATAACGTGCCGTCGTAATAACTGGTCAGATGTTGATAAGATTCAAGACCGGTCGCCTGGAACCCGCTGGTGAAATTCCCGAAACCGTCCTGATAAATGCTGAAAATATCCGTGGCAGACCTGACTCCTCCAAAATGACCATACACGGGAGCCGTGTTGAAATTCCAAGTGATAACACCACCGTCGGCGATAAAACCGGAGGCTGTATCAAAATCCATCGCGTATTCCCCCAGGCTACCCGCTTCGATGGTGAAATCCACTTGGTTGGTCATAATACCCGACTCCATCCGCAGGACATCAACAGCATCTGTGAGGGCGGCAACATTGACTCCTGTCCCGAAATTCACATTGCCCACATTGGTCAAAGCCCCATCGACATCAAAGACCGCGCCGTTGGACACCACGGTGTCCCCTGTGATAGTCCCATATCCCTTGATCACCGATGCGGCATTTGTGGCCAAAAGTGTATTGGCAAAAACCTGTCCCCCCGCAATGTCGAGGGTTCCCCGGCGAACCTCGAGAATGGAGTCCCCGGATGCATTGGTTACGATCAGAGAGCTATTTACTCCATCCACAGTGACAAGGTTATTTGTTGATGAGGCAAAACGACCAACGAGCATATTTGTTGAGAAAACAGAACCTCCATTACTGATGGTGAGGTCATTTGCCTGACTGTCATGCCCAAAATATAAGTGACTGCGGTTACTCCATACCGAGCCCACTCCCGTAATCAAAACTGAGTTGCTTGGAGACAGGGCATTATCCCCGACAAAACCTTGATTGTTGTGCATTTGAGCGCCATTACTTACAATCAGCATGTTTTCTTGACCAAAAACGCCCAACACAATGTTGCTCCTGTTGCTCCAGACGGATCCCGCGCTAGTGAGATAAACGGCATTATTCGATGAGGAAACATCATACCCGATCATACCTATTTGATTTTCCACCCATGAAGAATTGCTGATCACGAGTGTATTTCCCCACCCATTGCTTCCAATAAAAAAATGATTCTCGAATTGGTGAGTTCCACTCCGGGCAACGAAGGTCGCGTTCGTGCCGAGCAGAAAATTCTGCCCGTTGCTATGGGTCGTGCCGTCAGTGATGAGGGTGCCGCCGTTGAGATTGTAAACACTGCCTGTCCCCGCCACCGCCGGATTGGTCACGAGCAAGTTGTTTGCGATGACCGTGCCCCCATTTTGATCCACTGTGCCACGGCGGACATTGAGCGCGCCTGTTCCTGAACCATTGGTCACAATGAGTTGACTCGCTGTGTCTGCGATCTCCAGCCTGTTGCCGCGTGAGGCGGCAGGATTATTCCCCAGAATCATGCTGTCCGTCATGACGAAGCCGCCGTCATTGATCGTGAGCGAATTGCTCCAGGAGCTGTTTCCGATAATGATTGTGCCCGTATTGCTCCAGAAAGAGCCAGAACCCGTGACAAAAACCCTGTTGCTGGCTGTTTCCGCGGGAAGATTCAACCCGATTGTTCCGGTCTGACTATAAACCCCTCCCCCATTGGAAATCATCAATAAATTATGCCGCCCCTCTTCTCCGACTATCAGGCTGGTGGCATTTGACCAAACCGAACCAGCCCCGCGAACCATCACCACATTGCCAGTGGCGGCTGAATGCGAAGCCATCACCCCATTGGAACTGGCGACAAAGGCTCCATCGACAATCTCAAGCAGATTGGAGCGTCCCCCCACTCCTCCGACCAGCAGCCTGCCCGTATTCGTCCAAATGGTTCCCGCGCCGGCAATCAAAGCGGAATTACTGGATGAGCCAGCCGTGGCTCCCAGCGTCCCGCTTGTGCCAGCCAAAACCGCCCCGTTGGACACAACCAAGCGGTTGTTCATTCCATAAACCCCCACGACAACACCGAGATTGTTCGTCCAAGTTGTTCCGGCGCCGGAAAGGATCGTGAGATTATTGGATGCAGTCGTGTCGTATCCCACTAACAGGCTATTGGCTCTTCCCTGGGAGCCATTGGTGACGATGAATGTGTTGCCTTCCCCCAAATCGCCGACACGAATGTCACCCTGAAAACGATGTTCTCCACTGCGAGCGACGAAGGTGGCATTGGTTCCAATGAGAAAATTCTGCCCGTTACTGTGGGTCGTGCGATCAGTAATGAGAGTGCCTCCATTCAGGAGGTAAACGCTGCCAGTCTCAGAAAAAAACGCGTTATTCGTCACGAGCAAGTTGTTTGCAATGACGGCGCCGCCGTTCTGCACATTCGTTCCGCGCCGGATATCATACGTTCCCGTCCCGGCAGAATTAGTCACAATAATTAATGAAGATGAGTCGTTTAATACCACCGTATTATTGGTGGACTCCTCACCCAGACCGATAGTCAGTCCAGCCGTGCGAAGTTCACCCCCGTCAGAAACAAACAGATGATTCTTTTCGACATAGCCGCCCACTAATAATTCATCATCAATTGATAAAAGAGACCCCGCACCGGATATGGACACCAGATTGTTGCTGGCCCATAAAACATTCCCGATCACACCAGATTGGGAAAAAACTTGCCCTCCATTTTCAATCGACAGGGAATTGCTTTGACTAAAATCGCCCACACTGATGCCATAGAGATTTGACCACAGGGAACCAGAACCGGTGATTAAGATGTGGTTATTGCTGCTACTGTCATCATTCCAACCCAGTCGCGCATTGGCGGAGAAAACATATCCCCCATTGCTTACGATCAATCGGTTTTCCTCCCCATCATTGCCGATATGCAGGCGATCAAGATTTGTCCACGAGGAACCACTCCCAGTGACAATAATCAGATTGCTGTCTCCTCCGATAAAAGCATCGGTATTCTGCAACTGTGCCGCATTGGAAATCATCAATGTTCCAAGATTTCCCATCGAAACGTCAAAACGGTTTGTCCATGTGGTGAGGGACAGGATCACTTGGTTGTTTAATGAGTCCGGTTGTGCGCCGATGATTAATTCATCCATCCGTATGATTGAGCCATTCGTCGCGATGAATGAATTTCCTCCTCCATTATTTCCGACACGCACACCATTCTGAAATTCATGCAGCCCAAGTTGAACGGCCAGGGTGGCATTAGTTCCGATTACAAAATCCTGCCCGTTGCTGTAGGTTGTGCTGTAACTGGTGAGTAATCCTCCATTGAGCAGATAAACCCCGCCCGTGCCTCCTGTCGTAGGATTCGTCACGAGCAATTCACCTAAGATAACCGTGCCACCATTTTGAACATTCGTCCCGCGCTGGATATCATAAGTATTACTCACGATTAACTCCGTCCCCACTCCGTTGATCGTCACGAGATTATTTGTCGAAGAAGCATCACCTCCCACAATCATACTATTAGCCAGGACTTGTCCTCCGTTATCAATGGTCAAAGCATTTTGCTGACTTTCCCTGCCAACATACAAAATGCCTCGGTTATTCCATCGCGATCCCGCATCCATGACCAAGACCGTGTTATTTGATGCTGATATAAAATATCCAATGTTTCCACTGTTATTCACCACTTGCCCGCCATTACTAATCACCAACAAGTTGGATTGGCCGAGATTTCCCATTCGCAATGTGCCCGCATTACTCCAGAGAGAGTTGAGTCCGGAAACTATTACCGTGTTATTTGATGATGTTGAAAAAGACCCGACCGTTCCCGCCACATTAAAAACAGCGCCTCCATTTGATATGTTCAACGTGTTTTTCTCAGCGCTTCTCCCCACTGACAAGCTGTTCAGATTGCTCCAAACCGAACCATTACCCGTTACAGTGGCTACGTTGTTGGAAGATGAACTGGCATACCCCATGTATCCATCTAAATTAAACACATCTGCGCCATTGCTGATTGTCATGGAGTTGCTCCAGCCTGAGTTGCCGACTTGAATATCATGCTGAAATTCATGAATCCCGCTGCGGGCGACGAATGTCGCATTGGTGCCAACGACAAAATCCTGTCCATTGCTGAAAGTTGTTCCATCGGTGATGAGAGCACCCCCGTTGAGAAGGTAAACACTGCCCGTTCCGCCGGTCACCAGATTGGTCACGAGCAAATTGTTTGCGATGACAGTGCCTCCGTTTTGGACATTCGTCCCGCGCCGGATGTCGTAGGTTCCCGTCCCGGCGGAATTTGTCACAATCAATTGACTCCCTGTCCCGGAGATTGTCACAAGGTTGTTTGTCGAGGAAGAAAACAAACCCACAAACATTTCTCTTGTATGGACAATGCCCCCATTACTGACGATCAATGTGTTGTCCCTGCCGGAACTGCCCACTCTTAGACTAAGTCGGTTGCTCCAGAGCGACCCCGTTCCCGCCACTGTTACGGTATTATTTGAGGCGGAATCATTGAATCCAATCATCCCTATATCATTCTCCACCTGTCCCCCATCGAAAATGGTCAGGGCATTATTTCTGCCAGAATATCCCACATATGAATTATCCTGGTTGTTCCACAACGACCCGGCTCCCATCACTGTCATGATATTGCTCGAGGTCGAAAGGTTGAATCCGATAAAACCAATATTATTCTGCACCTGCCCCCCATCGCTGATAGTCAGAGCATTACTTCTCCCGACATCACCCAGATATAAATTATTCCGATTGCTCCATAACGAACCGGCTCCTATCACCGTGACATTATTATTAATGGAAGAGGCATTGTCTCCAATAATTCCATCATGATTCTCGGCCTGTCCCCCATCATTGATGATCAAGGCATTATTTCTTCCGGCATCCCCCACGTACAAATTGCTCCGATTACTCCAAAGCGATCCGACACCGGACACTGTCACCACATTATTGGATGAGGAAGATGCAAATCCCATATATCCGATGGCATTCTCAACTATTGCTCCGTTGCCTATGCTCATGAAATTTGACGCGCCATTATATCCCACATGCAAATCACTGCGATTGCTCCAGAGTGACCCAGCGCCCGTCACGATCACTGCGTTGTTCGATGAGGATGAAAAACGCCCGACATATCCCGCATCATTGTCCACACGCCCGCCATTGCTGATCGTCAGGCTGTTGCCCGCGCCAGAAAAGCCCATATTTAAATCGGTCAGATTGCTCCACAGGGAGTCCGTCCCCGTCACTGTCACCACGTTGTTCGACGAGGATTCATCCCAACTCAGATATCCCCCCGTATTGTCCACCCGTCCCCCATTGCTGATCGTCAGGCTGTTGCTCGCGCCAGAGAGGCCCAAGATGAGATCACTCCGGTTACTCCAAGCCGATCCAGCCCCGGTCACCGTCACCGTGTTATTTGAGGAGGATATGTTACCACTGATTTGGCCTGCGGCATTCTCCACCCGTCCGCCATTGGAGACAACCATCTGATTTCCCGCACCGGACAAGCCCACATATAAATCACTGCGATTGCTCCAGAGCGAACCCGCACCGGACAGGCTGACCACGTTGTTTGAGGAAGCCAAATCATGGCCGATGTAACCGACTCCATTGATCACATCTCCTCCATCAGAAATAGTCATGTGATTGCCCGCCGCCCCATACCCGACATGCATATCACCGAGATTCGTCCAGAGTGAACCACTCCCGCTGACCGAAAGCAGGTTATTGGTCGCGGTGCCACCATTGCCCAGATAGACGTGGTTGGCATACACTGTTCCGCCATCCGTGACGCGAACTGCGTTGGAGCCGCGATTGAACCCGATATATACCGAACTGCGGTTGCTCCAGATGGAACCCGCTCCGCCGACAGCGACAAAGTTATCCCGCCCCGGTGTATTGACACCGAGATAGGCCAGACCATTGAAGACTGCACCACCATTGGTTATAACAAGGCTGTTACCCGATCCGGCATTTCCGACATACAGCTCCGACCGATTCGACCAGATCGAGCCGCTCCCGGTCACCAGAACTGTGTTGTTCGAAGAATTCGACCCCTGTCCGATATACCCCACGGAATTTAACACATCCGCACCGTTGCTGATCACCATGGAGTTGCTCCAGCCCGAGTCACCGACCCGGAGTTCATTCTGAAATTCATGAACTCCGCCCCGGGCGACAAATGTCGCATTCGTGCCGACCACAAAATTCTGCCCGTTGCTATGGGTCGTGCCATCGGTGATGAGGGCACCCCCGTTGAGATTGTAAACTGCGCCAGTGCCCGCCACGGCGGGATTGGTCAGGAGGAGGCGATTCGCCATGACCGTGCCGCCGTTTTGATTCACCGCTCCGCGTCGGACTTCGAAGAGGGATGTGCCCCCGCTATTGGTCACGATAAATTGGGAATTTGCGCCGGAGAGAGAGAGCAAATTGTTTGTCGAGACAGCACCGCCACCCATCGTCACCGCGTTGGCAAAAACCTTACCCCCCGCCGTGATGGAAACCGTATTTGATGCTCGTAAATTACCTATAATCAGCGTCCCACGGTTCGACCAGACAGAACCATCCCCGTCCACGATGACAAAATTGCTGAACGAGCCCGAGTTGGCACTGAGAGTCGCCGATTGATTGTAAACTATTCCACCGTTGCTGATTAAGAGTCGATTACCACTTCCGCTATTTCCAATGAAAAGGTCACTTCGGTTCGACCAAATCGAGTCTGAACCCGTCACGATAACGTAGTTATTCGATGATGGTGACCCACTGCCAATCTGCGCCTCATTATTCAAAACAAAGGCTCCATTGGAAAGAGTGAGCGAATTGCTCCGTCCATCCAGACCAATAAACAGGTTTCCCTGATTCGTCCATGACGAATCCGTCCCCCATACCAGAACACTATTCAAATGGGCTGCATTATTTGACCCAATGATAGCAGAACGCCCAGACACATCATTGGTGACAAATAATTCGCCACCATTACTGATAATCAAAGAGTTGCCCGAGTCCGTCGCTCCAACGGTATAAACCGCATTCGTGGTAACAGTTGTTCCATTAATAACAGTCTGGGAAAAAAGATAAGCCAACTCTCCCGTAAGCAGGAGTGCAACAATCAAAATGAATATTCTTTTGAGCACGGGCATTGACCTTTATTCTTTCAGTGCATAGTGATGCACGGAATAAAAACTTTGTTTGATAAACTTTTCCCCTAGAACAGGCGTGTTTGTATCCTGACAACAAAGAATACTCAAGACTATTTATATAATATTTAATAAATTATTAGGATATAACCTTAAGGCTGAATATATTCCAAAATCTACCATCGTTACAGTTCTGTAACGACAAACTGAAATAGTCTTGACCTAGGTTATGATCTGATAATCTTTTTTAGAGATAAAAACACGAGAGCCAACATACACTTCAATAGCATAAGATACTGAACTGCTTCAGCAATGACACGAGCGAAAAAATCCCATCAATTTCTCCTGACAGGTGTTGACATTGGGGGCGCAAACCGTATTGAGGAAAATAAAAATATTTATGAGCACATCCTCACCCAGCAAGAAAATGAAAGTCGGTATCATCGGAACAGGCAATATCAGCGGAGCCTACTTTGAAGGGCTCAAGCTTTATCCATTTATCGAGGTCGCCGCCTGTGCGGACATGAATCAGGACAGTGCCAGGGAAAAGGCGGCAAAATTCGGAACCAAAGCCTGCACCGTCGATGAGTTGCTGGCAAATCCCGAAATCGAGATCGTCATCAATCTCACGATTCCCAAAGCCCACGCACCAGTCAATCTCCAAATCCTGAATGCGGGCAAACATGCCTACTGTGAAAAACCATTTGCGCTGAACCGGGAAGAAGGCCAGGCCGTTCTTGATTTATCCAAGAAAAAGGGGCTCTTTGTCGGTTGTGCACCGGACACTTATCTCGGGCCGGGGCAGCAAATTGCGCGCAAAGTGCTCGATGAAGGATGGATCGGACGACCCGTCGCCGGAGTCGCTCATATGATCTGTCACGGTCATGAGAGCTGGCATCCTTCACCGGAATTTTATTATGAGGTCGGTGGCGGCCCTCTTTTCGACATGGGTCCGTATTATATCAATGCCCTGATCAATTTGCTCGGACCGGTCAAACGGGTGACCTCCTCCGCACAAACTTCATTCCCCACGCGCACCATCACGAGCGAACCCAA
Source organism: uncultured Verrucomicrobiota bacterium (assembly GCA_964435715.1). Lineage (GTDB taxonomy): Bacteria > Verrucomicrobiota > Verrucomicrobiia > JAWXBN01 > JAWXBN01 > JAWXBN01. Next base: position 34,300 of record CAYTAI010000021.1, on the reverse strand, counting down.
AAAGGGCAAGGTCGTGAATGTCGAGACTCCCACTCACATTGCCTCGATTCTGGATTTTCATAATGGCGCAGTGGTCACGCTACTGACCTCATTTGATGTCTGGGCGGGCAATTTGCCCAATATTGAAATCTTCGGCACTGAGGGCTCCATGTCAGTTCCAGACCCCAATGGAACAGGCGGCACTGTCAAAATCATTCGTCCCGGAATGCCCGAGTGGCTCGCCATGCCTCCACTCCACGCCGAGCCCGGATTCCGCGGGATCGGTGTCGCCGACATGGCAAAAGCCATCTGGAACAAACGCCCGCCGCGCATGACCGGCGAGCTTGGGTTCCATGCGCTGGACATCATGCAATCGATCCTTGAAGCCTCAGCAACAGGCAAACACATTATTCTCCAAAGCACATGCCCCAAACCCAAGGCACTCCCTGCAGGAATGCCCCAGGGTCAAGTGGATGAATGATTTTTCGCCTTAAAATCAGAGGGCTTCTCCGCGGAAATTCACCCGCTATTTTGAATTCACTTTATCTGTGTTATACCCTATTCTTCCGTTCTCAGAGTAGGGCACGACATGGATAAATTTGAAAATTTCAAAGAAAAACTCGAAGATCAAGCCGATATTCTTCAGGAAAAAGCGAAGGTCAGGAGCAAGGAATTTCTTGTTCGGTTGTGGAATTTTGACAAGAAAACTTTTTTTTGGACGGCGGGTATCCTCATTGTTTGTTTGACACTCGTTGTCTCGGCGACGCTGACATTTGTCCTGATCCAACACTGGAGGCTCAATACCCTCTCCTCCAAACTCGACGAAATCTATCATCAACCCAAAGAGGAACTCCACAAGGAACTCGAAGCTCGGGAGACCTATGAACTCGCGGGGCAGATATTTTTTGATGCCAACAGCTCGATTGAAAACATCCTGAAAGCCGAAGCCCAGGCACAGGATCGTTT
>CAYTAI010000021.1:31756-33333 GCA_964435715.1 uncultured Verrucomicrobiota bacterium | reverse complement strand
AGCGAATCATTTATTCAAGCGTTTGAGGAGAGTTACGTGGGCTATAACACGGCAATTCTGATGTGTGAAAAAATCATGCGTGATTTTCAAGGTTACTACTACCGGGACAAACTCGTCAAACAGGGGTTATTGGTTGCCGGAAAATATTACACAATCGATCAACTCCGTGAGATCCGTGACAACACCCTGCGGAGATTCACTGCGAATCGCGGCACGGCACTCGCCGGATTGGTGCTCGAAGAGTGTAAAATGATTGATCGTGCAATCTCCCAGTATGCCGTCAGCGAAAAGCCGACATTCGGCACTCAAATCGAATGGAATAATCTCACAAATTACTTTCCTCCGATGGGACGTTTGACGGTGGCCGATGGTAAAGATATTTTTGGGAATCCCTTTATTCTCGGTCAGTATGCCCCGGGGAAAAATGTCGTGACCATTTCCCCGGAGACCTACCGTGCATTTGAATCCGAGTCATTCGACTGGGGCAAATATGCCCCTGCCCAATAAGATTTTAAAAAATATCGATAAAAACCAAAAAGACTTTGATTTTCTCTTGGATTGACTTACCCCAGCTTGGACTTGAGCATCTCGTCAACGACCGTTGGACTGGCTTTGCCCTTCGCCTGTTTCATCACTTGTCCCTTGATAAAATTGATCGCGCCGGTTTTTCCGCTCTTGTATTCAGCGACAGCGTTGGGATTGGCAGCGATGGCTGCATCGACCATTGCCTCTATTTCCGAAGAGTCGACTTGCTTGTATTTTTCGGGATTTTCCGAGATGATCTCAGTGGCACTTTTGCCCGTCTGATACATCTGGATGAATATTTCTTTTGCCTGTTGTGAGTTGATTTTACCGGCATCAAGCGTCACGACGAGATTATTAATATTCTCAGGGGAAATGGGTGAGTCAGCGATTTCCTTCCCTTCATTTCCGAGGTCACGCAGCAGGTCATTGACGATAAAATTTGCCACGACATTCGTTGATTTTGCACCTTTGACAGCAGCTTCGAAATATTCAGCCAGTGTTTTATCTGTGGACAGGACAGCAGCATTGTAATCCGTGATCTCAAAGTCATTGACATACCGGATGCGTTTCTGTGCGGGCAACTCCGGCATTTCCAGACGCACTTTGTCCATAAAGACGGTTGTATCCACAGGCATCAAGTCCGGATCAGGGAAATAGCGATAGTCGTGGGCGTATTCTTTGGTACGCATTAAAATTGTTTGCCCACTCTCCTCGTCCCAGCGGCGTGTCTCCTGGGCGAATTTCTCACCGCGATCATAACCCGCCGCCTGGCGTTTGATCTCGTATGCCAATGCCCGGCGAACACCACTGATGGTATTCATATTTTTAATCTCAATTTTGGTTCCGTATTCCTTCGCCCCCTTCGGGCGCAAGGAAATATTGCAGTCACAACGCATCTGCCCCTTTTCCATATCCGCATCACTGACCTTTCCATAGAGGAGATTCATCCGCAAAGTGCTCAGAAAGGAAAATGCCTCTTCCGGGGTGGTAATATCGGCTTCCGTCACAATTTCCATCAAGGGCGTGCCCGCCCGGTTGAAATCAATGCCGCT
>CAYTAI010000021.1:25145-31745 GCA_964435715.1 uncultured Verrucomicrobiota bacterium | reverse complement strand
AAATGAAATGACTTGGCGACATCCTCCTCGAGATGAATCCGGATGAGCCGCACTTTCTTGACATCATTGATTTCTTTTTGCACGTCTTTGGGATAACACTCTTTGACCAGATCGACATGACCGCCCGAGCAAATCGGAAGGTCATACTGGCTGATCTGGTAATCCTTTGGCATGTCCGGATAAAAATAATGTTTCCGGTCAAATTTACACTCCGGTGCGATGGTACAGTTGAGCATCAGGCCTGTTAATGCGGTCATTTCCAATGCCCGGCGGTTTGGCACAGGCAATGCCCCCGGCATCCCCAGACACACGGGACATGTATGCGTATTCGGAGCGGCTCCATACTCATTTTTACAGCCGCAGAACATTTTTGACTCGGTTTTGAGCTGAACGTGGACTTCCAGTCCGATAGTGACTTCGTATTCCATAATGATATAAAATTAAAGACCGGGAGAATAACCGGATTCAGTGTTGTGGCAAACACTTAAATTCACCATTCTGCCACACTTGCACACTTTTCAATTCTGATGAAACCCTTTAAGTAAAATCGGGTTAATATAGAAATGGAAAAAAGCACCAGCATCATTATTCTCGGCATTACTTGTTTTGTCCTCCTTTGCATTTCCGGATTCTTGGGATTTAAAACCTGGCAACTTGATCAAACCCAGTCCGAGATAAGGGTTAAATTCCAGGAAATCCAACAGAACCCTCATTTTGCGGTTAAAAGGGAGTTTGAAGCCAAAGATCTTTACGAATCCGCCGCGCAACTCTACTTGAATACCTTCAACCAAATCGACTCCACTCTGAAGATGGAGACACAACGCAATGACAAACTCAGTCACGAATCATTCATCAAACTTTTTGAGCAGAGTTTCGCCGGGTTCAATATGGCAATCAAAATGGCTGAGAAAGTGCTGACGGACTACCCTGAAACGTATTACCACAACAAAGTCGCCACCGAGGGCATTCTCATTTCGGGCAACTACTATGCCATTCCTGTCTTGAGGGAAAACCGTGATGCCGTCCTCCAGAAATTCATGGCCAACCGCGGTGAAGCCATTGCTCACCTGACCAAGGAAGAGTGCAAGCTCATTGACAAAGCCATTTCTCAATATGCTGTGGACAAGCAGCCTGCCGGGGGCACGGAGATTCAGTGGGAGAATTTAACCCCCTACTTTCATCCGGAAAGCCGTTTAGCCAGTTGCCAGGGAAATGATATTTTCGGGAACCCCTTTGCATTGGGAAGAATTGATGCCAAAGCCAATTCCGTAAAAGTCTCCCCCGCAACTTATGAAAAATTCCGGGCTCAGAAATTCGACTGGGGGCCTTACAGCCCTGCTGAACCTTAAAATCAACCCAAAAGAAACATCTTTATGATTCAAAAACGACTTGATCAGGAAAATCTCGAAAAACTGACCCTTGCACCTTACGCTCAAAAAAGCGCGGACACACGCGGACGGGACAATCCCGAGACCAAACATGACATCCGCACCGAGTACCAGCGCGACCGCGCCCGCGTGATTCATTCCACCGCTTTCCGCCGCTTGGAATACAAAACCCAGGTTTTCCTCAATGGCACCGGAGACCATCTCCGCACCCGTCTGACGCATACAATCGAAGTCGCCAATATCAGCCGCACCATCGCCAAAAGCCTGCGCCTCAATGAAGACCTCGCTGAAACCATCGCGCTCGCCCACGATCTCGGGCACTCGCCTTTCGGTCATGCCGGTGAGCACACACTCAATGAGCTTATGGCGGGATACGGGGGCTTCGACCACAACCTCCAGAGCCTGCGCATCGTTGAGGTCATCGAGAAACGTTACCCCGGCTTTGACGGGCTGAACCTGACGTGGGAAGTCCGTGAGGGTCTGGTCAAACACGAAACCGCCTACGATACTCCCGACTATAAGAACAAAAAATTCTTCAAGTTTCCCCGCGCCAGTCTCGAAGCGCAAATTGCCAATCTTGCTGATGAAATCGCCTATTACAGCCACGATATCGAAGACGGGATCGAGTCCGGTTTCCTCAAAATCGATGACCTGATGGAATTGGAAATATGGCGCGACGCGATGGCTCGCGTGCAAAAAGTCTTCAAAATTAAAAAGTCCGAAATCACCCCCGGTGTGGTCATCCGTTATTTGATTGATCGAGAGGTCTCTGATGTCGTCAGTCATTCCGCCAAAAAAATCATGTCCGCGGGTGTTCAATCCGCCGACGATGTGCGCCGCTTCCACGAGAATCTCATCGGCTACACCCCTGCTCTCGCCAAGCTCAATATCAAATTGCGCAAATACCTTTATCAAAACCTTTATTTCCATCCGGAAGTCAAAGCCGTCCATACCCGCACCTGCCAGATCATGCGCGAGGTCTTCAATAAATTCATCGAGAACCCCGCCCTGGTCGGACGCAAATCCGCTGGACGAATCAATAAAATCGGCATCTACCGGGCCGTATGTGATTATATTTCAGGCATGACCGACCGCTATATGATTGACCAGCACGAAAAAATCATCAATAAAAGCTGATATGCCTTTGGATGAATCGCAGGAACAAGAGTTATTCGCCTGCTTTGGACCTCAATACCGCACCAATCCCTATCTGAGTGAATTGCACGACCTGTTGGCGGCATTCACCGGCTCGAAAAATCTTTCCCTGAAAATCGACTCATGGAGCCGGATCAATCAATGGATCAGTAAGGAGGGATTTGCCTGGTTTCGCGATCAAAACAGCCAGGAGCTCATTTCACTGACACGGGCGGAGTTGCATCTGCGGATCCTCGAAAATTGTACGGGCCTCCGCGGGGATTATCAGTCCTCACTCGGACAAATGCTCATGTCGATGAATATGGTCAATGTCTTCGGGGAAACCGGCGTGCCGTCCCACCGGGGCTTCCTGTCGGAATTCACCAATCGCCTCGCCCGGAAATTTCTCCCTCCACCCCGTGACGATCACGATTTTGCGAAATTTCTCCGGCGTCTTGGAAAAAACACCCGTTCCGCCCCATACTTTCTGAGCCTGACCCCGGAGCAATTTGCGCGGGTTCAAAATGTGATCCTCCCCTATGACAACCGCGAATTCCTCCAGCCATTGGTGGATGGTTTTGCCGATGGGTTCCGGCTCTTGGCCGCAAAAGTCCACCTGCACGGCCTCGGCGCGGATGTCCGGTCGAAACTCTCCGCCGGCGGGCTGTCAGCATCCTCCTTTCATCGAATCATTTTTTCCTCGGAATCCCTGATGGATCATTTTCAAAAGGGGCAGGATATCGCTGCGGCTGTCGAGCTCTGGCGCAAGGATGCGCTGGGCTGCCGGGCGGAACTCGGCACGCTTCGCCGCAAGCTCGAGGAACGCGGTGGAGTCAGTATCGACACGGTTTTCAGCATTGACCTCATGGAAACCTGCCTCGACCGCATGGATAACATGATCGCGATCATCACCGAGTCTGATGAGACCGCCCGCGCCGGTTTGATTCAGGACATGGGCCGGGAACTCCTCGAAAACATCTCCGAGGACAACAGCCTGCTGTCATTGATTCGCAAGAATACGAGCCTCATCTACCGGAAAATCGTGGAGCGTTCGGGGCAACTGGGCGAGCATTACATTGCCCTGTCGAAAAAGGAGTATTGGCATATCTGGATCGCGGCGGCGGGTGGCGGATTTCTCACTGTATTCACCGCCGCCATCAAAATCCACATCTACGGTTGGCACTTGGCTCCATTCTTGGAAGGGCTGGCGGCGGGGCTCAACTACGCCATCAGCTTTATCATTCTGCACGCCTGCGGCTTTGTCCTCGCCACCAAACAGCCGGCAATGACAGCTGCGACGCTCGCCAAGTCCATGGGCAATAAAAATCGCAACCGCGTCATTCGCGAAATGATCGAGATCACACCAAAAGTGGCCTACACCCAAGTCGCGGCGGCGGCAGGCAATATTCTGGTGGTGGCTGCCGGCGCCTATGTTTTCAGTTATGTGTGGCTTTGGACGACAGGCTCATTTTTCATGAGCGATGAATACGCGCGCCACACCTACGCCACCTTGAGCCCGTTGGACAGTGGAACAGTTTTTTATGCGGCGCTCACCGGGGTGATTCTCTGGCTGGCGAGTCTCATCGGCGGATGGTTCGACAACTGGTCGTCCTACCACCGGATTTCCCAGGGCATCGCCGATCATCGTCTGGGGGAACTCGTGGGTGCGGACAAAATGAAAAAAGTCGGGATCGCGTATGAACATCATAATGCCGCCCTCGCCACCAATATCTCGCTCGGACTCATGCTCGGAATGGTGCATTCGCTGGGACAATTTTTCGGAATCGCCCTGGATGTGCGTCATGTGACACTTTCCACAGGCACTCTCGCTCTCGCCGCCGCGTCACTGGAAAAAGCCTGGTTCATGGACGGATGGTTCATTCGGGCGCTGGGCGGCATCGCCGTCATGTTTGTCCTGAATCTGGGTGTGAGTTTTTTCCTGTCCCTTTTCACCGCGATGCGCGCTTTCCGCTGGTCATTGCGCGACTCACTGGAGCTCACGGGCAAATTGCTCTGGCGATTCCTCCGGGCTCCGTGGGAATTCATCCTCCCCCCGATGTCCTACTGGAAAAAGGATCTTCCCGCCCCCGCTTTGTCTGACGCCCCAAAGCCGGAGCAAATTGTTTCACAGCAAAAAGATGATCACATCAAGCCCTGACCGCTCCGTGTGGCTCCTCAGAGCAAATTGCTCCGGGAGCTCAAAATCACTTTTTCGCGGGCTTGGTGATGGCGAGCAGTGTCATCACGACAGCCGGGGTCAGGACATCCGTCCAGAACCATGACCCGGCGTTGCCGGGCGCAAAATTATGGGCTTGAACCATCTGCACCAGGTGCCCGACCGCATCCCCGCCGAGCCACACGGATAAAGTGATCCCCGCCGCCAGTCGATAATTGTAAGAGGCTTTCAAGGCAAAAAGACAACACACCCCGATGGCGAGATTCGCCATACCCACCTCATATTGGAAAGGACTTGTCTGCCAGCCGATATTTGCCGCGGCAATTTGCGCGAAAAAGACGTGCAGGACAAACGTGTAAATCCCAACAACACCCCCCATTAAAAAAAGAATCCACCGGAGCAATTCGCTCCGGTAATCCGTTTTGCCCACCTTGCACCAAAGTGCCGCCACAAAAAATGAGAACACAAAAAACACAAGGTTGAGATTCGACAGCAATAATGTAATCAAGGTGGTCATGGTCAAAAAAATCAGAGTTGAATTCCCTGCACTTCTTTCAGAACCCCCGGATCGCGGACATCAACCCATTGCCCCTGCAACTCGTATCCCAGCACATTCTGACTATTTTGAACAAAAGCGCGGATCGCATCGGGAAGCTCGTATTCACCCCGGGGCGACTTTTGCAGCCGGTCGATGTGGACAAAGACCTTTGGTGTAAAAAGGTAGACTCCTGCGTTATACCAGACGGGTTTTCCACCCCCGAGCTTTCCGGCTGCTTCGAGCTGGGCAAGTTGCGCGTCATCGGGTTTTTCCACGAGATCGGTGAGGAGAAATTTGTCGTCAAAAATAACGACCGCCCCTTTTTTCACGTCTTCACCGCGTTTGACCGATATTAATGAGTCCAGAGTCTCCGCGCAATTTGCAAAGGCATCAAGCATCCCGGAGTAATTTTCCTTGGAGACCAATATGTCGCCGTAGGTCATGAGAAAATTGTCATTTCCGATCCATTCTTTTGCGATTTCCGGGGCTTTGCCCGTGCCGTCTTGCACCACTTGGCGGCCGTAGGTGATGGAGACATTAAATTTCTCGCCGTTTAAAAAATAATCCTCAATCACGTCCGCGCAATAGCCGGTGATGACAAAAATCTCTTTCACACCGGAATCCCGCAGTCCCTCGATAATGTGCTGGAGCACGGGTTTCCCATTGACCTCGACCATCGGTTTGGGCAGTGCTTTGGTGAGCTCACCCATGCGCGTGCCTTTGCCGGCGGCGAGAATGACGGCTTTGGCGGGGCGGTAATTCCTAGTTGTGGAGTCTTGTTTATTCATAAATCTAAAAAGCTTGGTTTGTCCTTCAAACTTGTTTAAACTATTTATTCTTCAATCAATCAACCTTTAAAAAAACAAAATCCAGCTTATGCCTATCTATAATAACGTCATTGAAACCATCGGGCGCACGCCCTTGATCAAACTCAACCGTGTCACCGAAGGCGCGGGTGCAACCGTCGCCATCAAGGCCGAATTTTTCAACCCCCTTGGCAGTGTCAAAGACCGTATCGGTGCGGCCATGATCGAGGACGCCGAGAAAAAGGGCATCCTCAAAAAAGACACACTGATCATTGAGCCGACCTCCGGCAATACCGGCATCGCGCTGGCATTTGTCGCAGCCGCCAAAGGATACAAGATTATTCTGACCATGCCCGAGACCATGTCCATCGAACGCCGTGTTCTTCTGGCCATGCTGGGCGCGAAGCTGGTTCTCACCCCCGCCGCTGAGGGAATGAAAGGTGCCATTGCCAAGGCCGAGGCGCTCCACAAGGAAAATCCAAACTCATGGATTCCCCAACAATTCAAAAACGCGGCCAACCCGGAAATCCATCAAAAAACCACTGCTGAGGAAATCTG
>CAYTAI010000021.1:24877-25121 GCA_964435715.1 uncultured Verrucomicrobiota bacterium | reverse complement strand
ATTTTGGTTTCAGCGGTCGGAACAGGCGGCACGATCACAGGTGTTTCCGAGGTGATCAAACAACGCAAACCCGACTTTAAAGCCATCGCCGTGGAGCCGAAGGATTCACCCGTCATCACGCAGACGCGCAACGGCGAACCTGTCAAACCCGGCCCGCACAAAATCCAAGGCACGGGCGCGGGATTCGTTCCGGACAACCTGCACCTGAATATCGTCGATGAGGTCATCACGGTTTCCAATGACG
>CAYTAI010000021.1:23296-24857 GCA_964435715.1 uncultured Verrucomicrobiota bacterium | reverse complement strand
CAAAGAGGAAGGTCTGCTGGTGGGCATCTCCACGGGCGCGAATGTCGTCGCCGCCCTCGAAGTCGCCAAACGCCCGGAGAACAAAGGAAAATTGATCGTCACCATCGGTTGCTCCACCGGGGAACGCTACCTCTCCACCGCCCTCGCCGCCGATGCCCGCGCCGAAGTCGGAGGTTAATTTTCCTCCTGCCAGAGTTTGATTTCCCCCCCTCGATTCATTTCGGCGGGGGTTTTTTTGCGTCAGTGAAGCTTTTCCGTTTCCACGCAATTTATACGGATCAGAGTGGAAGCGGCATCTTGCCGCTTGCCCGTCCAATCCGTCCCATTGGAGGGATGACCTCCCGGTCGTCCCATTTTTTTCTGCACGTTTTCCATCGGGCGGGGACGCCCTCTGGAAAACGCGGGGATCCCGATGCGGCATCGGGACGCTCCCCAATCATCCGTTCGCATCCGCGTCATCCGCGGTTGATCCCCTCTGTGAATTCTGCGTTTTTTCGTGGTCGTCCACTTGGACAAGCGGACAAAGGTCAGGATTTGGAGAGTCGTCTGGTCGAGGGGGAAAGATTTCCGGTTTGTATTTTGCGGGAAAATTTGCCATTCATTTGTCATGGGCAAAACACTTCCGCAAATCGATGACGACTTGAAAGCATGGATCGAAAAACAGAAAATGTTTTTTGTCGCCACAGCTCCCCTCTCCCCAGAGGGGCATGTGAATCTTTCCCCCAAAGGCGGGGATTCCCTGCGGGTGCTCGGGCCACTGACGGTGGCGTACCACGATTTCACCGACAGCGGGGTGGAAACCATCTCGCACCTGCGCGAGAATGGGCGCATTGTGATCATGCTGTGCGCTTTTGACGGCGCGCCACGAATTGTTCGACTCCACGGGCGGGGGGAATTTCTCCTGCCCGACCACCCGGACTTTGGCAAATTGCTCCCGCTTTTCCCGCCGAATATCGGTTCCCGCTCGATCATCCGCATCCAGGTGGAGCGGATTGCCTCCTCGTGTGGATTCCAAGTGCCCCTGTATGAATTCAAAGCGGACCGCACAGTTCTCGATGAATACGCGCGCAAACGCGGGGCGGAGGGACTTTACGAGTATCGTTGCGAAAACAACGTGACCAGCATTGACGGACTGCCCGGATTGAGCGGTCTCAGCGACAAACCGAGGGCTTGACAAAGTGGGGTTTCAAACCGTTTATTGGGATGACTTATGAAACAAATTGCTCTCATAGTCTGCGCGGGTCTTTTGATGACTCCCCTCATCGCATCTGAATCATCCGAGCCCGCCGCGCCGGAGCCGGTCGTTGACGCGAATCAGGATGGGAAGGTCAGCCATGAGGAATTCGCCCAGCACCATGCCAAAGAAGTTTTCACCTATTACGATGTCGATGGAGACGGGAAAATCACAAAAAAGGAAGTGGAGCAAATTCATCAGGAAAACCCCGCACACGCCGGATCTGCCAAGGCGACATTAAAACATGGGGACATCGACAAAAATCAGGATGGCGTCGTGACAATGGACGAAATGGAGCATGCCGCCAAAAAAAGCCCTGAGGTAAAA
>CAYTAI010000021.1:0-23286 GCA_964435715.1 uncultured Verrucomicrobiota bacterium | reverse complement strand
CTGCAAGAGGTAAAAACCCTGTTTAATGGCATCTCCGAAAATGCCCCGAAGGATAATTGGGTCAATCAGGCGGAATACGACAGCTGGGCCGGAGACACTTCGTTCGATCCCGAAGGACAAGGTTTCCCTGTGATGTCCATCTCTTTTTAGTGAATGAGGACAATGCCCTTGAAAAATCCGGGAATGCAATTACATTGATTTTATGATGACGAAATTCCTTTTTCTCACCGCCCTGTCAGCCGGAATCATTTTTGTCGCCTCAAGTCCTGCCGTGGCTCAACAGGATTCCGGGACGACCCGTGCCACGATTCAATTCGAGCAAATTGACCGTGACCGCGATGGTCGCATCACCCGCTCTGAAGCGCGGGATTTCGAAACATCCCGGGGACCATTGGTACAATTCTTCTGGGACATCGACGCGGACAAGGACGGTTACATCACCGAGGCGGAGTTCGACAACTGGGGCATGTACCGGAACTGGGAAAGTGAAAAATACAACCGTGTGCCCGGTCTTGTTTTCCTGCGTATCGAGTTCTGACTCCTGAGGCTCCCTGCCAAAAAGACAGGTTTTTGGGTGTCAACGGGCGTTTCAAATGAATGTGCCCCTTTTTTCTTGTGTCCAAGGATAAAACCTCTAACCCTCAGGTATGCCGTGCAAACTCCCAGCCTCTTTACTCTTGATAATTTCTTTTCTGATTTTTGATCATAGCCTTTTCGCTGCATCACTCTCATACAACAGCCCTGCAAAAGCAGACATCCGCTTCGAGCAAATCGATAAGAATAAAGACCGCAAACTTTCCCGCAAAGAAATCAAAAAATTTGAAAAAAAGACCGGAGTGAAACTTGTCTGGCTGCCGAACTACGACATCAACCGGGATGGTTATATCACTGATGTGGAATACCGCGACCGGGATCGGGACCAGTATGACCGCCGGCAAGACCTCAAGCTGCTGATTATCGAATTTTAATATCTTCCTCTGCAAAAGTGCGGATGGATTTTTATCCCCACTTTTCGAGACGCATCTGGGCTTTGGGCACACCGAGCTCCTCGACGACGAGTTTCTCTGTAGCGAGCACGAGCTCGGTCGGACCGCATGCATAAAAGACTGTTTTAGTAATGTCCCGGATTTGCTCTTTGATCCAGCCGGCATTGATGCGGCCTGTGTGCCCCGTCCATGCAGGACCGGTATAGCCATGTTCCGCCGTAACCCGTGTGCAAGTCACCTTGAATTCAAAATTCGGATTTGCCTCGGCGAGCTTGTGGAACTCCGCATCAAAAATGATCTCCTGGGGATTGCGAACCGTGTAGAGCAAAACCGCCCGTGTGGGCAATTTGTCATGGTTAATATGTCGGATAAAACCGCGGAACGGGGTCACTCCACTGCCGCCGGCAATCATAATCACATCATGGGTCGGATCCTCAGGCAGATTGAATTTTCCCACCGGGGGGATCACCATGAGCTTCGATCCTTCTTGAATCACGTCATTGAGCAATGCCCCGAAATGACCGGCGCGTTTGACACTGATTTCAAAAAACCCGCGGTCATATTGAGAGGAAGAAAGTGAATATGCCCGCTTCGTCTTCGGGTCTTCAGGAAGATAAACCGTGATAAATTGCCCTGTTTTAAACTCGTAATCCACTCCTGATGGCCAGCGCAACAGCAAAGTTTTTGTATCCCCTGCTTCTTGCGTGACTTTCTCGACATTCATTTCCACAATTTGTTTTGCCATAAGTAAACCCTGTTTTCCTCTATATTTGCTATTTTTGAATCTTATTTTGCGATTGAGAATGGTGAATTTCTATTGTTTGTGTCGGGAATGCAAATGCAATGCCAGCTTTGTCAAATTCCTCTTTGATCTTTAAATTCACCGCAGTCACAAACTCATTGTATTGCCCCGGTGTGCGATAGCCGCTCCAGAGATAGGAGGCAATTTCCAGACTGTATTGATCAATTTGCGTGAATGAAACCGTGTAACGCGAGATATTTTCATCCGATTCATGAATTTGATTCAACAGTGAAATCGCCTCTTCAAGGGCGGGACGCGGAGTTTGATAGGGCAACCTGATAAATATTTCGGTCAAAGTCTGACCTTTGGAAGACAAATTGCGAACCTGTTTCTCGGCGAGTTCACGATTGGGCAAAGTGATGACCTCCCCGCTCATCGAAATGAGTTTGGTGCTTCGCAATCCCATTTTGATGACAAACCCGTCATAATTCTCAAAGCGAATGCGATCCCCCATTTTAAAAACACGATCGAGAACCAGTGACAAAGCAGCAAAGACATTTGCCAGGGTGTGCTGGGCCGCCAGCGCGAGAGCCGCTCCCAGAAAGCCCAAACCTGCCAGCAAGGGAAGGATTTTGCCCAATCCCACGAGGGCATCCACAAAAAAGAGAAGAGTCATCAGGATAATGACAAACTTCACGAGTTTCACCAAAAGCCGCAGGAGATACTCATCCACATCCGTGTCCGCGACTTGATAGCGTTTATGCAGCAGGCGGGCTCCGAGTTCTGTCAGACGAAAGAGAAAAAAAACGATGGCGATCGCATAGAGCATCGGCATGAATGTGTAATGAACGCGCATCCACAACCAACCCGGAAGCTTCAACACATCCACACCCATGCTGAGAAAGTAGGTGAATATGAAAATGCCCAAGGGAGCCTGTACCATTTGCAACAAATCTTTGATAATGGATTCAGGATTCTTTTTTGCGATAGAAGAGGCCTTCCAATGCAAAGCACGGTTCACGCCGAGTGCCAGCATCAATCCCAGCAAAACCAGCGAAGTAAATCCCAGCCACGCCTCCACCGTCGTGATCGACTTCAAAACTGTCAACGCCTGGTCGAACTCCTGGGTCGCCTCGGTGATTTCATTCACGACACTGAATGATCCACCCTGCGACGGGGTCACGGGCGATTGTGCACTGGATTCGATTGATTGGCTGGCTGAAAACAACATGCTGCCAAGACGCTAAAAAGCAACGCCTCCAAAATCAAGACATTGCACGAATCTTTTCTTCACGCCCCACCCGGAGGCGGTTATATTCATCTTTATGCCAGATTCTCTAGAAGATAAACTCGCCGCCCTCCAGGAGCAAATTGCGCGGGCGGCACGGAAATCCGGGCGTTCCCCCGAAGAGATACTCTTGCTGGGTGTCACGAAAAAAGTCCCCCTGCCGGTCATCGAGGAAGCTTATCGCTCAGGAATGAAAGCATTTGGTGAGAGTAAAGTGCAAGAACTCAAGGCGAAGGTGCCCCGACTCCCCTCTGCAATTCATTGGCATATGATCGGTCATTTGCAGTCGAATAAAGCCCGTGATGCGGTGCAATTTGCCGAGTTCATCCATTCTGTCGACTCGGAAAATATCGCTGCTGAAATAAATAAATGGGCACAGAATTTCTCGAAGAATCAAAAAGTCCTCATTGAGGTCAATGTCGCCGGAGAAGCAAATAAATTTGGCGTGAGACCAGAACTCTTGGAGCAAATTGCCTCCGGGGTCAATGCGATGCCCCGGCTCGAACTCCACGGGCTGATGGGGATGGCTCCCTACACCGACGACCCCGAGAAAGCCCGCCCCCACTTCGCCCGCCTCCGCAATTTGCGCGACAGGCTGGAGTCCGGGCTGGGATACAAATTGCCCGTGCTCTCTATGGGCATGAGCGGGGATTTTCTCCCCGCGATTGAGGAGGGAGCGACCATTGTCAGGATCGGCACCGCACTTTTCGGTGAGCGCAAAAACCCATCTTCACCCCTCTGAAAAAACGGGGGAAATACGAACTCAAAGAGCGGCAAGAACCTCATCGTAATGAACTGAAACACTGACTTTCGGGAAAATCCTGGTGATTTTACCTTGTTCATCGATCACGAATGTGGTGCGTTCCACCCCCATGTATTTGCGTCCATACATGCTTTTCTCTTTCCAAACGCCATAAGCCTCGCAAATTGCTTTGGATTCGTCAGAGACAAGGGGGAAATTCAGGTTGAATTTTTCTTTGAATTTCAGGTGTGACTTCGCCGAGTCCGGACTGACACCGAGAATGACTGCGCCTTTTTTTGCGATTTCTTTGAACCCGTCGCGGAAGGCGCAGGCTTCCGCCGTGCAACCGGGCGTGTCATCTTTCGGATAAAAATAGAGCACCACTTTTTTTCCTAGAAAATCTTTGAGGGACACGACCTCACCGCTCTCATCCACGGACTTGAAAGCCGGAGCTTTTTGACCAGCTTTGAGAAGTGTTTCCACTGTCGCAACAGTTTTTTTTGCAGGTGCTTTTTTCAATGTTGATTTTTGAGCGGAAGGCATAATTTGTTTTTTTGATGGGTTGTAGATTTAATGCAACGCAATTTGCTCGACTTTGACATTCTGTCAAGCCGGTTGATTTATTCTGTGAGTTCTGACTTGTTCATGAATGATATTCTCCGGTAATCTCACATCACGAAAATCCTGATTCTATGGACAAGCAAAAACTTTTTATCGGCGGCTCGGGCCATGTCTACGGAATTGACCGCTTTACAGGTCGCATACTCTGGGAAACAGAGCTGAAAAAAGGCTGGATCAAGACGGGTAAAGATTTTGTCACACTCTTTCATGACAAAAACGGGCTCTTCGCATTCGCCTATGGCAATCTTTACCAATTAGATAAGGAAACGGGTTGTATCCTCTGGGAAAATGAAATCCCCAAGCTCAAAAACTCCGTCGGCATCATCTCCTCGGAAACCGTTTTCTCCTATGAATCCGGCACTGCCGAAGCAGGTGATGGCGACGGGGGTGGAGATGGAGGGGACGGGGGCGGTGGTGACTAACCCAGAATAACGACCCTGGATTGAGCAAATCACTGATTCAAATCAAGACAAAGGACTGGCCACATACTGATTCTTCAGATCATGGATCCGTTTGATCTACAAAATTGAGTGAGGGAATCGAATCAAAAAAACAGCTACTTTTTTGATTTCCCCGTTTTATATCAAAAAAGCAGTTCATTTTATCCATAAAATGCCGATTGAATGACTGTCTGACTTTTATGGCTGAATTTGAATACATAGCTTATGACCCTGATGGAAAAATGGTGAGCGGAAAATTCGAATCCGCATCGCGGACAAGTGCAATCAAAAATCTGGAACGGGGAAAATTAAAGCTCGTCAGCCTCAATCTCGCTCAAAAAGGACAAGTCGTCACCGAGCACACGCAGAAGAGCACCCCGCTTTTCCCGGCACGAGCGGAATTAAGTAAAAATACGTATTTAACACAGAACCAGCTCGTGCTGTTTACCGAAGAACTCAGCGATTTGCTGGAGGCGGGTTTACAGCTTGAACAAGCCTTGCACACAATGGAAAACCGCCAAGAGCTCAATACAATCAAAGATGTCTCACGCATATTACGGCAATACGTCCGTGATGGCTCCAGCTTCTCACAAGCACTCAAAAAAGCCTCTCCCAGCTTTGATGAATTATACTGCAATCTGGTCTCCGCGGGAGAGATGGCGGGGGCACTCCCGAAAATACTCAGACGCCAGGCAACCTATCTTTCTGCGATGGAGAATCTGAGGAACCGTGTGATGCAATCCCTCATCTACCCGTCATTTATTGTTCTTTCGGGAATATTGCTGATGTTCTTTTTTATGACATTTCTAGTTCCCCAACTGAGCACACTCTTTTCAAAGACAGGTCAAGCTATGCCCATTTCAACACTCATTCTTGTGAAAACGAGCGGTTTCCTCGGAGACAACTGGATTTACATAGCGGGTCTCACATTCTTGTCCATTGGCGGCATTATTTTCTCCATTCAAACAAAAAAAGGGCGGGAGTTTTGGGATAAATACTCTTTACGCGCCCCATTAATTGGAAATATTTTACTAGCAAAGATTATTGCACAAATCTGCCAGACCCTCTCGACACTCATCGTCAGCGGGCTTCCATTACTGGCAAGCGTGCGACTGGCATCCATGACAGCGGGTAATCTTTTTATCCAGGAAAAATTAAAAAGGATCATTGAAATGATGGGTGATGGACAATCATTTTCAAAAGCTCTCGCCCGTACCGGGGGATGGCCGCCAGCCATGATTGACATCATACAAGTGGGAGAGCAGACAGGTGAATTAGCTGTCTCCATGGAAAAAGTCGCAATACGTTATGATCGTGATCTCCAGAGAAAAACAGATGCTCTGACAGCCCTCATACAACCACTGATCATTGTGTTACTTTCGCTGCTTGTCGGGCTTGTCGCCTATTCGATCATGGCAGGGATTTTCCAGTCTATTTCAGGACTGAGAATCAAGGGGTAATCCTGCTCGTTTTTGTCCTTAGAGCCTCCATTAACATCTGTTCACGAACCGCTTGCATAATTGATGACAACTCTGTGAAGAAAAGACTTATTCACTCATCATGATTCGCATCCTGTTCGTGATGTTTTTTCTGGTTCACATACTGTTTTTTCCACCCCGGGCGAATGCCACGGAGGATGCTTCATTCACGTTTGACTTGAAAAACCTCTACGCGACCACATTTCCACTCTGGGTGCAACCAGCTGAGATGATTTCAGGCAGCCTTTCTTCACATCTGGATCTGACCATTCATCCCCATCCCGGTTGGGCCGGTTTATCTGTCACCATTGTCTTTGAGGAACCGCAAGATGGTCAACTCAAATGCCTGTGGTTCAGCAACCGGCACAATCAAATCGTCTCCGAAAATGTATTTGAGGGAACATCCGCTCCCAATCAGAGAACCCTCTTGATTCCCCGGGAATTACTCAGCGATTCCGGAACATTAAGATTCATGATTAGTGGTGATCTCCGGCCTCTCAAAAGAATCAGATTGACCCCTTTGAAATGGAAAACAATGGCATTTAATCTGAGTTCTGAGGAGTATCAAATCATCAATGAAACAGGGCGACCCATCAAATCCAATGAATTAAGCGGGGATAACATTCCCCTTCTTGAGGATATCTGGGATCAAAATGTTTTTTCAGCGGTGCTTTTGGATGCACCAAGAAAAATCCAGGAGAATGTGTCTTTTGAGTTTGAACTCTCTGCCATTCCTCTACTCGCCCGCCTCGGAGGAAAAGTGTCTGGCTCAACATTCAACGAGAGATTTCATTTATGGATAAATCATCACTATGCGGGAGATGTCCAGGCACTTTTTCCTTCACTGAATGATCCCGGATATCTCATCGAAGAAGATAAAACCACCTTTTTTGGATGGGGAGAAATATCATTTCACCTGCCACCTCCTCTTCTGAAAGAAGGCTTGAATACCTTAACCATAGTCGCAAGCAAAGAGGGATCCAGCTATTCCTTAAAGGAAACTCAAATACAACTTTATTATCCCCAAAAGAAACCGTCTTTTTCAGTAGAAAATAATCCCACACCCAAAGGGCAACGCGAAGAAAAAACAGGACAAGAGATGATCTATCATGAAAACACCCCGTTACCATTACCATAAACAAGAAGCTTACACATTGATTGAAATCATGCTGGTTCTTGCCATTATTTCCGTTCTTCTCGGAGCTGGAATCTATGCCCTCGTCGGAAATCTGGATACAGGCCGGGAGGTGCGCATAAAAGCGGATCTTGCCTCCATTACCACACAATTAAGAACCTACGAAGCTCAAAATCTTATACTCCCATCGAATGAACAGGGGCTCTCCGCGCTTGTGATGAAGCCCAGCAGCGAACCCATTCCCAGACGCTGGCGTCAACTCTATGAAAAGCAACCGGTCGACCCTTGGGGCAATCCCTATCAATACCGTTATCCCGGCAAAAGGAATCCGCAATCATTTGATGTTTATTCCTGGGGTCCGGACAGAAAAGAAAGCGAGGATGATCTCGGCAATTGGGAATAAATGTCATGGCACTTGCGATGAATCAGACAAACACATTCAAAAATGAAACGGGTTACACGATTCTCGAAATCAGTATTACCCTGATGATTGTTGCGATCTTATCAGGTTTATTAGCCCCTACATTTTCAAGTGTCATGAGTGAACATCATTTACGTCAAACAAGTGTGCTCTTAGTCGAGAGTGCCCAGACAGCACGTTCACAATCATTACTTTTGAACACACCCCACACTATCTCTGTCACTAATGGTTACATTTCATTATGGCAGAAAGGCTCAGGGCAGGACAACCACTTTCTGGTCTTCACAAAAAAAATCCCGTCAACTGTCCGGATTGAATTCATAAATTCAACCAAACACAAAAGAGCTGATGAGAGTCTATGGCATTTCGACTCATCCGGCATGAATTCCGCGCCGAAACTCAAAATCACACAAAATTCATCCTGGATCGAATTATCTTTTCATCCTTTGAGTGCCCGAATCAAAAGCGAAGATTACGAATTCAAATAATGAAAAAACAGAATCCATATCACCAGTCGATATCGGCATTTACACTCATTGAAGTCATGACCTCTGTGGCTTTATTCGCCCTCGTCATTGTTGGATTCAACCAAATCCTTGCTGAGACAATTAAAGCGCAAACTCTAAACTCAAAGGATAAGGCCTTGCTCCAGGAGCTTCAAAACCATCTCGATTCAACGCTGCAGGAGAAATCGCTGAGCACCGGCTCTGAGATTTTAAATGAATTTGATGGTGAAAGTGAAATTATCATTACTCGCGAGGTAAAACCGGCCTCTATATCCCTCAAAGATAATCTAAACCTGAATCACATGTATCAGGTTACCATCACTGCGAACCGTAAAGATTCAGAGAATGTTAACTTCTCAAGGGAGGCGACAATTTATGTCTACAAACCCTGAATCACGACTTGAAGGATTTACACTTTTTGAAGTGATCATGGCACTTTCCATATTCGCCCTGGTCTCAGTGTCGCTCTGGAACACGGTGACATCCATGATTCAAGTCGCATCCAATATCCGTTCCATCAATGATAAAGAGGATGAGCTAAACGCTTTTATGAGTGTCTGCCGCTCGGAATTCAGAAGGATATCAGCAGGGACATCCTTCTTGGCGAAAAGTGAATCAAATGGCAACAATATCCACACAAGTGTAACGATCTCAAACTCTCCACCGCTTTTTTTATCAAAAAACCAGGCGCACCAGAACTCAGTGACCGTCATCAAAGATATTCCAAAGTCAAACGGGTTGAGGGATCTTGTCGTGGAATATCCGAATAACACCCAAGTGGAACCGTTTTCTCAAATTATATTAGAAGATATTGAATCAATTACTTGGGAGTTTTCCAGGGCGGACGCATCAGCCCAATCGGAAAATTGGTCGGATGAGTTCTCAAGCCCGGTGCTTGTGACTGTAACTATTCTCAGCCCTCATTCAATCACCCCTCAAAAAGCGACATTTTGGATTCCTCCAAAACTCACAGTGGCAACCGTTTTTCCTAAAGCCTCCATATCGGACAAGACTGACAAGCAGGAGGATCGTCCATGAACCCGTCTGTCCTTTCATCAAAGAAAAATGAAGGAGCTGTGCTGCTGGTTGTATTATGGGCTATTGTCATTCTGGGGAGTACAACCATGATTGTCCTAAAAACAATTGAATGGGATGCGACAAACCATGCAATCGAGAGCATGCGCTTTGAGGCATATCAGGCGGCTTTGAGCGGATTACAAATCGGTCTGAACCCCGAAAGCAACTTGTTACAAAAGAAATTTTCAGGACAAGATGCGCAATCAAGAAATTTTGAAATCAGCGTCTCGAGTGAATCTGCAAAAATCAATATTAACAGGGTCTTGCAAGAAAACAGACATGATATTCTTGAGAGAATATTTATCCAGTGGAGAATTCCCTCCTCTCAGATTAACGGATTGATTGACCGGATTGCGGATTGGGTGGATTCTGATCATCTCAAAAGACTCAACGGCGCAGAATCCCAGGATTATCTGAATGCCAACTTGAATTACACTCCATCGAATCAACCATTCCGGTCACTGGATGAAATCAATCAGATTTTGGGAATCAATCATCTGAAAGAAGCTAAGCCCGACTGGAGTGACAACATCACAATCTATGGCGATGGTCGCCTGGATATTAATCAAGCCTCAAAAGAAATTTTGATGTCATACTTGGATTTAACATCCAGTCAGGCTGACACTATTATTGCATACAGGGAAAATCAAAAAAAGCAGGATCCGTCATCGATGGGAATAAAGGACATTAATCAAATCCGGAACATTCTGGGATATAATGACAAAAAAATAACGGAAATAGAGCCATATATCACCTTTT
The DNA here is from genome assembly GCA_964435715.1 of uncultured Verrucomicrobiota bacterium. GTDB lineage: Bacteria > Verrucomicrobiota > Verrucomicrobiia > JAWXBN01 > JAWXBN01 > JAWXBN01. Next base: position 13,091 of record CAYTAI010000021.1, on the reverse strand, counting down.
CGAGTGATGTACAGAGAGTGGTGAGCACTGGATTCTCGGGAAAATGTCAGCGCGTCGTCACCGTAGTCCTCAAAAGAAACGAGAACGGAGCCCCTGAATATTATTCATGGGATGAAAAGTAAAATGACTGCATACCCATCATCCCTGCTCTATTCGATTCCCTTGGACGGTAATCGTGTTTTGATTGAGTCCGGCGGGGAAAATCAAACCAATGCTTTATTGGTCAATAGAGTCATTCAGAATACAAAAAATAAAATAGTCTATGCACATCCAGTCAGAAATGTCAGTTACCATACCCTCAGAATGAATCCAATGCCGGAGGCCGATTTGCATCAGGCAATTGAATTTAAGCTCAAAAATACCGGATTAATCCCGAACTCTGGACAAACTATTTGGAGTTACTGTACCCGAATGAGAAATGACTCTCAATCATGCATTTTCGCAAGAAGACTACATGATGAAAATCCACCTGGTGAATATCCTTCAGGGGATCTGCTTTTTACCAGCACAGCCGATTTATATGAATCACCTCCAAACAGTATCCTCTTTTGGATTGAGGAAGGATCATGGGTGTACGCCATTCGAGGTGAAGATGAGATTGCCTATGCACAGAGCCTATCATCAAAGGTGATCAATGAAGAGTCATGGAGAATGATTGAAACAATCATGGCTGTACTTATCGCTGAAAAAATCTGTAATCCTATTAATCAATTCATATTTCCGGAGAATACGAATTCATTCACATATTCGGCACCAGAATTTTGCGATAACTATGAATTATTATTTTATAAAACACTGACCATCAAGCAAGAAATTGACGATAAACGTTTGATTCCTCAAGTCGTAACGGACAAAAAACTTTATGAACAGAAAAAGCTGTTATTAAAACGGGTTTTGACGGGAATTCTTTTAATCTATCTCTCGTTTGCTGCTGTACTTGCATCCAAGTTCATCATTCTGAAAATTCAGAATCACAGAATGCAAAATGAACTGGCACTCCATAGCAACGAAGTCAATGCGATAAAAGACATTTCTCGGTTTTGGAATCAAAGGAGCTGGCTTCTTGATCCGTCCCTTTCACCCCTAGAAATCTTGTTGTCACTCAAGTCAAGTCTCCCGTCAGACCATATCCGCTTTATCACATTCCAGTACAATCCATCCTCCATCAATATTGTCGGCGAGGGAAAGACCGCGGCAGCTGTTTATGAGTTTGCTGAAAGAATACGATTGAATCATGACTTGTCTCATATCAAATGGGAAATCCCACCGCCACGCCTCTCTGCAAATGGATCTGCAATATTCCAAATGGAAGGGGTTAAAAAATGAAGCTCAATACAAGAGAAAAGAAGTTAATCACTTTTTTGGCACTCGCCATCATTCTGCTGGCGCACATGATTCTACTACCCCGTTTTTTCTCTGCGCTCTCAAATCTGCAAGCACAGAAATCAATACTTGTGTCATCGCAACTTGAAGCCGCATCATGGCTCTCAGACAAGGAGTATTGGCGGGACAGGAGGGTTTGGTTGGATTCTGCCATACAACCTGTGTCAAGCAGAGGCGATGCAGACACAAAAACCTTGGACACGATCCAAAATCTAGCTGCAACACATCATATACAACTATCGGATATCATTCCCCAAGAATCCGTTTTAACTGACAATATGATTGAGACTTCCATCAGCCTTAAGGCGAGCGGAAAAGCAAAAGAGATTATTTCTTACATTCATGCATTACAAAATCCTGAAATACTGTCAGGAATCCGGGATTTAACACTGAAAGTGGAGAATGAACGAACTATTTTGAAATGTGAAATGCATGTTGTCGTCCTCTATCAAATAAAGGAAATAAATTGAATAAAAGGCTTCACATAAAGATAGTGTATCATGTCTTTTTCTGGGGGCTGGCGATTGTTTCATTGATTCCAGCACAATCAGGAGATGATTCATCAGCGCACAGTGGCGTGATGGTAACATACCCGCTTGACCGGTATCACTCACTCTGGGAACAAACCCTCTTTACATTACCCACTTACAGCGAGGATGAGACACCTTCATCCCCAAAAACGATCGACTATTCATTGACAGGGGTTGCTAGGGATAAAAATGGATACGTCATCAATATCATCGAAAAAATTTCAGGTGAAAATCTCATTCTTGGAAGCGAGAGAAATGAAGGCGGTTTATATCTGGAAGAAGTGCGAGTCAGTGATAAAATCGAGGAAGTTCGCGCAATTATAAACAATCAAGGCCAAAGAATAGAAATCGGTTTTGATTTACAGCAATCAACGGCGCAAAGTCCGGATTTTTCATCTGATCCTACTGCAACGACACAGCACTCAAAGAGGTCTTTTCCACATGAAGGAATGCTTATGCCCCAAGGAATTCCTGATCATTTAATTCCACCGGCAGTCAAACAAATTATTAAGCGTCAAGAACCAATCCCCTCACAAAAATGAAAACAATACTCATCAAATTTTTCAGCTTGTTCTTGTTTCTCCATTTTACGGCTCTCACGGCATTTCAAAAATGCCATGCTGTGGATCTTATACAAAGCAGTGTATTCTCAAATGAGCAAAATCAAGAAAGTCAAAATATCAAATCTTCTTCAGAAGAACAAACACCTCTTTTATATCCGAATATTGAGATAAATGAGATTTTAAACATATATCAACGCATGACAGGAAAAAGACTCATCAAAGATGTCAACCTGCAGGGCCGGATCAGTATCATCTCCCCCCAGCCTGTTGCTCGGGATCAGGCGATTAAAATTATCGAGGCTGCCCTTTCTTTGAACGGGGTCAATCTTGTACCCATGCCTGAAGAAAACGCTGTCAAAGTGATCCCGACCGGGAAGAGTCCCAGGGCTGATGGACTTCCCTTTTATACCAGCGCAGCTGCACTCCCCGCCGGAGACATGGTCGTTGATTTTTACATGCCATTGCAATTCATATCCACATCCGAAGCTGTCGGCATTTTCACGTCTTATCTGCAAGGAAGCACAACGGCACAGATTGTACCTGTTCAAAACACACAAGCTCTCATTGTGACGGAAAAAGCCTCATCAATCAGACGATTGATAGAAGTCAAAAAACAAATCGATATCCCTCCAGCGAAAGTGATCAGCGAATTCGTCACTTTGGAGCGGGCTGATGCAGAACGTGTGGTGCAAATTATCACTCGTATACTTGAAAACCGGGCTCAATCAAACCCTGGCGGAAATCCTGACATGCCAGAAATGAGCTCCTTTATCGGACAATCGGAAAGAAGCCTCGTCGCTGGTCATTATCGACTCGTGCCGGACGCCCGGACAAACCGGATTTTTGTGAGTGCCCGCCCGGTCAGTTTTCCTTACATAAAAAAATTAATCCTTGAATTCGATAAATCCATCCAGCTGGTACCGCCTTTGGAGTACCCTTTGAAATACATTGCCGCAGGAGAAATCCTTCCTTTGCTTCAATCCACTTTAAATGAGGACTCCAACGGGGAGTCATTGATTTCTCCTACAATCATCCCGACATCCTCGACACCATCAAATATGGGCTCCGGGGCAAACGATTCCGGGTTAATGGGCTCTGAGTCCCTCTCTCCTCCGGGAGCTGACACGGCTCCTGCTTCCATTACAATCGGAAAAACACGCATTATCGCCGATAAAAAGGCAAATTCGATACTGGTGATGGGCTCCCCTGAGATTGCTGAAAAAGTCAAAACAATATTGGATGCATTGGATAAACGTCCGCAGCAAGTCTATCTCTCGACAATCATTGGAGAGTTAAGCCTCAGGGACGGTGAAGAGTTCGGAGTGGATCTCCTCCAACAATTTAAGGGAGGACAAGATGGCAAATCCGGGGCGGCATCCTCGTTCCGTACCACAGATACAAAATTAACTGATCCTGTCTCGCTCAGCAGTCTCGCCGCGCTCGCCGCCAACACTGCCGCCGGGATGACTATCTATGGAAAAATTGCCGGGGATTTAAATTTATATGTCAAGGCACTCGAAAGCAGTAACAGATTCAAGGTCATTTCCCGTCCAGTGATTTACACAATCAATAACAAGAAAGCCACTATCTCATCTGGACGGCAAATCGCCGTACCGACCCAGACACTCACAAGCGTGACAGGTGACTCCGTGCCTGTTTCACAATCAAACATCCAGTTTAAAGATATTGTTCTCAAGCTCGATGTCGTTCCCCTCATCAATGCCAATCGTGAAGTGACTCTCGACATCCTTCAAACAGCCGATGATGAGGCTGGTACAACCACAATTTCAGGAAACCAAATTCCGAATATCAGCACCAAACTCCTCAAAACAACTGTATCTGTCCAGAGTGGTTCAGCCGTTGTGCTCGGTGGTTTGATCTCCGACCGGACAAACAAGGATGTGATTGGCATACCCATCTTGAGTGATATTCCGCTTATTGGAAATCTCTTCAAAGACACAAAATTACGAAAAGACAGAAGCGAGCTTATCATCATGATTCAACCTGTTGTCGTCTCCACACCGGATGAAACATTGGTAGAAAGTAATAATGAGCTGGATCGTTCTCAAATGAAATCCGTCGTAAAGCGGGTTTACACGGCGAAACCGGAGAACAGCATACAAACAGGAAAAAAACCTTATCGTCATGAAGATTTGAAGGATTAAAATATCATGAAACTTGATGAATGTTTTTATCATGCCGCTGCTCTCGCCGGATATCCGAAAATGGATTCCCTCAAAAGTTTATTGAATGACTGTTTTGAGTCTCAACAATCCCCACTTTCGGAAATACTTGAGGATGATCTCATTGATGAATCCCTTTTTCTCTCTGAAATCGCTAAAAAACTCCACTATCCGTGGTTGGAAAAAATCTCGGGACTCGCGGATCTTTCTCTCAGAAATCGAATCCCTGCTTCTGTAGCGTTGAGATTCCATATCCTTCCACTGAAAGAAGAAAATGGGGTCCTTGAAATCTTGACCTACAATCCCTTTGACCTCGCCATGCATCAAATCCTCTCCAAACTGGTGCAATCTCCCCTCTCCTGCATCATGACGACACGCAAACAAATCTTCGCGGCACTTCGCGAATTTTACGGTGTCGGCGCGGAAACCTTCGACAACATTATGGAAGAACGTGATTTCCCGGATGATTACTCGGGCATGACCTCCGATGTGAATGTGGTCGACGGGGATGACCCAGAGGCTTCTGTTGTCAAGTTCGTCAACCAAATCATCCGCGAAGGATTAAAAGACCGGGCAACCGATATTCATTTTGAACCACTGAATGAAGACTTGAGGGTTCGCTTCCGGATAGACGGGGTGCTACACGATGTGCCAGTTCCTGCAAAAATCCGGCTCTTGCAATCATCCGTGATCTCCCGGCTAAAAATCATGTCTCATTTGGATATTGCAGAAAAAAGACTCCCGCAGGATGGACGCATCAATCTGGAGTTCCAGGGAAACCCCATCGATGTCCGTGTTGCCACAATTCCTTCTGTCACGGGCGAGAGTGTGAGCTTGCGTTTACTCAGCCAGGAAGGCTTTGACTTTGCAGGTCTGGGATTGGATGCGACTGATGAAATCAATATCAGAGAGCTTCTTTCCCTCCCCAATGGAATTATCCTGCTGACGGGTCCGACAGGTTGTGGCAAATCCACCTCTTTATACACATTTCTCTCGTCAATCAATACTTCCCAGCGCCGGATTGTCACTGTGGAAGATCCTGTCGAATATAAATTGCAGGGTGTGATACAAATTGCCGTCAAACCCGATATCGGTCTGACTTTTGCAGCAGGACTCAGACATATCTTGCGCTCCGATCCGAATATCGTAATGGTCGGCGAAATCCGCGATGTGGAAACAGCTGAGATCGCCATCCGGGCAGCCCTGACCGGACACCTTGTTTTCAGCACATTGCACACAAATGATGCGATCGGGGGCATCACCAGGCTTGTGGATATGGGAGTGGAGCCTTTCCTTGTTGCTTCCGCTGTCCGTGCTTTTCTCGCCCAACGTCTCGTCCGCGTTCTTTGCCCTCAATGCTCGATTCCGGCATCTTACCCTTCCGACTATCTCCGCTCAATTGGTTTTCCCAAGGAAAACGAGTCCGGCATCAGAAAAGCTTGCGGATGTGAGAACTGCAAGAATACCGGATATATTGGCAGAACAGCCATTTTTGAGATCTGTAAAGTCAGTCCCCGCATCGGGGATATGATTATTCAAGGGAAACCAGCCTCCGTCCTGCAGGAAACAGCGATGAATGAGGGAATGAACCCCCTTCGCCTTTCCGGTTGGAAAAAAGTATCAGAAGGGAAAGAGTGTAAGGGAAAACATCCATTGAAGAAGTTGTACGCGTCACCTCCGCACAACAAGAAGCGTATGATGTTTAATCCGATATCTGCTTGACCGCACAATCTCTGAAATGATTCACCTGAGATGAGCCGTGTCTTTCAGAGCCTGTATGATGGGCGCAAGGTGGGCGGTTTCATCGACGATGACGAGCTCCGAGGTAAAGACCTTGTCGCGCAAATCCGTATTTCCCTCTCCGTTCAATTCCAGTAACGCCGCTCTGAGTGCTGCTTTATTTTTTGGGGATAATTTACTCCTCACTGTCAGAACATGAGTCGGCACCGGACCCTGCGCCTGCAGCTTGCTCAATTTGCTCCGCTGCTCGGCTGTGAGGTGTTTGTCCTTGTCCAAAACATAATAACTCACCGCCGCGGCCTCGGATTGTCCGGCGAGCACACGCTCCACCGCGCTGACATAGCCCGATCCATACCAGACATTGCCTTCACCAAAAAAATCTTCCGGTTTCCCGCCCGGAGGAATGAGACCGGCTTGTATCAGGTTATGAATGGGAACAATCCCCCCCGACGTGCTGGTTTTGCTCGAGAATGCGACAGGTTTTCCTTTCAAGTCGGCGATTGTCTTGTAGGGCTTGTCCGCCAGCGTCACCCAATAACTTTCATACGTCGTTTTCCCGTCGATTTCCCCGGCAAGAAGGATTTCACCTGAGTTATTTTCCCTGGCTGTCACCATGTCTGTCGCGCTCAAATAAGCCAGATCAATGGTTCCATTCCCCAGACCTTCGATAATCACTGCCCCGGATGTCGGAATGATGACTTCGACTTTTTTACCCAGTTTTGCTTCTAAAAATGTTTTTAATGCTCCGCGCTCTTCTAGCATCTTGTCCGGATCTTTGTCAGGCTTCAGGGCAATGACAAACTCTTTAGAGTCTGGTGTGGTGGTACTGACCGTTGAATTGTTATTTTCTTCCGCAGGTTTCGAGCATCCCAAAATCACAAGTGCTAGTGTGATGACCAAGGAACTTGGAGCAAATTGTTTTAATTTCATGGGGCGACTCTATATGAGACACAGTATCAATAGCAAGGTGAATTTTTGTGACAATTTACCGAACTTCTCCTGCAAAATATTACGAGCACTGCAGGCATCCAGCAGGTTTAAGCCTCAAAAAATTCAATTTCTCCCATCATTTGAAATGAATATTTGATCCTTCACGAAAAACCTTTCTTCCAATGTATTGACAGACTCCCGCGCTCTGCTATTTTCAAGCCCCTATTTCCACTTCGGAAAAAAACAATCAACTAAAAGTAGTCCGGTGAAACTTTATGAGTAAAAAGGCAAAAAAATCATCCAAATCAAAAGTGGCTGCAAAAGCCAAATCATCAAAGAAATCCACTCCTAAAAAGAACATGGTTTCAAAATCTCCTTCCCGACTCGTCTATTATTTCGGCGGCGGCAAAGCCGACGGCGACGGCACGATGAAATCACTCCTCGGCGGAAAAGGAGCCAATCTCGCCGAGATGACAAAAATCGGCCTGCCTGTGCCTCCCGGATTCACCATCACGACTGATGTCTGCATTTATTACTACGCCAACAAGCGGGTCTATCCATCTGCCTTGAAAGCCCAGACTCGTGAGGCGGTTGCGAAAATGGAAAAAAATCTGAATAAAAAATTCGGCGACCCCGCAAAGCCCCTCTTGGTCGCCGTGCGCTCGGGTGCCCGCGAATCCATGCCCGGGATGATGGATACCATTTTGAATCTCGGACTCAATGACACCACAGTCGAAGGTCTCGCCAAACTCAGCAATAACGAGCGTTTTGCTTATGACTGCTACCGCCGTTTCATCCAGATGTACGGCGATGTCGTCCTTGGAGTGCAAAAACGCCCCGGTGAGGAGCATGAACCCTTTGAAACAGCCATTGAAGAGCTCAAAAACGAGCTTTTCCCCGGCGAACACGAAGTCGAAGACACCCGCCTGGATGCTGAGGCGATGAAAGAACTCGTTCGCCGCTTCAAAAAACTCGTTTTTGACCGCACTGGAAAAGAATTCCCCAACAGCCCCTGGGATCAACTCGATGGTGCCGTTGCCGCCGTATTCAACTCATGGATGAATGACCGCGCTGTCGTGTATCGTCGCAAATACAATATCCCCGCGGAATGGGGTACCGCTGTCAATGTGCAAGCGATGGTATTTGGAAATACCGGCAATGACTCAGGCTCCGGCGTGGCTTTCACACGCGACCCTGCCAATGGTGAGAAAGTCTTTTATGGGGAGTTTCTCATCAATGCACAAGGCGAAGACGTCGTCGCTGGTGTCCGGACACCAGAACCGGTTAAAAAGCTCAACGACATCATGCCGAAAAGTTATGCCGAACTCGAGAAAGTCCGCAAAACCCTCGAGAAACATTTCCGGGACATGCAAGATTTTGAGTTCACCATTGAAGAAGGCAAACTTTTCATGCTTCAAACCCGCAATGGCAAACGCACCGGCCTCGCCGCTCTGCGTATCGCTGCGGAAATGGTCAAAGAAAAGCTCATCACGCCCGAGGAGGCTGTCCGCCGGATTCCTGCCGACTCCCTCTCTCAAGTGCTCGCGCCGATTTTCGACACTGCTGCTGTCCAATCCGCTGAATTGCTCACCAAAGGCCTGCCTGCGGGTCCGGGTGCCGCCAGTGGAAAAATTTATTTCAATGCGGAACGCGCTGTCGAAGCCGCGGAAAAAGGCGAAAAAGTCCTCTTGGTCCGCGTCGAGACTTCCCCGGAAGACCTGCGCGGCATGATCGCGGCCGAAGGCATCCTCACCGCTCGCGGTGGGGTCAGCTCACACGCGGCACTTGTCGCCCGTCAAATGGGTAAAGTCTGCGTCTGTGGAGCCGCCGAGTTGCTCGTTGATTACGAGAATCTGACTCTGACCGTCAAGGGTCGCGTCTTCAAAGCGGGCGATTTCATTTCCATCGACGGCACCACGGGTGAGGTTTTTGCCGGACAAGTCAAGACAGCCCCTTCAGAAATCATTCAGGTGCTCCTGGCAAAAACTTTGAAACCGGAGGACAGTTACACATTCCAGGTTTACAATCAGCTCATGAAATGGGCTGATAAATTCCGCAAATTGCAAATCCGCACCAATGCGGATCAGCCCGATCAGGTCGAAAACGCGATCTCTTTCGGAGCAGAAGGCATCGGTCTGTGCCGGACAGAACACATGTTCTTTGAAGGCGACCGGATCAATAGCGTGCGTGAAATGATTCTGGCGACGAATCTGGAGGAACGCAAACGCGCTCTGGCTAAACTTCTGCCCTACCAAAGGGAAGATTTTATCGGACTCTTCAAATCATTGGAAGGCCGTCCCGCAACCATTCGCTTGCTCGATCCCCCCTTGCACGAGTTCCTCCCCCATGAAGGCAGCATGATCCGTGAAACGGCTGAGAAACTCGGCAAAAGTGCGGATTGGGTGCACAGCCGCGTCGCGGCATTGCATGAAGCCAACCCCATGCTCGGACACCGCGGTTGCCGTCTGGGCATCACCTACCCTGAGATTTCCGAGATGCAAGCCCGCGCTATTTTTGAAGCGGCAGCAGAAGTTCAAAAACAAGGGATCAAAGTCAAAGCAGAGGTCATGATTCCTCTGGTTGGATTCCCGAAAGAACTCGAGCTGCAGCTTGATATCGTCCATCGCGTTGCCAAACAAGTCGCCGAAGAAAAGAAGGTCAAGCTTGATTACATGGTGGGAACGATGATTGAGATTCCACGCGCCGCGCTCATTGCCGATGAGATTGCCAAACAAGCCGAGTTTTTCAGTTTCGGCACCAATGATCTCACTCAAACGACCCTTGGCATGAGCCGTGACGATGCGGGCAGCTGCTTGCCGCATTATCAGGAACTGGATATCGTTAAAAATAATCCTTTTGCCTCAATCGACCAGACAGGCGTGGGCAAATTGATGCAAATCGGTATCGAAGGCGGTCGTGCAACCCGTCCGGATATCAAACTCGGAATCTGTGGCGAACATGGTGGCGAACCCGCCTCTGTGAAATTCTGTCACAAGATTGGCCTGAGTTATGTCAGTTGCTCGCCATTCCGTGTTCCGATCGCACGTCTAGCCGCGGCACAAGCGGCACTTGAAGAAGCTGCCGCCAAGAAAAAATCCGCTAAAAAATAATCTTTTTCTGACCGGACTCCACAGTTCCGGATTTAGACTTCTAAAACCCCCTTCCGTCAAAACCGGAAGGGGGTTTTTTTCGGACTTATGATAGGGACGCCAGGAGGAGAGCAGTCAAACCCGTGGATACCCTGAGACTAACCTTTGAGAGACACTATATCCTGCGAGGACATCCATCTGTGTGAATCAGTGAAATCTGCGGAGGGTAAATATCAGGGATGACCGACAGTGGTTTCTTCCTTGGATTTGGCTTTGGACAATTCATTCAAGAAAAGAGCCAGTCTTGTCGCAGTATCATTCACCTGGAGCACAGCCCTGGAGACTTCTTCTTTTGCCTTATTTTCCAGAGGGTTTGTGATCAAACTCAATTTTTCAGTGTCGGGAGGCAAAGCCTCTGTCGCAGATTCGTCAACCAACAAGAGCTGGTCAAGCTTTACCTCGATCAACCCTCCTTGCCGGGAACGGTTTTTTAAGGCTTCTGTAATCATGATTCTTTCAGCTTTTAAAGCGGCTTCGCTCATCTGAGGATCATCGAGTGAGTCATTGGACATGTGTTGCTCAAAGTGATCTACACGATCATCTTTCTTGTTCCTCAGATCCGTATATTTTGATGCGACCACCTCAGGCAAGTTGCCCAACTCTTGATTGATTTTCTGTTCAGTAATCGCATCGGCTAAATGTGTGGTTTCGATTTTAGGCTGTTTTTCCTTGCGGGCGGCGGCATCTTCTCGGGCTTGTTCCCGGTTGACACGGGAAGCCGGAGGATCGGATTTTGTAATCGACGCCAGATTAGGCAGAGAGGATGTGACTTTTTTTCGCAGTGCCGCCAATTTGCCGTCTTCAGGTGTCGCAACATCAATACTCACAGGTCTTGCCCCTGCACGAGGAGCTGTCACATTACGATTTTCAACGAGGAACCGTGTTTTATTCGCTACCGTATCTGTTGCGACGGGAATGCGACCCGGAAATTTTCCCGGCCGATTCACAAGCATTAAATTTTCTGCCCCTTCTGGTCTCCGGCTTGCAATGAATTTGAACGGGTCGAGAAACTCCTCCCGGCCTTTACGGTACCCGATTTTGACGAATTGCGCGGGTTTATTGCGTAATTCAAAATGAAGATGCGCTGTGTAGAGTCCATTACCCGTCCCAATGGTTCCCACTTTTTGTCCCCGTCTGACCACATCCCCGCGGGAAACGGTAATTTCATGTAAATGGGCATAAAGCGTTTCGACAATTCGGATACGCCCGTTCTCATTGAATTTATGGACAATAAATACAGTTTTTCCGTACCCCATCTTTAGGTCAGAAGCACTCAGCACCAGTCCATGAGCAACAGAATAGACCGGGTCACCTAAATCTGTATTCCCTCCCCCTATCCCGTTCCAATCCTCCCCCAAATGCCTTCCCTTGATTCCCCGTGAAAGATAATATCCCTCTCCATTCGGTTTTCCCACAGGCAAATCAAACCCGTCTGCAAATGGAATCTTCTCATGGTCAACAGCTTGTGCCTGTGTGAATAAGATTGAAACTAAAACCATCAGGCAAAATGTATAAGGAATAAAATGGTAATGACTCTTTATCATTCTAAATATAATTTCAGGTTAGTCTAACCCAATGAATTCATTATTCAAGAATCTTCATCATCAATCTTTTTCTTATCCGTGAGATATCGAAAAAGCCGTCTGCAAACAAAAATACCCCAGAACCACAGGGATAATACTATCATCAAATCTTTCTAAAAAACTCTTTCACTTAAAACGTGAAAAAAATTGAATTTTATTTGTTTCACCACAATCGAGAATAACAAAAATATGGTGCCGGTGGTGGGACTCGAACCCACACGGATTTTAAGGTCCCCAGGATTTTAAGTCCTGTGCGTCTGCCATTTCGCCACACCGGCATTTTATTTCAGAGCGGGAGATGTGAAAACTGTGAATCATAGAGATTGTCACAATCTTTGCCCCATGAAAAGAGAATTTCTTTTTTTGACATACTTTTGAGGATGGGATGCCCGGTAACTTCTTCAGGACTTTTCGTCACGAGTGTCTCGAACCCAAAACATCCCTATCCACCCGGCGACAAAAAACAGACCGGTAAAAAGAATGGCGACCCGTCCTGAACCACTCACGCTACTGACGGCCCCATAACAAAAGGGACCCACCGCCGCGGCGAGACGGGCAAAAAAACCCCAGTAACCGAAACTTTCCCCCGGACGATCCGACGGGGCAAGTTGCCCGATAAAAGCGCGGCTGGTGCATTGACTCCCCCCGATGCAAAGCCCGGCAATATTCGCGACAATAAAAAACTGTAGTTTATCCTGCGACAGCCATGCTCCAAAGATTGTGATCATCCAAAAAATCAGGCTCGCCTGAATCGTGATCCGCGCCCCGATTTTATCCTGTAACCAACCGAAAACAAATGCACCGATCGTGCTGCTGATCTGGAGCGCGATAAAAAGCCGGATGATCTCGCCTTGAGTGTAACCAATCTCATTGACCGCATAAATCGCGGCAAAGGTGATCACGGTGGAAATGCCGCACGAATAAATGAAAAAGACACTCAGAAACTTCCACAACTGCGGATTCTCACGGGCTCCGGCGAGGGCGTTTTTGATTTTTCGAAAAGCATATGTGACGACATGATCCCCGGCAG
>CAYTAI010000020.1:44977-45219 GCA_964435715.1 uncultured Verrucomicrobiota bacterium | reverse complement strand
GGATGTCCACCGTGATGAATGCCGTCCACTCGCGCTGGCCGCCGGGTTCGGAATAAAAAAGATAATCCCCCTCGGCGCGAATCTGGGGCAGGTGCTGGCCCCGCTGTGCGGTGACCGCGTCCCGGGCGGCCCGCTCATTTTGCACCGCAGCGAGAATGTCAGGGCGGGCACCTGATGCGCGCAGGTATTCCTCAATGTCTTTGGCCCGGGGATTCGGCGTGGTGTCACGCAGGGCAATTTGC
>CAYTAI010000020.1:44470-44944 GCA_964435715.1 uncultured Verrucomicrobiota bacterium | reverse complement strand
AAGGAGAGAAGTTCCTTTGATGCGCCCAGCAGCCCGTTTGTTCTTTCGATGGCGACACGGGCCTCCGCCAGATCAGTCTGGGCGGCGAGCAATTCGCTCCCGCGCGATTTGCCCAGACGAACCCGTCTTTCGAGGTCTTGAACCCTTTTTTCCAGCGTGTCTGCGATGTGGTGAAGGAGCTTCAGATCGTCGGTGTAAGTGACGGCCTGATAAAACGCCTCGGCAGTGTCGAGGTAGAGCTTTTGAATTTCACGCGCCTTGGTCAGGCGGCTCGCCTTGCGCTCCGCATCCCGGGCGCGGCCGGCATAAAAGTCGCTCAGGCCGGAAAATAGGGGCACGCGGACATTGACCCGGGCATCACGCGACTCGTTGCCTGATGAGACAAATCCGGGGGAACCGGCCCCTCCGAAAGGAATGACCTCCTGCCCACCCGATTGATCCCCGAAAAAGTATTGGTTTCCGGTGATTTTGACT
>CAYTAI010000020.1:24953-44397 GCA_964435715.1 uncultured Verrucomicrobiota bacterium | reverse complement strand
TACACTCTTTCCCTACACGACGCTCTTCCAAGTTTTCAGGTCAAAAGCATCGACAGGAATCGGAACCGGAGTTTGTTTTTTTAATGCCGTATTTTTTGCCGGAGCAATTTGCGCCGGGGCAGGGGAAAGCACTAGTGTAGAAAATAAAAAAATCAGGAGCCCGGCTTTCATAGAGCTGACGGACAGACCGATGCCGCGGCTGAAGAGTTTAAAAAGTTCATGAAACCGCGTTTCAAGCGACCAAGTGCCTTTAAAAATGGCTTTTTCGAGAAGAGCCGTCCGCCCCAGGGACATAAAAAACAGGGCGGTCATGCGGGGGTTTTTGACTTCCAAAGAGTGCTCTTTGGCGACCTGGCGGATCAACTCTTCGATACGGGTGATCGCGATGATCATCCCATTGGGGGGGGTGCCGGAATCGCTTGATTGCAAGAGGTGGGGATTGCAATAGCGGAAAAAGAACTCGTGATTTTCGTCGGCGTAACGCAAGAAAATATGCAACCGCACTTTGAGTTTCTCAACCGGATCAGACAGGGTCCGGGTTTTTCGCGTGATTTCGGATTCAGCCTTTTGCATGGTGTCCTCGATGACTCCCCGGATGAGATCGGACTTGTCCTTGAAATAAAGATAGAGGGTTCCCTTGGCGACTCCGGCATGTTTGGCGACGTGATCGAGGATCAGGTCTTCCGGATTCGTCTCCGCAAAAAGAACGCGCGCGCTTTCGATGATCTCGTTGCGTTTATCGAGTCCTGTTTTTTTTGTGGGACGGAGGGGTTTCATGACTGACTGGTCAGTCAAAGCTAGAAGGTTCCTCCGGATTGTCAAAGTCCATGAGAGTGATATTTTTTCTTGCTACGGGCGGAGTGCTGAAAAAAGGGAGGTAGACCTCTTGACAAAGAGGCGGACACCGATATGATGACAAACTTTTCAAAAGTGAGTAAGGATTAAAAACAAAATTATGCCGAATATCAAATCAGCCATCAAACACACGCGCAGCGATAAACGCAAAACCGATTACAACAGCAAGAACAAAGAAAAAATCAAAAGCGCGAAAAAAGAGTTCCTCAAACTGGCCGCTGCCGGTCAAAAAGACGAAGCGATCAAAGCACTTGCAAAAGTCTCTTCTGCTCTTGATAAAGCCGCAAAGCGCAATACGATCCACAAAAATAAAGCCAGCCGCTTAAAGTCCCGTTTATCCAAACGGATCAAGTAAGCTTCTCGTTTCTTATATTTTCTCCACTTTCAGGGTTCCACGGCTTCTTTTGACGTGGAGCCCTTTTTTTAGGTTCACGCGGCATTGAGTCGCTGAGGGGTCGAGCAATTTGCGCACTGACTCGATTTCTTCATAATCAGGCTGGCTGACCTGGTGCGTCCGGCTCAACCAGGCATGAATCACCCTTCTCTGAGTCGCCAGATGCATCCCGCGCAATTTGCCCACGGATAAAACGGGGGGTTGGACTCCGGGAGTGAGTGCTTCATTTTCAGCGTGGAGAATGTCGATGAGCTTCAGGATATTGCCCGAGACATCGCGCCCGAAAATATCATTTGCGAGAGGGAGAAGTTCGTGACGAACCCGGTTGCGGTTGTAATCGCCGCGCAAATTGCTCGGGTCATCGCGCCATTTGAGACGGTGGGATTGGGCATGTCCGAGTAACTCTTTTTTGCCCACCGCCAAGAGGGGTCTGTGCAGGAGCAATTTGCCCCGGAGGGAGGACGGTTTCATTCCGGTCAGGCCGGAAACTCCGGTTCCACGAAAAAGGCGTTGGAGGAAAGTCTCCACCTGATCGTCCGCGTGATGGGCGAGGAAAAGATGGCGGATTTTGTGTTTTGAGGCAATTTGCGTGAAAAACTCGTAGCGCAAATGGCGCGCGGCGGTTTCCACCGAGAGTTTTTGAGCCTGTGCAAATTGCTTCACATTGCCTTTGCCGAAAGAGGCTTTGACTTTGAGTTTTTTGGCGAGAGCACGGACAAACTGCTCATCGGCGTCACTGGCGCACCCGCGCAATTTGTGGTTGAAATGCACCACGCGCAATTTGCCCGGAGGAATCTCGCGGAGCAATAGATGGAGAAGCACCACCGAGTCAAGCCCGCCGGAAACCGCGACGAGGGCGGGTAGTTTTTTTGACGGGATGGCAAGGGAAGCAATCAAGGAGTGATGATTTTTAATTTTGGAAAGTAAGTGCGGAAATAACCTTGGTCACGGGTAATCAGTGTGTCGGCAAAGGTAGATGCGTGGGCGCCAATTAAAAAATCGGGCAAGAGCCGATCTTTTGGTTTAGAACTCCGCCGCCGATAATTCATCCAAGCCTGCCCTGCGAGATGAATCGACTCAAAGGTGTGTGGGACAAGGTTGATTTCCATTTCTTCGAGTAACTCTTTCATTTGCTGAGAGGAATCGAAGTAGAGGGAGAGTTCAGCCAGAGCCTCAGGGGCGATAACCACGCTCCCCGACACGTGAGCAATATCAAGGGTATGAATGCTTTTTTCGGTGAATGGATTAGGTGAGCCGAGGATATCAACAAGGATATTGGCATCAATAGCCGTGATCATAAGGGATCGACGTCTCCGGGAGCGGGTTTTCCGCGCAAGAATTCAAGTGCGTCTTGCCCGTTTTTCCACGGCGAGACATCCTTTTTCAATCCTTTAAACTTTGAATAGAAAGATTTGTCCTTTGTCTTGGAGAGAACGATTTGCCCCTGAGAGCTGACGCGGATTTGCAGCTGGGTTCCCTTGCGGAATCCCAAGCTGTTTCGCACAGCGAGTGGAATCGTGATCTGCCCTTTGGAACTGATGGTGGTTTTCATGGCTTTACCACAAAGTAAGGCCGCGAAAGTAAGAATTCAAGGATGATTTTACCCGGGACATGATGATTCAATGGATCAAGATACCGAAATTTGCGTGAGACCACCCATGTAAGTCTGGAGAATCTCGGGGATGCGGATTGAGCCGTCGGCTTGTTGGTATGTCTCGATGAAAGCCACATAAAGGCGGGCGAGGGCGACGCCGGAGCCATTGAGAATGTGGGGGAATTCCGTGTGTTTGGCGTCCTTGCGCTTGAATCGGAGATTCATCCGGCGTGCCTGGTAATCCTCGGCATTCGAAACGGAGCTGACCTCGAGAAAAGCATTTTGTCCGGGAGCCCAGATTTCGATATCGTAGGTTTTTGCCATGCCGAAACCCATGTCTCCCGTGCAGAGGATGATGACCCTGTAATGAAGCCCCAGAAGCTGGAGAATCGTCTCGGCATTTTTGAGCATCTCATCATGGGCGGCGTAACCGTCCTCGGGTTTGACAATACGAACCAGCTCGACTTTGTCGAATTGATGCATCCGGAGCAGTCCGCGCGTGCCGACTCCCGCTGCCCCGGCCTCACTACGGAAACAAGGCGTGTACGCGACGTAATATTTTGGCAGATCATTCTCGGAGAGAATCTCGTCGCGGTGGAGATTTGCCACGGGCACCTCGGCGGTGGGAATGAGATATTTATCGTCGGACCCGAGCTTAAAAAGTTGGTCGGCAAATTTGGGGAGTTGACCGGTGCCCGTCAGGGATGCGGTATTCGCGATGAAAGGCGGGAGAATCTCGGTGTAACCGTGTTTGCTGACATGGGTGTCGAGCATGAAATTGATGAGTGCGCGTTCGAGCCGGGCTCCGGCACCCTTGTAGAGGGCGAACCCGCTGCCGGCGAGCTTCGCGGCGCGTTCGAAATCGAGCATCCCGAGTTTTTCACTCAGAGCAATATGGTTTTGAGGTGTGAAATCGAAAACGGGTTTTTGTCCCCAGACATGGGTCTCGGGGTTATCCTCCGCACTGCGGCCGCCGGGCACGGATGGATGGGGGAGGTTCGGCACACTCAGGAGCAATTCGTGCTGGTCTTCCTCGACGATGGCGACTTGTTTGTCCAGCTCGGTGATTTTATCGGAGTGTTCTTTCATCTGGGCAAAGATGTGTTCGACCGGCTCGCCTTTGCTTTTGAGAATGCCGACTTGTTTGCTGACACGGTTTTTCTCCGCCTTGAGAGCCTCGACCTCTGTGAGCAATTTGCGGCGGCGCTCATCGAGAAAGAGGATTTCATCCACGCGGATCTCATGTCCTTGGTGGCGGCTGGCGAGGCGTTGGCGGGCTTCTTCGGGGTGATCGCGGATGTATTTGATATCGAGCATAATTTTTTAGAGGGGGCGAGTTTGTCGGGAGTTTATCATTTAATTTGAAGGTTGAATGCCTTGAGCGTGTTTTTCATGAGCATGGCGATGGTCATGGGGCCGACGCCGCCGGGGACGGGGGTGATTTTCGAGGCGAGCGGGGAGACCTCGTCGAATTTCACATCGCCGGTGGTTCGTTTGCCGGACTTACGCGAGGCGTCTGGAACGACATGGATGCCGACATCAATCACCACGGCTCCGGGGGAGACGAAATCCGCTGTGACGAATTCCGGTTTCCCGATGGCGACACAGAGAATCTCGGCTTGGCGGGTGATCTCCGGGAGTTGTCTTGTTTTTGAATGGCAGATGGTCACGGTGCAATTTGCTCCGAGGAGAAGCAGGGAGAGGGGTTTGCCGACGATCATGCTCCGACCGAGGACAACGGCGCGTTTGCCTGTGAGGTCGATTCCGCTGTGTTGGAGCAGCTCCACACATCCGGCGGGTGTGCAGGGGACAAGGGCGGTGGGGTCTCCGATGGTCATTTTGCCCACATTGACAGGGTGGAATCCATCCACGTCTTTGAGTGGGTCGATCGCGGACACGATGGTCTCCTCGCAGATGTGCTCCGGGGGCGGGGATTGAACCAGAATGCCGTGGATGTCCCGGCGGGCATTCAATGCTCCGATGACTTGGAGCAATTCGCTCTGCGAGATGGTTTCGTCGAATCGGATTCTTTCCGAGAAAACCCCCAGAGCATTGCAAGTCTCGACTTTTTTACCGACGTAAAGGGAGGAGTCGGGACGATTACCTACTTGGACGACGGCGAGTCCGGGGGTGAGCCCCGTGCGGGATTTGGCAAGAGCAATTTGCGCGGCCGTCTCGCGGTTGATGATCCCGGCAATTTGTTTTCCGTCGATGAGTTCCGGCATGGGAATAGTTTCTATTTCAGGACGGGGGAGATGTGAAGCAATTTGTTTGGAAAAATCTTCTAAAAAAAAGATTTTATGGCGTGCGGCTTTTGGGTTTGAGAGGAAAAGGGGATTTGAACGCGGGAGGCGCTTTTTTGATTTTCACGGGCGGCTTGTACTCCAGAAGAGCCTTGATTTCAAAAGGTTTCAGGCTCCGGAAAAGTCCACTGTGCAAATTGCCCAGCTGCAAATTGCCGATCCGGATGCGGCGGAGGCGGCGAACCGGATGGCCGATGGCGAGGAACATCTGACGGATTTGTCTTTTGTACCCTTGGGTGAGGGTGATTTCGTAATGTTTCTGGGCGACGCGGAAAACTTTTTCCGCGATGGCTCTTTTCATGGGTGCGCCCTCCTCGACCTTGATGTAGATGCCTTTGAGGAATTTCTGCACGTCGGCGGGGTCTGGCTCGGAATCGAGAAGCACGTCGTAGACTTTGGGGATTTTGTATCGCGGATGGGTCATGCGGTTGGAGAATTCCCCGTCATTGGTGAGGATGATCAATCCTTCCGAATCACGGTCAAGGCGACCGACTGTAAAAAGGTGGGAGTACTCCTCCGGGAGAAGGGAGTAAATGGTGCGGCGATTGAGCTCATCCTGGCGGGTGCAGACGTAACCGGCGGGTTTATTCAGGATATAATACTGGTGTCCGGCGGGTTTGACAGGCTTCCCATCGACGCAGACCCGGTCTTTTGCAGGATCGACCTGGAGCCCCAGCTTGGTCAAAGGCTTGCCATTGATGGTGACACGAGCCTCGATAATCAGCTGTTCACACGAGCGGCGAGAGCCGAGACCGGCGGAGGCGAGGAATTGATTGATTCTCATGGGGGAAAAAGAAAGCCCCTGAACGGTGTCTCAGGGGCAAGGTAAAAAGAAAAGCCGGGGAAGGAAAAACTCACGCTTCAACACGGGTTTTGGGAAGACCGTAAATACGCATACCGTCTTTCCAAGTCCCTTTTTTCTTCATGATTTCGATACGTTCAAAGCGTTTCAATACACTGCGTTTTGCAGCCATTGTGCTTTTGCCTTTTAAGCTTTTGTGTTGTGACATATAAAATGATGCTCCTAAAAATAATTCGCGGATTCAAAGAACCGAGTGTTTTACATGGCGGCGGCGGGGAGTGCAAGGAATAGTTTGAATTATTTCTTCTTGGGTGTGGGGGATGGGGAGGCGGGTTGCGCGGGGGATCCTGCGATAATTTGATTGAACCGGGGCGAGGATTTCAGGGGGGAAAACCTTTGCTCCCCAATGGCTGCAGCGGAAAAAGTGGGATCGCATTTGACGGCGTTGGCGAGGGAGTCCAGGGCGTTATTGGTCTGTCCCGAAAGGGATTGGAGCAGGGCAAGGTTATACCATGTCACCGCATTTGTGGGATTCTTTTTGGTGTAAAGCAGGAAAATGTCTATCGCCTTGTCGACCTGCTGGAAATTCAGATACATCTGGGCGATTTGATTGTAAACCTCGGCAGGGACCGAAGGTTGCCTGATGATTTCTTGTGCTTTGGCATCAAAGAGATCGGTTCTGCCCCGGGCAAGAATGCTCTGAAGGAGCTGGACATAGGCAGCGGTATTGGCGGGGTTTTGTGTGATGAAAACCTCGAGTTGTTTCTGGTTGTTGAGCAGGTTGGATTGATTTTGGATGGCGCGGAGATTGTCGTTGATTTTGTCATTGCGCGGGTCTTCTTTCTTGAGTGCTTCCAATTGGGCGATGGCTTCCGGATAACGTTCCTGCCGGGCAAGCATGTCGACATAACGGAAGACAGACTCTGTGCTGAAGGGGCAGAGCTCGATTGACTGACGGAAGGCTTGATCAGCGGCTTCGTTATATTTCTCCCTCTTGACCGGGTCGGGCTCATTCATGTACCGCCAGTAGTAAAGACCGGCTATGGAAACGCGCAATTTGCTGAAAGCCTTGCGGGCGTCTTCGTCGCGGAGGAAAGCCGGGTTGCCCAAAAGTTTCTTTGTGTAGTCATCCCAATAAGCACGGTCTTTGGCGATGACTTCATCGGGGATTTCTTTGAGTGGCTCGGGCATCAGCTCCATAATGAGGCCGAAGGGCTGGAGGTAAGGATACATCCACGGCAGGGGGAAGCTCTCCTCGACATAGAATTTCACATTATGCTTGTTCTTTTCAAAAATCATCTGTGCCAAAATGCCATTGATGGCGAAGACACCTTCGATCCCGGCGATGCTGACCCGTCCATCGGGACTGATCCGGATGCCCGGCGCGGCAGCGGGGTTCGTCCGGGCAAGATCGACATACTGGCGGAAAGCCTTTTCTCCATCGATGCGCTCAGGAATCCAGATGGCTTTTTTCGGATACATGGTGTCGCGCTCCAAAACACTCTTTTCCCAATCGGAATAATCCTGGGGACGTGAGAAACCGTAATGGTCGCGGATGTAATTCATGTAAGTCTCGTCGGCGAGGGCATTTTGCGTCACGATATACATGTCGCGGCGGTCGAACTCCTTCCGCTTCGGATTCACAAGTTGATCCATCTTCCAGCGGGGATTCTGGCGGCTCTCGGCAAAAATCATGTAAGTGGGGACAAACCGTCCGGGATCGGTGCCGCCGAAGATGAATGAGTCAGGTTCGCAGTCGATGAGCATGTCATAACCGTATTGCCAGCCGAAATCGTGACCGCGCTGCTCGGAGAGCTCCCAGTTGAATTTATTTTGTGGGTAATGCTTGCTGAAAATAATGGGGATGGTCAGCAGGATCAAGAGAGCAGGAGGGAAAGTCCAATTCCGGTTAAACAGATAATAACATCCGCATATCAGCCCGTAGCCGATGGCAAAAGCATAGATGATATGGCTGGGGATGAAGAAAACACGGTTAATCCAGCGGGCTTGACGGTCGAGGTCTCCACCGACCATGTAGGTGAGAGCGACACTGAGGAAAAGAAAACTGACCACAAGAAAGAATATCCAGCTCCAGGAATTTCGTGGAATTTTGCGAATATAAAGGAAGACCAAGAGACTGATCGCACAAATGTAAACGGTGAAATTTTGTAACAAATCGATGCAGTAGAGTTTCAACTTTTTGGCAAAGGAAATGAGACTGGTACTGGTGTCTTTGACTTTTTCTGAGAATGGCTTTTGAGGGGCATCGCTCATGACGGATTGAACCATTAATGCCGGTCCGAGGACGGACTTGATTGTATTGGCGAGGTTATTCTCATACTGACCCCGGTTGATGGCATGGAAAAAACCTTGGGGCGTGCTGGCGTAACCCCAGTTCATCGGAGGATTCGTCTTGGATGCCAGATGAATATAGCCGTAAAAGACGAGTCCCGCCCAAGATGCCAGAAGCAGTACGGGGATGTAGCGGACACTCTTTTCTTTGACGATGAAAAAGACAAAAGAGCCAAGTCCTGAAAGCAGGGATATCCAGGTCAGGGCGGCGATTTTTCCGGAAATGGATTCTTCGACGATTTTGACCATGTCCACCGGGCCGGTGAGTTTTCCTAAATCGGGTGACTGCACCACGAGGGCACCAAAAAGGGCGACAAAAAGGGAAATCACCACAATGCCTGTAAAGACAAGGTATTCGACCGGGAATGATTTTTTGTAGCAGCAGATGAGGATGAGCACGGGAATGCTGATCAAATGCCAGCGCAGGCAAATATCCAAGAGCTGGAGATCCCGGGACAGAATGGCGAAGACGGCAAAAGAAGTATTCACCAGCAGCAGTGCAAAAATAAAAAAGCTTTTAAAGAAACAGTCCTGGACAAAGAGACAGTGGAAAAACCTCTTGAATATGCCGGTGAATAATTTGAAAAAATCTTTCGGCAAAGTGTGTTCCTTGTAGAGGGCATGAGCATCAGGAATAAATGATGTGGTCTTGAAGTAGACGGCAAAAACCACAGCGGGAAAGATGAAAAGAAGGGTTTGGTGGGCGGTCATCCCCAGCCCAAAGAAAAAAGCGGCCAAAGCGATATTCCTATAATTTTCAGGAGCGCAAAACCATTTATAGAGATAAAGAAGGACCAAGGACATCAGGAGGGAGTTCAGAGCGTATTTCTCCGCTACCACGGATTGTGACCACATGGCGTGTCCCAGTGCCAGGCAGAGTCCTGCTGTCACAGCAGAAAAACCGATGGCTCGCGAAAAAAGCAGGCGTTTTTTCTCGTCGAGTGAAGTCATCAGGTTTACTGCAAGAGTCCTCCCGGAAACACAAATCAGATAGGAGACAATCCCGACGGCCAATGCAGAACACAGAGCATTAAACCAATTGACCTTCCAAGCCACATTTCCAAAGGGAACGATGTGAATGAAGATATAGGAAAGCAACGTGAGGAGTGGATACCCCGGAGGGTGGGGAACCCCTAAATGATGGGCTGCCGTGACCAATTCCCCTGAATCGCGCAGGACAACACTCGGAGCCAGCGTGAAAGTGTAGATGGCAAATGTCACGAGAAACGAAATCCAAAAAACAACCCATTCCTGACGGATGCCAAAAAGTTTATTGTGATCATTATAGAGGGTCTGGATATGCTCCGGCAGGGGAGTATCTTCAAAAAGCGGGGTTTTTTGCATAGACGGATGAAAAGGCTATTAATTAATCAGGCAAATATCTTAACAAGAACAACTCGTTTAGGTTTCGTGAATGGTTTTACAGTAAATGTCTCCAACGGCAAGCTCGTCGTGAAGAGAATGAAGGATATTGAGTATCTCAGCACCCTCGACCCATGTGGACAATTCGAGGGAATGATTTTTATCCTTGGAATAGTTGAACAGCGCCCGGCGATTGGAACCAGAAGCAATTTGCTCCAATCGTTGAACGCATGCCTCCAACGCTCCTTCCATTTTCAGGCAGTATTCGAAGGAAAGGTAATCAACGGCTTGCGTCAGTCCCGCCAGCACATCGGGTTCATGCCCTTCCACATCAATCTTGATAAAGCGCGGCAATCCATGTTTTTTGATGAGCGCGTCCAAAGTGAGGGCTGGAACCGAGACCCGGCGATTCCAGCGGCAAGCACCCGCATAAAGGCTTTTATCCACCCATTCTTTGGAAACGCTGGAGAGCTCGGGCATTTCATCGCTGATCATGAACTCGACAGAGCCCACGGACGAAGAAACTGCGGCGTGTTCGACAATGATGGCGGATGCACTCGCAAAACGTTTTTTGATTTTCGCGGCAAGCTCGGGGTTCGCCTCAACGGCAACCACACGGCAGCCTTGCCGCAAGAGAATTTCCGAAACATCGCCCTCATTTGCCCCAATATCGAAAACAAGTGTGTCGGAGGAGAGAAAACTTGAATACAGGCTCCCCAATTTTTTCGAATCGACAAGATGAATTCCAACAAGGGAGAGCAACGTGTTTTTCGTGACGCGAACAGCCTTGAGCAGGCCTATCTTTGAGAGGGCTTTAATGACGGCGAGTTTCAGTTGCATCATGGGGAGTCGGTCAAAAAAATGAATCAGGCTTGGTTCTGGCGCCGGAACCGGTTTTGTGCGGCAAGTTTCCAGACCATCCAGAAGGCTTCGCGGGCAATTTGCGGGGACATCTTGGAGGTGCCGTTGTGACGATCCTCGAAGGTAATGGGGATTTCCTTGATTTTGAACCCCGCCAGCCAGGCTTGATAGCT
The DNA here is from genome assembly GCA_964435715.1 of uncultured Verrucomicrobiota bacterium. Taxonomy (GTDB): domain Bacteria; phylum Verrucomicrobiota; class Verrucomicrobiia; order JAWXBN01; family JAWXBN01; genus JAWXBN01. The sequence goes on along the minus strand of CAYTAI010000020.1, from coordinate 33,701 downwards.
GAGTTCAATTTGGAAGGAATATCCATTCGAGCGAATGGCATCCAGACCAATTTGCTCCAGCACTTTCCGGCGGAAACATTTGAACCCCCCCGTGGGGTCGGTAATCGGGAGCCCCGTGATCAGGCGAACATATTGCGCGGCGCCAAGACTCAGGAAAAGCCGGTCGATGGGCCAATTCAGCACCCGGACACCATTGATGTAGCGTGAACCGATCACGAGATCATAACCTAGTGCAATTTGCTCGAGAAAACGGGGCAATTCATGGGGGTCATGGGACAAGTCGGCATCCATTTCAAAGATCGTGTCGTAATCCCGTTGCAAAGCCCACTTGAATCCCGTCACATAAGCGGTGCCGAGCCCCATTTTTCCCGGGCGCTCAATCATGAAAATCCGCTGGTTGAAAAAAGGATGTTTTTTCACGATTTCCGGGGTTCCGTCCTGTGAACTATCATCAATGACCAAGATGTGAAGTGAGGACTCCTGCGACAGGGAAAGTTCGATGGCCTTGCCGATATTCTCGGCTTCATTGTATGTGGGGATGACGAGCAACGATTTCATGCTGGATTCGATTCAAGCATATCCATGATGCTTTTCGAGGAGTTTTTCCATGAAAATTGTTGACAAAAATCTTTGGAGTTTTTGCCCATCTCTTCAGCGCGTTGGGGAGAATTCAAAAGCGACTCAATGGCGGCAGCCCATTGATCTGGCTCATTGTGCTTCACAAGCAAGCCAGTTTTTTGATGCTGAATAAAATCCCGCAGGCCCGGTGAATGACTCGAAATGGTCGGTGTTTGAAAAGCCGCCGCCTCAAGGATGGACAAGCCTTGCCCTTCTTTGATGGAGGGATACAGAATCGCCCAGGCGCGTTGAAGCCATTGAATTTTCTCCTGCTCACTGACAAACCCTTTGAAGACGACGTTTTTGTCCAGTCGCAAACGTTTTACCTCTGATTCAAGACGGGGGCGGTCATCTCCCCCGCCGAGAATGACCAGTTTCAATTCCGGATATTTTGGAGCCAGGATGGACAACGCCCTGAGCGGAAACTCCAACCCCTTGTATTTTTTGAGGCGACCAACATGCACCAGCAGCGGCGTGGACTCACGAGGCGGAGAATCCAAGTGGGGCGGCGCATGCTCCAATGTGATTCCGCAGGGGGCAACAACAATTTTTTCTGTGGCGATTCCCCGTTCAATCAGGTCGTCTTTTGTGGAAGGGGAGATGGCCGCAAAAAAATGATCCTGATAAAAGCGGGGGATTAACTTTTCGAGAGCATAGACGTAAGTGCCGACGAGGGGATTTGTTTCCGCAAAAATGGCTGTGCCGAATAAATGGGTCGTGTAGGCCAGGCGTTTTTGCCCCGGCTGGGCAGGCCAGAAAAAAGGGACTTTGCACAAGGACTCGATAACGATGTTGAACTCGCTAATCTCGCGGCGACGAAACAAAAGCAAATACCAGTTCAGCAGTTTTTCAGAGCTGACACGGTGGACTTTGATCCCGTCAATTTGTTCGGAATCCTTTGCTCCCGGAAATTTTGAGGTAAACCACTCCACCTCGTGCCCCTGCGCCATTTGCTCCAGGGAGAGCCTGTGGACTGCGATTTCCGCTCCCCCCGCACGTGGGTTGAGAATATCTCGATGGGTGAGCCAGGCGATTTTCATAGGGATGTTTAAACCCTTAGACTATGGGGTTTTCCTCCCAGTTCAAGAATCAATGTTTTTAATGAGGAAATAAATTGTTTTGTCTAGAAGGATTTGGTTATCTTCCTGAATGATTATTACGAGAACCCCATTCAGGATATCATTTTTAGGTGGTGGGACGGATTATCCTCAATGGTATAAGAAGAACGGGGGAGCCGTATTGTCGACGACGATAGACAAGTATTGTTATCTCTCCTGCAGATATTTACCCCCGTTTTTCGAGCATAAGTATCGAATTGTTTACTCTAAGATAGAAGATTGTTTGAATGTCGAGGACATCAAGCATCCGGTCGTGAGGGTTTTACTCAATCAGATGAAAATCCAAGATGGAATTGAGCTTCATCACGATGGTGATTTACCTGCACGGAGCGGGATGGGATCGAGTTCCGCCTTTTCGGTCGGGCTCATCAATGTATTGAGTGCATTGAATGAAAAAATGATCTCCAAAAGAGAGTTGGCACAACAAGCGATTCATCTCGAACAGGAACTGCTCAAAGAAAATGTAGGTTCCCAAGATCAAATCAGTGCGGCCTATGGGGGACTAAATCTAATTCAATTTTTACAAAATGGAGATTTTACTGTTCAATCCGTCATTCTTCCCCAAGAAAGAATGCAGGAGCTGGAGAATCACTGCTTATTGCTTTATACCGGAATCAAAAGAATTGCCTCACAAGTCGCCGGACAATATGTTTCTACACTAAAAGATAAGGAAAATTATCTCAAAAACCTGCATGAGCTTGTCTTCCGAGGACTGGATGTCCTGCATCAAGGTAAGAGCATGGCGGAATTCGGAGAATTATTAAATGAAGCCTGGGTGTCGAAGAGGAGTATCAATGCGTGTATTACTACCTCATTGATTGATGAAGCCTACGAAGAAGCTCTGAAAAACGGGGCGTATGGCGGTAAATTGCTGGGAGCAGGGGGAGGTGGTTTTCTATTGGTATTTGCCCCACCGGAAAAACATCAAAGGATCAAAACGGTTTTATCAAATCTATTGCATGTCCCTTTCCAATTTGAAAAAGAAGGCAGTAAAGTGTTGTTTTATGAGTAAAACTCCTCCAAAATTCATCAGTCTACGATAACCCCTATGAATACACTTTCTAAACAACAATTAATTGATTTTGAAACAGATATAGCAAATGAATTTAATCAATCGAAGATTCGTGCGCCTATTCATTTATACAGTGGGAATGAAGAGCAGATGATTGATCTTTTCAAAAAAGTGAATCATGAGGATTGGATCATGTGCTCTTGGAGAAGTCACTATCAAGCTTTACTCAAAGGAGTTCCTCCTGCACAGGTCAAAGACGAGATTATGAAGGGTCGCTCAATCTCACTTTGTTTCCCCGAATATCGAGTGATTTCTTCTGCAATTGTTGGGGGAATAGTCCCGGTTGCCGTAGGAGTGGCCATGTCGATCAAGAGAAAAAGTGAAGGTAATCACGTTTATTGTTTTATGGGTGAGATGACATCAGAAACGGGAATCGCACACGAATCGATCAAATATTCCGTGAGACATGATTTGCCGATTACATTTGTCGTGGAAGACAATGGGAAATCAGTATGCACTGATACGAGGGAGGCTTGGAATATGACAACTTTAACTTATGAAAGTCCACAGCATGATAAGATCATTTATTATCAGTATGAAACCAAATACCCACACGCAGGTGCCGGTCAAAGAGTGCAATTTTAGATTCTATTTATGAAATATTTTGATGAATTAAAAAGGGGCATGGAATTTCTTGCCACTGATCCAAGAACTGTTTTTCTAGGACAGGCAGTTTGTGTGCCAGGGACAGCTATGTTTAATACGGTCAAGGATATTGACTTGTCAAAACGGGTTGAGTTACCCGTGGCGGAGGAGCTACAGATGGGAATGACTAATGGCATGGCTCTGAATGGTTTGATTCCCGTTTCTATATTTCCGAGATGGAATTTCTTGCTTCTTGCCGTGAATCAGGTTGTGAATCATTTGGATAAGATTCACGCCATATCGGATGGTGGATATTGCCCTAAAGCCATTATACGGACATCCATTGGGGCAGAACGTCCTTTGCATCCACAACTCCAGCATGTCGGGGATTTCACTGAGGCTTTTAGACTGATGTGTCCGAATATAGAAATCATCAGGCTCGAGGAGCCCAGGGAAATCTTTCCGGCTTATGAAAAGGCTTTATTAAGAGAGGACGGCAAAAGTACTTTGGTGGTAGAATACGGGGATTATTACAACGAAAAATAGTATCGATTCATTTATGTTTAAACATGCTTCATGGCCTCTGATGCGCAACAATATCCTCCGCGAGGATTTGGATGCGGTAATCGAATACCTCCAAGCGGATGATCCTATACTCACACAAGGGGAGAATGTCAGGGCGTTCGAAAAGGAATGGTCTGAATGGTTGGGTGTAAAATATAGTCTGTTTGTTAATTCTGGTTCATCCGCCAACCTCCTCACGATCGCTGCATTAAAACACCTTTATGGAGGGGGAGAGGTGATTGTTCCTACTCTTACTTGGGTTTCGGATATTTCATCGATTATTCACCATGGATTTGATCCGGTCTTTGTGGATATCGATATGAAAAATCTGGGGATGGATACGGAGCAAATTATTCAAAAAGTCACGCCTCGGACAAAGGCAGTTTTTTTAACCCATGTGCTCGGGTATAATGCTCTGAATCAAAAGCTGCTGGATTTCTTGAAAGAACGAAATATCCTTTTGCTCGAAGATGTCTGCGAATCCCATGGAGCTACATTTAATGGAAGAAAACTAGGAAGTTATGGGTTCGCCTCGAATTTTTCATTCTACTACGCACATCATCTCAGCACCATTGAAGGGGGAATGATTTGCACAAATGATGACTCCTTTTATCAGGCTGTTCGATTGCTCCGTTCTCACGGTATGGTCAGAGAAGCGACATCACAGGACATCAAAGAAGATTATCAAAAACGATTTCCTGACTTGAACCCGGATTTTATCTTTGCTTATCCGGCTTATAACGTGCGTAGCACAGAATTGAATGCGATTATCGGGAGAAAGCAACTTCCCCGATTGGATACCAATAACGGGAAAAGGTCATTACACTTAAAAACATTTTTAGAGAGCCTTGATCCAGAAAAATATATTACAGACTTTGATCAGTGGGGAAGCTCAAATTACGCTTTTACGCTCGTTTTGAAAAAGCCGGATAAATATTTTAGAGATCGATTGGAATCTCAAATGAGATCATGGAAAGTAGAGTTTAGAAGGGGCACGGCAGGCGGAGGGAATCAACTAAGGCAGCCTTACATCCGCCAGCTCTATCCTGATATACAGCCGACGGATTATCCTTGTGTCGACCATGTTCATTTTTATGGATATTACATTGGGAACTACCCCGTTTTGGATTTAGAAGATATTAAAACACTTTGTAGTAAACTTAATTCAGTATAGCTATGAATAAACAACTCGATGTACTCTTTGTGAGCGCAGACTCTTCGCTCAAAGCTTATCAGGATTTAAGTAAAGATTTTGCAGCCATTGAGCCACCGACTTGGGCATTGTTGCTTGCTCAGAGTTGTCGATCTGTAGGGTTGGGCGTGGCAATCCTTGATTGCACGGCCGAGAGATTAACGATGCAACAAGCTGTCGCCCGAATTGAAGAATGTAATCCGCGTTTAGTTTGTTATGTTGTTTACGGTCAGAACCCGAATTCCGGGACAACGAATATGACGGGAGCACTGGCCTTGTCTCACTTACTCAAAGAACAAGATAGTTCATTCAAAACTTGTTTTGTAGGATCACATACCAGCGCATTACCGAAAGAAGTTCTCACTTATCCTTGGGTAGATTTCATTCTTTTGAATGAAGGGGTTTACGCCTTGCGTAATCTCTTGCGGACAAATCTTTCCGAGCATTTAGATAAGGTGAAAGGAATCGGTTACAAACGGAACAATGAGTTGATCCTTAATGACCCGGAACAAATTGTTCCGCAAAATCGAATGGATATAGATTTGCCGGGCTACGCTTGGGATTTATTGCCCTATCGTGAAAAGCCTTTGGATCTCTACCGCTCACACTTTTGGCATGCAAATTTCGACCATGAAATCAGAACCCCTTTTGCAGCAATTTATACATCTCTAGGCTGTCGCTTTAAGTGCGATTTTTGTATGATCAATATTGTTAATCGCGTGGATAATGCAGACGGGATTGTGTCAGCAAATTCCACAGGTATGCGTTTTTGGTCGCCACAGCTTATGCTGGGTGAATTCGAAAAATTGGCGTCCATGGGGGTCAGCACAATCCGCATTTCTGATGAAATGTTTTTTCTGAATAAAAATTATTTCGAACCCTTGGTGGATGGAATTATTGAGCGAGGGTTGAATCTTCACATGTGGGCGTATTCAAGAGTTGATACGGTCAGGGCACAATATTTGGAGAAATTTAGAAAAGCGGGTATTCTCTGGCTCGCTTTAGGTGTCGAGGCGGGAAGTCAGACTGTTCGTCGCGAAGTGTCCAAAGGATCTTTTGAAGATGTTGATATCCGTGAAGTGATCAAGACAGTAAGAGATGCTGATATTAATGTGATCTCAAATTTTATTTTTGGGTTTCCTGACGACACGCTGGATACAATGAATCAAACATTGGATCTAGCTTTAGAGCTTTGCACGGAAATGGCCAATATGTATCCCTGTATGGCATTGCCCGGTAGCCCTCTATACAATATAGCGAGGGAGAGGGGTTGGAAATTACCGGATCACCATGAAGGTTACGGCTTTTTATCCTATGAGTGCGAACCCTTACCGACGAAATATCTTTCGGCCGCAGATGTTTTAAAATTCCGAGATGAGGCTTGGCAAAAATACTTCACTTATCCAAAATTCTTGGCGTTAGTTGAAACCCGCTTCGGAGCGTTACAGCGAAAAAATGTTGAAGAAATGACGAAAATCAAGCTCAAGAGAAAACTCTTGGGTGATTAGATTAAAAACCAACTCATATTCCCGCGAATAAATGAATTTGCCCGCGCAAATGATTCGGGAGTGCCCATATCCAGAAATGAAGCTTCTTTCTTCACAACTTTAATGGGCACTTTCTGCTCAATGAGATATGGAAATACATCTTTTTCAAAGCTTAGTGGTCTCTTCTCGGAAAAACGAGCAATAACATCTTGTGAAAAACAATAAATTCCAGCATTGATATATCCCGTGCCGGGCATTTTTTCTTTGAACCGGGTTAAATTCATTTTTTCATCGAATTCCAATGTGCCGAACGAGGAGGCATCTTCTTGGAATACAGCTAAAAGGCTCGCGCTGTAAGGCTCTTTATATTGCCACAGGTCTTGTAGTTCCGTTAAAACAAGTGAGTCCGAATTTACCACCAGATACTTATTTGTGGAGAAAGAGATAGAGCGATAAGCTTCTAAAAAACCTCCGGCTGTTCCTCTAGGGATGCTCTCAATGACGACCTTAATATTGATCTTTGGAATTTTAGAATCAGTGAAATAATCGGCAATCATCTCTCCTTTATATCCAGCGGATATGACGAATCTCTCGATTCCCTGCTTGGCCAAAAACCGTATTACCCATTCAATAAACGGTTTTCCCTCGAACAGGGCCAGGGGTTTTGGGATATCTGGCAAGATGGATCGGATGCGTGTGCCCAGACCTCCGGCCAGAATCACACAAATCGGGGGTTCTGGCAGATTAGACATTTGAATATCTTGTATTCCGTATCATCTGATAACATTTTATAAGCTCAGTAATGCCTCTTTGTAGTCCCCATTCTGGCTTGAATCCTGTCGCTTCCAAACGGGCATTTGAAACAATATAATCGCGTTTATCCGGATCTTCCCCAATGGGAGCCTCCAGATAAACAAATCCCGGCAATTGCTTTTTGATTTCGGCACAAAGTTCCAATTTTGAAAGATTAGCGTCATCCAAGCCGACATTGTATGGCTTGCCCTTCATGGATGCGAAGTTTTCCAGACCGTGGAGGAATACACGCGCGACATCACGGATATGGATGTAGTTCCGCTTGAAATGCCCCTCGAAAATAACTACGGCTCGGTCATTGAACGCACGGTAAACAAAGTCATTCACCAGCAAATCCAGACGCATCCGGGGTGCTGACCCGAATACAGTCGCTAAGCGAAAGGTCAGGCTGTTGTCCCGGGAGAGAACGGCCTCCTCAGCTTTGACTTTTGTCACGCCATAAAGAGAAATCGGTTTTAACGGGGATTCTTCTGTGCAGTGTTTTCCTTTTTCACCGATTCCGTAGCCGCTGTTGGTCACAGGCATAAGAATTCTTTGATCTTGGCTGGCAAGACGGCAAATCATTTTAACTGCATCCTGATTAACGGTTTGAGCCGCCACTTTGTCCGCATTACAGAGAGGGGCACCGACAATGGCTGCCAGAGGAATGATGACATCTTGGTCTTTGAGTAATTTTTTTATGAGTGATTCATCGCGGCAATCACCCCTGACAACGGAGAAATTCTCATGATAACAACAGTCCAAAAGACTATTTTGGCCGAATAAAAAACTATCCAATACTGTGACGTGATATCCTTGAGACAGCAATGATGGGGTTAATACAGAGCCGAGATATCCGGCACCGCCGGTGATCAATATATTCATAGGATTTTATTAATCTGTTTTTCTTTCATGGAAAGAACAAAAATGACAACACAAGAAATTGCGAGAAGAAACCAGCCGAAGACCCAGAGGGTTTGGAGCAATTTGTTTTTGTATTCGAGAATGACAGTGCTTTTGCCGGAGGGGATTTCAACGGCCTGGAAAGCGTGGTTGGCGCGGAGCAATTCGCGTGGAGAGCCGTTGACTGAGGCATGCCATGAGGGGGAGAAGGTGTTTCCGATGAAAAGCAATTTGCCCGAGCCGGGGTTATTAACATCCAGTTCAATTCTGTCGGGTGAGTAATTTCTGACATCTATGATAGCTGTTTTATCTGATAAAGGGGCGAGCTTCTGCGAGACCCTATTTTCAAAAACAGGATTTTTTTCAAGCACGATTCGACGACCTTCGACAACATCGGGAATGAGCAACATTTGTAGG
>CAYTAI010000020.1:17577-24922 GCA_964435715.1 uncultured Verrucomicrobiota bacterium | reverse complement strand
GGATCAGGCTCGACTATATAATCTTCCACCACATAAAACCGGGGAAGCGCCTTTTTATTTTCAAAAACAACCAGACCTTTTTCCGGTGCACGGGCCACCGGAGCAAATTGCTCGGGCAGACGGACATTCTCTGGAAAAAGTAGATAACGAACATTCAAAAGGTTGAATGTGCTTGCAGAACTTCCCATCAGACTCATCACCTCCATATATCGGTTGTCTATCGTAGCTTGGTAGCCCGAGGCGGACTCGATATCGAAGAGGATATTTTTATTGGGAAGAAACTGTTCAAAACTCGTCTGATTGAAGATGCGGAAAATCTCGCCCTCATTTTTCTTTTGAATAAGAAAATCGGTCACAGTATCCGGTCGATAGTAGATATTATCAACAGAAATTGTCCGGGTGTAGAGTTTGGAAAAAGGAATTAGCTCCAGCGCGGCAACCATGACAATAACCCAGACGAATTTTGATTGCACGGCGGAGTCCCCCTTTTCTTTTGACTGACGAATTCGATAAATAAAGTAGAGCAGTGCAACCGTAATAAAACCTGTGAAAAAAAAAGCCGTAAACCAATAGCCTGCGAGGGTATCTATGGTCTCAGACCGTGCTAATGACGGAGCAATTTGCGCGAGGGTCATGTCATCCAAGATACCTTTAAAATTCGGTGCCTTGGCAAAATAGGTATCGGTCACGTAGACAAACCCGAAGAAAAGCAGGGAGATGCCTAAAAGACTGACTGCTACGCATCCCATCAGTACCAGTTGTTTTTTGATTTCTTCACGGGAGGACTTACAAATCGTATCCAGCCCAAATCCCGCCAGGATCGCGATGAACATGGTAAAAAAGATCATGAACCGTGCAGGTGCCCGGAATGAAGAGTAGAGCGGGATGATTTCATAAAAAATCCGGTGGAGGAAAAAGTATTTCCCGAAAGAAGTGAGAACCAAAACAAGTGAAAGTATCCCGAAAAGCCAGACAAGCGGATTTTTCCGATTCCACCAAAATCCAACGGCAGCCAGCAAGAAAGCGATGATGCCCATGTGATCGGTGCCGAGCCGGAGATTCATCCGACCCCAGTAGTGAGGGGTAGCGGAGTTCGGCTTTTCAAAAAAACCGCGCGAATTCGTCCAGTCCCCAAAAACACCCGGTAGATAGTACCCGATGAGTTCCTCCGGGGGGAGGGAACCGTAGAAGCAGGACTCTTCATAAGTCATTCCGGTGCCGCGCGAAGTTGTCTCCTTGAGTTGATAGGAGGCAGCCAGTTGAGGGGAGGCGATGAGGAGGGCTAGAACTCCGCCCGCGCTCAGAGCAAGAAGTGTGCGTGAAGGAAATCCGGGAGCCGAAGATTTTTCGGTGGGAGAATCTTTCCATAACATCCAGAGTCTAAGCAGGGTGTAGGGCACACAAATCAGTGCGGTATAATAAATGGTTTGAGAATGGGTTTGGAGTAGAAACAGTCCGAGACAAATACCCCAGATGAGAAAGTTTTTGACAGACGTTGTCCGGAGCAGTCTCTCCAATGCCCAGAAAATGACGGGTATCCATGATATTGAAAAGAAAAACCCCGTCTGGGCACCTAAAAATATGAACCATGAATTGCATGTCCATATAATAGAAATAAGAAAACATGATTGAATGGATAACCCTAATAATTTACAGAATTTGAAAAGAGCTAAAAAGGATATTAAAAAATGTAAAATTAACAGAGTGCCTATAGCTGATGCGGTAGGAATAATTTTTGAAATCAGGATGGTCGGATAAAAATAGTAGAATAATATTCTTAAATCAAACCCGGCGAAAGACAATGGAAACCAAAAACTTGAGTGACGGGAATAGTACTCAGAAATGGGATATGTAGCCGAGATCATGTCGTCATTGATCATGATTCGATCAGGATTGAGCAGCTCAAAGAAAAAGAAAATCGAGATTGAGAGTGCGGTTCCAATCAAAATGCCTGCAGATTTATTGATGAGGAAAGGTATCTTCATGTCTTTGATTTCACAAGAATATGTTCGTTAAATATCGTGATAAAATTTTCAGGATCGCGTAATTTTATTTTTTGACCATTCAAGAAATTTTGAGCTGATTCTAAAAATGAAAGATAATCTTGGGGAGTATATTTTTTCATTTGTCTATAGAGATCGTCATATCCATCAAATCCATCCAAATTCCAAAAGAGTTCTTTTGGAAAAAAGTCATAGGCTTCCTTGCATCCTTTGAAAATGGGTATACAACCGCAATAAATGGCATCATACATTTTCTCAGTTACATATCCCGGAAAATCAGCATTTTCCATGCAAATACAAAATTTATGTTCTCTGAGAACAGCATATTTTTCAGGAGCTCTTCCCCTCCATGATGGGAAAGAGTTGGTTTTCATGAAGTTTGGGTAATCCCGATAGAGTACTCTCAGCTTTGGATTTAAAGGAGAAAGTATACCTCTAAAATAGATTCGATCCCATCGATCACCCCAGAGCTCAAAGTCATCTGCCGCATTTTTCTCAAACCATCTTACGGCTCTGGTTCTTTCAGAAAAAAGTTCTGAAGGATGAGGGCTGTATTTTTGATGGTTGATAATACAAGAGAGCTTTTTCTTTTCAAACGGGATAGGATTAATGATTGTGCGGGGTTTAAAGGAATGACACCAATAAAAATATTTTTTGTTATCCACCCAGTCCTTATTCCAGAGGAATACCTTTTTGAAAGGTTTATGTATGGGTTTGATCCAGTTCAATGGTTTTACTGCGGGATTTTCATTAATAAAAAGATAAGAGGGAATGTCCTGCCTCTTAAATAACTTTCTATACAGGCTCGAAAGGAGTGGCGGAGTGTCATAAAAAAACAAGGCATCATATTCTTCAATCTGATCGTCCTTGATTAATTTTATTTCATGCCCCATTTCCTTGAGTTTACTTGCAAGATAATAAAATGAATAGATATCGTCTTCACCATTTTCACTGGATGGACTTTCAAACATCCGGCTTTCTGTGAAGGTAAGATAAAAGAAATAAGCCCCTATTTTCATTTGTTATCTTTGCGTTGAGCAATGACGATGGATGTCTGCGGATCGTTTTCAAAGTCGAGGATAATTTTAAATCCGGCATTTTGAATCAACTGTCTTGTTTCTAAGGGATTAACAAGGTAGGAATGTATTTCGCACACAATCATATTTGTCATTCCAAGAATATCATTTTCGTTTTTTAAAAAATCATTTTCAGTTCCTTCGATATCAATTTTTAATAGGTCTATGATTTGTGCGCCCATTTCTTTTTTCCATATTTCTAAAACATTGAGATAGGGAGAATGGATCTTTTTAAAATCCCCTTTTCCGGGCTTGCTTGAATCATGAACTGATCTAACAGATGAGGATGTGTGGTAAGGACTAATAAAAAAATCGCCCATCTGATCTTTTTTTTCAGGAGAGCCAATAATTCCTGAGATAAATTTTACGGCTGAAATATTGTTGGACTTAAAGTTTTTTTCAATCCGGTCCTTCAAACCCGCATTCCCGTCAATGGCAAGTCCCCTAAGCTGTTCAGTGCAATAAGATGTTGCAAAACAGCAGAATAAACCTTCATTACATCCCAAATCCAAAATATTATTGATAATTGTCCCGTCGGGTAATGGGTAAGTATTCAGATTAAAGATTTCATGTGCAGTATAAAATGACTCTAATGTGTAAATGTAGACAAATTGATTTTTATGTATTTTCCATTTAATCGGGCAGTGTAATAAGAGAAAATTGAGAATATCTTTTATCTTTAAGGTTCGCAGGACAAAATGTAAAAAATAAGTTTTGTTTAGTTCTGCTATAATCAGGTTGAAAATCTTTCGCATGGCTAAAATATATTAAGGCAAATTTTACAAAGTAAACGGCTCATTGTGGTTGCACGATTTGCTTAAGTGTATGAAACATGGTTGTATAATTCTTTCCTTCCACGACGAGTACGTTGTTTTAGCCTTTATAGTTGAGTTATCCAAAAGCGTAATTGTTACGCTAGAATTTTCCTGAGCATGATTTTTTTCTTTTTCCTGTGCGTTTATTGCAATGGAAAAGATAACCAGCATGAGAAAGATATTTATGCTCTTCATGAAAATATATTTATATGGTTACAGACCCTTTATCCACAAGTAAAATTTTCTCTCCAGAGGCATAAGGGTTGGGCGGAGGAATGCAAGGGGGGAATAGATCCAGCGGAGGCGGATGATGGACAGGAGCATCATGGTGGAGGTTTTGAGGATGCGGACTGTGGAGCCGCCTTTGTCCTCCCAAGTGGTGGGAATCTCCCGGATTCGGGCGCCTGTCCGGTGCAGGCAATACAGAAGATTCACGTCGAAGGCCATGTCTGCGACGACGAGCTCATCCATAATCGGGGCGACACAATTTGCGCGGACGATCTTGGCTCCGCATTGGGTGTCCTGGATGTCCATGAGGAAAAGCGTGTCCACGATGAGGTGGAAACAACGGCTGGCAAGTCGCCGGATCGGAGTTTGTAGGTGGATGACATTTGCTCCTTTGATCCAGCGGGAGGCGATGACCGCATCATAATCACGAGTTTGCCGCATTAATTCCGCAAAAGCCTCCGGTGGGGTCGACCCATCCGCATCGACAAACCCAATCAAATCATAGGGGGGGGCGAGTTTGAATCCTTCAATGAGGGCGCCACCCTTGCCGATGGGTTCGGGAAAAACGGACATGGCCAATTCCGGATGATTGCTGCTGTATTCCTCGACGATTTCCTGTGTCCGATCATGGCATCCATTCAGGATCACATGAAATGACAAGTCGTAACCTGCAAACCCCTTGAAAAACGTCAAATACCTTTTCAGCGTTTCTCCGATGCGACTTTCCTCATTATAGGCCGGAATGAGGATCAGGGTTTTCAGGGGGAATGACATGTGAGCGAATGAATTCTAAATATGTAAGTCAAAATCCTGAGCGGTTTCAATAAGGAAGACGGCGAAAGTGTGGGAGCGAAAAAAAGTAGGGATCGCCTATCCCTAGGCATCCGAGAATCGTGCAACTATAGTTTTGAAATTTCTGCGGACGGCTACGGAGAACCGTCCCTACCTCGCAAAATCTGGTCTCACAGGAGTTCGACCCTCCATCCGGATTCATTGGAGGGCGGAGCTCTGCGACGCCGACGGTCTCACAGGAGTTTGACCCTTGTATCAGAATTTTATGCCAGATTATTTGAATGAGGCGCGGAAATCATCGAGTTGTTTGACGATGTCGCCTTTCATTTGGGATTGTCCCACGGATTTTTTGACTCCGCCGATGAATCCTGTCACCAGATCGGTGAAAGTGGAGTTGTAGTAGAAAACAAAAAGTCCGTCGGGGGTTTCCATTGCGCCCACGACAATGATGAGGCAATTGTAGGAGTGCGACACGTAGAACTGCCGCGAGATCGCGATGAAGGATGCCGTGTCGGGTTTGTAGAAGGAAAAATGACCCAGGATGTAATCTGGACGGCTCTCAATGCGCTGGCAGATGAATTGGAAAAACTCCTCCGCGCCGGCGGGTTGTCCGCCGGGAAAATTTGAAACAATGTCCTTGAATCCCGCCATGTCGGGGAAGAGGGTGGGGACGAATCCCGCCCCGGTGACGATTTCTTTTCCGGGTGAAGAGCTGCCGGAGGAACGCGCATAGGGGGCGATTGCCTTGCAGCCGCCGGTGAGGTAATCATTGTATCGTTTTTCCAGAATCCCACTGAGAATGGGGGCGATTGTTTCTTTCAAGGGGGCGTCACCGGATTTGACCGACTGGAAAAGGGACAATTCATCCGTGGAGAGATTGAGTGACAGCCCCGGCGCGGCATTCTGATACCTCTGAGCCTCGTCATCGGTGAGCGTTTGTCCCACCACGCCGGAGATTGCGTCATTGGAAAGCGAATTTTCAACGGGTGTGTAGGCGAGGGCGGATTGCGCGGTATTCACGATTCGTCCGGCGCGGATCTGCGCCTCAAAATCCGCGAGAGGATGTTTTTGGAGGAAAAAGGCGGAGACAAAAAGCTGGTTTGGGCGTGTGCCGGAGGCATTCCTGTAAACGACTTGTCCCTGCCGCATTCGCGCCAGATCGGCGTCTGTCAGGGAGGCGCGTTTTGCCACGCTTTCCAGGGAGACGGGTTCGGTGGCATTGAGCCAATCGCATGCTGTGCAAATTGCCACAAGCACGGTCAGGAGTTTTAGAATGAAATGTTTCCCCTCCATTGTCATGCTCCTTCCGTTGTCAGTTTTGGAAAAAGCGGCGTTGCCTCGCCGATTGTTTGACCCGCAGGCAATTTGCCCCAGCGCAATTCGTCCGCAAACCCGAATGAATGGGACGCGCAGCCCAGTTGCGCTTGGATTTTCGCCGACACGCCCGGCATCACCGGATAAATCAGAACAGAAACCAAGCGGAGGGATTCGAGCAATTGATACAGCACCGTGTCGAGTTTCGCCGCTTTGGCGGGGTCTTTGGCCAAGGCCCAGGGAGCGGATTCCTCGACATAGCGGTTCGCCCGTTGAACAATCTGCCATGTCGCCGCCAGCGCGTCATGAATCTGGACAGAGGAGTATGCCTCCAGAGCCGGAGCAATTTGCCCGGAGGCAAATTGCGCGACATCCTTGTCATTCTCATCCTGTTCCACGCAAGCCGGAATGACGCCGCCGCGGTAGCGCTTGAGCATATTGAGCGAACGGTTGAGCAAATTGCCCAGGTCATTGGCGAGGTCGCCATTGTAACGGCCCAGAAATCCCTCATGCGTGAAATCACTGTCGTAACCCACCACCATTTCCCGGAGCAAATAGTAACGGAAGGCGTCCACGCCGAAGCGGTCGATGTAGGCGAGCGGATCGACGACGTTGCCCGTGGACTTGCTCATTTTCTCATGGTCCACCGTCCACCAGCCATGCGTCAGCAGGGTTCGTGGCTGTGGCAGACCCAGCGCCTCCAGCATGCACGGCCAGTAGATGGCGTGCGCGGGGATGAGAATGTCCTTGCCGATGTCGTGGCAGTCCGCAGGCCACAGGGAATCGAATGAGGCAGTGCCGTAACCCGCCACGGAGATGTAGTTGATCAGCGCGTCGAACCACACGTAGGTGACGTATTCCGGGTCGAAGGGAAAGGGAATGCCCCACGAGAGGCGATTGACCGGGCGCGAGATGCACAGGTCGCCGAGGGGTTTCTGGAGGAATCCGAGCACTTCCTTGCGCCGGAAATCGGGAAAAATAAAGTCAGGATGCGACTCCACATAGTCCATGAGCCAGGGCTGGAATTGACCGAGCTTGAAATAATAATTTTCCTCCGTCAGGGGAAGCACCTCCCCGTAAATCTCCGGGAAGCTCCCATCCTCACGCCGCTCTTTCT
>CAYTAI010000020.1:16015-17512 GCA_964435715.1 uncultured Verrucomicrobiota bacterium | reverse complement strand
AATCAGCCCTTGGTCGAAAAGTTTCTGGAGAATGTCCTGAACCACCTTTTTGTGGCGCGGCTGGGTCGTGCGCACAAAATCGTCATTGGACAATTCAAGCCGCTGACACAAGGTCACAAAATGCTCCGCCATTTGATCGCAAAATGCCTGGGGATCGACCCCCTGTTTTTGCGCGGATTGCTGGACTTTCTGGCCGTGCTCATCGACCCCGGTCAAAAAATGAACCTCCCGGCCTTGGCACCGCTGGAAACGCGCGATGCAATCGGCGAGAACTTTCTCATAGGCATGACCCAGATGGGGTTTCCCATTCACATAATCAATGGCGGTGGTGATATAAAATTTTTTGGACATGCGGATTTTCTGTTCTCCTTGAAAAACTTTAACATTTAATGCAAGGCACGACTTAATCCAGCAAATTGTCTTGGCCGGGAGGAGAAGTGTTGAGATTTTTGAAAAAAATCAATTCCTCCCGCGAAATTTCATGAATATCGCTGAGACCGTGACGGACGCATTTCTCGGCGAGACCTTGCAGGGCAAATTGCCCCCGCGCCATCAATTCCTCCAACAAAGGCTTTGTGTCGGTGGAATAAACCGCGCAGAGGGGTTCATACCGGTTTTCGTGGCGGGGAATGACGCCTTTGCCCGCTGGCGCAATTTGCACCAGCCGCCGCAGGAAGGGGACTGTGAGGCTCGGCATGTCCACGGCGACAACCAAAACCCGGGAGGATGCGGGCAAATGGCTCAGGAGCCGCCGCAGTCCTTCCATCGGGCCGCAATTTTCTTTTTCATCGTGGATCAATGCGACTCCCTCTGAAGCCCGCAAATCTTGTTCGCGCCGGCAGGACACGAGCAATTTGCGCGGGCGCAATTCGCGCAGCAGAGCTATTTGCCGCTCCAAGAGCGTGACACCATCGAGCAAAAACGAGGCTTTGTCCTGTCCGAACCGCCGTGAGAAACCTCCCGCCAAAATGCCCCCGTAAAGATCACGGGGCATCTCCGGAGCAATTTGCGCTGATGGGGAAAGCGTGGTCATGAGAGCGCCGCCGCCCCGATGCTGATCCGGCCGGAGGTTAATGCCTTTGCCCGCAAACCGCCCTTGCCGCGGAGCGCTTCTTCCGCGCCGGGGGCAAATGCCTGATTCATCCAGTAACACGGTTTTGCCTCCTCAGCGCCGAGGAATTCCACGCCCTGAATGGTGAAGGTTTTGCCGATGAGGGAATTCAAGTCGATGCCGCGCGTGATGACATTCCGGCGAAAGACGCCCATGTCCTTGCCCCCGACCCCGAGCAATTGGCCCAAGGCAAGAAATGTTTCCTCCTCGAAAAAAGTGACCTGACCTTTGTAATCGGGTTTGTAGTCGAAGAACCGGTCGCCCAAGATTCCTTTTCCCGCTTCAATGTCGAGGAATTCGCACGGCACAATCCGGTTTTCCCCGGCGGGTTTCCCGTGGTGTCCGAAGTAATTGTGGCCTGGCGAAAGATATAATTGAACCACTTC
>CAYTAI010000020.1:10736-15951 GCA_964435715.1 uncultured Verrucomicrobiota bacterium | reverse complement strand
GGAAATTTGCAAATAACGCGTGAAATCCTCACCGACTATGTTATTTTTTTCACATACTTCAATACAAAATCGTCGATCATGGCTGGTTGTTGCTCAAATCCTAAAGTTATTCATCATGAAAACGTCGTTGACGGGGATCAAACCCCTGATGCGGGCGAGGGACGCTCCATGCAGTGGTTCCGGATCGGCGTCGCCTTGCTCATTGCCGGTCAAGCCATGATTTTTAGTCTCGCGGTGAATATCACTCCGCCGGAAGGGGTCGTGCGCTTGCTCATTCATGGCGTTCTCGCCATCTCGGCGGTGATCGTGGTTCTGGTGGCCGGACTCCCCTTATTCCGGGAATCTTTTTCCGCATTGAGAAAAGGTAAAATCGTCGTGGAACAACTCTTCCTCTTAGGAATCGCCGGTGCCTTTTTCGGTTCACTCCTGTGCACATTCACCGGTAAAGGAGATGTTTATTATGAAGTCGTCGCCATTCTCGTCGCGATATACTCGTTTAATATTCTCTTGTCCGAGAGCCGCCGCCGCAAATCCATCGCGGCTGCCCGTTCTTTGCGGGCGCAATTTGCGCGGTGCCGGGTGGTGACATGTTGCGGTGACATCGAGGAGAAACCGGTGGGTGGAGTCCGTGTCGGGGAGAAAGTCCGTGTGTCCGCGGGTGAAGGCATTCCCGTCGACGGAATCATCAAAGAAGGTGTCGCCTTTGTCCAGGAAACGGGAATGACGGGGGAGCCTTATCCCGTCGTGAAACGCCCGGGGGACCGGGTCATGGCCGGAACAATTTGCGTGGACAGTTCCCTGACCATCGAAGCGGTCAAAGACGGCAGCCATCGCGAGCTAGACACTCTCTTGAAAATTGTCGAGGAAGCCCGGTTCAAACCCTCCGGTATCCAGACGACCGCTGACCGGATGGTCTCATGGTTTTTACCGGTCGTAGCGACTTGCTCCATGCTGACATTCCTCGGGTGGACATGGTTCGTGGATTGGCAGATTGGCCTTTTTAATGCGATGGCAGTGCTCATTGTGGCATGTCCCTGTGCGATGGGGCTCGCCACGCCCATCGGAATCTGGAGCGCGATTTCGGCATTGGCAAAACGGGGGTTGGTGGTTTACAGCGGGGAATTCATCGAACGGGTCGCGTCGGTGGACACAGTGATTTTTGACAAAACCGGAACCTTGAGTGATGACAACCTCCAGATCGAGGAAATGGTGACTGCCCCCGGGGTCAGCCGTGAGGAACTCATCTCAATGATCGCATTCCTCGAAGGGCACTCGCATCACCCGATTGCGCGCGCTTTCCAATCGTTGAAACCGGGTTCATCGGCGCAAGACCTTGAGTTGATCGGTCTTGAAACAATTCCCGGCAAAGGCATCGAGGGAAGAATTTGCCGCAATCGCGCCGGGATCGCACTGGCAATCGGGAATGCCGACTTGCTCGCACCGGAGATGAAAGTCACAGCCGCGCAATTTGCCGCGCAACGGCATTCACGGGACGAAGAGCAAGGTTCCCTCGCGCTCCATGTTCTGGTCGATGGCTCACTGGCAGGAATGATTTGGTTGCGGGAAACCGCGCGCGGTGAATCCGCGCAGGCGGCTCAATATTTGAAAGACTCAGGCATTCGCACCCTCGTGATGTCCGGGGACAAGGTGGAGAATATTCGCCGATTGAAAATCCCCGTCGACGGGGTGAGGGGAGGAATGACCCCGCAGGAAAAAGCCGCCGCCCTCGCTGAAATGCAAAAAGCCGGGCACAAGGCGCTTTTTGTCGGGGATGGCGCCAATGACGCCCCGGCTTTGTCCGTGGCTCATGCCGGGATCGCCATGGGCGGGGGCGCCTCGCTGGCGGATGAGTCCGCCCAAGCCACGCTTTTCGGGGGCAATTTGCTCCAGGTCGTCGATGCCATTTGCCTGAGCCGGTTGGTCGTCAAAAGGATCCGCTCCAATATCCTTTTCGCTTTTTGTTATAATGTCACAGGCATCACCCTGGCGATGCTGGGATTGATCCATCCCGTGGCGGCGGCGGTGCTCATGCTGGTCTCCAGCGCGACGGTGAGCTGGCGTGCATTCCGCCTGGGAGAGGATATCCAGGACGGACACCTCCAGCGTTTCCGCAATTTGCTCGCGGAACCGGTTTGTCCCCCTCGGAAAATCAGCGGGATGACCCGGGACGCGGTCGACTTGCTCAGGAGGAATCCCGTGGCGGCACTGCTCGCCTTTCTTTTCGCCGCGCAAGGTCCATTGCTTGCTTACCTCGCGCAGCTTGACTTTCGCTGGAGTGCCTTGACGGCGACCATTTTCCTTTTATTGGCCGTGGTCGGATTCATCCTGTGCAGCCGTCGACAAGCCGGTTATACCCTGCGCGCCTGCTTTGGCATGTTGGCGGTGGGGAATCTGGCGATGATCGCGGGATGGTGGGCGGATGCGGGATTCGGTGCCGTCGTGCGCGATGGCATTTGCCTGTGTGGATGTGAAAAATCAATTATGGGCAAGGGCTTGCTCGCGAATTTTAATCTCATGCATCTGGGAATGATCGCTGGCGGCATTCCCGGAATGGCTTTCGGGAACCCGCTTTTGCCGCGCGCCTTTCATTCCGGCTTCCTGCGCGTGACCCATCTTCTCTCGTGTCTGGCGGGAATGTATCTGGGCATGATGCTGGGAGCTTCCCTGATGTCTCTCATTCCGGTCGGGAATCCGCATGTCTACATGGTTTGCAGTTTTTTCACCATGACCACCGGCATGTTACTGGGCATGATGGCTGTTTGCACCTTGTGGTTCAAATTTCAAATGGACGGGAGAGTCTCCCTAAGATGACAAAAGAAAAAAATGATTCACCCTTGAGCCGCGAAGCTCTGATTCAAAAAAGACAGAAGGAATCCATCTACTGGTGGATCATCCATCAGCTGGGCTCGCTCAAGCTCGCCATGACGCTGCTTTTGACCATTGCCCTGGCTTGTGCCGTCGCCACTTTTGCGGAATCCACCTTCAATACGAAAGTCGCCCAAGCCTACATTTATCAAGCGGCGTGGTTCAATCTCTGGTTGGTCATACTGTGTGTGAATCTTTTTGCTGTGACCCTGACCCGCTGGCCGTGGTTAAGCAAACACACCGGCTTTATCATCACTCACTACGGGATCATCATTCTCCTGGCGGGAGCTTTGGCCGGACGCATCTGGGGATTCGAGGGGAATGTCGTTCTGGACAAAAACAAACCGGTTGGCCGCATTATCAGCAACCGCACCATTTTGCAGCTCGACAGTCCAAAAGACCTCGCCACTTATATTACACCGATTGATATCGCGCTCCATCCTCCGTCACCGGAGAACCCCCGGCTCATGCACATCCCGGACAGCCGGGATCGGATTTTGCTGACGGGTTACACCGAAAACATGCAGGTGCGTCCTGTGATGACAGTGGCGGAAAACGATGCCGGAGCGCCAGCCGGTATCAATCTCCGGATGCAAAGCGCCATGATGGGGCAGAGCTTCGACATTGCACTTTGGTTGCAAGAAGGGGCTGCTCTGGACTCCCACAATCTTGCCGGGCTGGCTGACATCCGGATTGTGCCCGGTCTCCCCGTCGTCGACGAGCGCAAGCGGCTCAAACCCGGGGAAGCCATTCCTTTCTCGGAAAACCAAATTGTTTTCGCCAAAAGTCCTGAGTCCACCGTCATTGATAATTCGTGGGGACGCCCCAGCGGGTATATCCTGACCTATCTTTTCGATGATGCCAAGAAGTCGGGCTCACTCCGCATTGTTTCCCCCGCCGATGTCGAGTCGGTCATGGATATCCCGCGCAAATTGCCCGGGAAAAAAACCTTGGAGGACGGCACTGTCTTGACCGTCACAGAGAGATGGACTGATTTTGCCATTATCAAAGGGCGTCCTGCCAATGACGGGAATCAAAATCAAAACCCGGCGTTATTGGTCAATATCGAGGGGAAAATCTCCCCCGGCCCGCAAGCGTCGCGTTCCTTGCCCAGCCCCGAATTACTTTTGGCGGTGCAACCCGGGGGACAAGTCCTCTATCAAGTGCGCCGGGGTCAATACGTCACGGCCTCCGGTGAAATCTCCAAGGGCGAGAGCATTTTGCCCGGGTGGGCGGATTGGTCAGTAACCCTCGATGACGCTTTTCCTCATGCCATTCCGGCAGGTCAAAACGTCATTCTGAGCCCGGAACAAGCGGCAAATCTCGATCCGAAACAATTCACACCCGCCCTGGAAGCACGTATCCGCGCGGCTGACGGACGGGAAGGCCCCACACAATGGATTCCCAGCGGAGAAGTCATCACTCTTGCGGGACCGGACGGTCAACCCCAGCGGGTGGGCTTTGGACTGCAAGCGCGGCAGGTTCCTTTCCTGATCACACTCTTGAATTTCGAAGTTCCTCGCCGCGAGGGCACGAGTGAACCCGCAGATTTTATCGCGACCATCCGCTTTAATCATCTCAAGACCGGACAATCTTCCACTCAGATTTCCAAGATGAATCACCCGGCGAGTTTTCCCAATGAATGGTGGCGGCCTTTCACCGGGATCACCTACAAATTCTCACAAGCGCAGTGGGACCCGAATAATCTGGATCAAACGACCATGCAAGTCCTCTATGATCCGGGCTGGTTTTTGAAATGGATCGGTTCGCTCGGGATTTGTATCGGCATCTTTATCATGTTTTATTGTAAACCTTATGCACGCAAGACGACAGAAAACACAACGGACGCGCCTGTGTCCGCCACCCCGGAAATTTCAAAATCATGATTAAAAAAACTGCATTCCTTTTTCTCGTGACCAGTCTTTGGATGCCGTCATGGCTCGCCGCGCAAATTGATTCGTCACCCTTGGACGGGGTCGTCATCCAGGCGGAAGGACGTCAAAAACCTTTCCCGGTATTCAAACGGGAGACCTTTCAATCGTTGATCGGCACGGGTCCCTTTGGCATGAAAAAATTCCAGCCCTCCTTCTCCGTCCGGAAAATGGATGCCGGTGAGGTCATGCTCTCCATTTGGTTCTCGCCCGACCAATGGATGAATGAAGAGGTGATTCTGGTCGAGTACCAGCCCCTGCGCAATTTGCTCGGGATGCCGGCGGATAAAAAACTCAGTTCATTCGAGCGCATCGTGACCAATCCGGAATTCATCGCCGAGTTTGACGCGATTCAAAAGCTCAAGCGCCAGAATCCGAATGTGAAACTCGACCCGTTGCAAAAGGAAATCGAGGCTGTC
>CAYTAI010000020.1:8375-10726 GCA_964435715.1 uncultured Verrucomicrobiota bacterium | reverse complement strand
GCACATTTTTGAGGGGCTCCTTTCCGGGTCGGGATACCGGATCATCCCGCCTTCATCCCCGGGAACCGTGCAGTTTTTACCGGTGCAACTTGTCCCGTCGGTCTACCCCCGGGACAAGGCGGAGCCTGTCATGGTGGCTTTTGACAAAATGAGGCAGGACTTTCTCAAGGGGGACAACACCGCTTTCTCATCCTCCTCCGCGCAATTTGCACAGGCGGTGGCGGTTCTCAATCCCGGTGCGACATTGAGTCCGCGATTGGTCTGGCTGGAGAATTTCTATCTTTGGCTCCATCCTTTCCGTTGGGCTTGGATAGCCTTTTTATTCGCCTTTGCCGCCCTGTTGGCGGTGCCGGATAAAAAGAAGGGGTATCAAGCCGCTTGGATTCTTGTCATCGCAGGATTCATTTTGCAACTCGCCGGATTTGTCATGCGGATCATCATTGCTCAAAGGGCTCCTGTGACGAATATGTATGAGACCGTCATCTGGTTGTCCTTCGGTATTTCTCTTTTTGCGATGATTTTCGAGTGGAAATACAAATGCCGTTATTACCTGCTGGGTGCCTTGCCCGTGTGCATCCTGTCACTCCTCCTCGCAGATTCCTTGCCCAATGCCTTGGACAACTCCATCCGCCCGCTCATGCCCGTGCTCCAGCATAATTTCTGGCTGACCGTGCATGTGTTGACCATTACCTCATCCTACGCGGCTTTTGCACTGGCTCTCGGGGTGTCCCATATCATTTTGGGCAAAGTCCTTTTTACCCGCACGCACAAAGTCGATTCAGCCCTGTACAATTATCTCTACAAGACGCTCCAGATCGGAGTGCTCCTCATCGCCGTTGGCACCATTCTGGGCGCGGTCTGGGCGAATTATTCCTGGGGTCGATTCTGGGATTGGGACCCGAAAGAGACGTGGGCATTGGTCGCTTTTCTGAGTTATTTATTTGTCCTGCATGGCCGCATCGCCGGATGGTGGGGAGGATTTGGGCTCGCGGTGGGATCGGTGATCGGATTCATGGCTGTCCTCATGGCATGGTATGGAGTGAATTTTGTCCTCGGGGTCGGACTGCACAGTTACGGGTTTGGCGCGGGAGGGGTCGCGTATGCGGTGGCCTTTGTGGTGGTGGAATTAATCTTCACGACGGCGGCACTCGTGGTTTATCTTAAAATCAAAAAACAGGATTTGCCCAAAACGCGGGTATCCGTCTAAAATGGATTCCGTGTTCACGGAAGAAGCCTATTGTGATTTGCATCTGCACTCGACCTGCTCGGACGGCACGGACTCACCACGTGATGTGGTCGGGCGGGCGGCACAAAAAGGACTCAGGGCCGTCGCACTGACCGATCATGACACGGTCAAAGGTCTCGCTGACTTTCATGAGGCGGGTCGGGAATACAATGTCGAAACAATTGACGGAGTCGAAATGACCGCCGGGATCAATGGCCGCGAAATTCATATCCTCGGATATTTTATCGATGCGGCCAATGCCCCTTTGCTGGATTGCCTGATGGATCAGGAGAATCACCGCCTGACACGGGTGCAGCGGATGATTGTCAAGCTCCAGGCGCAAGGGATCACGATCCATGACGAGGACATGGAGGGACACGCGGCGCGGGGAACACTGGGCAGACCACATGTGGCAATGGTTCTTGTCGAAAAAGGTTATGCCTCATCCATTGATGATGCTTTCTACCGCTTTCTGGGAAGGAGTGGTTCTGCTTTTGTCGAGAAACCAATGGTTCCGGCGCGCGAAGCGATCCGGTTGATCCGAGAGGCTCAAGGAGTGGCAGTGCTGGCTCATCCCGGGATTGCACATGTGGACTCCAGTATTCGAAATCTCGTTGATGACGGATTGCAAGGGCTGGAGGTCTGGCACATCAGTCACTCAGAGAGGCATCATATCCATTACTTGAAAATTTGTGCTGACTTGGGTCTCGCGCCGACGGGCGGCTCAGACTGCCACGGCAGCATGAAAGGTCAAGAGCTGATGGGCAAAGTGCGCGTCAGTTATGACCGCTTGGAGAGCCTGAAAAAGCTCACAAGGACAGATTCCGGATCGGCTGCCACGCCTGATCGAGATTTTTAATTTCCATCATGAGGTCTTTGATCGGCCAGAGATAGACTTTCACTCCGGAGGTTTTCATGCGAACGATGTGGCCGCCGTGCTGGCTCTGCGTCTCAAAACCGTGCAGGTGCAAGGGGTGTCCGGCGATGGAGATCATATTTTGAATCGTGGGGTTGGCAGCGTAAATCCCGCCCGCACTCCATTCACCCGGGCCGCATTCGGCCAGTTTCATATTGTTTTTGGCATTGTATCCATCGGTGAGTTTCAGCCCTTCCAATGGCAGGTAAA
>CAYTAI010000020.1:0-8332 GCA_964435715.1 uncultured Verrucomicrobiota bacterium | reverse complement strand
CAGCGGCGAGGCCGATATTCGACTCCGCCATTTTTGCGGAGACCCATTCATGCAAATGCTCCGTGGCGGGCGCATCCCAGACTTGAATGGTGGCCGGCTCGCAGACGGCGGCGGCAAGGAATGGAAATGACGGAACCTCGCTGTTTTCGTCCATGGAAGGGCTTTTGAGCACTGGGCCTGACTCGGACGGATGCTCACGGATGAGATCAATAATGTGCATCGGGCTCACGCCCTCCGGGTCGGACCAATACACTTCCGGTTCGCCAACGGTGCCTTGGATCATGATCTCCCCGTTGCGCTTGAACCAGTTTGTCGTCCCGATCCCGACCAATGGCCAGTCTTTGGGGTAACCCGCCAGTTCACCCGCCACACTGCCCCACTGAACCGTGTGAAAGAAATCACCCCGCAAGAGGCGTTCCACTGTGTTGTATGAATAAAGCGTCGGACGATGAACTGTTTCAGCCATGCCCCATCAATAAGCACGAACCCACACCCCGGATCAAGTTTTTGTCCTCCGGGAAAAAAGTCACTAAAAAAACTCCTTTCCTTCATCGCGGGCAACTTGCATAATAAAAACAATCACTTGAGACCATGAGTAAAGAGCGCTTCATAGAACGACAGGCGGACGTGAGGGAGAGCGCGGCCCGTCTTGCGGAAGCTGTCGCTCAACCAGAAACTGATCTTGTCCGTGATGCCACCATTCAGCGCTTTGAATTCACTTTTGAAGTCACTTGGAAAACACTGAAGCTATACCTTGAACGGCAGGGATATGAATGTGGTGGTCCGCGCCCGACGCTCAAGAAAGCCTTTACGGAAAATTTAATCCCCACCCCTGAGGAAGCGGATATGTGGTTGCGAATGATCGAGGATCGTAATTTGACAAGCCATGCTTATGACGAGATTTTGGCCAAAAGGATTTATCAACATATCGTGACAGACTATTCGCCGTTGCTTTTCCAGATGTCAGATCGAATCCAATCTTTATCTTGGGATTAATATTCATGCAAAGACTCCTTCTCCGGGATCGTGATCTTGCGCTGTTGCGCAAGACATTCGCGCGTTTTTCGTGCGTTCGGGATGTGCGCCTTTTCGGTTCGCGGGCCACTGGTCACGCGCGTCGTGCATCGGATATCGACCTGGCCATATCCGCTCCTGAAGCGTCAGACCGTCAATGGATCGAATTGACCGAGGCACTGCAAGAAACTCCGATTATTCATGATTTCGATTTGCTGCGTGTCGACCAAATCGACAATCCCCGCTTGCTCGAAAAAATCTCCCGGGAGGGGGTTACCATTTATCCTCACGCATCCCGGCTTTGATGGATCATGTCAGTCATGACCCGCACACCATCAGTGAAACGCCCGTTTCCCGTATCATGATTTTTTCGAACAAGTCACTAAAAAAACTCTTTCCTTCATCGCGGGCAACTGGTCATAATCCTACATTCCCGAATATCCCAACCACTTTTTTTCAAAAATTTTGAACGTATTCACTCATGCCAACGCTTAACTGGATCGGCAAGGAAGCCGTCATCAACCATCATTTGGAGGTTCCTTTCCGGCTCTTGAAGGACGTGCCGGAGCTGGCCAGTGGTGATCCGGGCAGTGGCAATCTCATCGTGGAGGGGGACAACCTCGTGGCTCTCAAAGCACTCCTGCCCTACTACAAGGGCAAGGTGAAGTGCATCTGCATCGACCCGCCCTACAATACGGGGAACGAAGGCTGGGCTTACAACGACAATGTCAACAGCCCGGCCATTCGCAAATGGCTCGGCGAAACCGTGGGCAAGGAAGGCGAAACCCTCGACCGCCACGACCGCTGGCTCTGCATGATGTATCCCCGGCTGGCTTTACTCAGGGAGTTTTTGAGCGAGGAGGGAAGTATTTTTATCACTCTGGATGATAATGAAATCCATGCGCTGAGGTATGTGATGGATGAGGTGTTTGGTTCCAATAATTTTGTGGAGTGTGTGACTTGGAATAAGCGAATCCCAAAAAATGACGCAGGGATAGGTAACATTCACGAATATATCATGATATATCGGAAGTCTGCCTCATGGGATTTCCGATTCACGATGAAAAAAGAAGGATTGGAGAAAGTGGATGAATTGATTGAAAAGTTTCAAAAGCACGAGCCGCCAATCAAAGAAGCTGAGGATTCATTGAAAAAGCTCTACAAAGATGGTGGCTATGATCGTGGAGTTACACTCTACAATTGCCTTGATGAGAAATATCGACCTTGGGGCAAGATCAATATGAGTTGGCCGAACGCCAACACGTTCGGGCCAAGGTATGAAGTTCTTCATCCGAAAACAGGCAAAGCGGTTAAGATTCCAGATCGCGGATGGAGATGGAAAGAAGAAACTTTCAAAGCTCACATGGCCAAAGGGCCTCGCTACGAGCGATATGATGGTTCCATTGTTGTTGGACGGATATGGTTTGCAAAAGACGAAAACACACAGCCAAGTTCGATCACATACCTTGATGAGGTGAATCGAATTTTACTCAGGTCTGTGCTCAGCTTGAAGAGTGATGGCGGTATGGAAGTGGAAGAGTTTTTTGGTTCTAAATCCAAATTCGCTTACCCTAAACCGACTTCTTTGATCCAGACTTTGGTAGATTCTATTGAAATGGAGGATGGTGACATTGTTCTTGATTCATTTGCTGGCAGCGGGACGACTGGCGAAGTCGTCATGCGGCTCAATAAACGAGATCAATTAAACCGCCGATTTATTCTCGTAGAACTCTCTTCCAAAGTGGCGCAAGACATCACCCGCGAGCGCGTCCGCCGCGTTGCCGAAGGCTACACCAATGCCAAGGGCGAAAAAGTCGAGGGTCTCGGCGGCGAATTCCGTTATGTCCGTTTGGGCGATGAACTCTTTGACGCGCACGGGCGGATCAATGAGTCCGCGGTGAGGTTCGCCGACCTCGCCCGGCATGTGTATTTCTCCGAGACCGGGGAGCCCCTGCCCAAAGAACGCATCTCCGCCAAGTCACCCCTGCTAGGCATCCACAATGGCCGCGCCGTGTATCTGCTCTACAACGGCATCTTGGGCGACAAAAAAGTAAAGGGTGGCAATGTGCTCTGCCGCGAAACCTTGGCAATCATTCAAAAGCACAACGCTGAGCAAGAAGGTATCGAGCAAACCGTGGTCTATGGAACCTCTCAACGGCTGGCTCTCGCACGGCTGAAGCGCGAGGGGATCGTCTTCAAACAAATCCCCTACAATATTAGAATCTCATGAATGATCGTTACGGACACAAAGATTATCAAAATGAAGTGCTAGAGACGCTCCGCCTCTACTGGCGAGCCTGCCGTGAGAGTGGAAACCCCGAGACGGCTTTCATTCAAACGACGAGTGAGTGTCACGGCATGGCGCATCCCTACCATAAGATTCATCAACTGGCTAACGGTACGAAAATGCCATCTGATATGCCCTTTGTTTGCTTACGAGTTCCGACAGGTGGGGGCAAAACCGCCATCGGGGCGCGGGCGATCAAAGTTTATCAGGACGAATTGCTCAACGAAGAAAAACCCCTCGTTCTTTGGCTGGTGCCGAGTGAGGCAATCAAGAACCAAACGGTGCGTCTCATGAAAAATTTGGCTCACCCGCTCCGACGTCTCTTGGATGAGGAACTCGGAGAAGTGGAAATCTTTGACGGCCCTGAGGCACTGGGCATCCAGCCCAATATTATCGCAGGCAAAGCCACGATCATCGTTTCCACCATCCAAGCTTTTCGCGTGGAAGCCACCGACGGCCGGAAGGTGTATGGGAATAACGGCAGCCTCATGGCGCATTTCGACCATATTCCGCTGGAGGTGAAAAATACCTTTCCCCAAGGATTCCCTCATAGTCTGGCGAATGTATTGCGGATGCATCGTCCCCTCGTCGTCGTGGATGAGGCACACGGGGCGAGGAGTAATCTGAGCTTGGAAACGCTTGAACGATTCCAACCCAAAGCGATTTTGGAGCTAACCGCCACTCCGATCACAAAAGACAAAGATTATCCCCCGAGCAATGTCTTGCACAGTGTGTCCGCCATGCAACTCAAGGCTGAAAAGATGATTAAGCTGCCCGTGG
This sequence comes from uncultured Verrucomicrobiota bacterium, assembly GCA_964435715.1. Classification (GTDB taxonomy): domain Bacteria; phylum Verrucomicrobiota; class Verrucomicrobiia; order JAWXBN01; family JAWXBN01; genus JAWXBN01. The sequence goes on along the minus strand of CAYTAI010000020.1, from coordinate 4,251 downwards.
TGCTGGCGGCTGAATCCGGTTTTACGGAAGTGATGACTGCGGCTATTGCGATGCGTGGTGATTTGGAGCGCGAGGCCGGGCTGGAGCGCGAAGAGACGGGGGAATACATCCGTCCTATTTTACTTTTCCAAGCCGAGCCGCATCACCAAGACCGCCCCGACGCATTGACGGTAGAAGTTTTGGAAACAGCATTGCGGGAAGAGCACAATATCCCGGAGAATCAAATCGCGATTCATACCGGAGACGAAAAAGGGCTGAAGGATGTGGACTTGAACTCGGAGAGTTGTCTGATTCGATACGTGATTACGCAAACGGCCCTCAAAGAGGGATGGGATTGTCCCTTTGCTTATGTGCTCTGCAGCGTGGCAAATCTGAGCAGTAGCACGGCGGTGGAACAAATGCTGGGTCGCATATTGCGTATGCCACAGGCGCGGGAGAAAAAGCGGGCGGCGTTGAACAAAGCCTACGCTTTTGTTCGTAGCCCCCATTTTTATTTGGCGGCAAATCAGCTCCGCGATCAACTCGTTAAAAAGTCCGGCTACGAAGAGAGGGAGGCAAGGGAGTTCTTTGTGCAGCATGAAAAGCAGTCGGCCTTTGACATTGAGGTAGGCGGTCAACGGAGTGTGACCATTACCCTGCCGGAGAGTCTGCCAGTGGAAACTCTGCCCCAGAAGGTGCGCGAGCATGTGCTGAAGCATGACGCGAATCAGCGTCAAATCACTTTGGGGGGGAAACCAGGAACGGAGGAGTTAAAGGTTCTGCTTGATGCCGTTCAAACCGAGACGGCGAAGGACTTGATTCGTGCGGCGGTGTCACAACTTGGAACACAGGAAACGATCATGAGCAGTCCTGCGGAGAGGCAGGAACATTTCGCTATCCCGCAAATGATGCTGGAATGGGGTGGAGATGTGTTTTCTCCTGACGAAGGCTCATGGTTGGAAGTGGAATGGAAACCCTCCTTGCCTCCCGATGAGAGGGATATTCCTTCGCTCGATACCACAGAGGGGGCACAAAATACGGGCATTATTGACGTGGAAAATGGGGATGTGGTGACACGGTTATTACCCGATTTGGGAGACCGATTGCGGTTAATTGAGGTGCAGGAGAACTGGAGTGAAATCAAACTCGTCTCATGGTTAGACCGAAATATTCCGCATAATGACTTGGATGCTGATACCGTGCGAGCTTGGTTGAATGCGGTGCTCGAACGTATGAAGACGAAGATACCCCTAGGCCGGTTGGTGCGGGAACGTTTCGAGTTGCGCCGTAAGCTGGAATCGCGGTTAGCAGTGCTTCGAGCAGAGGCTCGGAGACGCGAGTATCAAACGGTACTTTTTGGTGAGCATGAAACAGTGAAAGTGAGGGTGGGCGGTGATTATGAATTTGTTTATGAGCCAAATTCTTACCCCGCGAGAACAGTTTGCCCGCGCAGTGCGGACTTTGGGAGGCACTATTATGAAAAAGTGGGTGAGATGGAAGCCGTGACACCAGCAGGGAAAGTCGGTGAGGAGTTTCAATGCGCTCAGTTTATCGACTCACAGCCCGAAGTGAGATGGTGGGTGCGCAATCTTGAGCGTCAACCCGCCCATTCTTTCTGGCTGCAAACGAGCACAGATCGCTTTTACCCAGATTTTGTGATTCAACTGCTGAACGGAAAAATTCTCGTGGTGGAATATAAAGGTGCTGATCGTTCTACGAATGACGACTCTGTTGAGAAAGAACGTCTCGGCAAACTTTGGGAGTCCAAGAGCGGCGGAAAATGTTTTTTCGAGATGGTGAAAGGTCCCGGTGAGCTTGGAAAAATTCAGGACGCAATCAACCGCGCCTGCAAAGTCAGCTGATCAAAACAGATGAAACTGATATTTACAGAGCATGCATTGGGGCGTTTGTCCAAACGTTAACTCAAACAGGAATGGATTGAGTCTGACCAAGAGGATGCCTCTTTGGAACATCGTTTGGCAACTGTGCCAGAGCTTGCAAATCGTGTTTTGCGGGTTATTGTATCAAAAGATGAACCAAAGCGTGTCATTACAGCATATCTTGACCGAAAAATGAAAGGCAAATGATGAAATTGACCATTGATCGCAAAGCCGATGCGCTTTATCTCAATCTCGACGAAGCACCCGCTGCCGATAGCCAAGAAATCGCGCCGGGGATCATTCTCGACTATAATCTCGATGGCCAAGTCGTCGGCATCGAAATGCTTCATCTTTCCAAACGAGTCACCGATGAAAAACTCAAATTAATGCAATTTGAGACTGTTGAATCTTGATTAGATATAGACCTCTATCATTGACTCTCCAGCAGAGCAATAATCTCCCCATTCCAGTCGATATTTTCTGATAACTTCATTGCATATCTTTTATCATAAGCAAATTGCAACAAGATCAGTTGCCCGGTTGCCAGCCGGAAGAGCATTGTCGGAGCTTTCAATATATGACTTATACTTTAATCGCCACAAATGACGAATTTAATTGATTTTTAGGTTTAAGTCGTCACATCCCATGGTTTATGAGAATAAGATTGATATTGACCGTCGAGCATGAATAATGCCAAAAATTTATTTAACCTTACTAAAAAAATACTTTAAGTAAAATATACTTGTCTTATATTCGATTATTAAGTAATTTAATGCGGATGATAGCACCTGATTCGGAGTTGATTGCAATTTTGCGTGACATGAACCCTTGGTGGAATGGGGAGGATGTGGCGGACTTGCCTGTATGGAGACGGGCGGCATTTGAGGAGTTAGACTTATGGTTAAAAAATCCCCCCGCGCCTCGTGCAGTACTTTTGAGTGGAGCGCGTCAGATCGGTAAAACCACCCTTTTTCTCCAAGCGATTGAATCGTTGATTGATGCAGGCGTGAATCCGGGCAACATTGTTTACATCACCTTTGACCATCCTTGCTCAAGCTCTCAGGGCTGGAGTCCGTACTGAAATTGTGGCGATCCACCGAGCAGAGAAAAGAAGGTCTGGAATACTTGTTTATAGATGAAATCCAGTTTCTGCCTGACTGGCAAACTTGGGTAAAGCATCAAGTGGATTTCCAAAAAGAACGACGGATTGCACTGACAGGATCGGCTACACCATTGGTCAACGAACAACAGGAAAGCGGAGTCGGACGATGGCACACGATCCAATTGGCAACACTGTCTTTTTATGAATTTCTCCGCATCCGAAAAACTCCCTATCCCGATATCCCAGAGATTACCTCCTTGTCACATTTGTTCGATTGGCCGGAAAGCGCCTTTGCACGATCCGCAACGCTCGCGGAACCGCTTACTCTTCAATTCCACGAATATCTCCAGCGGGGCGGTTTTCCGCAATGCGCTTTGGCTCCAAGTGTGACTTGGGCACAAAAACTTCTGCGCGAAGATATCGTGGATAAGGTGCTCAAGCGCGATATGACAGCACTTTTCGGAGTCCGTAGGATTGTCGAACTGGAGCACACTTTTCTATATTTATGCCTGCACGATGGAGGATTACTCGATATGCAAACCCTTTGCGGGAATCTTTCAGTAAAGAAGCCAACCGCATCGAATTTTATCGAGTTATTGAGCGCGGTTCACTTGATTTACAAGCTGCCGCCGCTGGGATATGGGAAAGAGGTTTTGCGTGGGAAGCATAAGATTTATATTGCCGATCCTGCGATTGCTCCGAGCGTTTTGTCAAAGGGGCGAGGGTTACTGACGGACGATACCCTGCTCGGGCGGGCGGTGGAAACAGCCTTTTTTAAACATGTATTCACCCGTTTTTATGATGTGAATGTGAGTTTTGCGTATTGGCGTGGAAAAAAGAATGCGGAAGTGGACATTGTTGCCGATGTGGAAGGGCGTCTTGTTCCCTTTGAAGTCAAATATCGCAGACATGAAACGGGTCCGCAGGAATTAAAAGGGTTACGGGAATTTTGCGTGGCAAAAAATGTAAAGCGTGCTTATGTCATCACCCGTGATCTCTTAGATTTCGGTGTTTTGAGACTCAGTCAAGACGGATGGGATTTTGAATTTCTAAAAATACCCGCGCCGTTGGCTTGTTATTGGTTAGGGCAGTCTGAATTACGATCTGACAAAAATCGAGAGCAAAACTGAGCACATTCAATGTCGAAAACGCCGCACTGAAGTGGTTCTAAGAGATAGAATAGGTGGCAGGGCGAAAAGGTTTAACGCGGAAGTTGCCGATTGCCAGCGGGGAGGGAGGGCGTTAGATTGGGCGGCATGCTTGGATTCATAAAAAAACAAAAAAACGGTC
>CAYTAI010000019.1:44941-49925 GCA_964435715.1 uncultured Verrucomicrobiota bacterium | reverse complement strand
CGATGGTATTCGGGAAAAGCCGTGTGCCGGTTCCCCCCGCCAAAATAATGCCTTTTCGATTTTTCATAAATTTTTATATAGGATATGGAAGATCGAAGATGGGACTAAGTTGAAAGTTTGTAGTATTCAGTATCTCGTTTTTAGTTTGAAAAACACTTTGCGCTCTCAGCGAATTTTGCGAGAAACTCTTCCTCCGCTCAGCGGTCGGAGGCTACCCCTGTCACTTGCTCCTTATAGCTTTTTTCTATCCCCTGACTCCTGTTTTCTGTATTCTTTCTGCTCTTTTGCCCTTGCCGCTTATAACTTTTTCCAATCTCCCATATCTTATTCCTTCCCCCAATTCCTCACCGACCATTCGAGCGCTTCCTCGACGGGGCGCATGAGAACCCCGGTCGCGAGCAATTTGTCTGTGTTGAGAACACAGTTAGACCGCGGGGTGATGGCGGCTTTGCGCATGAACTCCTCTTCGCTGGCAAAAAACTTGAATTCCTTTTGCGTCAATCCCGCGCGACGAATGATCTCCGCCACCCGCCGGGTGGTGACGAATCCCGGATTGGTCACATTGTAAATTCCCTTGGGCGCATCGATTTCAAAAAGCCGCCATGCCGCCGAGACAAAATCATCGAGTTGTGAAAGGGAATTCGTCGCATCAAGGAGATTCTCGTAACGCATCACTTTGCTGAGATAATTGCGCGCTCCATCGACTTGGTTGAAAGGAATCCGCAACCGCAGACAATAGCAATTTGAGTCCCCGGCGAGAACCTCCTCGCCCAGAGCTTTCGTGCCGCTGTAGAAACTGCACGGGCTGGCGCGAAATGAGAAATTCGGCTCATCCACCTCCCGGAAACCGGTGCCATCGGAAGAATTCCCCGTATAAATGCAGCCTGAGGAGACATGAATCCATGGCAATTTGTGCGCGGCGCAGACTTCGCGGATCACGCCGGGAAGAACCGCATTGCCCAGCAGACACTCTGCCTTATGCGCCTCGCATGCATCGACATTGGGTTTGCCGGTGTACCCCGCGCAATTAATCAGAACATCCGGCGCAATTTGCGCCACCATCCCTGTTAAAACCTCCGGCTGATAATAATCCGCATCCTTACGACTAATATTGGTAAACGAGATATTCTTTTTTTCAAAAAAATATGTGAAAGCCTTCCCTACATAGCCATTCCCACCGAGTATCAATACTTTTTTATCCATAAATATGCTCTTTTCTCATCCATTTCCTATATTCACTTACAAACTTTGGACTTTTAAGTATATCCTATCTTCTATATCCCATCTCCGATTTACCACATATCCATTTCCACCGAGTAATAATACTTTTTTATCCATAAAATTTTATATGGGATATTGGAGATAGAAGATAGGACTAAGTTGGAAGGGGAAAGTTAGAAGATAAAAGCAGAAAGTTTTTAGTATTCAATATCTCGTTTTTAGTTTGAAAAACACTTTGCGAGAAACTCTTCCTCCGCCCAGCGGTCGAAAGGTCACCTTTCAACTTGCTCCTTGTAACTTTTTTCCAATCCAAAACGTGGCAAATTTCATTCTGGATTCAGGATTCTGAATTCTGGATTCTTTCTGCCAGCTTTTAACTTTCCCCTCCTCGCCTTGCACGGCCTACCACACCATCTTCACCCCATACTTTGGCATGATCGGATCGGGACTGAGAATCTTGAGGTTCGACTCGATTGCGGTGGCGATAATGATTCGGTCACAGGGGTCTTTGTGAATCGGGGGCAAAAGAGCCGCCCGCATGGCAATAGTCAAAGTCATCGGGAGCGTTCTCACGCCGTAGAACTCACAGATTCCTTCCACCCACTCCATTGGTTCCACAGGCAATTCCAGTTTCCCCAGTGAATGTTTGCGAACAATCTCGAAAGCGGAGACCGTGGCGAGGGATAAAGAATGCTGATGTGCATCAATGACCGTTTTGGCCTGTTCAGAAAGAGACTCCTGCTTGAGCCCCAACCAAAGGAGTGTGCAACTGTCCAGAAGATACATAATCCTTACCGGAATTCCTCAGGCCAACTGTCCTCATCAATGCCTTCCAGCGGATCATACTTGATTTCTCCCAATGATAAAATAGGATGCTTCTTTAGCCCCTGCCCCTGATGCTTCTCAAGCGGCTTGAGATCCGCCACGGGACGCCCGTTACGGCAGATACGAATGATCTCTCCCTTTTCATTCACCTCATCCAGCAAAGCTGAGAGATGCGTTTTTGCCTCATAAACATTCACTAGCTTCATAACATCAATCTATATTATTGGTCTAGTCTGGTCAAGTCAGATTTTTCAGCTAAGTAAAAAAAACAAGTTTAAAGTGGAAAGAATCCAGAAATCAGAATCCTGAATCCAGAATGAAATTTTGCCACGTTGTGGATTGGAAAAAAGTTGAAAGTCATTCGACATTAGAAATTCTGAATTTTGTATGGGGAGCAGTCCCGTTGTGGCTCGGGCATCCTGCCCGAGATTCTTACATGAATGCCGTGATCCTATGGCCTCGACAAACATCATGGGCAGGATGCCCATGCCACTTTGTTTTCATTCCATTTTTTGCAGATGGCAAGCGGGCAGCTTGCCCTGGATTTTGGAAAAACAATCGGCAAGATGCCGCTTTTACCTTACGCCCGCCCAGTGGTCGATTCCCAGACCGGGATCAAGGGTCTATTCCAAGCTGAATAACATTGATTACGGTAAGAGACAGCATTGAATGTGGATTGACTCATATAGTTCCCTTCTCGGATTTCATGAATCCATAATTTTAAATCTTCAATCGCGGACAGCTCCAAACATTTTCCCGCATGAAATTTTTCAATATCCATAGCCGCCTGGCTTTCTCGCGGGCCTAAAAAAAGCACAGGCCGTTCCAGCGCCATGGCCGCATAAATTTTTGAAGGAACGCAGACTCCCAGCATGTCTTTTGACAGTCCCACCAGATGAATATCCCCCATTGAAAGAAATTCCGGCAGTTGATCTATGGAACAACGTGGCAGGAAAAGAACATTGCCCTGCGGGCGCAAATCCCTGATTGAATCCAGACCCGGCCCATCCCCGGCGAAAGCAAATTGCACATTTTCGTCATTCGCAAAAGCATTCACAAGCCCCCTGATCTGATCAAACGCGTGCCATTCAGCGGCGAACCCCGAATACATGACCGTAAATTTTTCTGGCGCTTGAAATTTTCGACGCGCCTCCACGGACGAAATCCCACGCCCGGAAAGTTGATCCACGGGGCAAACCCCAATGACTTGAAGCTTTTCATTCCCGACACCCCGCCTGGCGAAAACCTCCCGCATACATTCCCCGATCACGATGATCCGATCCGATGAATTCAAGGCTCTGAACCATGCCCAGGAAACACATTCATAGACCAGCTTGAGACACTGCGATTGACTCCGGCGAATCACTTTCTCAAAAGGAATGTCCATGCACCAAAAAATCGATTTGAATCCCGAAAAAATACGTAGAAATGGAATGAGAAAGACCAACCATTTTGATGAATCCGTCAGGATCACACAGCCGCCATTTCTTGCTTCTGAAACAAGAGCCGGAAAAGCCCACAATCTTGCGAGCCCCACCTTCACTCCACAGGCTTCATAATCCTTTTGAAACCATTCATGAGGGGGACAAAACACATTCACATCCCGGCCGTTGCCAGACAGATTCTCCGCGAGTTCTGCCATCAGATGTCCTGTCGCCGCATAACCTTTTCCGTAGGAACGACAAAAAAAGCTGACCCGCTGTAGACTCATGATGACTGCAAATATTTTTCAAAATTCATTGGATTAAGATAAATAGAGTTATATGTGGTTTGATGACTGAGTCTAAAGTCCCTTGCCTTCAGCCATGTGTCGATCTCGTCATTTCCCCCGTCTGTCTCGACAATCAAAAGAACTGTTCGCTTCAATGTTTTTTCAGAAGACTCCAAAACCTGCATATCCCATCCTTCGACATCGAGTGAATAGAGAAAAATCAACTCCTCAGGCGCGATTCTCTCCATGACAGAATCCACAGTTAAAACCGGCATGTATCGCACTGAATCTTTGTCAAATTTCAGATTGTCCGAAAAACTGTTGAACACACTCGACTTCGACAGATGAAAAGGATAAGCACCGGACTCTTTGCCGCATCCGATCTGGAGCTGAATATCATCCCGTCGAATCATTCGGTGAAGTTTCGCCATCCGAGCATCAGGCTCAATGGTGACACCATGCAATCCTTTTCGGTAAAAAAGGTAAGTGTTCGATATTTTACAAGGATGATTGGCCCCCACATCGAGATAGATGCCTTTTTTATGAGCACATCCTTGCAGGAGATTTGCACAGTGGCGATCCTCCCCCTCCTGCGCATAAGTGGTTTGGACAGGCATAATAACCCCCATCCAAGCCTTCAACCAATCTTTCAGCGAAATGAGCCAAGGAAAATGGAGATGAAAAAACGCTTTGTTCATAAATTTTCGTGTAGGATGAGCAGTCCTCTGCTATTCATCCTTTTATTCAGGAGCACCCTGTGCTCATTATTCCCAGACACGGGATCAAGGGTCTGATCCCCTGTATTCTACTTGCCACTCGATACCAAATACCAAAAACAATTTCCTCCGTCCAGCGGTCGGAGGCTACCTTTTAACACACCACAACGTGGCAAATATCATTCTGCATTCTGACTCCTGTGTTCTTTCTGCAAATTGATCCCCTACACCTCTGCCAACTTGATACTGCGAACTGACAATTCCCCGCTTGGCGCGGAATCCTATCTCCTACAATACCTTCTGTAGTCCAAAAAAATTCAACTTTGCTCTCTGTTTTAAGTTTTCTAACATTTCAGAATAAAAGACAGATCTTTGCTGTAAGAGCCATTCAACTGAATTTAAAAATACGTCAGGATTGAGTCCATCCGAGTTGAATATTGAATGTGAATCTAACCCTATTGTTTTTACAAACTCAGAACATTTATTGTGATAATTAATAACTGTAAAAGGC
>CAYTAI010000019.1:39995-44931 GCA_964435715.1 uncultured Verrucomicrobiota bacterium | reverse complement strand
TTCTGTGCCGTTAACGCAAAAATTGCTCCGTGTAATCTCATCGACACAATGTGACTGCATTGTTGCACTTTTCTATAGGTTCGATAAGGATCTCCGTTATGAAGGAATAATTCTTTTGGAATATCACCAAGACCAGATAAAAATGAATCCATGATCGGCCAATCATCCGAGTGTGGATCACGACACAGACATAATGCCACCACCTTAATACTATAATTGGAGAGAGTCCTCGATAGTTTTTCACCTAACATCCGGGCCACCTTAACCGTGACACCTCTGTTTCCCGCAGATTGTGCTGGAACCAATGAAACACCTAGTGTTAATCCTGCCGGTTGAATATCCTGTGGCTCAGAAATGCTTTCTGGCAATAATACAGCGAGATCAAACCCCGAATCAAATGGACAATGAATTTTATTATCCTTAGCCCATTCAAAAGAATAATCATCCCGAAAACCCACATACGATAATTGATTCAACAAATTGATTGTGTTTTTTTCATGTTCAATACTGACAAATGGGCCAACAGAAAGGCCAATAGCGACTTTTTGTATAAGTCTTAGTTCATTATTAAAGTCATGTTGGAATTGACTGATGATCCGCTCATCCGCCAGTAAACTTCCACCAGTCATAACAAAACAGTTTCTCTTACGCAAATACCACATTCTTTTCAGTCTAGTCAAAGCAGGGATACGATACTGACTTTTGACATCCAAACAAATTGCTCCGCTTGCCTTCGCAAGGATACCTCCGCTTAAATCTCCATCAAAGTAACAATCACCAGTATGAGATAGACGCCTCAACTCATTGGCAGCTACACAAAGAAATGCGTCATCACCAGTATTGAGATTCCCATTCCACCCCCAGAGATGATAATTTTTTTGAGTCTTATTTTTCATCCTAGAATTTTAAAAATTTTTGTTAGTCGCGTGGCACAGCGTTCAAGCATTGATCTCCTTCTTGTTTCTTGCACTCTCCTAGCCTCATATTCTTTTCCCCACACATGAAAATTTCTTCGATAAGCTGCATTTTTTTCTATGGAGAAAATCATTTCAAATCGTTTGGCAAGCCAATCCTCACAAAGAAACTCGGGAACAACTCCATTGGCAAAAAATGGTTTTGATAGAATTTCCAGATATAGCTTAGGATGCTTATCAATCTCAATAACCCTATTAATCACTGATTCAACTGAATCAAAATCATGACAATTAATGAATCTTTCAGTGTTGAACTCTTTTCCAACCAGTGGATTACCCCAATAGATTGGAATCGTATCAGCCGCTAGGGCATGGATCAGTTTCTCTGTAGTATACCCAGGTGAGGATGAATTTTCCATAGCAATGGAAAATTTACATTCTCTCTGAAAAGAAATTTTATCTATGGTGGCATTAAGGCCAAGTGAAGGACTTCCTTTTATAAAACCTGTGTTGTTAAGATAAATTCCGGCAGAATCAATTTTTTTATAATGACTAAGCCTATGGTAAAAAGTTTCACGAAAAGGATGTGCCGTTGCATTCGAATAGATGAAGTTACAAAATCGTGAACGATTCAATAATGGTTCTGGCTCATTCACATCGGTTCTGATTCTATCCCTAACCCCCGAAAATTCAGGATAGAGCATGTAATTGGGGCAACGATGGTAACGATCTCCAAACTCCATCCAATCAAATCCGAAGGCATAGTCGCAGAGATTAAAATCTGCGTGAACATTTTCTCCGGTAAAAAATATTCTGATTGAATCCCGATATTTAAAAAAATCATAACCGAATACCGAATAGAAGAGATAATCGGGGGCTTGATCATTGATCTCTATATCATAATACTTTTTCAAAAAAGATACAATTGCATCCGGATTCGCTGGACCGGGAAAATCTTTAAATGCGATTTTTATTTTTTTCATTTGAAACCTCTCGATGGGAGGCTTTTATATATATCAACATAAGACAAAGTATTTTTAGCCTTCAGAAACTTTTCTAAAACTTTGTCTCTACAGATTTTTCCCATCGCCTGAAAATTCACCTTCTCAGTGAGCAAAGAATTGATTTTTTGACTTAATGCCTTCGATGACTTCTCAACGGCAAAAAAGCCCGTCACTCCGTCTTCGATCATATCGGGAATTCCCCCTGTCTTAAATGCCAATACGGGGGTTCCACAGGACATTGCCTCCAGACAACTTAATCCAAATGCCTCCTCCAGGGAGGGCATGAAAAAGAGATCAGCCGCACTGTAAAGTAATGACATCAGTGAGTCATCTTCGATAAACCCAAAATGTTTGATCTGCTGAGGAAACCCACTGTAGTCAAGCACACGACCAAATGAGACAAACTGTAAATCATTCCTCTCGGACATTAATCTCATCGCCTCACACAAAAGTCCAAAACCTTTGCGCGGATCGGCCACATTTTCGCTGGCAAAAAGAATGATCGTCTTGTCCAGCGGCAATCCGAGCAATTTGCGCACGGACGCTTTGTCATGCACTTGGTAAACCTCTGGATCAATCCCGTAATGAATGGTCTGGATATTAAATCCTGTGAGTAAGCGACTCTTCCGGGCTTCTGCTTCGATCCATGTGCTATCAGCAATAACACAAGTATTTTGGGGAGAACGTTCTTGGAGGGCTGAATATTTTGCTTTCCAGACTTCATGGCTCAGATCGTGGGAGGAAGGTTTTTTCAGCAAAGGACAATCCCCACAACCAGATTCAAATCGCCTGCACGATCCTGAGTAAATACATCCACCGGTAAAAAAGCTCATCTCATGCAAGGTAATCACGACGGGTTTTTGCCTTGGGATGACATTGAGTAATTCATGGATTGAGAGAAATCCATTACAATGATGAATATTCACCACGTCAGCCCACTCGATCTCTCCAGCAATTGATTCAGCAGACAGATCAGATGCATCCATGATAAATCCGGACGAATTCTTCAAAGAATGCCACGATTTCCAATCAATGAATTTCCTTTTGAGTGCTCTCTCAATGCGGGCCGCTTTTTTTGAAGTTGGAATCACTTTGCTCACTTGAGGATCTGCTGTCCCCCGATAGCGCACAACCATGCGGGAATTCATTCCCGACTCTCTCAACCCACAATGTTGCCAGTAAGCAGCGCGGGCAGCCCCCCCCATCCGATCATAGGTGCTAATATGGAGAATTTTCATCACTGGTTACAGGCTGCATCTTGAATTGCATTCAAAAAATGCTCATGAATTTTTTCAGGATCAAAAATAAGCTCTCGGACTCGATTACCTCTAGTCATCATTTGACGAATACATTCAGTGCTTTTGATAAAATCCTCAATTCTTGAAATTAACACTGCAGGATCTGCCTCGTTTACCACCAACCCGCATTCATGCTGACTAATAAACTTTGACACACTTGAATCTTCAGGTCCCCATGCGACCACCATTTTCCCGGTCATCAGATAATCAACTGTTTTGCAGGGGAAAGAAGTCCGGCGAACAATCTCCGATTGTCCGCCACCCATGATGACCAAGAGCAGATCGTAGCGGCATAACTCTGGAAGTAATTTGTCATTGGGGAGAAAGTCCCTCAAAATCCCCCGCATCTTGGCTTTCTCTCGAACTTCATCCAACCAATCACAATTACCAGTATATATGGTAAATCGATCTGCATCGATTCCTTTTTCTTCCATCGTAGAAATCAATTTTTGGAGTTGAACCCCATAGGATGCACACGAATTCCCGGCATAAACCATTCTCCATCTTTGACTCATGACATTCTTTTCCAATGAATCTCCCCTATCCCGGATATGACCCGGTATCGGATAGAGAATCCGGGCATCACGGTGCGGGCCGAGTTCCTCTTTTATCCCCTCACAAACCGCCAGCGAGATTCGGCTGTGCTGATGAACTCTCCTCATGCGCCGTGTCAGGATTGTTTTTACACGGGGAGGTTGAAAGGAAAATTCAGGCCACCAATCATGAAAGACTGTAACCAGCGGAATCCGAAATTTTAAGGATACTTGATAGGCCAACCAGAAAAGCCGCCCATGCGCGACTGTCAAAATCACATCTGGCTGAAATTTTTGGATTCTCCTCTTTAATCCCACTGGAATCAAAGCGGTTTGCAAATAACAATCCAAGAGACAAAAAAACTCATACCCGCGCGTATTCTGAAATTTTCTCCTGAAAAAGCCCACTGTTCTGTAATAGAGACTCTCATTTCCATCCTCATGAAACTCTCGATCCCCATATTCCATCACCACCTCTAGATCATTACGCTCATAGAGATGACGATACATAATCAGATGACCACTGAATGTTTTCTCGGCTCTGATGGATGAGAGATAGAGGACTCGATGCTTACCCGTTTGAGATTCAGCCACGACGAATCACCTTTTTGGCAAAGTTTTTTAATGTTCGATAACATTTGTAAAATGGAGCCTGCCAACCAATGCCCCGCTCCCAGAGCCAGCGTTTGAATTCCTCCACTTGCTTCATTGCCTGCTCGTCTCCCGCGCATTGGGGAAGAATCTCTCGTCGATAATAATCTGCTGATTGTTGATAAGCCGTCCAATTATCCTCGGTCGGATCAAAACAATCTGCTCCGTAGTTTTCCGCCGCGTAGCTCCATCCTTTTTCCTTGGTTTGCAATTCGAGGGCAAGCTGCGCATGCGCTTTTGCAATCAATTGCGAAGTCGTGATCTGAGGATAAGCCTGACGAATCGCTCCCATATACACATCCAAAGGCACCCGATAAAGAAAAGGATTATGAACAGCGCGATAGAAGGCATAACCATCACTCCCGGAATATGTCAGTGCCCGCATGAGTCCCCCAAAATCATAAGCACATATTCCCAACTCCTCGGCCAATTCGTAACAGAGAATTTTCGCCCCTCCTCCCATGGAAAGAAACAGCGTATCGATTCTGTGTTTCAGGATATATTCTTTTAAATCTTTTTTGATCTCGTCCAAAAAT
>CAYTAI010000019.1:29183-39958 GCA_964435715.1 uncultured Verrucomicrobiota bacterium | reverse complement strand
CCCAGAAAATGGACATCAGCATTTTCCGGCCAAAATCCTTCAAACGCTTTGTGATACTCAGAGTCGGCATAAAGCGCAGCCAAAATTCCCGCCTCACCCCCGGCAAGCAAAACTTTTCGACCTCGTATATATCTGGAAAACTCGTACTCCAACCAATCAAAGAAAATCTGGGATGTCTCCGATGACTGGTTACGCAATGCCTCCAATGAACGCTCCAGCTTTAACCTGGGAAAATACTCGATATTCACCTTCCACCCGTCGTGATAATCAAGAAAGGTGCAATTCTCATAAGCCCGAATCAGTCGGGGATAATGCTCCACAGACAGCCCCGGATGCCCATAGACAATATTTGAAGAGACGGTCTTTTCCTCATCAAACCATTCAACCGCATACTCGCGGTTCTCCTGGCAAGTCACCATAAAAATCAGCTCTAGATCCCCCAACCGAAGAAAGGAGAACGGCCTTTTTTCCGTCATGAATCCCGTCAGCCGCTCTGCTTCCTGACGGCGGATATGGGCATATTGGACTGGTTTTTGATGTCCGAATATTTTTTTGACAGGGATGCTCATCTCTTGTGTCGTTAATTTGATATTATGCCATTCTGAATACGATAAATCACTTCACAGGTTTTGATCGTCGAAAGCCTGTGCGCCACGATGACCATGGTAATGTGTCCTCTGAGCGATTCCAATGCTTTGACCAGAAGCTTTTCTGTTTCTTCATCCAAGGCACTTGTGGCCTCATCAAGCACCAATAAACGTGGATGATGATAAAGCGCTCTTGCCAGGCCTATTCTCTGCCGCTGACCACCAGAAAGCCGTGTTCCTCTCTCCCCCACGATCGTATCATAAGCTGAGGGGAGACTCTTTTCGATAAAATCCGCAATCTGGGCGATGGCACAAACTTCTCTGACTCGCCCAGAATCAATCAACTCATCATCCACTCCAAAGGCAATATTTCTCATGATTGTGTCATCAATCAAAAAGATTTCTTGAGGAACGTATCCAATGCTCCGTCTCCATTGGGGCATATTCAGATTGGTCAAAGTCTCACCATCGATTAAAATCTGACCATGTGTCGGATAATACAGACCTATCAATAAATCAATCAGCGTGGATTTTCCCGCCCCTGTTTCTCCAATGATCGCCACCGCGCTATTTCTTTTGATCTCAATATTGATATCATTCAGAACAGGCTTGGATGTGTTATGGTATTGAAAGGAAACATGATTAAAAACAACTGATTGCGTCCAGTCCCATGGATTGACTTTGTTTTTCGAAAACCCCAAGTGATGCTCCTTTTGATCTTCTTCGATTGCCGCAACTGCTTTTAACTCATCATAAATCTCCTCCAATGCGTGACTCATCGTGCTCATGCTCGTGAGTTGCCCATAGAGAAGCTGCATGGCCGGCATTAGTCTGTATCCCGCCAATGCCATCACTCCGAGCGTTGGAATCATATCCACTATATTACCTTGGCTACGGTTCAAGAGTAATACGATAATGACGAGACCTCCAAACGCTAAAGGCTCCACCAGATAACGCGGAATACTTGTATGAGCATTGATCCACGGTAATAATTCAGCATTTTTTTTTGAATATATACTAATTCGATTCATGAAATAGTCTTGACTCAAACTTATTTTGATCGGCTTAATCCCATTAAATAAGTGCAACATTTGAACACTCATTCCCCTGCTGACATCTTTCAGGCTATCAGAGATTCTCACTCGAAACTTTGCAAGGAATAGGTAGGCCATTAAGTAAAATCCACCAAATAGAGCCACAGAAACGATTGCGATTCGGGCATTAACATAAAAAACTGTGGCCAATAACACGAAAATAATGAGAATCCGGGCAGTCGCATCCAGAAGTGGAAGAAGGACACATTGTGTAAATGTGCCAGTATCATTGGCGAGCTTTTTTATAAAGACACCGGAATTGTTATTAAGAAAGTAGGAATAAGGTTGTTGCATTATATTGGCCATCAACTTCATCCTGAGCCAATGCCCGTAATCGTAAGCATACCTTGTCCGATAAAGCTCGGTAAATAAATTTGTGGCGTTCGTGAAAAATAATATAAAGATAGCTCCGATTCCCGCCCAGAGAAGTAGTGCCCCATTGTCCATGGGAGGCAGGATATTGAGCAAACGTGATCCAAGTTGTGAATTTCTCAACCTTTCTGGATCAGAGGCCAGTGCAAGAAATGGAAAGATGGAGGTGACTCCGATGACTTGCATCACGGCTTGGAGACAAGACATTCCACCGATCATTACAAGCTTTTTTCGCCCATACGGCCTGGCAAGATCATAAGTTTTTTTTGATATGTCAAAAAGCGCTCCGACTTTATTCATAAAATTATAACAAAATATTTTAATGGTTACTAAACAGAACGAGTAGTCTTTTTAGAAAAATCTTCATTGAAAGAATCGGTTCGTGAATAAGATTTTTGAATGCGAACTTAAACGAATCCGTTTCAATCATATCACAAAAATTTTTATCACGACAATAAGCATTCACAATTTCAGCCTGACATCTAATAATAAGCTTATGATGCTCAGGAAATATTGATTTCATATACTCATACATATGAAACTTGCCCGCTGCAACCTTCACGCCAGAAGTCTGAAGCCATGTACCCCCGGGATGCATCCGATACACCCCCATCACATCTGGGAGAAGACAGGCTTTCCCTGATTTGGACAATATTAATGAATTGAACCAATCAATACAATCAATTCTTCCAAAGATAGAGTTTTGAAAATCAATCAAATTTCTAAATACCAAGCTCAGAGTATAAAATGGATTTTTATCAAGGAGAGAATTTGTGTCAAAAAAAATTGGAGCATTAATATCTTCTGAATGTTCTAATTTTCCGTCTCTGAGCACACTACATTGATGAGCAACAAGGGAAAAGTCAGGATGCTTTTCCAGAAAATCAACCTGCTTCTGGAGTTTCAGGGGATCCGTCCAATAATCATCACCCTCGCACTCGGCGATGTATTGCCCCCGGCAAAGCAACTTGTTGCTTACGGAATTCCGCATGACACCCAGATTGCACTCCGGCAGTTTGAGAACAATCTTGTCCGGAAACTCTTTTTGCAAACTCCTGACAATGTCACGGGTCGAGTCCGAGCTGCAATCTTCCCCGATAACAAGCTCATAAGCAAAATCTGTTTCTTGCATGATGACTCCCCGAACCGCTTGCTCAATAAATGCCTCATGGTTGTAGGTAATCATTGTCACTGAAACGAGCGGGGTTTGTGTTGTTTCATCCACAATACACGCCCGCACTCCGTCAATGACCGCTTCATTTTTGCAAACCCTTGAAAACATGGCTGGATTATCTGAACCAAAAAACCGATTCATCCGTAAAAACCCCGCATTTATCAGGATAAGAGATATTTAATCCTGTTGATTTGACGGGATTCCTGAAAAATGCCAACCACTCAAGGGATGAAAGACTGCAGAGTGGCTCCGGATAATCCCGGAATAGATTTCCGGCCAAGTTGAGAATTTTGAGTTTTTTGAGGTTTTGAAAACTGGAAGGCAGACTGTCCAACCTATTCTCATAAAGCGAAAGTTGTTCTAGAGAGTCCAAGCTCCCAATATTGCGTGGCAAGGTGCAGAGCTGATTTTTGTAGAGCCGCGCACCGGTCAAATCCTTGAGCCGGCAGAAGGAGTCCGGCAGCTCTTTGATTTCCGTGCAAATGACCGTCAGGTATTTTAATTTGGCCAGACCGCCGATTTCTTCCGGCAAAAAAACAAATTTGTTGAACCCAAAACTCAACTCCTCTAAATTAAAGCATCTGAAAACCGACATGGGATACTCCTTGATCATGCTCAAGTAAAGGTGCAACCGGCGGAGATGGGGGAGCAAATGAAACAAATCGGGCAAACTCTCGATTTGATTTTTGTGAAGGTGGATTGACCGGAGGGTGGTCAGTCCAAAAAGCCATTCAGGGATCCTTCTGATACTATTAGAACCTATAAATAAGGTTTCCAATGACTGGCAACCTTGGATGAAATCAGGAACTTTTGTCAGTCGACAACTGCCAAGGTTCAAACTTTTCAGCCTGCGTAAATTACGGAAAGATTCCGGCATATCACCGGTCAAATTTTTCCTCAAATCCAGATGTTCCAAACTTTCCAATGTTGAAATCAGGTCAAGGATTTTCGCCTTGTCCTCTTCTGAATGATGCCGAATGCTTCCTCCAAAAACAGGGTCGCACGTTAGACTCAGCGACAGGCATAATCCGTTCCGGACAATAGAATCCACAGGTTTTCCAACCAGGGATGTTATTTGGGCAAGGGTCTCTGTATCGCTCATTGTAAAGTCCCCGCCCAGGATTCAACAACTCCCAACCATTCCTCGCGCCATCCCACGGAATCCACTGATAATATCCGTCCTCTGCGAACCATCCCTTGTTGCTTCAAATAAACATCTAGAATCTCCCCTGCCCCCAATGCTACTTCCTGATATCCCCGATACAGGCCAAGTTCACAGATACTGTAATTCCTCCCGGTAAAAAGCCTCCAGTCCACTGACAAAAGAAAGGATTCCGTCGCAAGATCGAGCTCCCCATCCCCGTATGTGGGACAAACAAAAATGAAATATCCGGTATGAGGATGTGGCTCATACACACCTGCTCCTTCCCGCAGCCACACAGAGGGACATTCCAGGCATTCGGACACTTTTTCCGCAACTACTTTTGCGGAGTTTCCCCGCGAGGAAAAAACAACCAAACCGTTATCAAACAGTGAATGAAGGAGGGGCATTTGAATCATCTCCATTATGGAATTTCAGAGCGGATTTTCATATTTGAACATCCAGAATCCAGATGGAATAACACATTGATCCTGTAAGTCGATATTTCAGGGGGTTGACACCAGACGGAGCATTCCACTCCGCAACCGTGACTGATATTTTTAAATTCATCAATGCCCCACCATCTTCCCATTCCATCATTATACTTGTCCTGCGTCCTGAGCAACTCCTCATAGCGGCGGACACGCTCGGGTGTATTGTAGAAATTCCATTTTAACCCGTCACACGGCACTCCTGTAAGATAAAATAACCTCGCATGGATTTTCAGTCTTTGGATCATTTCTTTCAAATCAGAAGGCTCAAAATACCCCAATGAGTCATTCATCAATATCTTGGAGGGCAATCCCGTGTAATTGAACAATTTTATGTGATCCTGCTTCGCATCGCCAACTTTATATGCAATGTTCTCCCTGCTGCGGTATTTTACAGCCGCATCAATCAGATTCTCGGTGAAATCAAAGGCGTAAACAAACGAAACATGATGACTAAGCGGGAGGGTCAGCAGACCATTTCCACAGCATATTTCCAATAAATGGTCATGAGGCTGCAGATCGAGATGCTCCGCGATATCCTGAATCATCCACTGGAAGCATTCTTGTGCGATAGGCTTGCGGTTAATCGTTTTCCCGACCTGAAAGTAGAGATCATCCTCGCATTCAACATCTTTAGTGCGGTATTGTTTCCAGAAGTTTTTCCAGTACTTTTCCTTCATATTAGTCGATCCCCGCTTGCGACAGCATCTCATTAATCAAATCTGGAGAACAATTCATCATCAAGTCAATGATCGAAAGCCCCGGAACAAAAATGTCTGATTTTTGCTGATAATCTCCAAAAACCACCGTAAGAAATCTCAAATCAATCCCGTTTTTCTGAAAGATTTTCCTCTCATACAAATCTCTTCCACCCGGTGAATTCACATACACAGTGGCGGATTCTTTTTGACAGATATCGATCACACGTTGGCATCCAATCATGTGGTCATTGGCATAAACAGATGATGACTCAACTAGAGCCGTCCTGATTCCAATGTATGAACATACCAATTTAATTCCTGCAAGATTTAATTCCGCCAAGGATTGATATTCGGTGCGCAACAAAGAAGTCATCATTTCGATCACAGAATCATAATGGGGCGAATTTCTGTATTCATACTCAAGTGTTTTGAGAAATTTTTTGGACCAAAATTGATAATTGTTTTGTTTGAGCTTTGTGTCCTTGATCCGGCGATAAGAACTCTGATCCTCGATTGGTAGGGTAAATAAAAATTTTCCTGCGGACGTTAGGATAAAGTTCCGATTGACCCACCCCTGCTTGATGTATGTCACGTCGTCATAAATGACAAACTTGTCGACCGCATTGATGAGCTGGAAATAACCAATGTATGGCATGAAATACGGTTGCATGATGCCCAGTTTCATTATACTTATGAGATGACCTGCCTGATGAGATTCACGATTTTTTCCTGTTCCTCTTTTTGCAGCCCCGGATACATCGGCAAACACAGGATCCGGCTTGCACTCTCCTCTGCCCGGGGGCAATCAAAATATTGGATGTATGGCAAGGTATTCAATGATGGATAAAAATAACGCCGCGGCCATATGTCATAGGAACGCAGGTTTTCGACCGCTTCCTTGAGAATGCTCCCATCCGCAAATAGTATTGGATAGTAGGCATAATTATAGCTAGTCCCGTCTGGAATCCTAGGACGTCCTAGTGCCATCCCCTCGATGAATTGATTGTAATATTCCCATAACCGCTTTCTGACATTTATAATACGTTCCATTTCTGGTAACACACAGAGTCCCATGGCGGCATGGAATTCAGAGTTTTTCCCATTGATTCCGAGTCCTTGGAACCGCTCTTGGTCGATGTGGCCAAAATTATGCAAATAAAACGCTTTATCGAGGAGTTCCCCCGTGCGGGTGATGATTCCCCCTCCCTCCACAGTGTGGAATATCTTGGTGGCGTGAAAGCTTAGGGTCGAGATATCCCCATATTCAAGAATCGATTTGTCCTGATACTTCACTCCAAAGGCATGGGCGGCATCATAAATAACTTTCAAACCGTGTTTCTGTGCAATTTGCTCAATTCTCCCGACATCACAAGGAATCCCATAGACATGCGTGGCAATAATCGCTGATGTTTCAGGTGTGATTGCCTCCTCGATTCTCTCTGGATCAATACAGAGTGTCTTTGGATCTATATCGACAAACACGGGTGTACATCCTTCCCATACGATTGATGAGGTTGTCGCAACGTAGGAGAAAGGCGTTGTAATAATCTCACCCTTGAGATCAAGCGCTTTGATCGCAATCTGGAGTGCAATCGTGCCATTGGAGACAAAGAGCAACCGCGGAACCCCCAGATAAGCGGATAATTTCTGCTCCAACTCCTTAACCAGTACCCCTCGATTGGTTAACCATCCAGACTCCCAGACAGGCTCCAGCCGTCTCATGTATTCCTCCATCGACGGAAGATAGGATTTGGTGACGGGAATCATTTTTTAAATTCTAAAGGTGAAATGTAAAATTCGAAGTTTTTATTAAGAAATTATAAATGTGGAAATTTGATTAAATTCTAAAGGCGAAATGCAAAATTTGAAGTTAATATTAAGAAGTTTAAAATTATAAAAAGCGAAAGGATAAATGTTGGGAGCTAAACGGTTTTTTTCATGTTTTCTTTTGTATTCTTTCCAATGCTAATCAGAATAGCCTTCAGTTCGCGAGATTCATTGAGTATTTTCAGGAGATTGCCTGAAGGTGATATTTTCGACTCACAAATCAGCTCTAACCAATATTCTGTTTCAGAGGCTTCTTTTGAAGCAATTGCTATCTTATGAATAAAATCGCTTTTTGACTCAGCCCGAAGAGCCTCACGGTAATTTGCCCCAATGGATGTTGCAGACCGCAAAATCTGCTTTCCCAATATCTGCCCGACGGCCCCCTTCATACCACCAACTAACTCGATAATAGTCAGAGAAAACATTTTTGTTCTTTGTTCTAAATCTTTTTTCATTTTGCATTCAGAATTTCGAATTCCGATTTTCACCCTTCACTCCTCCCCCACTTTCCTGAGATAATCCCCATATCCGCTTTTTTTGTACTTTTCAGCGAGCTTGAGAATTTGGCGTTTATTGATGAATCCCCGGTAAAGTGCGATTTCCTCAATGCACCCGATCTTGCGGCCTTGTCTTTCCTCAATGACCCGAACAAAAGTCGAGGCCTCATTGAGCGAGGCAAATGTTCCTGTGTCCAGCCAGGCGATTCCCCGGTTAAAGACACCGACATGCAGCTTTTTCTCTTTTAAATAAAGCCGGTTAAGGTCAGTGATCTCATATTCACCACGAGCGGATGGTTTTACTCGTTTAGCCTTGCCGACCACGCTCTCATCATAAAAATAAAGTCCGGGTATCGCATAGTTTGACTTAGGCTTTTGGGGCTTCTCATCGATTCGGAGCACCTTCCGATTCCGGTCAAATGTGACAACTCCATAGCGTTCCGGATCATTGACAGATGCGGCAAAGATCACAGCTCCCTCAGGATCGGCATGTTGTTGGAGCAATTTCCCAAATCCTGAACCATAAAAAATATTGTCACCCAAAATAAGAGCAACCTTATCCCCATCAATGAATTTCTCACCAATAATAAAAGCTTGAGCCAATCCATTGGGTTCCGCCTGAATGGCGTATTCAAAATGGCAACCAAGTTCATGCCCATTACCCAATAAACGTTCAAAATGAGGGAAGTCATGGGGTGTGCTGATGATTAATATCTCACGGATGCCCGCCAGCATCAGCACTGACAGGGGATAATAAATCATCGGCTTGTCATAAACCGGAAGAAGTTGCTTGCTCAACACCATGGTCAACGGATGCAACCGCGTCCCACTCCCTCCTGCAAGTATGATTCCCTTCATAACTTTAACCCTATCAATTTAAAAAGTGATTTAAATTTTCACTTGTGCAAAACAAACTGTTTCTTCCAGATGAATCGAGTAATGATCAATAAAAACTTCATAACCCAATCCGAGATTTTTAATCCACACCGGAATATCAAAAAAGTCATCCAGACTGTGATAAATGCAGATTGCAAGCTTTGGTTTAAAATTTCTGATTGTATTGATGGCTCCTTGGAGAGCATTCATTTCCGCACCTTCTATGTCCATTTTTATAAAATCAACTTTATGAATATTATTCCTTTCTACAAAGTCATCAATCGAAATGGTCTTTACTTTACCCTGAGCCGTATCAAAATAATCAAAAGAAACCCGACTTGCTGGCCCATTATCCAAATAATGCATTTCAACATCGCTTTTACTCCAGAGAGGGTTTGGAACCATGAAAATTCTCTGATTGAGAATTGGATTTAATTCCACATTTTTTTTCAAAATCTTTTGATTTCCTGGAATAAACTCAAAAGAGTAAACCTTCCCCTTGCTTCCAACGCGATTTGAAAAATACAAAGCCGTATCCCCCCAGCACCCACCACCATCTATGACCACATCTCCATCCTGTGCAAAGACTTTATCCTGATACTTATACTGTTCAATGATAAATTGATTGTATGCCGTATCTTTCCCCAAATATGCTTTTACCGGTATATCGACCGAATGAAGATCAATCATGGCAAGCTTCCAATTCATAAAATTCACCTCTATAAAATCGCCAGAAACAAGGCATTTTTTAAGAATACGATCGGCTTGGTTTTTAATACGCCCCATGTCATCCAGACTCACTTTTTCATCCCCGCAAATCAATAAGCAAGCAAATCTATCACTTTATTCTTTGAATAGGGATCAGATAATGCCTCATATTGATCATCAAATCTATTCCCATATCTGCTAAGAATATACTCCAAGTTATTCAGGTAAGCCATGCAGTCCACTTTTCTAACGTATTTTTTAAGCAAAAGAATAAATAAAAACCACTTTACAAATCTAAGAAAAATCGATCTTCTTGTGTCTGCTCTTCCTTTGTCAAAGTTTAATATATATTGTTCACTCAAAGATATATTAACTTTATTCAATAAAAGGGCTATTGGTGTTTTGTTCATAATTATTAAAAGCAATTTTTGTTATTGTGTCAGAATGATTTTTTAAAAAACATCATAAAAATAATTGATTTAATTTGAAAGAAAATTCGGATATTGGAGATGGGATGCCGCGCCGGGCGCGGAGTTACAAGGAGCAAGGTGATAGGAGGAAGTTCCAAGTGCGAAGTGCTATGTGCTCGGTTTGCAAAAGGAGTACAGAATACAGAATACAGGAGTCAGAATCTGTAGGGATCAGGCTCTTGATCCCGTGGCATGGGCATCCTGCCCATGATGTCTGTCGAGGTCGTGGGATCATGGCATTCATGTGAAAAACTCGGGGCATGATGCCCGGGCCACGAGGCAACAAAAGTTGAAATGTGACTGCCTGTGGCTTCTCATTGGCAAAAAAACTACAAGCAGATGCTCTTTTTATTGAAGAAATTCATCCGGTTCCACGCCTGCCTGTCTTAATATTGCCCTGAGAGTTCCCTCTGGCATATCTCCGGAATGGTTCGGAATGGTTGTAAATTTCCGGGTCTGGGGATTAAACCATATCTCATGGCTCCCCGCAGCCTGACGTCGAAATTCAAATCCAAATCTTTTCAGCCTTTTAATGACATCACGGTATCGAAATCCACTGAGGCGTCCCATTTTAAATCCCAATGACCACGGGCAAATTAATCGTGCCTTCCCATTTTGGGTCTTCTTCGATCAAATTCTGTTCTTCCAGCAGTTTTTTGGCCACGTCACGGGCGATTTCAAGGGTTTCAGCAACCGTGCGGCCTTGGGCGACCAACCCCTGCACCTCATCGGATGTCGCCAAATAACATCCTTCCGGCAATTTTTGAATTTTGAGGTTGATGAGTTTTTCCATGTTCAGAAAATAATGCAGAATTCAATAAGAAACAAGGGTGAATG
>CAYTAI010000019.1:23254-29140 GCA_964435715.1 uncultured Verrucomicrobiota bacterium | reverse complement strand
TCCAAGTGCGAGGTGCTATGTGCTCAGTTTGCAGAATGAATACAGAAAACAGGAGTCAGAATTCAGAAAAATCATTTTCCAGCAAAAGGAACTCATTCATTCTCAGTCAAAAAATTCCAAGCTGCCGCACTTGGATAAAAATCCTCTTATCCGCAGAACATTCATGAAAGTGTGTTGAATGACGAATCATTCCCGAAAATTCTTACTCACCTATTCAATATCCCTCTTCAAAATTAGCAAGAAAAATATCAGGCTTACTCTCCACTCAATAAACGTAACTGCAAACTTGATACTCCTCAAGATCACATCACTTTTGTCGTCCAGTCAGGATTGGCGAGAGCAAATTGCGCGATCTCGTCGAGAATCGAGGGCAGTTCGCGGCGGGGTTCCCACGCAAATTGCTTCTTTGCTCGGGCTGAGTCCATGACCATCCACGGAATGTCAAAGGGCCGTGCAGAATCATCCCGCGCAATTTGCCTGCGCCCAAAACGGCTGTCGCACCAGCGGGACAACTCCGCCAGCGACATTGAGTTCTCGATTCCTCCAGCCGCGTGATAAATCCTCGGGGTGTCATCTGTCTGAAATTGGGCAAATTGTTTTTCGATCAAGTCCGCAATGTCGAGGGGATGAATGCAGTCGCGCACTTGCGCGCCCTCCCCGCCGAACCCGATATATTTGAGCGGACGACCTTCGCGCCAGGAGTGTATCCAATACGAAAAGATGCCCTGATCCGCCTTGCCGAATTGTCCCGCCCCCGCGATGACCCCGCACCGGTTGATCCACAGGGGAAAACCAAATGTGTGATGATACTCCAGCGCAATTTGCTCCGAGGCGAGCTTGCTCACTCCGTAAAGACTCACAGGCGGCTCCGTGGAGAATCCCTCCGTGATTCCCTTTTCCGTGAAGGCGACCCCGCGGGTCCCCGATGAAGGATTCCCCGACAAATCCAATTCAAACCTTTTTCCCTTCACGACCAAAGGCAAAGACGCAAGGGCTTTGATACTGTAAACCCGGCTGGTGCTCAGGAGAATCAACCCGGCATTGTGCTTTTTGCAATATTCCAAGACATTGAGTGTCCCCACGAGATTGTGATCCATGAGGTCGCGCGGGGATGTGGCTCCATCCACCCCGGCAAGAACCGACGGGTTTGCCGCCGCGTCGATGACCCAATCCGCACCGGGCAATTTGTCCAAATCAGCGGGGTAACGCAAATCCCCCGCCACGACCTCCACGCCCAGAGCCCTGAGCCGGGGTTGATTCATTTCACTGCCCTTGCGCGTGAAATTGTCCACGCCAAAGACCGTGTGTCCGTCCCGGCAAAACCGCTCCGCGAGTCGTGAGCCGACAAACCCGCAAATGCCTGTGATGAAAATTTTCATTTCCATCATCATCCCCTTTTTGGACAGATTGGAAAAGCCTAAATTGACATGATAAAAATACATGATAACGTGTAAGAATGAAAGCAATGGAAACCACTCTCACCGAACGGGGGCAAACGTCGATCCCCATGATCATCCGGAAGAAGTTGGGGCTTCGTCCGGGGCAAAAAATGCATTGGGAGATTCGCGGGCCGAATGAATGCCGCCTGCTCATCGACTCCGCGCCGGAGAAACCGAATATTGCCAAGGCGATTGGATTCCTCCGAAAAATCAATCCTCAACAGCCCCGCTCCACGGACACGATTCTGCGTGAATTGAGGGAGGGAGAAGAGGGGTAACCAATGGCTTGGGTGTGTGACACATGCGTGATTTTGGACATCGCCTGTGATGATGAGGCATTTGCGCGAAAATCAGCGAGGACTCTGCAACATCGTCAATCGGCGGGTTTGGTTCTTTGCCCGGTTTCCTATGTCGAGCTCTCCCCCTCATTTTTCGGAGACTCCTCATTGCTTCAGTCGTTTCTCAAACAGGCGGGCATTTCATGGTTGGAGTCGTGGACGCACACTGACTCGGAAACGGCGGCTGCGGCCCACACTCGATACATCACGCTCAAAAGACGGGGGCGCGCTCCCAAAAGACCCGTTGCGGACATCCTGATCGGCGCTTTTGCATGCCGGTTCGACGGGCTGATCACCAGAAATCCCGACGATTTCCGGGCTTGCTTTCCGGATCTGAGGATGATTTGTCCGTAATCACGTCACTCAATCAATCCATTGGTCGATTATTTTTTGGAGTTTGACAAGAATCTCCGGCTCCTCCTTGAGTTCGACCAGCGGGGTGAGTTCCTCGAAAACCAAGTCCAGATTCAGCTTTCGTCCCTGGCGTTGGACAATCCTCTCGACATCGATCCAATCCAGTCCCCGTGAGGCAAATGCCTTGTAAACGATCAAATCTTCCGCACAGCAAACCCGGATCGATTTTCCTTTCATGATTGTATAGTCAACCGCCCGGGAGACACTTCTCTCTTCAAATGGAAGTCCTCCCAAAGAAACATCCAATGCGACAGAGTCCGCCGTCTCCAACAACAACACCCTCCTTTGCAAAGCCAAATCCCGCGCATCCGGGATGCGGGGACGAAACCTCCCCAAAAGGGCATCCACATAAATCATTTTCAAAGGATGTCAAAAGCGATATGTCCGCATCTTTTGTGAAACGCGGCTCTCCCCATCGCTGAACCGCAATCCCCCCGATAAAACAAAAGCGCCAGTTTTGCTGAACACAAAAATCGTTGAGTTCTAAAGCGGCTTGGATAACGTCTTTGATTTCTTCCATATTGCAAAATGCCTTTGTAACTCAAACAGTCCGGATGTCGTGCGATTTGCAGGATTCAACTGCATCCCCGGATAAATTTTCAACAGTTGCCGCGCATGAAGCGCAGATTCCGCCTCACTGAGAGAACGCAATTCTTTTAGACGCAAGTCTTGAAGAAACTTCCCCGTTTCTTTCCACGTCTCGACCCAGCGGCGTTCCTGCTCTGTGAATTCGCGTTTCATGATTGTGTAATCCTACCGCGCAAAAAGCTGTTTTCCCAGCCATCTTTCGCGGTTTTTTTCATGAATGTCGCGCAGAATATCCTCCACGGAATGCCGAATGCCCCAAGCCGGGTAATGGCTTTTGAATTTGTCGAGCGCGGAGACATACCAGATGTGGTCGCCGATGCGGTTCTGCTCCTGATACGTCCAGGACAATTTGCGCCCGGCAATTTGCTCGCCGAGGGCAATGGCCTCCAGCATGGAGCAATTTGACTCACGTCCGCCGCCCATGTTGTAAACCTCGCCACACCGGGGCGCCTTGAAAAACTCATGGAAAGCCGCGATCAAATCCGCGCTGTGAATATTATCGCGGACTTGTTTGCCCTTGTAACCGATCACCGTGTAGGGTTCCCCGATGGTGATGCATTTCATCAGGTATGCGAGAAAACCGTGGAGTTTCGTGCCGGAGTGGTTCGGCCCTGTGAGGCAACCTCCCCGAAACGCGGCGGTTTTCATCCCGAAATAACGACCATACTCCTGCACCATGATGTCAGCGGCGACTTTGGACGCGCCAAAAACACTGTGCGTGGACTGGTCAATGCTCATTTCCTCCGGGATTCCCCCCACCCAAGGGTGTGCCGGGTCAATCTCCCAACGTTGCTCCTGCTCAATCAAGGGCAGCCGGTTGGGCGTGTCCCCGTAAACTTTGTTTGTCGAAGTGAAAATGAAAGCCGCCTCGGGAGCAAATTGCCTCGCCGCTTCAAGCAGGTTGAGGGTTCCCACGGCATTGACGCCAAAATCTTTTTGCGGATCGCGGGCCGCCCAATCGTGCGAGGGTTGCGCCGCCGTGTGAATAACCAGCGCGATTTGCCGTCCGAATTGGGAAAAAATCCGGTTCATCTCACCCGGATCGCGGATGTCCGCCTGAATGTGGGCATATTGCTTCCCCAGAGTGTCTTGAAGCCGGCGCACATTCCATTCTGTGGAGGCTTCATCACCGAAAAACTCCCGGCGCATGTTGTTGTCGATCCCGACGACATGCAGCCCGATGGAGGCAAAAAATGTGGAGGCCTCCGACCCGATCAATCCCCCTGAACCTGTGATAATGGCGACACTCATGGGTTTAATCCTTTCAATTTTTCAAACTCCGTCAAGGCCATTCCCACGACCTGATCCATATTGTAATAACGGTAGGTCGCCAGCCGCCCGACAAAACTGACATTTTTCTCCTCTGCGGCGAGCGCCTCATACTCCCGATAAAGCCTCATCGCGTCGGGAGCCGGAATAGGGTAATAAGGCTCCTGGCCGGGGCCATCGTCGGCGGGGTATTCTCGCACGATGGTGGTATTGTCACACTTCTGTCCGGTGGCGTGTTTGATCTCGACAATGCGCGTAAAAGGTTCGGAGCCGGGGTAATTGACCTGCATCGCCGGCTGCCAAAATCCTGGCTTGCCCGCAATTTGCCCGCGCCCGGTGCGCGCAAGTTGATCCGGGGTGAATGACTCGGGCTCAAAGCGGAGCGAGCGGTATGGCAATTTGCCCAGACGACAATCGAAGTATTCATCCACGGGCCCCGTGTAAACCATCCGCGCAAATTGCACCGACCCGCGCAATTTGCGGTAGTCGGTGTCAAGCTGGAGCTCCACACCCGGGCTGGCGTCCAGCATCCTTTTGAACATCTCTGTATATCCATCTTTGGGCAGGGCTTGAAATTCCTCGCTCAAATAACGGTCATCGCGGTTCGTGCGAATGGGCACGCGCCCGCACACACCCGCGTCGAGATCGCGCGGGTCACGCCTCCAGAATTTCCGGGTGTAACCCTGATAAAACATTTCATAGAGTTCGCGCCCGACACGGGAAAGGATCATTTCCTCGGAATTTTTCGGGTTCGTGATGGGAGCCCTCTTTTCCTCCAGCCACCGCGCAAATTGCTCCTCGGTGGCGGATTGACCGATCAACTCCTCGAATGTCGCCAGATTGATGGGAAAACTCCAGTAACGCCCGTCCGTGTGACTTTTGATGCGGTATTCAACCGCGTGCCACTGGGTGAATTGAGAGAGGTAATCAATGATCCGGCGCGAGTTTGTCCGGAAATAATGCGGGCCGTAGGGATGAATCAAGACTCCCGCAGAGTCGATTTTGTCGAAGGCATTTCCCCCGATGTGGTTGCGTTTCTCGACGACCAGACATTTTTTGCCGAGCTGTGACGACAAACGCTCCGCCAGCACCAGCCCGGAAAAACCCGCGCCCACGATCAGGTAATCGATTTTTTTCATAATCCCCTTCAGAATGATTCTCCCAGAGGGTTGATGACATCAATCCCATGGAATCGGCGATAATCCCCGTCAGCAGTGAATATCGTCCGCAGCCCATGCTCACGCATGAAAACAACATTGCGCGTGTCAAAAAGGAGATTGCCTGACACACGGGGATTCTCCCGCAGAAGCAGTGAAAGAATCTGAAAGTGTCGGGGAGTCGCGGTCAAAAGAGTGAAGCGTTGACTCTCCATGAGATGGGTGATGAAACCAAGACTTTGTTGTGCCGTTAAAGGTTTTTTGAGAACCCGTGCGTGTGTGGAGACCCTCATGAATTCATAAACAATTGATTCTGTCAGGTAAAACTCCGCATCGCCGGAAATGATTTCCATCAGAAACGATTGGGCCTTTTCATGACATTGACTGCTGGCATTGACAGCATAGAGCAGGATATTTGTGTCCACCAGCCCGCTCATGCATTATTCCGAAAGAAAGGTTTCCAGAGCGTCACGACTCGCGACATTCACCTGATACTCTCCCATGCGATAGGACGGCAAGGATTGGGGGAGGCGTTGGATTTTTTTTCCAGATTCTGTCCTCTTGATTCCTTCCATCAAAAACTCATTGACCACTTGGGACATGGAACTTCCCCTTTTTCGCGCAAGCTTTTTGACTTTGCGAAAACAATCCTCATTCAGGACAAGTGTTGTTCTTTTCATA
>CAYTAI010000019.1:22433-23238 GCA_964435715.1 uncultured Verrucomicrobiota bacterium | reverse complement strand
ATAAAAGACTTGGTGGATAATAACCCAACCCCGCTTCAAAAAGCGAACTTAAACTTTCACCAGCGGGTAATGCCCCACGGAATAAAGAACATCCGTGACGGGTTTTAGTTTCCCGAGCAATTTGCGCAGGGACTCCGGGCCGGGAGGAACGGCGAGTTCCGCCATAAAGATGTATTCATCCAGACGGTTAAAAATGGGGCGGGAGTAAATCCGGGTCATGTTGACCCGCTCATTTTTGAGCACGGTCAAGACATCGCAGAGGGCGCCGGGTTTGTCCGGGGTCTCGAAAAAAACGGTGGCCAACCGGGGCTGTTCGCGTGAGACGACGGGTTTGCCCACGACGAAAAATTTCGTCTGATTGACGGCATTTTTCCCCACTTCGCGGGTGATGATTTTGAGGCTGTAAAGTTTTGCCGCCTCAATGCTGGCGATGGCGGTGCCTTGCGGGTCTTCCAGCGCGCGCTGAGCGGCCACCGATGTGCTCGCACACACGACCCGCTCGGGCCCGGGCAAATGTTTCTGGAGCCATGTGTGGCAGTGGTCGAATGGAGCGCGGTGGGAGTAAATTTTGCGAATGTTTTTCAGGGGCAATTTGCTCCGGCCCATAAGCAGGAGCTCGATCCGCATCAGCAGCTCCTCCCGAACCGCCGCAGTTTTGGGGTTCCACTTCGGAAAGCGGATCATCTCATCCACAGTGAGGTCGATCATGCCCCCGGAGGCATTCTCAATGGGCACGACGATGAGGTCGGCGCGCCTCAACCTCAACGCCTCGAAACACTCGGAAGCTGTTCGACCCGAGACCATT
>CAYTAI010000019.1:21073-22386 GCA_964435715.1 uncultured Verrucomicrobiota bacterium | reverse complement strand
CCCCTCCTCTCCGAAAAAAGTAATCTTCAACATATTTTAGCCAGACAATCACAAAGAACCTGTCATAAAACAAGCAGTTTCCTACTGTCTTCATATGAGCCTCACTCCATTGGAATGCCTTTACCCTCATGTATGATGGTTTGAATTAAGCATGACAGACAAGGAAAAATCAGCCTGTTGACAAAATCAACGCATCATGATTAGATGATTCGTATCTTATCAAGAGCAGCGGAGTGTACGGCACGATGAAGCTGCGGCAACCGGTTCGGAAAAAAATGAAAAATATTTTTTCTGAACGTCAAGGTGCCAAGTCCGCCCCGGTCACGGGGAAAGATAAGAGGAGAAGAAATTCATGACTGAAGTGCTCTCTCTTCGATTCGACGGACTTTCTCATCCTCAGGAGAGGATTTTGATAGGTAAATAAACAGAGTCGAATATCCCATGAGCAAAACATTTTTTAACGAACTCAAATGCCGCGAATGCGGACGGACTTACCCCAAAAAGGCGATTCATGTCTGCGAATATGATTTCGGTCCGCTGGAGGCGAATTACGATTACGACCTGATCAAGTCACATCTTTCACGTCATTTAATCGAAAGCCGACCATTGTCCATGTGGCGTTACCGCGAGCTTCTCCCGATTGACGGGGAACCCACCGTCGGGACAAAAGTGGGGTTCACTCCGCTGGTCGAAGCGAAAAACCTCGCCGCGCGGCTGGGAATCAAAAAGCTGTATATCAAAAACGACTCGGTCAACTACCCCACCCTTTCCTTTAAAGACCGTGTGGTCTCGGTGGCACTGAGCCGCGCGCGTGAGCTGGACTTCAAGGTTGTCGCCTGTGCGTCCACTGGGAATCTGGCGAATTCCGTCGCTGCCAATGCCGCTGCCGCAGGAATGAAAAGTTACGTCCTGATCCCCGCCGACCTCGAGCAGGGCAAAGTGCTCGGTTCCCTTGTTTATGGTACCAATGTCATCGGCATTCACGGTGCCTACGACCAGGTGAACCGGCTTTGCTCCGAAATCGCCGGGAAATACAGCTGGGGCTTTGTCAATGTGAACCTCCGCCCCTACTATGCGGAAGGCTCGAAAACGATGGGCTATGAAATCCAGGAGCAGCTCGGATGGCGGATCCCCCGTCACACGGTCGTCTGTATGGCGAGTGGCTCCCTCCTGACAAAAATCTACAAAAGCTACAAGGAGTTCACCCGCTTAGGACTCGTGGAAGAAACGGGATTCACCATTCATGGTGCCCAAGCCACGGGATGCGCTCCGATTTCCCATGCGTACAAAGCGGGGACGGATATCATCAAACC
>CAYTAI010000019.1:9939-21058 GCA_964435715.1 uncultured Verrucomicrobiota bacterium | reverse complement strand
CTGGCAAAGAACCCCGGACGATTGCAAAATCCCTGGCGATCGGGACGCCGGCGGACGGTTATTATGCGATTCACACGATGCGCGATACCGGCGGGGGATGCGAGGACGCCACAGATGAGGAAATCGTCGAGGGCATCAAATGGCTTGCGGAATGTGAGGGCATCTTTGCGGAAACCGCCGGGGGTGTGACCGTTGCCAGTGCGAAAAAGCTCATCGAATCCGGCAAAATCCCCCGTGACGAAGAGGCGGTGCTCTGTATCACCGGGAATGGACTCAAAACACAAGAGGCTGTCGTCGGTCAATGCGGTGAACCCCGCGTGATCAAGCCCAGCCTGACGGAGTTCGAACAGCAAATCTACTCGAACGACTTTCAAACGGTCTAACCCGCACTCTCAAAACAAACAACAATTTCACCCAAGGAGAAAAACAAAACTATGCCTATCGAAGTCATGATTCCCACACCGCTGAGAAAATTCACCCAGGACAAGGACACCGTCGTCGCTGAAGGCAAAACCGTGCGCGAATTAATCGATTCGCTGGAAAACAATTACCCCGGGATCAAAGAGCGCCTTTTGACACCCGAGGGACAGATTCCGCGATTTTTGAATATTTATCTCGGGGACGAGGATGTCCGTCATCTGGATCAGCTTGATACCCCGGTCAAAGAGGGGGATTCCGTCAGCATTATCCCTGCGATTGCGGGGGGCTAAGGAGAGGAATCGGGGCACCCCAAGGGACTCCCCCACCCAGCCTGCCCGGAGCAATTTGCCCGCCAGAAAAAATGACCGGAAAACTTGATTTTTTTCCGGAACTTTTTGATAATGCTTTTGTTTGATAGCTTATTATGGAGAATGAAAAAGACAAACTTTGGGAGTTGATGGGCAAAGCCAACAAGCTTGAGCCATCACCTTGGTTTGTGGACGAGATTCTCCGCCGGGTGGAGAAAATGGAGCAAGTCCGCGAGGAATACATTTCTGTCCCTCGATTTTTCTGGAAATTTGCGGCGGCTTTCGGTGTTTTTGCGATTGCCGGAACAATCTTTTTGGTGACTCCCCCCGATCACCTGCCTGTGACACCCACACCTGTATTAGCGCAAGCAGCCCTGCCGGTCGCTCCCAATGCCGTGACTACGGCACCATTGAGCCAGCCATTGATCGAAACCTCATACGAGACCGAGCCTGTCACTGATTTGATCACACACGAGGCAGTCGTGACTTTGCCGGACACGACCGAGATGGCAGCAAACCCGGCGATTCAACCGGCTCCGGCAAAAGTGCATCATCTTGATCTGATTCAGACGGGATTTGAAACAGCAAGCGGGCTTGGCACACAGGGTTTTTCATACTAAAGAGTATGAATGACTTTTTTATTCGCAATTTTTAATACCTTCCTCTGCAGATCAATCTATCGATCAGCTCTCTCGCATTTCGCGTGGCAATCCCTCTACTTTATATTTCTCGGGGGCATCCTGCTCGGCACGGCTCCGGGCTGCTCCTCTCAAGAGAATGAGGCTCAACCCCCGTTACCCACCCGAACCATCCAGGTCGGGTTGAAAAAAATCAATGTCGAAGTCGCTCTGACTCCCGAGCAACGCTCCAAAGGTCTGATGCACCGGAAAACCCTCGGGGAGGATGAAGGAATGCTTTTCATTTTCGAGACACCCCAGAGGGCTTCATTCTGGATGAAAAACACTTTTCTACCGCTCTCGATCGCTTATATGACTGAAGATGGAGTCATTCAAGAAATTCACCCGCTCGAACCCCTCTCTCTCCTGTCCGTGCAGAGCCGCCGCACGGATATTAAATACGCTCTCGAGATGAATCGCGGGTGGTTTGAAAAAAACGGGATCACTGTAAAACAAAAAATCTCCGTCAGTGACGGAGATTTGATTGATCTTAAAAAATAAGAAAGGGGGTTTTTACAATTACTTTTTCGGAGCGGCGGTGGCAGCCGTGCTATTCAGAGCCGCAATCACATCATCAGAGATGTCACAACCCGAAGCGTCAAAAACCACGAATCCGCCTTTGCGTTTGTCGAGCACGAGATTATACCCGAGTTGTGTGGCTTTTTTGCCCGCAGCATCAGCGATTTCATTATACATGGACTCCATTAAACGGGCACGTTGCTCTGCGAGCTGGCGTTCACGGGAAGCGCGCATTTCCTGATACTGTTGCATTTTCATCTGGAATTCGACACCCTTGTCTTGAACGGCCTTGCGTCTTTCTTCTTTGGCTTTTTCGTCAATGGCTGGATTGTTCAATTCTTCTTGGATTTTACGGCCTTCTTCCTGGAGTTTGGTTACTGCCGCTTCCATGTCCTGGCGGTCTTTTTGATAGTTTTCGAGAGCTCCTTGGAGAGTTTTTTCTGCATCTTTTCTTTTGTTGTATGCATTCAGACATTTGTCCATATCAACCAGAGCGATTCGGGGAGTCGGCTTGGCAGAGGCAGCAGGTG
This sequence comes from uncultured Verrucomicrobiota bacterium, assembly GCA_964435715.1. Classification (GTDB taxonomy): domain Bacteria; phylum Verrucomicrobiota; class Verrucomicrobiia; order JAWXBN01; family JAWXBN01; genus JAWXBN01. The sequence continues at coordinate 18,604 of CAYTAI010000019.1, read as the reverse complement.
CAGTCTGGGCAAAAATGCTGATTCCTGAACTCAAAAGGGAAATTGAGGCGATTGTAGCAATGATAATTTGTTTTGTTTTCATATATTTGGGTGGTTTGATAGTGCCAAAGGAGTTTCCTTTAGCAAGTATTTTTAGCTGAGTAAGGTGATTCCTCCGTTTGGTTGCATTTGACAGATTTCCTATCTGAAGTAACTTCAACATCGAATGCGAACCAAAGTTTCATGCAAAAGCAAGATTGCCCATCATTTTTCTGAAACGATTCAACGTCTGCAAACTGCTTTCGAGGATGATTTTCGCAATTATCTTTATGCCCAAAAGTCCATTCTCAACTATGGAGAACTCTTTGACCCTCTAATCGACGATCTCATTGAGTATGCCACACGCCCTGCCAAAAGAGTGCGGCCGCTCCTCTTGCTTTTAAGCTACAAATGTTTTAATGAAAAAGACTTAAGCATCGATGAAATCATCAAGGATACGGGAGCCATGCGCGCGGCAATGGCGGTGGAGCTGCTCCATGCTTTTATCCTGATCCATGATGATGTCATCGACCGTTCCGAGCTCCGGCGCAACTTGCCCACATATCATAAACTCATCGAAGAAAGGCTGGGAAACTGCTCTGGACGCACCCGGGCGGGTGAAAATGTCTCGATTGTCTTCGGGGACATCATATTTGCCCTTGCGGTGGAAACTTTCTGTCATGAAGACAAAAATACCGTTGCACGGCAAAAATCCCTGAAAAAATTCCTCAAATACTCTTGTGACACCGGTGCCGGAGAAATTCTGGATATTCTGCTTTCGATTACGGACATCAGCCGGGTTAAAGAAGATGATATTCTCCGGACCTACCACCTCAAGACCACCCGCTACACTTTTGAATGTCCCCTTGTCCTCGGCGCGACCCTTGCCGGCGCGAGTGAAGAAACCTGTGCCCAACTCGCTCTCATCTCCAATCCCCTTGGGATGGCTTTTCAGATTGAAAATGACCTCCAAGAGTTCGAGATCGAAGAGCGCTCTTTCCAGAGCGATTTGCTGGAAAGCAAAAAAACCCTGCTCATCCGCAAAGCTTATGATTTATCCACCGAGCAGGAAAAAGCTTTCATCCGTTCCTGCTTTGAGACTCCGCTGCTCAAAGACTCCGTCCTTTTTAAATTGCACGAGTTGATCCTCAAGACCGGAGCTTACCACGGGTTACGCCAGAAAACACGCGAGCTTTTCGAGCAGGCAGACCAGCATTTGAAGGACTCCCCGTTTCACGATGACCAAAAACGTGTTTTGAGTGAATTCATCCAGTTCATGCAAAAACAATTCCACAAACAGTCCCAACGGAACAACTCATTTGCCAAAACACTTTCATCAGCAAAAGGCTAGATGCCTTGTCTGACCGGGCTCTTTGATTTATATGCATGTATCCTCTCCAACTCCATCAAAAGCTCTTGTCATCGGCAGCGGTTTCGGCGGCATCGGTGCCGCCATACGGCTCCAGGCGAAAGGTTACCAGACCACCCTTCTTGAAATGCGTGATCAACCCGGGGGACGTGCTTATGTCTACCGGCAGGATGGCTTTACCTTTGATGCCGGTCCGACCATCATCACGGCTCCGTTTTTGATTGATGAGCTCTTCGAGCTGGGTGGCAAAAAAACATCTGATTATATCGAGATCGTGCCGTGCGACCCTTATTACAGGATCATATTTCATGACGGGAAAGTTTTTCATTACAACGGGGTCGAGGAAACGATTGTCGAACAGATCAAAAAGTTTAATCCGGCCGATGTGCCGGGATATCATGAGTTCGTCAAAAAAACCCGTGCCATTTTCGACCGGGGATTCACCGACCTTGCGGACGAGCCCTTTTCAGACTTTACGGACATGCTCAGAGTCGCCCCGGATCTGATCAAACTCCAGTCCCACCTGTCCGTGTACAGTCTGGTCTCAAAATACTTTCAAGACCCGTATCTCCGCGTGGTTTTCAGTTTTCATCCGCTCCTCATCGGAGGGAACCCGTTTCAATCTTCTTCCATCTACGCCATGATCCATTATTTGGAAAGAAAATGGGGAGTTCATTTCGCCATGGGCGGCACAGGGGCACTCGTCAATGCATTGATCCGCCATTTTGAATTCCTCGGTGGCAAATTGCTTCTCAATGCGCGGGTCGACGAGATACTGGTCAAAGACGGTTCCGCCGCCGGAGTCCGGCTCGCAGACGGACGGGTTTTCAATGCCAATATCGTCGTGTCCAATGCCGATACGGCGAATACATACCGCAAATTGCTCAAGCCATGGCACCGCCGAAAGTGGACAGATAAAAAAATCGAGTCCATGCGCTACTCCATGGGTCTTTTCCTGATTTATTTCGGCACAAATCGCACTTATCCGGACATTGCTCATCACAGTATTGTCCTGACTGAACGCTATAAAGAGTTGCTCGTGGATATTTTCGACAAGAAAATCCTACCGAAAGATTTCTCCCTCTACCTCCACGCACCGACTCGAACCGACAAATCCCTCGCCCCGGAAGGGTGCGAATGTTTCTACGTCCTTTCTCCTGTGGCAAATCTCCGGGGGGATATCGACTGGGCTCAAGAGAAGGAACGTTATGCGGATGCGATCCTTGCCTCACTGGAAACCATTTGCCCGGACTTGTGCAAGCACATCGTTACCAAACTGATTTTCACCCCTCAGGACTTTGAAACGGAACTCGATGCCTATGCCGGCTCCGCCTTCCAATTCGAGCCCGTCCTATGGCAAAGTGCGTGGTTCCGTCCCCACAATATCAGCGAGGATGTGAAAAACCTCTTTATCGTCGGTGCAGGCACTCATCCCGGAGCCGGCATGCCCGGAGTCCTCAGCAGTGCAAAAATGCTCGAGAAAATCGTGCCCGACCCCGCGCAATTTGCCCCACGCTGACTTTCAAAATACAATCCAAGAGCTCAGCCAAAGAATCTCGTTTTGCGGATTGATTCTTTATTTTTGATCCGGCTCACTCATCCCTGATTTTTTAAGTTCATCCGGCACCATGTGGAGCAATTTGCGGTAGCGCTCGCGCAAGTCCAGGGTTTGCATGATTTCTTTGCGGTAGTCCGCGCGTTTGAGGATCAAGTAGGAAATCAGGTCGGCGAGGATGTCAGGGTCACGGGTTTTGTCCAAATAATCCATGACTTGATGTGGGATCGGGGTGCCACTCAAAGTCATCTCGTGAATCATCTCCCTGAGTCGCCCCGACAAGGCATCGACTTCGACGTTGTCGCAATGTGTCGATTTCAAGGGTTCAATCTCGGAAATGAGAACCGGGGCTGTTTGAACAAATCGCGTGAGACAGACCCGGGAGATTCCTTGTAAGATGAGTTGGGAAGTGCCGTCTTCCTGTTCGACACAAGCACGGATCACACCCACCCCGGCGATGATTTTTTGATTTGTGCCTTGTTGCTTTTCCGGAAGATGATCCATGGAGACCACACCAAACATTCTTTCCCCATCGAGGCATTGCTTGAGCATTTCGCGGTAACGGGGTTCGAAAATGTAGAGGGGCAACAATCCTTGGGGAAAGAGGGTCACTCCTGTGAGCACCATAAAGGGAAGTTGTCTCGGGATATCCACAGGGCAATATACATCACAGTCATGCCCATGCAAGAGGGCTCATTCTGAAAATATCAGGAGCATCGCCGGAGGAGCGCTCTCTTCTCCCTGCTGTGGCAAGAAAAAGCTTGGCTTGGTACTTTGTGGATATAAGATGGTTGAGTCCATGAAACTCAAGACACTCTTTCTCCTGGCTTTGTTCGCTTTGCCAGTGTCCCTCTGGTCCAATGTCCCGCAAACTCAGGACGTGGAAATGCCCGACCCCGTCAAAAATGTCCCTCCCGAAGACCTCGAGTCGGCGATCAAACTCCATCATGAAGGCGTCAAAGGGGATAAAAAGTCGGTTCTCAAAGCAGAGGCTGATTTTGAAAGAATGCACGCCGAGTATCCGGACGACATGCTCGTACAGGTCTATCTGGGGAGTGTCTACACCTTGCGGGGACGTGACGTGGGCTTTGGTCCCAAAGCATTGGACTATCTCAAAAAGGGGGGGAAGACCATGGATGCTGCCGTGGAAAAGGCACCCGAGGATGCCCATGTCCGTCTCGTCAGGGCGATTAACTATTGGAATCTTCCCTTTTTCTGCGGGAAAAAAGAACCAGCGGAAAAGGATTTTCTCAAACTGGTAGAAATTATCGATCTTGATCCTGATCAATATGATCGTGAAATGAGACAGTACATTTATTATTACGCGGGACTGGTCTACAAGGATAAAAAAAACCTCCCGGCGGCGGTCAAACTCTGGAGTCAAGCCATCCCTCTCCAGCCTGCCTCCTCTGTGGCGGTACAATGCAAAAGGGAAATGCAAAGGGTGCGTGAGGTCCTGGGGACTTCTTCTGCCTCGAGTAAACGTTAACCACGGCTTCCGCAAATGCTATGCTTGAAGATATTGACCAAATCCTCTTTTCGCAAACAGACATCAACCTCACTGTCAACCTGATGGGCGAAAAAATCGAAAAAGAATACAAAGGACGGCTTTTGACCGTGATCTGCATACTCAATGGCAGTGTCATGTTTTTCACTGATCTCATCCGCCAAATCAAGATGCCTTTGAAAATCGAATGTCTTTATGCACAAAGCTACAAGGGCGGACTCAAGACCACAGGCGAAGTCACCATTCTCACTAACAGCGACTTTAATGTCCGGGGTGAAGACATTCTCATCATTGATGATATTCTCGATACAGGTCTGACCCTTTCACGCGTGCGGGAGGAGCTTGCCCACCGGGGAGCACGGGAGATCAAAACCGCTGTGATGCTCACAAAAAATGTCGAAAGAACCCGTTACGTCGAGGCTGATTTTTCCGGATTCGAGGTCGCTGACCAATTCGTCGTCGGTTACGGTCTCGATTACAAAGGCTACTATCGCAATCTTCCATTCATCGCCACACTCAAAGACTCCGCCATTCGTAAACACGCATGACACTGACCATCCGCTTTTGGGCAAATCTCAAAGAGATTACGGGAACAGACACTCTCACGATGGACATCCCCGAGGGAGCCTCGCTGGCGGCAGTCCTTGCAGATTTATATGATGATTATCCCCGGCTTGCGGATTGGGATAAATCACTCTTGTTGGCCGTCGGTCTGGAATATGCCACGCGTGACCAATTGCTCCGGCACGGGGACGAGATTTCCCTCATGCCACCCGTCCAAGGAGGATAACCCTGACGATGAATGATGATTCAAATCCATTGAACCGGGGAGTCTGTGGAGGGTCGAGCTCCTGCGAGACCGGGCGTCGACTCTATGACAGATTGAGATGCACCACCCGCAGCGGCGCGGGAGCTCCGTCCTTCCCTATTCGAGCTGGATTTTTTTCTGATGCCTTCCAATCCGGGGAGAGTCACCCATGAGCCACTCTGTCCCGGCACTCCCAGCAAATTGCTCATTGCGTCTGGTCAATGGAGCCATTCACCCTCCCCGGTTGAACCACACGGATACAGCGGGTGCTGTTGTCGAGTTTCACGGCGTGGTCCGCGCCATCGAAGGAACCCGGCAAATTGCGGCGATTGAATACGAGTGTTTTGAAGCGATGACCCGGGCGCAATTTGCGCGGATTTTCGGGCAGGCAATGGACAAGTGGGCTGTGGAAACCATCGAGCTGCATCACGGCATTGGAAAAATCAATGCGGGTGAAGCCTCCCTTTACTTGCGCGTATCCTCTGGGCACCGGGGAGAAGCTTTCGCAGCCTGTCAATGGATCATCGACGAGATGAAACGATCGGTGCCCATCTGGAAAAAAATCATTTTCTAGGATGAAGTCGCTCCGGCTTTGACCTGTGCAATTTGCTTTTTGACATAATCAATTTCTTTGTCCGTGGATTGTTTGCGGGCATACCGGCGCTCTAAGGCATCCAGTAAATCCTCCCAATCCTGCAATTCAGGTTTTTTTTCGGAATCCCAGCGTTCTTCTCCCTTTTCCTTGAATTGAAACTTCATCTCCCCGGCCCAACGGGCGACACGGACATCGTAGATTGTCTTGTCCGGGCGGCGTGTCCGCCAATTTATCTCCTGCCTCATATGGAAATCAATCTCGATAAATGCTAGTAAAGATCTTCGTAAAGCTTGTGAAATTCCACCGCCCGGAGTCCGACCAGTGCCGCCAGCCCGAGAATATCCTCGGATGTGGATCCCCGGCTGATGTCCGCGGCTGGCCGGTCGAGCCCCAGGATTAAATGTCCGTATGAATGGGCTCCGACGACGGATTTCAAAAGTTTGGAAGCAATATTCCCCGCATTCAGATCCGGGAAAATCAAGACATTGGCTTGCCCGGCAACGGAACTGCCGGGAGCTTTTTCCCGTCCAGTCTCCCATTCGAGGGCGGTATCAATTTGCATCTCCCCGTCGACTTCGATTTTAAGAGCCATCTCATCGGCTTTTTTCCGGCAAAGAGCCGCTGCCGCCGCCATTTTTTCTGTGATCTTGTGTTTGGCGCTGCCTTTGGTGCTGAAAGCCAGATACGCCACCCGCGGGACAAGCCCGGACATTTGACGCGCCAGCTTGGCGGTTTCCAGCCCGATATCCGCAAGCTCATCGACCGTTGGCTCAGGGATGATTCCGCAATCGGCAAGGTAGAGCACTCCATTGTCACCGATATTTTTGTTATTCGTTTCAAAAATAATACAACTGGAGAGGATTTTCATTCCCGGTAAAGGTTTGATCAATGCCATGAGCGGACGCAACAATGCTCCAGTCGTGATTGTATTCCCGCCGACAAAACCGTCTGCATGGGAGTACTGCACCATCATCGCGGCAAAATAATTTGGATTGATCACGAGCTTGGCGACTTCTTCATCCTTCATCGCCTGGTAACGAGCCGTTTTTTTCATGCGCTCCGTGAAAAGAGACAACTCGCTGGATGTGACCGGATCAATGATCCGGACAGAATTAAGAGTTAATCCGTTTTCCTTGGCGCGGTTCCGGATCAAATCGCGGTTTCCCAGGAGAATCGGAGCGCCGAGCTGGAGGCGCGCGAATTCTTCCGCTGCCCTCATCACAAGGACGTCGTCCCCTTCCGGAAAAACAATTCTCTTCGGATGGCGTCTGAGCAAATCGTATATTTTTTCAATAAAGTTCATGATTATAAGACGGCAACATATTGCCAATGGCTCTGGAAAAAGGGAAGCACTGATTTTTTCAGGTTAATAACGCGGGGTATTAGCATCTATTTGAACTGACCAATCATCGATTCCCCCCTCCACATTGGTCAAATCTGTGAATCCCTGTTTTGCCAACCATAGGCATGCCTGCATCGAGCGTCCCCCGTGATGACAATGGATCACAATGGTTTCCCCGGGCTTTAGCTCGGTCAAGGACCGCTTGGCAAATTGACTCAGGGGAATGAGTTCCGCTGTGGGAATCCTCGCCCGCGCATACTCCTCTTCCTCCCTCACATCAATAAGCCTTATCTTTGCTTTTTTATCGATGAATTCCTTCAATTCCTTGACATTGATTGATTTGACATTGGACATGGGCATAACCCTGAGATTCGTCCCTGCAAATTGCAAGGCAAATTGCCCCGCGGGCTCCATCGTCCTTTGGCTTTGCGGGGGTTGTTTTTCATTTTCTTCTTTCTCGGTTCTGAAGGGGGCTCTATGCTTCGAGCCGACCATGCCGCAATTTGCCAAAGTCGTACTTGAAAAAAATCTGGGTAAGGAATTCGATTATCTCATTCCCGACACACTGGATGGTTGTGTCGAGGTAGGCAGCAAAGTGCGTGTGCCTTTTGGCCGTCAAATCCTGACGGGATATGTCTCTCATATCCTTGAGCACCCGGACTACCCGGAGTGCAAACCCCTCACCGAGGTCATCGGCAAAAAACCGTTTTTGGATCAACACCTCCTCGAGCTGGCGCGTTGGATGAGTCAATATTACTCTTGTCCCTATGAGGCAGCCCTGCGGAGTGTCATGCCTGAGGCTGTCCGCAAAGCCGATGCATCCCACAAGGAAAGGCTCTTTGTCAATCTCTTGCGCCCGTTGACAGAAGACTCGCGGAAGACTCTTTCCAAACGCGCGGCAAAACAATTCATCGTCATGAATCACCTTCAGACCCACGGAGGCTGTTTCCTCTCCGAGCTCATGGAGACCCTCTCGGTCGGTCGCTCCACTCTCAACGCGCTGGAAGACTCCGGCTGGATCGATATATCCCCTCAAACCCAGGACCGTGACCCTTATGAAAATGAAATTTTCCTGCCTTCCTCCCCTTTATTATTGAATGACAAGCAGAAAGAGGCGCTGAAAGTCATTTCAAAATCCATCTCGACATGCAAACCTCCGGTCGTTCTGCTCCACGGGGTCACCGGCAGCGGCAAAACCGAGGTCTATCTCCAGGCTCTTGACTATTGCCTGCGCCACGGCAAAGGAGCCATTGTCATGGTCCCGGAAATCGCATTGACCCCGCAGACGGTGGAGCGTTTCAAATCCCGTTTTGCCGGCAGCGGCACACAAGTCGCCGTGCTCCACAGTCATCTCTCCGCGGGAGAACGCCATGATCAATGGCACAAAATCCATGAGGGCCGCGCGCGCATTGTCATCGGGGCGCGCTCCGCTGTGTTTGCCCCGGTTAAAAATCCCGGACTCATTATCGTC
>CAYTAI010000019.1:6318-9909 GCA_964435715.1 uncultured Verrucomicrobiota bacterium | reverse complement strand
ACAAGAGGAGTCCCCTCGCTACAATGCCCGGGACATCGCCGTGATGCGGGGCAAATTGCTCGGGGCGGCCGTCGTGCTCGGCTCCGCCACACCCAGCCTCGAGTCGTATGCGAATGCTGAAAAGAAAAAATATCACCTGTGCGAAATGCCCCAGCGCATCGATGACAAAAAAATGCCCGTGATCCGCATTATCGACATGCGCCAGGAGGCAATGAAACAAAAAGGGATTCATATATTCTCCGGCCGGCTCCGTGATGCCATCGAGTCACGCTTGGAAAAGTCCGAGCAAACCATTCTTTTCCTGAACCGCCGGGGATTTGCGACCTCGATGGTCTGCCCCAAATGCGGGCATGTCGAGATGTGCCCGCATTGCAGCGTGTCCCTGACATTCCACCGCAAAAATCATTTGCTTGCCTGCCATGTCTGCGGACACAAAGCCCCTCCGCCGCGGGATTGTCCGCAATGTCATGCTCCTGATATCCGGTACTCGGGTCTCGGCACAGAAAAAGTGGAGGATTCATTGACGAAACTTTTTCCCAAAGCCCGGATTCACCGGATGGACTCTGACACCATGACCCGCAAAGACTCATATCGCGAAGTCCTCGGTGACTTCCGCACCGGCAAAATCGATATCCTCCTGGGCACTCAAATGATCGCCAAAGGCCTGGATTTCCCTAATGTCACCCTTGTCGGGATCCTCAATGCCGATCTGGGACTGCATCTGCCTGATTTCCGGGCGGGCGAACGCACCTTTCAACTGCTCACCCAGGTCGCCGGACGCGCCGGACGCGGCGATGTCGAGGGCGAGGTCATTGTCCAGACATTCACCCCTTTTCATCCCGCTGTGCAATTTGCGCGGCATCACGATTATGCCGGGTTTTACGAGCAGGAAATCAGTTTCCGGCGCGAGCTTTTTTATCCGCCGGCAAGTCATGTCATACTCTTGACCGTCCGCAGCACCAGCGAGGCAAAAGCGCAATTTGTCGCCACCACACTCCGCAAGGCTCTTGTCGAAAAAGCTCCTCCCCGGACAATGATCGGAGAGGCGTCTCCCGCGCCTTTGCAAAAGATGAAAACATTTTACCGCCAACAGATCATGCTCCGGGACTCCGCGATTCTCCAGCTCATCGGTCACGTCGGGGATGTCCTTGGGAAATTCACCCCGCCCGATGATGTCCAGATCACAACCGACGTCGACCCCCTTTTCCTGATGTAACACGCGCAATTTGCGCGGAAACGATATAAAAATAGAGAGGCTGCCTCTTTTAGATTCTTAGTCGACGCTGCCTGCATGATCGGGCTCTTCCTCGGTGAGTTTTAGAAAGACCTCCTCCAGAGCGGAGAGATTGCCCTGGTTATTCTGCAGCTCACCCGGAGGTCCGCATGCGATGAGTTTGCCTTTATGGATGATTCCCACACGATCAGCGAGTTCCTCGGCGAGATTGAGCTGGTGAGAGGAGAGAAAGACGGTCATGCCTTCGCGGGAACGCTCTTTAAGGATGTCTTTGACCAAGCGCGCATGCTTGGGGTCGAGACCAACCATTGGCTCATCAATGACAAAGACCCTCGGGCGATGAAGGAGGGCGGCGGCAATCGCCACTCGTTGACGGGTGCCGTGAGAGAGGTGTTCGATGAGCGAATGCCGGTATTCCCCGAGGTTGAGATAATCCACGAGTGTCGCTGCTTCACCGCGGATATCCGATGCAGGCATCTCAAAAAGATCACCGACAAAATCGAGAAATTCCAAGGGAGTGAGTTTTTCGTAGAGAAAGGGGAAGTCCGGCACAAAACTCAGCATTTTTTTGGCCTCGACAGGTTTTTCCTGCATGTCCAAACCGGAAAGAAAGACTCTCCCCGAAGTGGGTCTGAGGAGTCCGACCATCATTTTGATGGTGGTGGTCTTTCCGGCGGCATTCGGCCCGAGCACAACAAAGAACTCACCCTCAGGGATGTCCACGGACAAGTCATCCACAGCAACCAGAGAGCCGAATTTTTTTGTCACATTCTCAAGGCGGATCATGAGGTCGCCCGGGGCTTGTACTTTTTCTTCCGTTTCATGCGGAAAACATTATTGAATGTCTTTTTGAAACTGTCTTTGAGTGTCAGGTACTCCTGGCGCAACTCGCCCCCGTTGCGGATGGCATCAAGCACTCCTTTGACTGAAAACTCTTTCACATTCAAAATGGTGTATGCTGTCCCCAGTGCCTCGGCATGATGCGCGTCGCTCGATGAGGTCATGGGATACCCTTTCGCCTGGGCATAATCAAAAGCCTGGCGGTTGTAACGCTTCATCGTCGTGGCGGCATTAAAAACCTCCAATGCGTCAAATTTGATCTCATCGAGGTCCGACTCCCGGATTCCCGCACGGAAAAGGTCATAGGGATGCGGTGGAATCGCCAGTCCGCCCTTGCGTTGAATCAGCTCGGCGACATCTTTCGCCGGAGCCATTCTCAGATCCGGCAGTGTCACGCCCAGAGCGAGCAAATGCCCTTGCGCCGTGGTCACCTCTTGGCCGGGAATAATGAGAAAATCATCCACGGGCAGCCCGTCCTCACGCATGAGTCCGTGCTGGAGGAAATAATCCACACACTCACAGGTATTGTGATCGGTGATCGCAAATCCGCTGAGTCCGCGTTCCTTCGCGACACGGATCATGTCTTCGGGTTCTGCCACGCCGTCAGCCGAAAAGCGTGAGTGCGAGTGAAGGTCGAATTTAAGTTTCATTGACTTTAACATCCCTGATTTCCAGATAGGTTCTCGATTTTGAGCTCGTGCGTCCGGGGTGGAAGGTTGATACCTGCATTTCTTTGATGACCCAGGCATTCCCCACCTTCTGGACTCCATTGACCTCGACACGTTTGATGGTTTTTCCATCTTGATCCTGTGCGTCGACTTTGAGAATAGCAAAGTACTGGCTGGAAATCCAGAAGCGCACTTGGGCATAGCCGCTTTGTCCGGGTGGGGCGCTCACATCGTAGGAGTAGGCGGGAAGCGTTTTGACATTGTCCGTGCCTGCCTCGCGGATATCGGGCCAGTTCAGAAAAGTCAAAGCGAGATCCTCATAGGTGATGTCCGTGTCCAGAATCGGAGCTTTTTGCTCGCGGGCGGTCAGAGCCTTGAGGTTGCTGCCCTTGCCGTCACCACGCCGGACGACAGTCGCCCCACTGGAGAAGACAATCTCCACAGACAAATTCGCTTCGGGTATCAGCATGAGAATTTCACGGTCTTTGGTTCTCATTTCAAAAGGATAACTCTTTGCCGGAGTCCGCAGGACACCTTTCATGGTCGCATTTGTTTTTCCACAACCGCGCCATGACAAACTCCATCGATGGCATGGGCGCCGTTTTGTCCTGTGCCTTCAGCGGCAGCGCGAATAGTTGAGTAACGATGATTAAAAGCAATAATCTCATAAAAGTGCCCCTTGCTTTTAACTAGACCTTGTGATTAAAGCGAGTGCGAAATGGACGTTTTTTTATTGCATACAATTAACCAGAAACTGACCGGTTCCGGCGTTGATGCCTTTTTTGTGACGATCTCGGACTACGATTTATTCATGCTCCCGATGATTCTGGCGGTCTTGGGGCTGCTTAT
>CAYTAI010000019.1:4587-6308 GCA_964435715.1 uncultured Verrucomicrobiota bacterium | reverse complement strand
CGCGCCCGGATTTTTGTCATCATGATGGGATTATGTCTGGTCATCGGGGATTCCGGAATCGGCTGGAGCATCAAAAGGACAGCCGCGCGTCCCCGCCCCCACGAGGCGGTCGAATGGGTCACCTCCCGGAGTCTGGAGACCCAGCCCATCCGCATCGGCCCGATCAAAATCCCGACCACATTCCACCTGAAAAGCGAACCAGCCCGCGTGACCATGAATCCCAATGGACGATCCATGCCTTCGGGACACGTTCTCAATAATGTGGCTTTGGCGATGCTTGTGACGATATATTACCGGCGGTTGAGTCCTCTTTTCTGGATTTGGGCGATTCTCATGGCATGGTCGCGTATTTATACAGGCTCTCATTATCCCAGTGACTGCCTCGTCTCCTTTGGACTTGCGATTCTTTACACGCCTGCCATCGTTTTTGGCCTTGATTGGCTCTGGCGCAATCTCCGTTTTCCCTTCTTGGACAAATGGCGTGCGAAAATCCCGAGCCTTGTCCATCCTGAAGCCCCTAAAAAGACCCATGACTGAAGCACTTTATCCCGAAATCTCCGTCGTCGTCCCCATTTACAATGAGGAGGAAAACCTGCCCGAGCTCGTCGCGCAAATTGCGCGGGCTCTGGAGCCGCTCGCCAAACCTCACGAGATTCTGCTGGTCGACGATGGCAGCACCGATGGCACACTGGAGATCGTCACAGACCTGAAAAATAAATACCCCGCCCTCGCCCTCGTGCAATTTGCGCGCAACGCCGGTCAGAGTGCCGCGCTCCACGCCGGACTCAACCACGCGCGCGGCAAATGGCTCGTCTCCCTCGACGGGGATTTGCAGAATGACCCGTCGGACATTCCCCGTTTGCTGGAATTGCTCAAGGACTATGACCTGGTGTGCGGTTACCGTGCCAAACGCAAGGATACCCCTGCCAAACGTATCGCCTCGCGCATCGCGAATTTTGTGCGGTCGCGGTTTGTCGGCGACGGTGTCCGCGACACGGGGTGCACACTCAAGGCATACCGCCGCGAAGTCATCACCGCACTGCCCTTATTCAAGGGGATGCACCGTTTTATTCCAGCCCTGGTCAAAGGGGCGGGATTCAGCGTGACCGAGCTGGCGGTCAACCATCGTCCGCGCATCCACGGCGTGAGCAAATACAGTGTTGCCGGGCGCGCGTGGAAAGCGACCATGGATATGTTCGGCGTTCGCTGGCTCAATAGCCGCCTGTGCCCTTACCAGATAAAAAAACAAACAGAGAGGAGCCTGTGATATGGATTTTTTGAATGTCGATTTTCTGAAATTCACCATCCCCATCATCAATAAGGAGCTGATGATCACAGGATGGAAACTCATCGGTTACACCGGTGTCATCCTTTTCGCCGGGCGCTGGTTTGTGCAAATCTGGGCATCGCACCATGCGAAAAAACCGGTCACGCCAAGGGTTTTCTGGATCATGAGTCTTTTCGGGAGCCTTTTGCTCTTGAGCTATTTTATCTTCGGGAAAAATGATTCCGTCGGAGTCATGAGCAATTTGTTCCCCGCCTTTATCGCTCTTTACAACCTGTACCTGGACATCACCCACCACAAGACCTTGCAGGCACCGGGCATCACGGGCGACGAAGATACACCTGCAAAATGACAAATTGGCTTTTGGCGTAGTTGAATCCGCTCACTGTCCCGACAAACTCGAGCTGCTCGTTGTCTGTGAGCCAAGGGACAGGCT
>CAYTAI010000019.1:3925-4552 GCA_964435715.1 uncultured Verrucomicrobiota bacterium | reverse complement strand
GCAGCAGGCAAACCCAAGACACGGGCGAAAAAGGCTTGTTTGAGGAGTTTGTCCGCATTCTCCTTTTGCGACTGGACAATCAAAAGGGCGCCGGGAGTCTCCCGCGCAAATTGCGCGGCATGCGCCGGGTCGCCGGTCATCTCCCAGATACGATTCCCGTAAAAGACCAGCGAGGGCTCGCGAAATTCATAAGCCAGCGAAGGGCGTCCCGCGGTTTTCTCGAAAAGCTCCCCGAGCTTGACTGCCGGACTGAGGGAACGCATCGTCCCGGCGAGCATGAATGTCGCGCCCGCGAGTGCGAGCACACCCGCGAGCAATTGTCCCGCGCGTGCGGGTGTGCGCGATTGATCGGCAATGTAGAGCAGACATCCCAGCACGCACCCTGCATACAACATCAGGATCGGCAGACCCGAGGCGATTCCTGTTGTCTTGAAAATCAAGGGCGCCAAAAGCAAAAGAATCATCACCACAAAATAAAACCACGACAGGACACGGTAGGATTTTGATTTCACCGTTGTTGATTCCCCCCGGGACAACCCCGCCAGCACCACGCCCAGCAAAAGGAAAAAAGCCGGAAATCCCGGCATGATATAGTGTGGCAGCCGCGTCGCGTAAGGAAAGAGTGTA
>CAYTAI010000019.1:0-3915 GCA_964435715.1 uncultured Verrucomicrobiota bacterium | reverse complement strand
GGGGTGAAAATGACAAAAAGCGAGACGAACCACGCCACCAGAAAAGCCTTTGGCCGCGTCCACTCCCGGCGCAAATTGCCCCAGATCAGCCCGGCGAAACAAATCCACGGTGCGAGGCTGAGGAAAACGCTCGCAAAATAATAAAGAAAAGCACTGGAACGCTGGTTAAACTCCTCCACTCCGCGCGCGACCACATGCTGCCCGATGCCGACATTCCAAAAGAGACCTTCGGTTTTGAGCAGGGCGGGAATCCCCCACGTCGCCGCCACCAGCAGGACAACGATGATCCCGGGAACGAGGCGCAATTTGCGCCAGTCGAGAGGTTTGCGCCAAAAGACAAACCGGAAAAGCAGGAGTGTCAGGATCACGACCGCTTGAGTCACCGGTCCTTTGGTCAGGAATCCGAATCCCTGGGATAGATACAGTGCCCAGAACCATTTGTCTTTCCACCACGGAGGATTTGTCGTCGCGGGACGCTCAAGCAATTCGTAAAGAGCCCACAGACTCAGTGCCACTGCAAAAACCATCGGCATGTCCGCGACATTACTGCGACCGTGAATGATGATCTGCACACATGTCAAAAACCCCAAGGCACCCCAGAATCCCGCCAATGCCCCGAATAACCTCCGTCCCCAATGATAAATCACCAGCGCGGTCAGAATCGTAAAAAGCACCGAGTGCAGCCGCGAACTCAGCTCATGAATGCCCGCCTGATAAAAAACCCGCATCAGCCAATAGGTCATGACGGGCTTGTCGAAACGGTATTCGCCATTGAAATAAGGAATGACCCACTCCTGCCGGTCCATCATCTCGCGCGTGGCCTGGGCAAAACGCGGTTCGTCACGGTCAATGAGAGGAATCGTCCCGGTGCCCGGCAGCAGCACGAGCAATCCCGCGATCAGGATGAACCACACCCCGTAACGTTTTGTGTTCTCCTCATTGATCCCGCTCTTTAAAATTTCTGTGATTCGATTCATCCTGGGTTTTCTCTTTTCGGAAATATCCGCCCAACCTAGCCACTCCCACTGCCGACCGCAAAAGAAAAATTCTCCACGCCTCTATGGGATCACGGCCGTTTGCTGCACTCTTCAGAGCAAATTGCTCCTTGCCAGGAATGATGGGCGTTGTTAGTGCTGATGG
Organism: uncultured Verrucomicrobiota bacterium; assembly: GCA_964435715.1. GTDB lineage: Bacteria > Verrucomicrobiota > Verrucomicrobiia > JAWXBN01 > JAWXBN01 > JAWXBN01. The sequence goes on along the minus strand of CAYTAI010000019.1, from coordinate 2,775 downwards.
CCGGCTCATGGACACGGAACCTCCTTCACCTAAAACGAAAAGCAAATTGCTCCGGCGCGCGGTGCTCATCGCGACGGTGTCGAGTGTGTTTTTCCTCCTCTACATTTTCATTCCCGATCACTGGGTAAACACCAGGACTGTGCACGGGAAAACCGTGATCACCTTCCTGCGGGAACCCTTTTATTCCTTCATCAAATACTTGCCCGTGGCCGGTGGAGCCATTTGCATCGCCGGGGCATTTTGGATATCATTCAAGAAATTCACCGCTGCCAGCGGGCTGCTCCTGGCATTTGCCGTGATCGCGGGGATGATCGCGAGCGTCGGACGCGTGTCGAATTTCCCGGCGCCCTGGCGGAAATACTCCTCACTGCCGACCGCTGACGGGCAAATCTATTATTATCTCTTTGAGTCCTACAAAGGCACACAAACCGCCGCACTGGGTCGATTCCTGGGGCACACCCCCTTTCGTGAAGCGATTGTCGTCGAGGGCGAGACCAAGGCGGATTCACTCGTGGACAACCCCGACGCCTACGCCATGATCACCTGCCCCGCGCCCGGGACGATCGGCACACAAAATAAATTCGGACAGCTCATGGTTGATGAAAACGGCATGATCCTCGGGTACTCCACCCGGGACAAAGCTTCATTCGGGTTCATCCCCTCGGAAGGGAGATTTTTGAGCGTGGAGGAGCTGAAGTCGCAGGTCAAAAATACCGAAGGCAATCTTTCACAGCCTTGAAAGCACGAGAAAACGGATTGATTTTTTTTGCCCTTTCCCGCGCAAATTGCTTTAGTCAGAGGCTGGAATAACTCAATGCAAAAGAACTACGACTACTTGATTCTCGGCAGCGGCATCGCCGGACTGACATTTGCGCTTCAAGCGGCACGCCACGGCAAGGTGGCGATCGTGACGAAAAAAAACAAGGCGGAGTCGAATACAAACTATGCCCAGGGCGGGATCGCGGTCGTCGCGTCGGGCGAGGATTCATTTGAGGCACACGTCCAAGACACACTCACCGCGGGAGCCGGATTGTGCAAAGAGAATATCGTGAGAACCATTATCGAGGAGGGACCGCAATGCGTGCAGGAGCTCATTGATCTGGGGATGAAATTCTCCCAGAGAATTGTCAAAGAAATGCGGGCGGAGACACGTCTGCGCGGTGTGAAATATGATCTCGGACGCGAGGGCGGGCACTCCAAACGACGCATTTTGCACTCCGGGGATGTCACCGGCCGCGAGATCGAGTCGGCTTTGCTCGATGCCATCGCCCGCGAGAAAAATATCATCATCTATGAAAATCATTACGCCATTGATCTGATCACCACCCAGAAGCTCGGATACGTTGAGGAGAATACTTGTCTCGGTGCTTATGTCTATGACCAGGCTCACAACCGGATTATCACCTTTTGCGCGAAACAAACCCTGCTCGCCACAGGTGGTTGTGGACGCGTCTATCTCTACACGACCAATCCCCGGGGACGGGATCGCGATGGCGCGCCGGGCGGGCGCTTTCATTTCGAATATGGAGTTCATCCAGTTCCACCCCACCTGTCTTTTCCACGAACGGGAAAAAAACTTTCTCGTCAGCGAGGCGGTCCGGGGTGAAGGCGGCGTGCTTGTGGATGGGCACGGGAAGGAATTCATGCAGAAATACCACCCGCTCAAATCACTCGCTCCTCGTGATATTGTCGCCCGGGCGATTGATGCCGAGATGAAAACCACGGGAGCACCGTGCATGTTTCTGGACATCACGGGCAAACCCCGGGCTTTCCTGAAAAAACGTTTTCCGAATATTTACAGCACTTGTCTGCGACTCGGCATCGATATGGCCAAAGAGCCCATTCCTGTCGTCCCTGCCGCACATTACTGCTGCGGAGGAGTCGCCACGGATGTCAATGGACGCACGAATATACGCAATTTGCTCGCCGTCGGGGAGGTCGCCTCGACGGGATTGCACGGGGCGAACCGCCTCGCGAGCAACTCTCTCCTCGAGGCACTGGTTGTCGCCCACCGTGCAGCCGCCTATTGTGCGGAGCATTATTTCCCCCATCCCCGCAAAAAGTACTCGATCCCGCCGTGGCAAACCGGGGATGCCCATGATGCGGATGAAATGGTCATTATCCATCATAACTGGGACGAGATCCGCCGGTTGATGTGGGATTATGTCGGCATCGTCCGGACGACAAAAAGACTCCAGCGCGCCAAAGCACGGATCATTAATCTACAGAGGGAAGTGCAAGAATTCTACTGGGACTTCAAAGTCAATACAGACCTGCTGGAGCTGCGTAACCTGGTCACAGTCGCCGAGTTGATTATTGACTGCGCCCTCTTGAGAAAAGAAAGCCGTGGATTACATTACACCCTGGATTATCCTTCAAAAATTGATGACCAGTGGGTCAAAGACAGCATCTTGAGTTAAAGAATCTTTTTATTGACGTATTCCACTTCTAGGATTGCCAAGCTGCCCGGAAATTGATTGATTAGTGGGCTCGCACTTTTTTTCGCGGGTTGCGGAAGAAATACGATTGACGACCGTGGTCGTCTCGTTAGTGTATCGGGTTTCCAAGACATGAGAGGAATGGAGTAATAGAAGAAAATGAAACGCACATATCAACCGTCCAAAAAAAGACGAGTCCGTAAATTCGGATTTTTAGCAAGAACCAGAACCAAAAATGGCCGTGCGACTTTAGCCCGCCGCCGCGCCAAGGGTCGCAAACGCCTCGTGCCAAAGGGAGTGGAAAAAAAATTCGCCCGGCACACAAAAGCTTGATTGA
>CAYTAI010000018.1:29255-50381 GCA_964435715.1 uncultured Verrucomicrobiota bacterium | reverse complement strand
GGTTCGTATTTTTACAGAAAAGAACTTTATGTCTAGAACATGCACAATTACAGGTAGAAAGCCGTCTCTCGGGAACCGCATTAATCGCCGTGGTAAACCCAAAAAAGAGGGGGGCATCGGCACACATGTCACATCCATGACCCGCCGTTGGTTCAGGCCGAACCTCACGGAAAAAAGAATTTACGTTCCTGAGCTGAAACGTTTTGTCACGGTCAAGCTCAGTGTCCGCGCACTCAAAACAATCAATAAAAACGGTGCTTACCGCACCCTTAAAGCCGCTGGAGTGATCTAACCGTATGGGAATCAAGAAAAAGAAAAAGGGCACTATTATCCGCCGCAACACCACGCCGGTCGCCCGCAAACGTGTTGATATCTCCTCCGAAGCAGTGGAATTCAAGAATACCGATCTCTTGAGAAAATTCGTCACGGAGAAAGGCAAACTTTTACCCCGCCGTGTGACGGGTTTGCCGGCAAAGCTGCATCGCAAGATGACCACTGCTGTCAAGCGTGCCCGGACTGCACTCTTGATGAAGTAGCCGGTTCGATCACGGTCTTTCCTGCATTTTTTATCCGCAGGGATGACCCGGTTATTTTGAAAAATACACACTGAACAAAAAAATCATTAAGGAAAATTATCATGGCTTACAGCGTCACCAGTCAAAAAAGCGGAAAAACATTTTATCTGCACGGCCGTCCGACCAAATTGCGCGGCGGCAAAGAAATTATTCTTTATTATTTTGCCAAAGAGCCCGGCGAATTTGCCATTGACGCGCTGCCGGAGGGCAAGGTCGTCTCCGAGAACTCGAAGACAGGCCTTCCCATCCTGAAAAAGGCATAACCGGAGAAAATCCAGAAGCCTTTTTCAACTTAGACAAAATTTTGAAGAAAGCGGCAGGATTTTCCTGCCGCTTTTTTTTATCGAAACAATAATCCCCGAATAAAGTCCTCCCGCGCCCCAAAAAGACACAGGAAAGAAACGAAATCACGCTTGAGTCCGGACACGAACCCTGCTTTAAACACGGAGTTCAAAAATGCAATAACTCCGGCGGATGAGAGCCTTGCAATAGGAAAACAAGAAAGAAACAGAGTATGGAACAGAAGATCGAAAATATCAGGAATATCGCCATCATTGCTCACGTCGATCATGGCAAGACCACCCTCGTGGATCAATTGCTCAAACAAGCCGGGACATTCCGCACCAACGAGTCCACTTTTACTGAAGAGCGGATTATGGACTCCATGGATCTCGAGCGAGAAAAGGGAATTACCATCAAGGCGAAAAATGCCGCTTTCAAATACAAGGATTTTCACATCAATATTGTGGACACTCCGGGTCACGCGGATTTCGGGGGTGAGGTCGAGCGCATTCTGAAGATGATTGATGGTGTCTTGCTTCTGGTTGATGCTTTCGACGGGCCACAGGCACAAACGCGGTTTGTCTTACGAAAAGCCTTGGAGATCGGGGCAAAACCGATCGTCGTGATCAACAAAATCGATCGTGAAAATGCTGACCCTCATAAGGTTCTGGATATGATTTTCGAGCTGTTTGTCGAGTTGCACGCGACTGATGCCCAGTTGGATTTTCCTGTCGTTTATGCTTCGGCGAAAAATGGTTTTGCGAAGCTTGAGATGGATCAGGAAAGCAAGGATATGCAACCTCTCTATGAGACCATTGTTGCCAAAGTTCCGGCTCCGACCGCGGATCCTTCCGCCCCTTTTGCCATGCTCGTTTCAAATCTTGATTATAGTGATTATCTGGGACGGATTGCTTACGGGAAAATCAACTCCGGAAGTGTTAAAAAAGGAGATCCGGTCTTTTGTATCAATGCGGAAGGGAAGAAAGTCAAAGCGACAGTGACCGCTATTTTTTCTCACAGTGGCTTGGCAAAAGTCGAAATTGAAGAAGCGCGGGCGGGCAATATCGTGGGATTATCCGGCTTTGATGAAATTTTCATCGGTGAAACAATTTGCGCCAAAGAAGATACTGTTGCATTACCCAGCACTGAGATTGATCCGCCCACCATCAAGATGAATTTCTGTGTGAATGACTCCCCTCTGGCGGGCAAGGAAGGCAAGTTTCTCACCGCCCGCCATCTGAAAGACCGTTTGACCCGTGAGACCTACACGAATGTCAGTCTCCATGTCGAAGAAACCGATTCCGCCTCCGTTTTCTACGTGTCCGGGCGCGGTGAAATGCAGATTGCCATCCTGGTCGAGCAAATGCGCCGGGAAGGTTTCGAGCTCATGGTTTCCCGCCCTGAGGTCATCTACAAGAAAGATGAAAAAGGAAATACCCTCGAACCCTATGAGACGATGTATGTCGAGGTGCCTTCGGAGTTTCTGGGAGGGGTCTTGGAGAATCTCGCTTCCCGCAAGGCGGAGATTGTGAATATGGTGCATCACGAGAAGGATGTCAGTGTGGAAGCTGTCGTCCCCACGCGCGGCATTATCGGGTTTGAAACCGATTTGATGAATTTGACAAAAGGCATGGGCATCATGAGCCATCTTTTCAAGGAATATGCGCCCTACAAAGGGGATTTGGGGACACGCACCCGCGGTGCCTTGATCGCCATGGAAAACGGCATTAGCACAACGTATTCACTGGTGAATATCCAAGAGCGCGGACGCCTCTTCATCGATCCCCAAGTCGAGGTCTATGCCGGAATGGTGATCGGTGAGAGTTCCCGGCCTGAAGATTTGATTGTCAATCCGTGTAAAGCCAAACAGCTCACGAATATGCGTTCACAAGGTGACGGCAAAGCCGACGGGCTTGAGCCTGCCTTGAATATGAGTCTGGAGCGCGCTCTCGAATATATCGCGCCGGACGAATATCTCGAGGTCACGCCGGGCAAATTGCGCATCCGCAAAAAAATCCTGGATCACAACGCCCGCAAACGCGCTTCATAGGATATTATTTTTCAGTCCGGTTTTTTTCATGAAAAGCCTGCATATTTTGATGCAGGCTTTTTTCTTTGCCGGCAAGCGGATTTGTATTCCATCCGTCATGCTCGCGGGCTTGAGAAATTTTCAGCGTTTTTCTCCCGGCTCCCGGGCGTCGGCGCCATGCAGAGTATTATCTGCGCTGATCTGTGGCTGGTAATCTCTGAAAATGAATTCAGACCTTGTCCAAGGACTTCGGAGCATCTTTGGCCGAGACTTCGAAGAGATAGCCGCGAAGATATTCGGTTTCGGGAACTTCGGGGAGAACCGGGTGGTCGGGGCTTTGCGAGTGGTACTCGAGCAGGCGCAGGGAATAGCCTGCGTCCGCCGCCGCGTCGGTGACGAATTCCAGAAAAGTTTTCTGCTGGATATGATGCGAACAGGTGTATGTGGCGAGCAGTCCTCCCACAGGCAGCATTTTGAGTGCGCGCAAATGGATTTCCTTATAACCCCGGTGGGCGTCGCCGATATTGAATTTATTTTTTGTGAAAGACGGGGGATCAAGCACAATCAGGTCGTATTGCTCCCCGTGTTGGGAGTTTTTTTTCAGGAAATCAAAGGCATTCCCGCACTGAAAATCGATTTCCACGCCGTTGAGCGAGGCATTGGCGCGGGCGCATTCGATGGCCTTTTCTGAACTGTCCACAGACGTGACCGAAGCGGCCCCGGTTTTTCCGGCGAAAAGCCCAAAGGCTCCATGGTAACAGAAACAATCCAGCACCCGCCGCCCGGCGAACCGCGGGGCAAGTTGCGCGTAGACGGATTGTTGATCTAGAAAAAGTCCGGTTTTTTGCCCTTCGAGCAGGTTCAGGCGGAAGAGCACCCCGCCGCTGGAGATAGTCAAATCCCCGGGCAATTTGCCATGCAGAACCGATGTGACGGGTTCCAACCCCTCGGCAATGCGCCCCGAGGAGTCATTGCGCTCGATGATGCACTCCGGCGCAAAATGCTCTTTCAAAATGTCCACGACCATATCCTTGCGCTGGTCGAAAGCCGCAGTGAGGGTCTGGATGACAAAGCAATTTGCGTAGCGGTCGATGATCAAACCGGGGAGATAATCGCTCTCACTGAAAACCATCCGGTAAGCCGCGGGGCATTTGCCTTTGAAAATTCTTTCACGGGAGTTTTGTGCTTCCCGGATTCTTTTTTCGACAAGCTCCGCATTGAGTGCTTTGACACCCATCGCATAACGCCGGATGGCTATTTGCGAGCGTGAGTTGTACATGCCGGTGCCGTAAATGCGACCGCGTTTGTCCTTGAGCACGACAATGGTGCCGTCGGCAAGATCCTCGGGGCGGCGCAGGATTTCGTTTTGATAAAGCCAGGGATGCCGGTGCCAGAAACGCGAGCCGCGCACAGGATTGATGATGAGAGAGGGGAAACCCATAATAAGATTCGGGGGAGCGGGGCGGTCGCCGGAGCAATTTGCCCGCGCGCTTTAATCGGCCTTGATTCCGATCGCCGCCTCGATTTTGGAGAGGATGCGGCGGGAGTATTCTTTCAGTTTTGGCTCCTGATCACCCTCGATCAAAAGCCGGATTTTGGGTTCTGTGCCCGAGTAACGCAGGAAAATGCGACCCTTGCCGTCGAGTTCTTTTTTAATTGATTCGATCTCGGAAATGACCTCGGGGAGTTCTTCCAAGGGAGGCTTGGACTTGACGCGGACACTTTTGATTTCTTGAGGGTAACGTCTCATGCACTGGCGCAGTTCGGAAAGGGGTTTGCCGGTTTCTTGCATGATTTGAAAAATTTGCAATGCGGAGACCAGACCGTCACCGGTGGTGGAGTGATCGCGGAAAATGATGTGCCCGGACTGTTCACCCCCGAGATTATAATCGTGATTCATCATTTCTTCGATGACGTAACGGTCACCGACTTGGGTGCGGATGACTTTGCCCCCGGCATTTTGAATGGCTTCATCAAGTCCGGCATTGCTCATTTCCGTGGTCACAAGAGTCTTTTTGGACAGGGTCCCGGCTTGAATCATGTGGAGTGCCGCAATCGCCATCAGCTCGTCCCCGTCGACAAGGGAGCCCTTTTCGTCAACCAAGTGCAACCGGTCGGCGTCCCCGTCGTGAGCGAGTCCGACACGGGCTCCGTGGAACCGGACGTGTTTCTGCACCTCTTCCGGGTGCATGCTGCCGCATTCGTGGTTGATATTTGTGCCATCGGGAGTGTTATGGTAGACAAAAACTTCGGCGCCAAGCTCTTTGAGCACACAGGGTGTGGACTTGTAAGCCGCTCCATTGGCGACATCGACAACGATCCTCATTCCTTCAAGGGTCAGGCGGCGGTTAAAGGAGCTTTTGGCGAATTCAATATAGCGACCCAGTGCATCATCAATGCGGAAAGCCTTGCCGATTTCCTCGGCGGTGGGGCGGATGCTGTCGATGCGTCCGGAGAAGACAATGTCCTCGATCTCCGCCTCGAGTGTGTCGTCGAGTTTGTAGCCGTCATTGCGGAAGAACTTCACCCCGTTGTCCTCATAGGGATTGTGTGAGGCGGTCAAAACGATTCCCGCGTCCGCCCGGAGGGAGCGGGTGATGTAAGCCACACCGGGAGTGGGCAGGGGACCGATCAAAAGTGCATCCACCCCCATTGAAGTGATCCCGGCGACAAGAGCATTCTCGAGCATATACCCTGACAGCCGCGTGTCTTTTCCGATGACGATCTGATGGCGGCGTTTGTCATTCTTGAAAAAGTGTGCTGCCGCACGCCCGATTTTCAGCGCGGTTTCCGCGGTGAGAGGTTCAATATTTGCCACACCACGAATGCCGTCGGTGCCAAAAAGTTTACGGGAATTTGCCATGACCATGAATTATGAAGCAAAGGGATGATTTCGGAAAGGAAGAAAATTCAGGAAATACCGCCGATCCGGCTCCAGGTTTTGAGTGCATCGACAGTTTCTGCGACATCATGGACTCTCAAGAATCGTGCGCCTTGATGATACGCCCAGAGCGCGCTCGCCAGAGAGCCGGGCAAACGTGTGTCCGGGGTTTTTGCCCCGCTGATCATCCCTAAAAAGCTTTTTCGTGATGTTCCGATCATCACCGGATATCCTGTCCGCGCAAATTGCGCGGTATGGGCGAGGATCTCGAGATTGTGACCGAGGGTTTTGCCGAAGCCGATACCGGGGTCAATGGCGAGATGGCGGGGAGAAATGCCCGCGGTCAGAGCGGCAGATGCGCGGTCAAGGAGGAAGGAGAGGATTTCCCCGGTCACATCCGAGTAAGCGGGAGAGATTTGCATATCGCGGGGGGTGCCCTGCATGTGCATGAGGATCCATCCCGCGCGATATTTGCTGATCACATCAATCATGCGAGGATCAGTGCCCGCAGAGATGTCATTGACGATTTGCGCGCCGTTCTTCAACGCCGCCTCGGCGACCTCCGGTTTGGTTGTATCAATGGAAATCACGGTGTCGAATTCTTTATGAAGGGCTTGAATGACCGGGATGACCCTTCTCATTTCTTCAGCCAAGGAAATACCCGGGGAACCCGGACGCGTCGATTCCCCTCCGATATCAATGGCATCCGCCCCGGCTTGAATCATTTTTCCGGCTTTACGAAGGGCTTCTTCCACAGTGGAAACCTCGCCGCCGTCATAGAAAGAATCCGGAGTGACATTGAGAATGCCAAAAACCTTTGCCCCGGAGGAAATATCCCAGGAACCTGATTTAAATTCAAATATCATGAGAGGCAAAGTAATGGACGGAAGAGGAAAGCATGGTGCGCTCGAGAGGACTTGAACCTCCACGCCTTGCGGCACAAGCACCTCAAGCTTGCGTGTCTGCCATTTCACCACGAGCGCGTAAAAGCAATGTCTTAAGGGAATTTTCCGTGCCGTGCAAGCCCGAAAAAAAGACTTTTTTCTTAAAGGCCTTCGATGGCACTGGCAATATCAGCGTCGGCATCGGCAATCAGCGCGGTGGACTGATCCGCGCCTGTGAATGACCAGAGCTGGTGCTGTTTATAGCGGTAGTGGAGTTTGGTAATGGTTCCGCTGTTTTTTTTGTGCATGAATGACAGGGAAGCCAGAAGGGTGCTGATTTCCTTGAGTTGATCATCGGTGAAATCGCTGATGGTTTTGCCCAGCACCTTGCCGCGCTGGTCGAAACCCCAAGCAACTTGCACACCGTCGATTTTCGCCAATGTATCCCGAAATTCAGTCATGATCAGTTTGATTTGATAGCTTGTTTGAACGCGTCGCGATCCGCCCAGCCTGATGCCTCCAGGGGGAGATGGATGGCGACAAGGTTTTGTCCGCGTGGAAAGATAAATCGTTTTTCACTCTCGGTCTCGACATAGACCTCACGGGTATTGTCTTCACCGAGAATGCGTGCCAGACATTGCCCTTGTTGAACCAGAAAGGAGGCCAGTGCACTGGCTTGATTCGGGTTTTCCGCAAGGGTCGCGGTCATCAAGGAGCCGGAGCGTGAGGCGATCAGGGCACCTTTGATTTGAGAAAAAGAGGAGAGATTGATCACGGCATTTTCATGGGGGGGGTGCTTGGTCTCATCCTGCTCGCTCTCGACCGGGGTCGGGTGTTCTTGATGAGGAAGAGCCAGTGAGTCAAAATCCTGGTCGCTGGAGACGCTGAATTCGTCTTTTTTCTGTGCGGCTTCCAACAGCAGTCCTTCCCAGTTGCGATTGATATTTTTCGCCGGGGGATCGAGATAGGGGTGTTCTTCAAAATGTCCGCGTTGCCAGCTGAACATTTGGTAAAAAGCCTCTTCCCCCTCTACATTTCCGATTTTGGCGTGGATAAAAATGCCTTTGTCAAAGTAGAGAACCCCTTCATTTGTCCCGTTTTTGAGAATAATTTTCACCCGCGCCAGTGTGGAGCATTTGAGTTGGACGAGGTCGGCGAGGGAAAGTTGGTAAATAATCCCGGAAAATCCGGTGTTTTTGATTGATCGAATATTCCTCAACAGAGTATCGAGCACTTTCAGGTCGAAGGGTTTCGCGATGAACTCCACCGCGCCGAGGGCAAGAGCTTTGAGTCGTGTCTCCTCTGTGGGGCGAGCCGTCATCAGGATGACTTGAATCAGCGGATGACGGCGGTTGATCTCAGTCATCAGGAATAGACCTGTGGCATCGGGCAGTTGTTGATCGGTCAAGACCACATCGACGGGTTGTGTTGCCAAAATGCGCAAGGCATCCTCGACCGTTTCAGAATAGATAATATCGTAGGTGATTTCTTCGTGTTTCCAGTGCAGTGCGAGCGACTCCAAAATCGCAGGGTCATCATCAATGACGAGCAACACTCCCCTGTGATTTGTCTGATTGGTGGCTGCCACATTTTCAGGTTAGAGCGGTTTGTTTTTTGTGGCGAGGCAAAATTTTTATGAATTTCAAAACAGAATTATTCCGTTTGACAGTGTAAAAACAAAATGCAGAAAAATTCACGAAAGCCTTGATTTTATTGCCTGAACTCACATACTCACGAATGTTTAACAACTCAAACATAAAAGGAATAAAACAAAATGGGAAAAGCCCTTACTAAATCCGCAATCGCCGACACACTCGCCAAGAAACTTGAAATCAGCAAAAAACTCGCTGTTCAGGCTCTCGATGAGCTCGCGGCATTGGCCTATAAAGAAGCTAAAAACACCTTCACATTGCCCGGTCTCGGCAAGCTTGTTTTGGTGCAGCGCAAAGCTCGTCTGGGTCGTAATCCAGCCACTGGCGCGACCATCAAGATTCCAGCCAAGAAGGTTGTGAAATTCCGCGTTGCCAAAGCGGCTAAAGACGCCATTTTGGGCTCGAAGTAATTTTTTATCCATCCGGTCACTGGATGGATAAAAAGACTTCATAAAAGGCGATTGGTTCCGGCCAGTCGCCTTTTTTTATTTTGAGGAGTGGAGAGGGGAAAAGCTCAAGAAAGCTTTTTCAGGTTTTGAAGAGTGTTTTTCCAATGAGCGAGGGGAATCGATGGTTCGCCTTCGCTTTGATACCATTGTTTCATGGCTGCGGCGCAATTTGCGGCGAAGTCCGGATCGGAAATGAATTTAAGAATCGCTGACGCAAAGAGTCCGGGCTCATAGGCGGGGGAAACACTGCCCAGGCAATTTTGCAGAATCAGTTTTGACACGGTATTGTGTGTGGAGCCGATAAAATGGGCGGGCTTGAAAACCGATGCAATGCCGTAGAATTTTGACGGGACGACGAGGCCGTCAAACTCAGGACTCTGACTGATGAGGTGTACATCGGCACTGCCGAGGATGCTTCTCAGATCCTCCCGGGGTTGATGCGGGAGAAAAAGGATGGGTAGCTGCGGATATTCTTTGCTCCATTGCTCCAAGCGGTTTTTGCCATAGCCGTAGCCGATGACCACGAGCTGGGCGGACGGGTGCTGGGCATGAACGAGACGAAAGCCCCCGGCAATCGTTTCCCAATCATGGGCGCGTCCGAGATTGCCGCTATACATCATGACGTAACGACCATGGAGATTCCATTTTTCCCGGAATTCCACAGGGGTGAGAGTGCTCTCCTGTCTTTGCGGAACAATCGACCAGTTTGAAATGACCTCGATATTCATCTTCCGTCCGGTGGGTCTTTTGCGGAGGGTCTCCCGCATGCATTCACCCGGCACCACATGAATATCGGTATGGCGGTCCACCCACTGGGCAAATTGCATCAGGATACGGTAGAGGGACTTTTCTTTTTGAACGGACTCAGTGGCGATGATTTCGGGGTAAAGGTCTTGAACCCAGTAAATGAGTTTTGTGCCCCGGAAAATTTTTGCCAGCACACCAGCAGTCACGATCAGGGGCGGTGAGGTCATGGCGATGACGACATCCGCTTTCGCGCCGAAGAGCAAATGGCGCACAGCTTGGAGGAAAAAAGTGGCATAATCACACAGCCGTCCGGGGATGCTTTTTGTGCCGAAATCCGTGCAGGCGAGACGCTGTATCCGCACTCGGCCCCAGAAAGATTCTCCTGCGACGAGTTTTTCTTTCAACGCATAACGTGTCACCCCGCACATTCCGGTCACGGTCACATCCCCGCATTCTGAAAGAGCCTGTGCGAGATCCCCGTTGAGTTGCGCGGTGGCGGCTTCGTCGGGATAAAAGAAGTGATTGAGGATGACGACTCTCACAAATCAATAGTTAACAGATGACGGTTGTCTCGGAAAGAAGGGATTTTTTATTCCATGCCCAAACGGCGTTTTTTAAAGATCTCCAGGCGTTCCTGGATTTTCTTTTCAAAGCCCAGCCCGGTGGGTTGATAGAATTCTTGGGGTTCCCGCAGATGAGATTGGGGGGCGAGTCCGTCCTTGTAGTCATGGGCGTACTGGTATCCCTTGCCATGACCGAGTTTTTTGGCTCCGGCATAATGCCCGTCTTTGAGGTGGACGGGGACTTCCTGGATTTTCTTTTCGCGCACAGCACTCAGAGCTGCGTCGATGGAGGTGATGGCGGTATTGCTTTTCGGTGCGGTGGAAATGTAAATGACGGCCTGTGCCAGGGGGATGCGCGCCTCCGGCATGCCGGTGAATTCCACTGCTTGGCGTGCCGCCTCGGCGACGAGAAGGGCTTGAGGGTCTGCCATGCCGACATCCTCAGCGGCACAAATGACCAGGCGCCGGGCGATGAACCGGACTTCCTCCCCGGCTTCCAACATTTTGGCAAGCCAGTAGAGCGCGGCATCCGGGTCACTGCCGCGCATGCTTTTGATGAATGCGGAGATGGTATCATAATGCTGGTCGCCGTCGCGGTCGTAGACGGGGGATTTGCGCTGGATCGAGTCTTCAAAAACACTTTTATCGAGAGGAATTTTCGCGTCCGGACCGGGCGCGGTGGTCAGAGTGGCGATCTCGAGTGCGTTCAATGCCTTGCGGGCATCCCCCTCGCACAACCGGGCGAGATGGAGGAGGTCTTCGTCCCGGACACTCACAGGAAATTCCTTTAATCCGCGTTCATCAACGAGCGCATTTTGCATCGCGCGGACAAGGTCTTCCTCGGTCAGGGATTTCAACTCGAAAACCAGAGAGCGAGACACGAGGGGGGCGTTCACGGCAAAATAAGGGTTTTGAGTGGTTGCCCCGATGAGCTTGACGACACCGCGTTCGACCTCGGGCAGGAGCAAGTCTTGTTGGGCTTTGTTGAAACGGTGGATCTCGTCGATAAAAAGAATCGTGTGTTGTCCGGTGGTTTGCAGACGGTTGATCGCGCCATTGAGTGCTTTCCGGACTTCAGCGGTTCCCGACTCGACGGCATTGAGGGACTCGAATTTTGATTTTGTCGAGGAGGCGATGACATGTGCCAGGGAGGTCTTTCCCGTGCCGGGCGGACCGAAAAGGATCACCGATGCCACCCGGTCGGCATCAATCGCGCGCCGGAGCAATTTGCCCGGGCCGATAATGTGGGACTGACCGATGTACTCGTCGAGATGCCGCGGCCTCATCCGCGCTGCCAGGGGCGCAGCGCGTTTGACAGAGTCATGAGTCCGGTCGTCGGGGGATGGAAATAACTCCTCGCTCATGAAACCTCAGAATAGCATGTTTTGCCGGGGCAAAAAAAGCCTACCGTCTGCCGCTTTTCGCGCGCTCGCTGGCGAGCTGGGTTTTGTGGCGTTTATTCTGTTTGAGCTTTGTTTTGCGTTTGCGGAGCTGTTGCAAAATGATGTCGGAAACTTTGTCGATGGCTTTGTAGAGGTCTTCCTCACGGTCTTCGGCATGAATATCGGGACCCGGCAGACTCAAGTGGACTTTCACGACAAAACGCTTTTTAGGCATTTTTTTCTCGTCATCCCAGAGGACGACGTGTGCGGCGATCAAGTCTTTGGCGACGTCTTCGGCGTGCCCGATTTTTTCAGCAACGTAGGAGTGGATGGCGGAGGTGAGCTTGAGATGTCGAGGAGTAATATGAATGTGCATGAGTACAATTTAATCTTTACGCCGCGGGATTCAATAGCAATTTGCGCGGGTGCTGGGGAAAAATATGCCGGTTGATTTCAGGGGTATCCCATGATCCGTCCGGAATCAATTAATGACATGAATCGGGTGACCCTCCAGAAAGGCGCGGATATTTGCGGCGGTCATCTCGAGCAATTTGCGCCGCGCCTCAAGTGTCGCCCATGAAATATGGGGGGTGATCAGGCAGCGGGGAGCTTGCAGAAGGGGATTCACAGGCAGGGGAGGCTCACTCCCGAGCACATCCAGGGCGGCACCGGCAAGGGTGCCATTGTGGAGTGCCTTGGCGAGAGCGTCTTCATCAATGAGTCCGCCCCGTGCCGTATTGATGAGGCAGGCTTCCGGTTTCATCAGGGAGATCGAGCGGGCATTGATGATCTTGGCGGTCTGTACATTGAGCGGACAGTGCAAACTCACAAAATCCGCCCGTGCCAATGCCTCGTCGAGAGGGACACATTCATAAGGGCAACAGCTTTTTGCGGGACGACCTGGCAAGACAGCAATGACGATATGCATGCCCATCGCGCAGGCAATTTGCGCGACCCGCGAGCCGATGGCTCCGAGTCCGATAATAACGAGGGTTTTGCCTTCGAGCTCAATGAGGGGTTTTTTCCAAAAAGAGTATGACGGACTCTTGACCCATTCGCCGTCGTGGACAGAACGGTCGTGGAGTCCGACGGCCTGTGTGATCTCCAGCATGAGCGCAATGGTGGTCTGGGCGGTGGAAGCCGTGCTGTAGTGAGGGATATTGGAGACGATGATCCCCCGGGCGCGCGCCGCAGCGGTATCCACGCAGTCGTAACCGGTCGCCAGAACGCTGATGAATTTTAGTCCGGGAGCCTGCTCGAGGTGGACCGCACTCAAGCGGACTTTATTTGTGAGAACAATTTGCGCCTGTTGGATGCGACCGGTCAGTTGTGCGGGGGTGGTGTGGTCGTGAAGGGTCAGGGAGACAAGCTCGCGGAGGGGCTTCCAAGACATGTCCTTTTGATCGAGGGGACAGGCATCGAGGACGACGGCGACAGGTTGAGTCATAGGGGATTTTTCATTGAGTTAGGCGTTGCAGTGTGTGAAAAATAAGTTAAACAGATGTTCTCCGATTGAAAAGTCATTCTCCGATTTTTATCCGGTCGTTTTACAACATGGCACTGATCCAGGCGCAGGTTGTATTCAATGATAATGCCTTTAAACTCATCACAATCGGACTCATTGGGATCGTAATGACGACGGGGGAGTCGACTTTCTACAAGGTCATGGTGGCTGTCTTGACGATTCTCCCCTTTGTCCTGTTGGCTCCCTTGTCGGGATGGATCTCGGACCGTTTCCCGAAATTCCGGGTGATTCAAATGGTCATGCTTGGACAAGTGCTCGTGACAGCAATCATGCTTTTTGGGATTCACCACCGCGAGATTAGTTTTTGTATCGTTGCCTTTGCAGGATTGTCTGCCTTGTGCGCCATTATATCCCCCGCCAAAATCGGGATCATCAAAGAATATGTCGGTCATGACAGGCTCGGATTTTATGCGGGATTTGTAGAGATGCTCACGGTGCTGGCAATTCTCGGCGGTGCTTTTCTGGGCGGGACCTGTTTTGACTGGTTCACAAGGTTTTTCGAGAATGAACCCTGGGTCGGTGCTTTTTGGTGCGCCGTGTCTTTTGGAGTGCTGTCGGGGAGTTCCTTTGTCTCGAGTCTTTTCCTGTCGCGCTCGGAGAGTCATGTGGCACCCGCTTTCCGGTGGAAATTGCTTGTGGAGCATTTCGGGCAGATCCAAGAGTTGTGGAACGATCTGGAGGTGAGGATATGCGCGCTGGGGATCGCTTATTTTTATGCCGTGGGCGGAGTTGTCTTTCTGGTTCTCGTGGATGTGGGTCTCATGTTGCATCCGGGTGGAGTCGGTGCGGCGGGAGCGACAGGCGTCATGATGGCTCTCATGGGAACCGGGATCGCAGCGGGGAGTCTGACGGCGGGCATTTTGTCGAGAAAGAGTATCGAGCTGGGAGCAATTCCGCTCGGAGCGGGAATCATGGCGTTATCATATGCCTCGCTTTTTTTCCTGCCCGCGGAGGCACTGCTCTTTTATATTCTGCTTTTTCTGGGAGGATTCGGCGGCGGGCTCTATATTGTGCCCTTGAATGCGCGGTTGCAGGACATTGTCCCTCCTGCCAGGCGTGGCGGTATCTTTGCCGGGATGAATCTATTGACCAATCTTTTTGCAGTCGCGGCTTTGCTTGGATATTATCTTTTGATTGAACATTTCAAGCTTACCCCCTCTGACCAGTTTTTTGTTTTGATGATGACGGGCACGGGGGTGGCGATACTCGCATTCCGGCAACTCATGGCGGATTTTTTCAGGCTTCTGGCGCGCGGGACCGGGGGGTTGCTCTACCGGGTCGTGGCGCAAGGTGCCGGACAGATCCCGAAGTCGGGCGGTGTGCTGCTTTTGAGCAATCATGTTTCATATGTGGACACTGTGCTTTTACAAATGGCGTGTCATCGTCCGATCCGCTTTATCATGATTGATGAGTTTTATGAGGTGAGTCAGGCAAAATGGTTTTTCCAGACGATGAAAGCGATTCCTCTCTACCCGAAGCGAGTCAGACGGGCACTCGAGGAAGCACTGCGTTCTTTGAGGGAAGGGGATATCGTTTGCCTTTTTCCCGAGGGACGGATCACACGGGATGGACAACTTGCGCCGCTGAGCCGGGGAATGGAGTTTCTCGCCGCCCGCGCAAATTGCGCGGTCATTTGTGCACATCTGGGAGGGGACTTGTGGGGCTCGCGCTTTTCTCATCATCCTGGCACAGGGAAGTGGGGATGGACGGGGACGATTCCCGTGTTGAAAAGAAGATTTGTCTCGGTGCGCTTTTCCGGGCAAATTGCTCCGCAGGATGTTTCCGCGGAGAATATCCGCAGAATCATGGGAATGTCTGAAAGATAATTTTTTATGCAAGCAATCACTCTTTACCACAATCCGCGTTGCAGTAAAAGCCGTGAGGCACTGAAATATTTGGAAGATAAAAAAATGGCTTTTCAAGTGAGGGAGTACTTAAAAGACCCTCTATCCATTGAGGAGATCAAAGAATTGAATCAGAAGCTTGGTATCCCCGTCCGGGACATGATTCGAGACGGGGAAGAGGAGTATGAGCAAGAAAAGCTCGAAGGTGCCGCTGAAGAGGAATTGTTTCGCGCACTGTCAAAACACCCCGTACTCCTACAGCGCCCGGTCATTGTCTCCGGGCTCAAAGCAGTGATTGCCCGCCCTGTAGAACGCATCAGACAGATACTGTAGTGTTTTTCGGATTTTTTTGGAGAGATGACAAACACAATTCTATTGTCCTGCACCCGGATTTAAAAAACTCTCACAGCCTGAAAATGATTGGTTGTAATGACATACGAGTGCAAATTATTTTTTTCAGCCCCTGCGCTTGTGCTGTTCATGATTGTGAAGGTGCATGCAAAACGACTTTATGTAAAAATATAATAGCAAGCTATTTATGGAATATTCCAGATATAAAAAAACCTTGGGATGTAATAATTTTGTTTGCAATTTGGCACTGACTGTTTATGTCCTCCTGAACTTTTGAAAAATTTCAGTCCAACCTAATTGCTGAGTTATCATGCTGATCGCCATCCCCAAAGAAATCGATGCCCGTGAAAAACGGGTTGCAGTCATCCCGGATACGGTTGCCAAATTGATCAAGCTGGGTGCGGAGGTTCATATCGAAAGCGGGCTCGGCAAAAGCATCCGGCTGACTGATCAGGACTATCAATCAAAAGGGGCGGTTGTCCCTGTGTCGATCCAAGATTCTTTGGCTCGCGCGGATCTGGTCTTGCGTTTGCGCAAGCCGTCTGTGGCGCAAGTGCTGGAGCTCAAGAGAGGTGCTGTCCATGTGAGTTATCTCGATCCCTTTCATGAGCGGGAATTAGTCGAAGCATTCCGGACAGCGGGAGTAACGGCTGTCAGCATGGAGATGATCCCGCGCACGACCATCGCACAAAAAATGGATGCATTGAGTTCCCAAGCGAATCTGGCGGGGTATCAGGCCGTCATTGAGGCGGCGGCGAGACTTTCAAAAATTTTTCCGATGATGACGACGGCTGCGGGGACGATTTCCCCGGCACGGGTTTTTATCATTGGGGCGGGGGTCGCCGGCCTTCAGGCGATTGCAACTGCCAAACGCATGGGTGCGAGAGTGGAGGCTTTTGACACGCGCCCCGTCGTGGAGGAGCAGGTGAAAAGTCTCGGCGCAAAATTCGTCAAAGTCGACCTGGGTGAGACGGGGCAGACAGCGCAGGGTTACGCTAAGGAACTCACGCCTGAGCAAATTGAAAAACAGCGTCAAGCGATGGCAAAATGTTGTGCGAATGCCGATGTGGTCATTACCACAGCCCAGCTTTTTGGAAGAAAAGCACCCCGGCTCATCACCACGGACATGATCAAAGGAATGCAGCCGGGCAGTGTGATTGTGGACTTGGCCGTCGAATCCGGTGGCAATGTCGAGGGGAGCCGTCTTGATGAGGAAGTCGAGATCAACGGGGTCATCATCATTGGCACGGGCAATCTCGCCGGGCAAAAGCCTGTGCATGCCTCGCAGGTTTACTCAGCCAATCTATTTAACCTGGTGGAGCACTGTTGGGATCAAAAAAACAAGACATTCGCCTCTGAAATCCGGGGGCACGACATCCTGGAAGGATGTGTCATCACCCACGGCGGAGAGATTGTGAATGAAACAATCAAAAAGAATTACGGTCTTTAATCACGGATAACAGGAGAGCTTTTTATGGAGATGCAAACAATTTTTTTCATGGCGGTGGCGGAGGGGCTATCGAATACGGCGGTTCTTCTGATTTTCATCTTTGTCATTTCGATATTCCTCGGTGTGGAGCTCATCGCCAAGGTGCCCTCACAATTGCACACACCCTTGATGAGCGGGTCGAATGCCATTTCAGGAATCACAGTTGTTGGTGCCATTCTCTCTGTGGATTCTGGCAATAGCACTCTGACAATCATTTTAGGGACACTGGCAGTTGCATTCGCCATGATCAATGTCGTCGGGGGATATCTGGTGACGAACCGGATGCTGGAAATGTTCCGCAAAAAAGACGTTTCCATGAAGAAGAAAGATGAATCGATATAATTATGAGCCACTTCCCCTTTGTGATTGCCATGACGACCGTGCCTGATCATCCCTTGACAATCCTGGCTTATGCCACCTCCGCCGTTCTTTTTATTATCGGGCTGAAAATGCTGGGAACACAAGCCACGGCCCGCCGGGGCAATTTGCTCTCCTCGACGGGGACGTTGATCGCCACTCTGGCAGCTCTCATCCATGCCGGTCTGGATTTCCGCTGGATCGCTGTGGGACTGATCACCGGTTCGGTGATTGGTGCTTTTCTCGCTGTCCGTGTGAAAATGACGGGGATGCCGGAAATGGTTGCCTTGTTGAATGGGTTTGGTGGCCTGGCGAGTTTTCTCGTGGGTTGGGCGGAATATCAAAAAGCCTTTGATACAACGCAGAAACTGTCAATTGACTCATTGCTAATCAATCAAGAGCCGGCTCTTGGATTAATGCCTTCGATAGCGATTTATTTTGCGGTTTTAATCGGCGGGGTGACCTTTACCGGCAGTCTCATCGCCTGGCTCAAACTCTCAGAAAAGATTTCCGGAAAACCATTTGTTTTTACCGGGCAAAAAATCGTCAATGGACTTTTGGCGGTTTTGATTTTCGCAGGCGGTGTGATTTTTTGCATGGATCCAACCGCAAACTACCCGGTCTTTGTCATTTTAATGGTTTTAGCCTTCATTTTGGGGGTGTTGGCAGTCGTTCCCATCGGAGGTGCTGACATGCCTGTGGTGATTTCGCTTTTGAATAGCTACTCGGGGATCGCTGCCGCGGCATCCGGTTTTATCATCGATAACAGTGCCTTGATTGTGACAGGTTCTCTCGTGGGAGCCAGCGGCATCATCCTGACATCCATTATGTGCAAGGCGATGAACCGTTCTCTGGCAAATGTCCTTTTCAGCGGATTTGGCTCCGGTCCAGCCGGGGGAAATGCCGCCGGTACTGCGTTCACAGGCGAAGCGCGCGCCATGACACCGGAAGACGCATATTATGTTTTGGAATCCGCAAAAAATGTTGTGATTGTACCGGGTTATGGCATGGCTGTGGCACAGGCACAACATGTCGTCAAGGAGCTGGCTGACCTGCTGGAGGAAAATGGTGCGGATGTGAAATTTGCCATTCATCCTGTCGCAGGGCGCATGCCGGGACATATGAATGTCCTCCTCGCGGAGGCGGACGTGCCTTATGAGCAACTTGCGGAAATGGACTCGGTCAACCCCGTCATGGACAGTGTGGATGTAGCGATTGTGATCGGAGCCAATGACGTCGTCAATCCAGCCGCGCGTGAAATGAAGGGCAGCCCGATTTACGGCATGCCGATTATCAATGTCGACAAGGCCAAAAATGTCTTTGTCCTCAAACGCTCGCTGGCGACGGGATTTGCCGGGGTCGATAATCCGCTCTTTTTTAATGAGAATACACGGATGATTTTCGGGGATGCCAAAGGCTCGATTCAGACAATTGTCGCGGAGTTCAAGTCCGCAAAAGCTTTATTGTAAAGGGCAGAAGAGTGATCAAGACAGGGCGGATAGAGCCAGCATTGGAGATTGATTTTCGAAGTTATTTTTAAAAAAGCGTGGAACTTTCTGGATAGCGAGGGTGTCTGATGGTAGTAAGAAATGTAAAGTTTTTTATCACAAAGGAACCCAATGAAAAAAATCGCTCTATCGCTTTTAACCACTTGTCTGCTCGCGCAATTTGCTCCGGTGGTCGCCGCGCAAAATGCTTCGCTGACCATCTACAACCAGGATTTTGCCGTTGTCCGGGATCGGGCGACTCTTGATCTCAAGGAAGGCAATAACCAGATCGGATTCAGCGAAATCGCTGCAACCCTCGAACCCCAGTCGGTGATCCTGCGTGATCCGAAAGGCGAGGCGAAGCTCCAGATTCTCGACCAGAGTTTCCGCAATGACCCGGTGACCCAGAGCTATTTGCTCTCGCTTTTCGAGGGGAAAACCATCCAGTTCCAAGCCATTCGCCCTGACGGTAAAATCGAACTCATCGACGGAAAGGTGATCCGCAGCGGATACATCGCCCCACAGAGACCGAATCGCTATGGCCAATATACCCAGCCCCCCTTTATCGGTTCGGGCGAACCCGTCATTGAGGTCGCAGGCAAATTGCAATTTCAGCTCCCCGGCATGCCGCTTTTTCCTTCACTCGGGGATGACACCGTTTTAAAGCCGACATTGAACTGGACACTCAAATCGAGCAAGGCGGGTAAAGTCGAGGCCGAGATCGGTTATCTGGCGACGGGACTTTCCTGGCAGGCGGACTACAATATCGTTTCCCCGGAGACCGGGGATGCTTGTGATATCGTCGGCTGGGTCACCTTTCAAAATCAATCGGGAAAAACTTTCCGTGATGCCAAAATCAATCTCATGGCCGGTGACGTCAGTCGTGTGCAGGAAAATCGAGATGCAATATCCATGAGTCGTGTATGGGCAGCACCTGCTATTCAAGAAGATGCTGGGCAAGTGACTCAAAAAGACTTTGATGATTTTAAACTCTACACACTCCCGCGCCCGGTGACCCTGCGGAATCAGGAGATGCGTCAGGTGGAATTCGTCAAGGCGACCAATGTCCAAGCTCCACGGTTCTACGTCTATGACGGTGCCCTCAGTGAGTATGGTGCTTACCCCTGGTGGTTGGGCGGGGGCATCTCGACAGACCCGGGATATGGGGCAGCGACGAATAAAAAAGTCTGGATATTCCGTGAGTTCGAGAATAGTGAAAAGAACGGGCTCGGGATTCCTTTGCCGAAAGGCAAATTGCGCTTTTACCGCCGGGACACGGACGGCTCGCTCCAATTCATCGGGGAGAATGTCATCGATCACACGCCGAAGAATGAAAAGGTAAGGGTATATCTGGGGAATGCCTTTGATCTGGTGGGGGAGCGCAAGCAGACGAATTTCACCGTGGACACGAGCCGCAAGACGATGACCGAGAGTTTCGAGATCACCCTCAAGAACCGGAAAAAAGAGGCGGCGGAATTCCGCGTTGTCGAGCATCTCTACCGCGGGCACAGTTGGGAAATCAAAGACCCCAGTGATAAATTTGAAAAAATGGATGCCCGCACGATTGAATTCAAAGTCTCGGTTCCTGCCGACGGAGAAAAAAAAGTCACCTATACAGTCGTCTACACTTGGTAGGGCTTTTCTGTAAATACCCGGGCCGCCCTAGTCGGTGAGAATATTTTCGACGGCGGATTTGGGCAGCCAACCCTTTTGGTTGTTGAATGTCTGGACGAGGACATAATCACCGTGGGTTTTAATCGGGCGGACAAAAAGACCGTCGTCGAGAACGGAAACAATTTGCGCGTGCGGGACAGGGGAGATCGTGAGGGCCGTCTCGGGTTTTGTAATGATCGCATATTGAAATTTCCTGAGTGCATAGAATCCGCTTCCGAGGCAGAAGACCGCAAAAAACATCAAGAACCCGAGAATCATGTTTTTTCTGATGGCAGCGGGGATATGAAGTTTCAGCGTCCGGAGTATCCCCAGTAACGAAGCGAGTGTGAAAAAGAACGCCGAGAGGGAAAACCAGGTATTGATTGTGAGATATGAAGTAAACTGTAAAAACCAACGGGGTCGGGGCGTGAGAATTTGCTCCTTTTCAGTGACAAATTTTAAATTGGCACGGATATCAGGGTCGCGGGGTGAGAGGGACAAGGCGCGCTCATAATTCACAATAGCCTTGCCGGTGAGTCCCTGGCGGTAATAGGCATTTGCCAGGTTGAAGAAGATCGATGGTGAGAAGATTTTTGAGGAGACCAGTGACTCGTATTTCCGGATCGCGTCATCATAGCGCGCGCCAAGATAGTCGACATTTGCCGCTTGAAAAGTGCCGGAGATCTCATCAGAGGATACGTTGGCTCTGAGTGTTCCGCAAAAAACGGTGGTGATGAATCCAGTCAGAATCAAGAGTGTTTTGATCATTTGCCCCCCCGGATTGTATTGATTACCTGATGGACACGGCTTTTCCATGTCTCAAGCTCTTTGTTTGCGAAAGCAGACCCCGAGTATGTAATCATGTCGGCTGTCTGAAAAATCTCTGAGAGGAGTTTTTTGGTTTCTTCATCCAGGTGTGGAAGGGCGGGGATATCCCCGGAAGTAATGGACTCGGGAGTGCGGTTTTGACTTTGTG
>CAYTAI010000018.1:23631-29218 GCA_964435715.1 uncultured Verrucomicrobiota bacterium | reverse complement strand
GGAGAGGAAAAAGAGACGGGGATCTTGTTTTCTCAATGCCTCATCCATTGTGGAGAGATACGATTTGAAGGCTTTTTCTGAAGCCGATTTTTTCAGAAGCCCGGGGTCACTCTCATACTTGCGGCGATGAAGGTAAAGACCTAGAAAAATAATCCATGCGAAAAGGGGAATGGATTGAAGAACCCAGTATTTCGTGCTCTCTGACAGCGGAGTCAAAGATTTGGATAGCTGCCCCAAAAGAACTTTATTCTGGATAATGTCATCCCTTTGATCGGGAAGGCTGCCTGAGGTATTTTCTTTGGCTGAGCCATCCCCGGAAGAAGAAGCCTGAAAGCTGCTGCCAGCGGGTGCGGCTGAGACCTCGAGAGGGACAGCGGGAGACGTCAGGGTGATGTATTTTTTTTGCTCAGGATCGAAATAACTGAATTTCAAAGGGGGTAACTCCTTCACGGATGGATTCTCTGGAATTACAATTTGCTCGAAAGTCTTTCGCCCGGTCAGCTCGCTTTCACTTGAGGGCTCGTATTTGGAGCTGGGATTATAAGTTTTAAAATTCTTTTCCGACGACAATAGGGGGGCGGAGACTTGGGGAAAATTTCCGGTTCCGAAAATCACGCTTTTAATGGTAACGGGATCACCAGCCATTAAAGAGGCGGGAGAGGCTGTCGATTCCATCTTGAATGAACCGATGGCACCCGAGAATCCATCGGGTTTCCCTTCGGAAGGAAGGGGGAGGACGCGGATGATTTTTTCCTGGCTGGAGAGATCAACCTCTTGATTCGAGTAGTTCCGGTTAAAAAAACTTTCAAAAAAATCTTCCATACCGCCGATCGGACGCCGTGCTTTCATCGGGATACCGATGATTCCTTTGATCGAAGCGGATACTGGAAATTCGCCGTCTTTGATTGTGCCAATTGATGTTTTCCACTCGATGACATTATATTCAACTCCCTCGATATTTTCGGTTTTTTGCGTGGGTTGAAAGTTGAGGTTTGGCAGTGTGAATGTGCCGCCGGTAAAGCTCGGCGGATTGAGCTCAAGCAGACGTACATTTGGATGAAAATAAGCTTTGATGGTCAGGGGAATTGTTTCTCCGGAGTAATAGACCCTGTCCGGAAAAGAAATTTTGACCATCGCAGCCTTGTCAGGAGTTGTTATCTGGGCAGAGGAATGAGGGGCGGGAGACGGAGCGGGCAATCCGCCTGTGGTATTTTGAGGGGTTCGTCCGGGTGAGTCTGTCACTGTCAGCGTGACAGGCGATGTGACGCGCGTTTCATTGTCAATGATGACCGATATGCCCGGAATTGTGAAAGTCCCCGATTTGGATGGCACCACATGGTATATGTGTGTCACACCAGCATCCACAGTCATTCTGCCATTGAGAATCTGCACATTCTGAAAATTTTGTGAACCGACGGGTTGAACGGTGAGTCCGTCGACTTTAGGAATAATCGGCTTGTCCGCGGAGGAAGCCCCTTTGATCGTGATTTCAAGGCGTGTCGCCTCTCCCAGCGATATAGTGTCCGGACGGAGATTGGCAGAGGCGTTTAATTCCTTGGATTGCAATCCCGTGGTTGCAAACATGCCGAGGATGAAACTGGTCGTGATGAGAAATCTCATTGTCATTCACCAATCCTTGTATTGATCATTTTTTATCGAAGGTTTCTCAATAAAGACAGGCATTTTTTTCTCGGTCTCCTTGAGCGAATCCAGGAGTTGAATGGCTTGTTGGCGGTTGAGTTGCCCGGGAGTCAATTGACCTTCCCCTGGCTCCTCTTGACCCGGATCTTTTCCATCGTCCTGAGGTTTTTCACCCGGGGATTTTGAATCTTGGTTTTTCTGTTCCCCTTGTTTCTTGTCTTTTTCTCCCTTTTGCTGGTCTTGATTTTTTCCGGATTCTTCACCGGATTTGTCTTGATCCTGTTTTTTGTCGCCGTCGCCTTGTTTTTTGTCCTGTTGATCTTTTCCCTGATCCTGGTCTTTTTTCTGGTCGCCCTTGTCCTGCTGTCCATCTTGTCCGGATTGATTGTCTTTTTGGTTTTCTCCATCCTTCTTCTGGTCTTGATCCTGTTGATCCTGGTTTTGACCAGAATCATTCTTTTGATCCTGCTTTTTCTGATCGTCTTTGTTTTTATCCTGGTTCTGCTGGTCTTTCTTCTGGTCTTGTTGTTTCTTGAGTTCTTCGAGTTTCTTTTTCACATAATCAAGGTTATACGCCGCATCGGCATCCTGATTGTCCAGCGCAATGGCGCCTTCATAGGATTTGATGGCTTTTTCCCAGTGTTGCCTCGTTTTCTGGGAGGATTTCTCGACGAGCGGTTGTCCTTGTCGATAATAGACATTACCGAGATTATAAAGTGCTTTTTGTTGCAGGATCAGATCCTCAGTCTTGAGTGACTCACTCAAATCCTTTTCAGCCGCGTCCAAATCACCGGCTTTGTACGCCGCGACTCCCGTATTAAATCGCAACCTTGCATCCTTCGGCTTTTTTGCAGAGGCACTCGAGTAGAGCTTTTGCGCCTCCTCATATTTTCCGTCGAGATAATTTTTCTG
This sequence comes from uncultured Verrucomicrobiota bacterium, assembly GCA_964435715.1. GTDB lineage: Bacteria > Verrucomicrobiota > Verrucomicrobiia > JAWXBN01 > JAWXBN01 > JAWXBN01. The sequence goes on along the minus strand of CAYTAI010000018.1, from coordinate 26,665 downwards.
CGCTTCCTGCGGGTTTGCCCGGGCTGCGTTGCCCCCAAGCAGGAGCATCATACCCAAAAGCAGCGCGGGCAATTTGCCCCGAAAAGAGGGGAGTGTCCGGTAACGAACCCTCCCTTTCCGGTCGGGGAGCAGAAACTCAATGATGAGAAGGAGGATCGCCAGGGCAAGAGGAAATTGAAAACGCTCCACAGGGACCCGCGTCATTTTTTCGGCGGTTTCTTTTTTTTCCAGACTGCCCAGTTCCCGTGTGTAGATGTCCAGGAGGGCTTGCCCCTGTTGACCCAGTGGTGAATAGTATCCCCCTGTGACCTGAGCAATTTGCGCGAGCAAGGTTTCATTGAGGCGCGAACGGACGGGTTCGCCCGACTGATCCCGGACAAGTCCTGTCGAACCATCCGGATTGCGGGCGGGGATCACCGCGCCCGCGGGGGTGCCCACACCGATGGTGTATATTTTGATTCCTTTTTCCGCAGCTTGTTTTGCGACTGCGATGGCATCGCCCTGGTTTTCTTCTCCATCGGTGATGATGATGAGTGTTTTGCGGTCATCGGGGTTTCCCGTCATGGAGGAGATCGCCTCCCGAATGGCACCCGCAATGTCGGTGCCGCCGCGTGGAATAATATTCGTATCCAGGGACTCGACCGTCTGGCGAAAAGCATTGTAATCGATAGTCAGAGGACATTGGAGGAATGATCCGCCGGCAAAGGCGATTAAACCGACACGGTCTCCCTCGAGTTTCTCGAGCAAATCGAGAATGGCCAGTTTGGAGCGGGTGAGACGGTCGGGATTCACATCCGGTGTGAGCATGCTCCGGGAGGTGTCAACCGCGAACATGATGTCCACGCCCCGTCGTTTCGCCTCCTGCCATGTGTAACCATACTGGGGTCTGGCGAGTGCGGTGAAACAAAGTGCGACGACGATGACAATCAACCATTGTTTGATATGACGTCTCTGCCATGAGACATTTTCAGTGAGCTCCTCGAGCAGGTGCTTGCTGGCAAAACGGGAAAGCAGCCCCCTGCGTTTGATTTCAAAATAGCGCAGAGCGAAATAGACTCCGATGGCTATCAGGAGTCCTGCCCAAAAAAGAAGAGGCGCGTGGAAGGTCATGGGAGCCTCCTGTAGACCGTGTTCGATAACAAAAGCTCCAGACCGAGCAGGGCGAGTCCGGGAATCAGAAACCATGCAAAAAGCTCGGTGTAATGCTCGAATTTTTTCATTTTGACTTCGGTTTTCTCAAGTTTGTCGATTTGATCATAGACACGCTTGAGCGCATCAGTGTCTGTTGCGCGGAAAAACTTTGCTCCAGTGATATCAGCGACTTTTTGCAGGGTCGGCTCGTCGACGTCGACGCGCATTTGTGCCATGACCCGGTTGCCGAAAGGGTCTCGGACGGGGATCGGAGCCAGCCCCTGAGTGCCCACGCCAATGGTGTACACTTTAATGCCGAGGGCGCGTGCCGCCTCGGCGGCGGTTTCAGGGGTGATTTGCCCGGCGTTACACTCTTTCCCTTCACGCCGTCGGTGAGGAGAATGACAATCTTGCTTTTGGCTTTCTGATCACGGAGACGGTTGACCGCGGCAATGATGGCAGAGCCCACAGCTGTGCCATCCTCAACCATGCCCGTGCGGAGGCGGTCGAGATTCAGAATCAACCAGTCATGGTCGAGTGTCAAAGGACTGACGAGATAAGGGCGTCCGGCAAATGCCTGAAGGGCAATCCGGTCAGAGGGTCTTTCCTGGATGAAATTTTTGATCACGCTTTTGACCACGTCAATGCGGTTGGCTGTATTCCCGTTGAGCGTGAGATCAAGAGCCTCCATAGAGCCGGAAATATCCACTGCGAGAACAATATCAATACCGCTGGCTTCGATCTCTGTGGTGCCGCGTCCAAACTGAGGGCGCGCCAGAGCCATGATCAAGAGCCCCAGGGCGATGAGTTTCAGGAAAAAGAGCAAACGCCCCGCGACGGATTTCGACGGCACTCCGATCCGCCGGATCAGGGTCGCCGTGGAATAGGTCAGGCTCGCCGCGCGACCTGAACGTCCCTTGAGAAAAGCCAGGAACGGCAGTAAAAGCAGCAACCACAATATGTGGGGAAATAGAAATCTCATGCTTTTGACTCCGTCTCGACAGGTTTCGTTTGTTCGACGAATTTTTTTGCCGATTCTAGCATCTTCTCCATATCGGAAGCGGTCAGTGACCACCGGGCGAATTTCGCCAAATCACAATAATGAAGGAAATCAGCAAGCGAGGCGTTGTGGGCGGTTAATTCAGTGTCCTGACGGGCGAGCATGTCATTGAGGAATTCTTCTGTCGTGCGGTGCGCGGCGCGTTCATGAAAACGTTTTTCGATATAGACACGCACACAATCGGAGACGGCAATGGAAAACTCCTTTGGTTTCCCCTCTCCAATCAAAAGCCGCGCCTGAGCAAGTTGCTCGAGTGCGATTTCTTGAGGGGTGGGGACATGCCGTTTATTACGATAACGCAACCCGGCATATACCAGTAATCCGATGATGATGAAACCAAGGAGAATTGTGGCGATGATGATGACAATCGTCCAGGGTGAGAGGATGGAAATGGGGCCGCGGATGTCACGGATGTCATCGGGCTCTTGACCTCCCGTTGCCAATGGCGGGGTGGGGGTTGCGGGGTCCGGCGCATTTTGCCCGAGAGAGGCGGGCGCGGTGCGTTGAGGAGGCGCATCTTGCCCGACACTCATGGCTCCGCCGGCTGTAAAGATAAGACAGCAGAGTGCTAAAAATATGAGCGGATGAAAAAATCTCATCTGTGTTTTTTGCGGTGAATGCGTGTTTCAAAAAACCGGACAACCTCCGGCATGTAAGGGCGGCTTGTGCTTAAATCCAAAAAATCAACCCCGCTCGAATTGAACATTTTGCGGGTGTCCTCCAGATTGCCGGTGGCAATTTGTGCAAATTGATGCCTCAGGCGGGAGTTCGAGGTGTCAATCTCAAATTGCTCGCCGGTTTCCGAATCCTCCAGGGTGAGCAGCCCGATATTGGGGAGATTCA
>CAYTAI010000018.1:10559-23595 GCA_964435715.1 uncultured Verrucomicrobiota bacterium | reverse complement strand
ACGAGGTCGTGGCGGCGGGAGGACAGACGCAGTTCGGTCTTGAAATCAGCAGCAAAAAAATCAGAGAGCAGGAACATCACTGATTTCCGGTTTGTCACTCGGTTGGCGAATTTCAGGGCTTCATTGATATTGGTCCCGCGGGAAGAGGGTTGGAAAAAGAGGATCTCGCGGATCACGCGCAAAACATGCCGGCGTCCTTTTTTGGGCGGGATGTATTGCTCGATTTTGTCGGTGAAAAGGATGAGTCCGACCTTGTCATTATTCCGGATGGCACTGAATGCCAGCACACTGGCGAGCTCGGCGGCCATTTCCCGTTTGCTCTGAGTGTGGGATCCAAAATGACCGGAGGCACTGAGGTCGACAATCAGGAGAATGGTCAGTTCGCGTTCCTCAGTGAATTTTTTAATAAAAGGCCGCCCGGCGCGCGCGGTGACATTCCAGTCGATTGTACGGACTTCGTCGCCGGGGCTGTACTCGCGCACTTCGTCAAAATCCATTCCCCGTCCTTTGAAGACCGAGTGGTATTGCCCGGTGAGAGAGTCATTGACCAGATGTTTGGTGCGAATCTCGATTTGACGGACTTTTTTCAGGATTTCTTTAGTGATTTCCGATGTGTTTTCTTTTTTCACGGGAGGAGGGGAGGCTTTTGATACAATGAAGTCGTTTTTCTCCGGCAGACCGGAGTCGGACAAAGGGGGACTCAGGGCACCGGCAATGTTTCGAAAATCTTTTCGACAATATTTTCGCTGGAGAGATTCTCCGCTTCCGCCTCGTAAGTCACGGAGACACGGTGGCGGAGCACGTCCATTCCGATGGATTTGACATCCTGCGGTGTGACATAACCGCGACCTTGCATGAAAGCCCAGGCTTTGGATGCCAGAGTCAGGGAGATGGTCGCGCGCGGGCTGGCACCGTACTGGATGTAGTCGGCGAGCTCGAGATGATAGCTTTTCGGATCGCGTGTGCACCAGACCAGATCGACGATGTAATCACGGACCTTGTCATCAATGTAAATGTCATTGATAACCTCGCGGGATTGCATGATATTGCTGGCATCAATGACCGGATTAATCGAAGGCAAGGGTGCGGTGGTCGCGGTCAGATCCAGTATGGCGCGTTCCTCCTCCCGAGAGGGATAACCGATTTTGAGCTTGAGCATGAAGCGGTCGACTTGAGCCTCGGGCAGGGGATAGGTGCCTTCCTGTTCAATAGGATTTTGTGTCGCCATGACGAGAAATGGTTCGGGCAAACGGTACGTCTCATCGCCGAGGGTGACTTGCCGCTCCTGCATGGCTTCGAGGAGGGCGCTTTGCACTTTTGCCGGAGCGCGGTTGATCTCGTCGGCGAGGACAAAGTTACTAAAGACCGGACCCATTTTTGTGGTGAAATTTCCCTCGCGCGGATTGTAGATCAGAGTCCCGACAATATCAGCAGGAAGCATGTCCGGTGTGAATTGTATCCTTTGGAAACGGACGCTGACAGCTTGAGCGAGTGTTTTCAGGGAAAGGGTTTTTGCCAGCCCGGGGACACCCTCGAGGAGAACGTGTCCATTGGCGATGAGGCCGACGATCAAACGGTCGACGAGATATTTTTGACCGATGATGACTCGGCCGATTTCTTGCTGGAGGGGGTGCACCCAAGTTGAGGTGCGTTGGACGGCATCGTTGATAGCTTGTATGGTGTTTGTGCTCATAGAGGTGATGACTTTACTTTGTAATGACTTTCTCCAGATAAAACAGCATCGGGCGAAAAAAGTTTTGCGGCATTTTTTGTAGTCATATTCATCCTTATTCTAAAGCTGTCCATGTTTCTTTTTTCCCGCGCAAATTGCTTCATTTTCCCCGTTGACGCTTCATCCGCAATTGCCTAACTTCTGCTCGAAAACAGAAAATTAAAAAATCTCACCTCAACTATTGGAGTAAATAAAAGTATATGGCTAAAGTTGCTATTAATGGATTCGGACGCATCGGGCGTCTCGTATTCCGTGCGATCGTGGAACAAGGACTTTTGGGAAAAGGGGTCGATGTCGTGGCTGTGGGCGATATCGTGCCCGCTGACAATCTGGCTTATCTCGTGAAGTATGACTCGACCCAAGGACGTTTCCAAGGTGAGGTTTCCTCGACAAAATCTTCTCCCGACAAGGCTGAAGACGACGTTCTCATCGTGAATGGTCACCGCATTGATGTCGTCAGTGCGCGCACTCCGGCTGAGTTGCCTTGGGCCAAATACGGTGTCGATATCGTCATTGAGTCCACCGGACTTTTCACTGAGGCTGAAAAAGCCAAGGGTCACCTCACGGCTGGTGCGAAGCGCGTCATTATCTCCGCTCCTGCTAAAGGGGAAGACATCACGGTGGTCATGGGCGTCAATGACGACAAGATTACGGCTGACCACAAGATCATCTCCAATGCCAGCTGCACCACAAATTGTTTGGCTCCTCTCGTCCATGTCCTCCTCAAAGAAGGGATCGGCATTGATGAAGGTCTGATGACCACTGTCCACAGCTACACCGCCACGCAAAAGACCGTTGACGGTCCATCCAAAAAAGATTGGAAAGGCGGACGAAGCGCGGCCATCAATATCATTCCATCGACCACGGGTGCTGCCAAGGCGGTCGGTCTGGTCTGCCCGGAAGTCAAAGGCAAACTCACTGGAATGTCTTTCCGCGTTCCGACACCCACCGTTTCCGTTGTCGATCTCACGGTCAAAACCGTCAAGGAAACCAGCTACAAAGAAATCTGTGAGCTCATGAAAAAAGCCAGCGAGACATATCTCAAAGGGATTCTGGCCTACACAGCGGACGAAGTCGCCTCCAGTGATTTCATCCACGACAAAAGCTCCAGCATCTTTGACGCAGGCAGCGGCATCGAGCTGAATAACAAATTTTTCAAGCTCATCAGCTGGTATGACAACGAATGGGGTTACTCCAACCGTTGTGTCGACCTGCTCCAGAAGCTCATCAAGTAGTTCCCGAGAATACACACATATCTTTTGATTGAAAGGGTACCGCAGAGCAATTTGCGGTGCCTTTTTTTGTGTCCCGTTTTGGATTACAATACCATCGCCTTTACTTTTCGCCCCCGATTTGCTTAATTATTTACGTATAATATATGTTCGCAAAAACAATGAACCAGTTCCCATCAGAGGTTATCGAAGGGTTGCGTGCTTACGTTTACGCCTACGTCGATCCCAGAGACCGTAAAGTATTTTATATTGGCAAAGGAGTTGGGAACCGGGCATTCAACCACCTGATGGAGCAAGGGGAATCCGATAAACTGAAGAAGATCGCCTCGATTCAACAGGCCGGACACCAGCCACTGATCGAGATTTTAAGGCATGGATTGACCGAGGAGCAGGCCGCTCTTGTAGAAGCAGCTGCAATCGATCTGATTGGTTTGGATGTCCTTACCAACGCTTGCCGAGGGCAGCATTCTCGGTCTTTCGGTCGAGTATCGGCTTCTGATGTTCTTCTTGCCTACTCAGCAGAGGCGGCAGATTGCGTTGACCCGATGATTCTTATCACTATCAATCGCCTCTACAGAAGCGGCATGGGAGAGGCAGAACTTTACGAGGCAACACGTGGTATTTGGAAGATCGGAGAGCGCAGAGATTCCGCAAAACTTGCCTGCGCGGTTTACCAAGGTGTCATCCGGGAGACTTATGTGATCGATTGTTGGAAGCCTGCTGGCACTTGCCGTTATTTTACACGTGACGACTCTAAATTCGCGAACAGCGGGCGGTGGGAATTCCAAGGATCAAAAGCTCCAGAAAATGTGCGAGCACGCTACAACCGACGATCTGTCAGACATATACTTTCTGCCCCTGCCCAGAACCCAATACGATATGTTAACTGCTAATAATAGCGAACCATACAGTCCATCCAACGACTGCCCGTGGGTGACTGTGGACGTTGGAAAAATATATGAACATCAAAAATTCCAAATCCATTAAATCGCCGAGAGCAAAGGGGACTTCCAAAAGTGCCAAGACCAATCCGGTCAAGCTGCTTTCGGGGGGCAACCCGCAAATTGCGAAAGGAGACGGTGACGCTCCGGTGCAGGCGTATATAGCCGCGATGCCGGGTTGGAAAAGCGACCTCGGGAAGCGGCTGGACGCGCTCATCGTCAAAAACCTGCCCAACGTCCGGAAGGCTGTCCGATGGAACTCACCCTTTTACGGCATCGAAGGTCAGGGTTGGTTGGTTTCATTCCACGTCTTGACCCGGTATGTCCAAGTGAATTTCTTTTGTGGTGTCTTGTTGAAACCGATTCCTCCCGTTGCTGGTAAAGACCCAAACGCCCGCTGGATTAATATCTACGAGGAGGACGAACTGGATGTTCCGCAGATGACCGATTGGTTGAAACAGGCCGCCAAGTTAAACGGCTGGGCATCATTTTCCTCATGAGCAGTATCCTCTCAAGTTCAGAGTCTATGCCTCTTCATTAACCTATTGGAAATGGCACGGAGTAGGGATTTATCTCCTTGAAAATTTTTAACTGTCGGGTAGGTTATTCTGCATGACAGATAAAGAATTTGCTATCAACGTGATAGAAGAGCTTCCAGATTCTTATCCTCTCGAAAAGATTGAGGAAGAGTTACATATCTTGTCCGGCATCAAAAAAAGCCAAGAGGCTTCACTGCTAGGTAAAACAAAATCCCATGAAGAAGTGGAATCTTTACTGACATCATGGATTTCAAAATAATTTGGACTGAACCGTCCATCGCGAATCTTAAAGAAATCGTAGAGTATATTGCTCTCGACAATTCGGATGCTGCATACAAGCAGGGGAAGGATATTCTTAACTCTGTAAAGGTTCTTGGTACTTTTCCTTTCATCGGCCCTCCCTACCCAAGACGTTCAAAAGGCAATATTCGAGAAATCATTTGCGGTAAATATAGGATTTTTTACGAGGTTTTTCCAGACCGTAAATGTGTGGAAATCCATCATGTATGGCATGGAGCAAGAAAAGATCCTATTATTCGCCCCTGATAACTAGCTGATTGACGACCATTATAAGCAAAGTCATTGGTTGTTGAATTAGGTTGTTATTTGTCAAGAGATATTGTTGATTGAAGCTGGATTCATGTGTAATTTCATGCCCGATAAGATCATCAGTTTGGCGAAAAACGAAGATTCCACCGGGTTGATCAAAGTGTGGTCACAAAATATTTTATGTGATTGAAACCATGTCTGATATTGAGAATCAAAAAATTATCTCATCAATCGCAGCACGCACGAATAATTCGATTATTCTGTCCGATGCGAAGGGGTTGATTTTGTGGGTGAATGAAGCCTTTACACGGTTGACGGGTTACACTCTTGAGGAGGTGAAGGGCAAAAAGCCGGGAAGTTTTCTCCAAGGTCCGGAAAGTGATCCAGAGACAATCCGGCAGATGAGGGACGCAATCAGACAGGGGATGGGATTTAGAAAAGAACTTGTAAATTACAATAAAGAGGGTGTTGCGTATTGGGTGGATATCGAGGTGCAGCCCTTGCTTGATGATCAAGGGAAAATAACTCATTACATGGCTATCGGAAGCGATGTGACTGAAAAGCAACGCAGCCAGAAGAGATTAGACCGGATCAATCAGGTTTTTTTAAGTTTCACGATCGAGCCTTTGGATAACATGCGACGGCTTCTTGATTTATTCAAAGAACTGACCGGTTGTGCCTTCGCCCTCTATTACTTTAATAACCGCCAAGGGCAAAAAAACTTTTTAATCACTGACGAGATTTTCCGTCAGGACGACCGGATTGCATTTTCAGAGTATGACTGGAATGCGATTGTGTCTAACGCTCTTGGATTCAAGGTGATGGCTGTGAAAGATTTGCTCTTAAGGAAAGATATTCAAGAGACTCTCACCGCGGCGGACGCGGAGAATGTTTTTTTATTGTCCCTGATGAAAAAACACGGGTTGCCGGGGGTGATTGCCGGTTTTTTTCCACCAGCAATCGATGGATGCAATCAAGAAAACATCCAGATTATGGAGAAGATTGCCGCGGCAATGGCAAATGAACAGCGTAGAAAAAAGTCTCTTGATGACACACACCGGTTTGCTTCCCTGGTTGATAACAGCCGGGACATCATTTTCTTGACCCGCGCAGACAGCAGTCTGACTTTTTTAAATCGTGTGGCGGGCATGACTTTCGGTATTGAAAATGCACATGAGACATCGGGAGTGTCTTGTCTTGATTTTTTTGAAGAGGAATCACGCGTGATGTATCAAGAGGAAGTGGTCAAGGCGGTTTTAAAAAATGGTTATTGGCAGGGGGAGCTCAAGTTCAAGAATAAAGACAATGATACGATCGACGTTCAAAGCACGGTTTTTGTCACCCGGAATAACAATGAAAATCACGCCAATGGACTTGCTTTTGTCAACCGCGACATCACCGCGCGGAAATATAATGAAAGTCTCGTGCAAGAGCTGCTCCAGTTGCAATCCGCCATTCTTGACGGTGCCACCTATGCGATTATTGCCACGGATGAAAGCGGGGTGATCCGCGCCTTTAATAAAGCGGCGGAGGAAATGCTTGGGTATTCCGCTGATGAGATTGTCGGTGTATCGACTCTGGAGACACTCCATGACTCGAATGAAGTGCTCCAGCGTGCGGCGGAAATATCAGGGGAGTCGGGAACTTTGATTGAACCGGGGTTTGGTGTCTTTGTGCATTATGTCAAACAGGGATACAACGAGGAGCGGGAATGGACATATATCAAGAAAGATGGAACAAAAATCCCTGTCCTTTTGTCAATCTCGGCATTGCGTGATCAGAATCACGAGATCAAAGGGTTTGTCGGTATCGCGGCAGATTTGACTCAGCGTAAAGAGGCGGAAGCCGCTTTGAAGGTCAGCGAGGAGAGGGTTCGTCTCGGGATGGAGTCCTCCCAGCACGGTTTGTGGGATTGGAATATTCAAACGGGGGAAGTCTTTTATGATGCCTGTTGGGGGCGCATGCTGGGATTCGAGCCGGAAGAAATCGTTTATACCATCGAGGCATGGGAGAATATTGTGCATCCTTTTGACATGCCCTTTGTCAAAAAAATCATGGAAGACCATTGGGCTGGGAAAACACCCTATTACGAGGCGGAGTTCCGTGCACGCTGCAAAACGGGTGATTACATCTGGATTCTCGCCCGTGGCCAGCTCGTGGCGAGGGATGATGAGGGGAAACCATTGCGAATGATGGGGACGAATCAGGATATCACCCGGACAAAAGAGCTCCAAGAGACGCTCAGGCTTGCGAAAGATCATGCCGAGGCGGCGACACGCTCCAAGAGTGAATTTCTCGCCAATATGAGCCATGAAATCCGCACCCCTCTCAATGGGGTCATCGGGATGACGGGTTTATTGGCAAACACCCCTTTAAGCGAGCAACAACACGATTTTGTCAGCACGATCAAGTCCAGCAGCAATATCCTGTTATCGGTCATCAATGACATCTTGGATTTCTCAAAAATCGAGGCGGGGAAAATCGAAATGGAAGACAAGCCATTCGACTTGTATGAGAGTGTCCAGGAGGCGGTGGATCTCGTCAGTCCGGGAGCTTCAAAAAAATCCCTGGAATTGATTTATTTCATTCATGCCGATGTCCCTCGCTGGATCAGTGGTGATGAGATAAGACTCAAGCAGGTCTTGGTCAATATTCTGGGTAATGCGATTAAATTCACTCCCAAGGGGGAGGTTTATCTGGAGGTGAGTTGCAAAAATCAAACAGCCGGTTCTCCCGGTGCCGCTGCCCGGGTTCAAATCACATTTTCAGTTCGGGACACAGGGATCGGCATCCAGGCAGACAAGATGCAGAGACTATTCAAGAGTTTCAGCCAGGTGGATACGACCACCACGCGACAATATGGCGGGACAGGACTGGGGTTGGCGATTTCCCGCAAGCTCGTTTTGATGATGGGCGGGGATATCCGGGTGGAAAGTGAACCCGGAAAAGGATCCGTCTTTGAGTTTGATATCAATGTTTCATGCGACACGCAAGCTTCCCGGAAAGTTCGGAGCATCTCAATTCTGACAAACAAGATGAAAGGTAAAAAAATCTTCTGTGTTGATGACAATCCGACAAATCTGATGATTTTCAAACTGGGTCTGGAGCATCAAGGGATGATTGTTTCTTGTTTTTCCTCTGCCCGTGAGGCACTCGAGGCTTTTGATCAGGGTGAAGAATATGATATCGGAGTCATCGACTATCTCATGCCGGATATCGACGGAGTCGGTTTTTCCAATGCACTCAAGACCAAGGACTTAAAGAAAAAACCGCCACTGCTACTGGCCTCATCTTTTGATAGCTCACAAAAAGCAGGTGATTCAGATAAAGAAAATTTTTCCCGGATCGTCACCAAGCCGATTCATATCCACAGGCTGGTGAATATTTTGAATGAATTGTTGGGGGGTAAAAATACAACACCGGATTCAAGGGAGAGCTTGGCAGAGCCTCAAATACCGATTGGAGTCCAATTCCCGCTGAAAATTTTGCTGGCCGAGGATAATCTGACCAATCAAAAAGTCGCAAAACTCATTTTTCATCAAATGAAGTATGAGGTGGATATTGCCGTCAATGGTGTCGAGGCAGTGAAAAAATGCATGATAAATGATTATGATCTTGTTTTTATGGATGTATCGATGCCGGAGATGGACGGGCTGGAGGCGACCCGGAGGATATGCAAAGAGTTACAACCATCGGCCAGACCATACATTATTGCGCTGACAGCCAATGCGATGAGCGAGGATAGAGCCAAATGTATTGATGCGGGAATGAATGATTATTTAAGTAAACCGGTTGTCGCCACAAAAATCAGTGAGACCATTTCCCGTTACCTGGATATCAGGCATTCATTGTTTTTACCCGAACGGGCTGTCGAACTGATGGAGATGGCGCATGACCCCTCGGACAGTTTCTTGTCGGACATACTCTCGAGGGTGAGGCCGGAAATCCAGAAATCCGTGGACAAGCTGAATCTCGCCATAGAGTCTGGCGACACTTTGGCGATTGGTCAGGCGGCTCATGCGATCAAGGGGAATGGATTGAATGTGGGCTTGAGCCGGATGTCATATTTTGCACGGCTCATTGAGAGCAATCCGGAAGCGGATGTCACGTTGCTGAAAAGTTATTTCACTTCACTCTGTATGGCTTTGGAGATGGGAATGGAAAAAATGAAAGAGTATTATGCGGTCAAACGGGTTTATTTTCCGGACAGCTTTCCGCCCGAATGAAGCCTGGTGGCACTCATATCCTGTTTTGACGGTAGAGGAGAAAGAGTCCAAAGGCATTAAAGATGATATTGGGGAGCCACAGTAACAACTCAGGATAAAAACCGGGTATGATTTTTTGTCTCAAGGAATCTGCTGCCACGACAAAAATATAGTAAACCATGGCGACAATAAAGCTCAGGATGATGCCGATGGATTTTTCAGAGCGTTGCATGCGTATCCCGAGAGGAATGCCGACCAAAACAAAAGTAAAACAGGCAAAAGGGAGGGAAAGTCTTTTGTGCATTTCCACAAGGAGATAACCCGCCTCGTATTTTGGCTCACGCGTGAAGAGAAGCTCATTAATCAAGTCGGTGAAGGTGAACTCCATGATATTCTTGTTTTCTTCTTTTTCTTTTACGATGCGTTCCAGGGAAAAACTCAATTCGTATTGTTGGAAATTCCTTCCGTATTGAATCGCATTCAAATTATCGGGATTCCCCGGGTCGCGTTCTTCCATCCGGACATTGTTCAAAACCAGCAGCAAATCATAGGAATCGGGGGAGGGGCGTTTTAATTCACCGGATTCCGCGCGGATATTCCGGATCGGGCGGCTTTGATGATCGATTTGATAAATATTGATGCCTTCCATCTTGTTTTGATCTTTGCGGGCGACGTAGATGGTAAAGCCGGGGAGTTGTCCGACGAAATGCCCGGTTTCAAAAAGGGCGCTGGGATGATCCAGTGCAAAGTTTGTAAAGAGGTTTCTCGCTGCCGTCTGGCAACGGGGGGCGACTTGTCCATTGATATAGACACTGATGCCCGTGAAAATCATGGCGATAATCATGAATGGCGCGATAATGTGTCCCATGCTGATGCCACAGCTCCTCATGGCGATGAGCTCATGATCCGCGCTGAGTCTTCCAAAAATCAAGAGGGTCGCGACAAGCACACTCCAGGGGAGCGTGTAAGACAGGAGGAAGGGTGTGATGTAAGCTGTGAATTCCAGCACGAGAGAAAGCGGGTAATCTTCATTGACCAGATAGTCCAAAGCCCTCCTTTGAACGTTGATCAGGATCATGACGAAATTCAGAATGACCGAAGCAATAATCGTCTTGGCCAGAAATTCTCCAGACAGGTATCGGTATAAAATGAGCACAGACGACAAATTTATGGAAATACCGGCGAGGAAGCAAGAACGGCTTTTAGCACGGATTCCATAAAAAATCGCCAAACCCGAAAAGAGTTTGGCGATTGAGCAGAGAAAAATCCGGTTTTAGAGTGATTGAGCCACGGAAATAACATGTTCGACAGTGAACCCGTATTCTTCCGTCAGCTTTTTGTAGGGAGCTGATGCCCCGAAACGGTTGATCGTGATGGATTTTCCGGCGGAACCGATGTAACGATCCCAGCCGAAGGGTGAAGCCGCCTCGATCGCCAGCCGTTTGCTCACAGAAGTGGGGAGGACTTTCTCGCGATATTCCGCGGACTGTGCTTCAAAGAGATCAAATGAGGGCATTGAAACCACACGGGTATTCCCCAGTTTCTGTGCTGCCTCCATCGCCAAGGCGACCTCGCTGCCTGTGGCAATCAGGATTTTCTCCGGTGTTCCAAAATCAGCCAGGACGTAAGCCCCTTTTCTGACGAGCTCAGCCGGTGCATATTTTGACCGGTCGATGACGGGAAGGTTTTGACGGGAGAGAACCAGGACAGTCGGTGCATTTTTCCTCTCCAAAGCGATCATCCATGCCACGACTGTCTCCGTGGCATCGGCGGGGCGGAGCACACAGACATTGGGGATGGAACGCAAAGAGGAGAGTTGCTCGACGGGTTCGTGTGTCGGGCCGTCTTCTCCGACAAAGATGGAGTCGTGGGTGAAAACGAAAATACTTTGGATGTGACTCAGTGCGGCGAGGCGAATGGTCGGGCGCAAATAATCGCTGAAAACAAAAAAAGTCGATCCGAACGGAGTGAGTCCGCCGTAGTAGCCCATGCCATTGATGGCAGCTCCCATCGCATGCTCACGGATGCCAAAGTGGTAATTGCGCCCGGTGAATTCACCTTTGTTGACCGAGCCACATTCTTTCACAAAAGTTTTTGTGGAAGGGTGCAGGTCAGCGGAGCCACCGAGGACAAACGGGACATTCATCATGATCGCCTTGAGGACTTCGCCGCCGGCAGAGCGTGTCGCGATTGGTTTAGCGGCGTCGAACTTTGGCATTTTTTCAATGAGATTTGCGGGGAGTTCCTTGGAGGCAAATTGCTTCCAGAGAGCGGCCTTGTCAGCATGTTTCTGGCAATAGGACTCGAAATTTTCAGACCAGTGTTTATCGAGACCGGCAAGCTCAGCGGATTTGCGAGCGTAAAAATCTTTCACGGCCTGGGGAACCAGAAAATGCGCGTCCTCGGGCCATCCGATGTTTTTCTTGGTGGCGGCGACTTCTTCTTCTCCAAAGGCATCACTATGGGCGCGCTGTGTGCCTTGGAATTTCGGGGAACCCGCGCCGATAACCGTTTTGCCGATGATCAATGTGGGTTTATCATGGCATTTGGCCGCCGCACTCAATGCACCTTCGATCTGGGATGCGTTTTCACCGTCGATTTCAATGACATTCCAATTGTAACCTTCGAAACGCAAACGGACATTGTCGGAGTAGGACAGTGTGGTCGCCCCCTCGATTGTGATATGGTTGCTGTCGTAGAAATAAATGATGTTGTCCAGCCCCAGATGCCCCGCGAGGGAGGCGGCTTCTGCGGCGACGCCCTCTTGGAGGTCGCCGTCACTGACGATTCCGTAGATTTTGTGGTCGATGACTTTAAAGTCCGGGGTGTTGAATGTCGCTGCATAAAATTTCTCGGCGAGAGCCAGGCCGACACCATTGGCAAAACCCTGACCCAAAGGTCCTGTGGTGACCTCGACTCCGGGGGTGTGGTTGTACTCCGGATGCCCGGGGGTCAGACTGCCCCACTGACGGAAATTTTTAATTTCATCCAGAGTCATTTTGGGATAACCGAAAAGATGCAGGAGTGAGTAGAGCAGCATGGAGCCGTGCCCGCCGGACAGGACAAAACGGTCGCGGTTTGCCCAATGCGGATTCGCCGGATTGTGGCGGAGGAATTTGGTCCAGAGCGTGTGGGCGAAAATCGCGCAGCCCATCGGCAATCCGGGATGGCCGGACTCCGCCTTTTGCACGGCATCCAGTGTCAGCGTTTTAATCGTGTTGACGCAAAGCAAATCGAGTTCCTTGCCTTGGGCAGCTTTTCCAAAATCATTGTATTGATCGCTCATAAAGTCCTTGTCAGATTAATTTGAAGCCAAAGGTATAGGGTTTGTGGAAAGATTCAACAAGTCCGGATTTATGAAAATCATGTGAAAAACGGGAAGAGAGAAAATCAGGCGGTCTCTGCGGGGAAAGTATTTGAAGTATCCAAGTTTCTTTCGCTCCGGTCGATGATGCAGGCGACCAGACAATCCCCCGTGACATTGACGACTGTCCGGAGCATGTCCAAAATCCGGTCGAGTCCCACAATCAAAACGATGGCTCCGGCGGGAATACCCACGGACTCCAGGATAATGGCGAGCATGATGAGTCCCGCGCTGGGCACGGCTGCGGAGCCGATCGAAGCCAGCAGGGTCATGAAAAGAATGGTCAGTTGTCCGCCCACTCCGATCCCGATGTCTAAAGCCTGCGCCAGAAAGACCGTGGCGACCGCTTGATAGAGGGCGGTGCCGTCCATATTGATCGTGGTGCCCAGAGGCAGGACAAAAGAGGCGACTTCTTCCTTAATCTTTAGCTCTTCTTCACACTGTTTGAGGGTCACGGGCAAAGTGGCGGCACTT
>CAYTAI010000018.1:0-10519 GCA_964435715.1 uncultured Verrucomicrobiota bacterium | reverse complement strand
GGAAAAATACCTGTCAGGAATTCCTTCATTTTACGTTTTGCCAAAAATGTCAACATCA
The DNA here is from genome assembly GCA_964435715.1 of uncultured Verrucomicrobiota bacterium. Lineage (GTDB taxonomy): Bacteria > Verrucomicrobiota > Verrucomicrobiia > JAWXBN01 > JAWXBN01 > JAWXBN01. Next base: position 10,461 of record CAYTAI010000018.1, on the reverse strand, counting down.
GCGAATAAGTCACGCCGACTTGCAAAGCCAACCCGAGAATCACGACAAACCCGTAAATTCCTATTCCCCTGAGCAGGGAGAGAAATTGCCCTGGATGATCGCCCCCCAAAGAAATCACCGCTGTGGTCATGAGCGCAAAAACCCCGAAGGGCGCGGTTTTCATCAGCAACTCGATGAATTTGATAAAAGCTTCATTGAGCGAACCCACCAGCGAGAGCGTGGGCGCGGCTTTTTCCGGGGGGATCAAGATCAAACAAATACCAAAAAAGACCGAAAGAATGACGATCTGGAGCAAATTGCGGTTGTCACTGAGCGATCCAATGAGATTCGTCGGCACCAGTGCCGTGATGAACTGGCGGACTTTGTGGGGATGGGCATCCTCGCCTGACACCTTGCCGGGAGCCTGATCATCTGCCTCTGAGGCAAGTTGCTCACGGACTTGGTCGGGGAGGTGATCTCCCGGTTTAATCAGATGCACCAGAGATAGCCCGATCGTCACCGCGACACAAGTCGTCACGACATACAAGCCGAGAGCTTTGAATCCGATCCGTGAAAGCTTTTGCAAATCGCGCAGGGAGGCGATCCCCGCGATGATGGAGGTCAACACCAGGGGTATGGCGATCAAGCGTAAAAAATTAATGAAGAGGTCACCAAAGGGACTGATCCAATTCAACGCAAAATCCCGCCACTGGAGCTGGATGCACAGGACACCAAAGGCCGTTCCGAAAAGTATCCCGGCAAGAATTTGCCAGTGGGTTTTACAATACCATTTTTTCCCTGCATCAGACATGGGGAATCAAAATACTCCCGTGGCAATGCAGTGTCGATGTTTTTTGAGTACAGGCTCCTTGTTTTGCAGTCTAAAGGACTTCAACAGGGCATGGGGGCAACGAGTTTAAAAATGATTTGCCGTAATTTTTGCTGATGATGCGCGAATCGAGGATGGCGACGATCCCCGTGTCTTTTTTGCTGCGAATGAGCCGTCCCACGCCCTGCCGGAATTTCAGCACGGCTTCCGGAATGGAAAAATCGGCAAAGGAATTCCCCCCGTTCGCCTCGATGTATTCCAGACGGGCTTCAATCACAGGACTGTCCGGGACTGCGAAAGGCAAACGGGTGATGATGACGTTGCTGAGGGATTCCCCCGGCACATCCACGCCCGTCCAGAAGCTGTCCGTTCCAAAAAGAACCGAGTCGGTGTCTTGCTTGAACTCCTGGAGCAATTTGTGCCGTTGCATGCCTTCGCCCTGGACAAAAAGGCGGATATTGATTTTGTCAAAGACGGGGCGCAGCGTCTCGGCACAGCTTTTAAGGATGCGGTAACTGGTGAAAAGGACAAAAGCCTTTCCATGCGTCTGGCGGATGAAATGCTCAATCCAATGGCAAAGACTCTCGGTGTAAGCGGACTCCGATTTGGGGTCGGGAATATTTTTCGGGATAAAGACTTTCATTTGAGTCTCATAATCGAAGGGGGAACCCAGAATGCGTGCATCCGCATCTTGAGCGCCCACGCGGGATGAAAAATAGTCGAGTGAACGGTTCACCGCGAGCGTCGCGCTGGTCATCACCGTCGTGGCTCCATCCCGGAAAAGAAGCTCTTTGAGGACGGGTGCCAGATCAACCGGGGCGGCATTGAGCGAGAGGGACTCGCCCGCCTTCGAATCTTTCGAAGCCCAATACACGTGATCGTCCTCGCTTTGGCGCAGGAAAAGCTGCACATTGGAGGCATTCTCATGCACTCTTTCATTCAAGTAAGAAAGCTCTTCAATGGTATCCTCATCCTCCAGCTCGACGATGATCCGGGACAAATGACTGTGCAATTTCAATAGGACGGGGGAAAGTGTGTCTGTGACCAGTTGCGCCTGGCGGACGCGGAATTCCCCCCCTTTCGAGAAATTGCATTTTGCTTCGACCTCCTTGAAAAAGCGGGCTCCGTTTTCCAGACAGCGGGAAACGAGTTCAATGCCTGTCCCGTCCCGCAATACAGCGAGCAGGCCTTTCTGGCTTTTCGGATGATAAAGTCTCTGGAGCAAGTGATAAAAGTAGCCGGAGGAGACATTGGCGGCGAGACATTCCCCCGCGACGGATTCGACCGTGTGCGCCTCGTCGAATACGACAAAATCATTTCCGAAAAGAAATCCTTCTTCCGATTCGGCCTGATTGAGATTCAGGAAAAAGAGGTGGTGATTCATGACGACCACATTCGCCGAGGCAATTTGCGCGCGGACACGGTGGTAGAAACAATTTTCCGCCGCACATTTTTTGGCGGTGCAGATGCCGTGCTCACTGCAAACTTGTGACCAGACGCGGGCCTCCGGGACAAAGGGCAAATCAGAAAGTGTGCCATCCCCGCTGTGCGTCGCCCAGTGTGCAATTTGCGCGAGCTGGGTTTTTTCCGTGGATTCAAAAAGGCTGTCGGCTTGCTCCAGGGCTTTTGCAAGGCGTTTCTGGCAGAGGTAATTTTGGCGGCCTTTGAAAAGGACGGCCTTGAACGGGGGCAAAAGTTTTTGAACGAGAGGCAGGTCTTTGTGGAGAAGCTGCTCTTGCAGATTGATCGTGTGCGTCGTGATAATGGCTTTTTGTTTGTGACCCAGCGCGTGGAGAATGGAGGGGACCAAATACGCCAGGCTTTTACCCACACCTGTGCCCGCCTCGACGACGAGTGAGCTTTTGATTTCCAGTGACCGTGCGATCGCCTCCGCCATTTGCTGTTGCTGCGGACGGTATTCGAATTTCTTATCCCGGCTCAGAGGACCATCCGTGCTGAAAAAACCGGACACCTCGGAGACAAAATCAGAATGAAAATCAACAGGAGCAATCATAAAGGGAGGAATCGGGCTGCGGGCGGGTTCAGACAGCTTGAAGGTTGATTTTCTGGGGATCGGCAATGCCGAGCCCGTATTCCGCACACGCCGCCACGTGTGCTCCGAATGACGATGGTGTGGGGATATTGCCTGTTTTCCGGAGATTGATGACCTGGCGCAGGCAAAGGCTGTCAATGGCGACGGGGTCGCTGGAAGCGAAGATTTGACCTGTCTGCGCGCTGAATTCCGCTCTGAATGCCGGACCTCCGGCGAAGGACGTGACCAGGGCATCCATGACATTCAAAATGACTTTTTTCTGAATGACGGGATTCGAGTAAATATCAGGAATCGGGGGCACGCCGAAGTAGGGGCGCACACCGAAACGGCGGTTATTGTCCACGCTGCCGATAGCCATATTCACGAGACAACCACTGATTCCGAAATCGGGATGGTCGGTGAGGGAGGGGAGGTTGATGAGTTTGGTGCAACGTTGTGTCACGATGCGGGAGAAGTAGGACTTGGTGCTGAGTTGCAAATTGCCCCCGCCGGTGGCATCGATTTCGACCGAGGCTTTTTTGGCGTTGAAATCGCGGTCCCCCCAGATGAGATTCCCGGTGACTTCGAAATCGTAAAAAGGTTGATCACTGTACCCCGTGTCTGGTGTCGTCCCGAGGATCGGGACTTGTATTTGTTGTTGGAAAGCGGGGACAAATTGCGCGGTTTCCAGGTCAAAACGGAATTTGTCCCAGATGATAATATTTTGAGAAGGGACTCCGGCGGCTTTCAAGGCATTGACGATGGCATTGATGATGGACTTATTCGTGCTGGTGATCGGCCCGGGGGTGGAGAAAACCTTTAACCCGACGACATCAGCGGGGGAAACCAGTTTTTGAAAGGCGGCAGCCGCCGAGGACACACCGAAAAGGGAGCCGATGGCACGGTCGGTCATTTGCTCGATGATGGGTGCGTTGTAGTTGTATTGCACGACGCTATTTGCATTTTGAGCCATGATGACCCGGCTGGTCGCGGGTTTTGCCGGCGGAGCTGGCGGGACATCGCTTGATTGTCCGCCGGCAGCGCGCGGAGCGACTTGCGCGAGAGCGGATAAAGTCGAGAGGGCGGGAATGCCTGCGACTCCGGTCAGGGCGGCTTTGAGCAGAAATTGGCGGCGGGTGAGTCTCGGCATACGGTTCGGATTTGAACTAAAAAGATTTTGCGGGCAAATTCAATGTTTGAATGGACGGATTCATCAAAACCTTATTATATGTTTTAAAACCCAGTTCCAGAGAAAAGTCTCACCATGCCCCTTGTTCCCCAGGAAATCATCCAGCGCATTCTTGATGCCAATGACATCGCTGATGTGATCGGCTCTTATGTGCCATTGAAGCGTGCGGGGGTGAATTTCAAAGCGTTGAGCCCGTTTAAAAAGGAGAAAACACCTTCTTTTATTGTTTCCCCTCAAAAACAAATTTTTAAATGTTTCAGCAGTGGCCACGGGGGGGATGTGATCCGGTTTGTCCAATTGTACGAAGGGGTCAGTTTCGGAGAGGCGCTCAAAATTCTCGCTGCCCGCTCGGGCATTGACATTCCCCGCCAATACAACAGCTCGAATGCCTCCGGTGACCGGAAAGAGGATACTTTCAAGGACATTCTCTATGAGATTCACGAGAAACTCTCCGAGTTTTACTCGCGCAATTTGTTCAAGGATCCGTCCGCGCAAATTGCGCGGGACTACCTGTCGAAGAGGGGAGTCAGCCAGGAGACAGCGCGGCTCTTTGCCCTGGGTTATTCCCCGGACAGCTGGGATGCCACAAAGAGATTTCTTTTGGATAAAGGCTACCCTCTGCACCTGATTTATCAGGCGGGGCTTTTGCGGTTCCGCGGCGCCGCGCAAAATGCCGCGCCGACGGATAATCCGGATGATTATTATGACACATTCCGGGGGCGGTTGATGTTCACTATTTGCAATAGCGCGGGCAAACCCATCGCCTTCAGCGCGCGCGACCTCAAAGGGGAGACGGAGATGGGGAAATATATTAACTCCCCGGAGTCTCCTCTGTTTAAAAAGTCGCGGGAGCTCTACGGTTTGCATCTGACCAAACGCCCGCTTTTGGATGAGAAACGCGCGATTATTTGCGAGGGGCAACTCGATTTAATCGCGATTTATCAGGCGGGATTTCAAAATGTGGTCGCCTCGCAGGGGACAGCTTTTACGGAGCTTCACGGTCAAATCCTGAAGCGTTATGTTGACGAGGTCGTGCTGTGCTTTGACTCAGACTCCGCCGGAGTCGATGCCATGATGCGGAGTGTGGAGCCATTGATCAGCAGCGATATATCCATCCGTATCGCCACGATTCCCAGTCCGGATGATCCGGACAGTTTGATTAAATCCAAGGGAGCAGGCGCTTTCGATGCCATCATAAAATCCGCCAGCGATTTTTTTGATTTTCACTACAAGACTCTGGTGGCGCGGCACGACATTTCGACTTCTGCCGGGAAAAAAGCGGTGTGTGACGGGATTCTGGCGAAGGCGAATCTCATTTCCGATAATGTGGTCCAAGGTGATGTTGTCAAAAAACTCGCCAGCCGCCTGAATTTGCCCCCTCAGAATCTGCTGGAGCAACTCAAAAAACTCCGCCACAAAAAAACTTTCCCGGCGCCGGACGAACCTGCACGGGAGGAAGCAGCGGCTCCCGCGGATGTTTTCGAAGGGACGATCGCCAGTGCCAACCGCCAAATGCTTCATATCCTCATTCATTATCCGGAGCTGGCAGCGGATTTTTTTACTCAGGTGAGACGCGAGTGGATCCCCTCCGATGCCGCCGGTGTCGTCCTCCAGCACGTCTGGGAAGAGCTGGATCATGAATCCTTCGAGTCCGTGGAAAAGGCGATTCCTGATGGAATGAATCAGGGGAAAATCAGGGATTTGGTCACGCGGTTGGCGATTGAGGAGGTGATTCCCGCCCGTTATTCCGAGATGCAAATTGCTTCGGGTCTGCTGGAGGAGGTTCCGGATGCCGGGAAATTATTCCGTGACACGGTTGTGGAGTATGAAAAGGGGTATTTGCTGGCTTTGATCAAGGAAAGACAGTCTTTGCAAGCCGCGGGCAATTTGCCCCTGGAGAAACAATTGGAAATTCATAAAGAAGTTATTGACTTGCAACGCAGACTTAAGGATATTACGCGTCCTTCATGTTAAAATTACTAAAAGCCAGTCCGGAAAAGTCCGGGGTGTGGCGAGGGTAATCTGATAACATTCTCGAGGGGCAAACTTATTTCTATGGCGAAAAAGACAAAAAAATCCGGTTCTAAATCCGTCTCCAAAAAAGGAGTTAAAACGCTTCCAGCAAAATCGAAACCTGCAAAGGTTGTCCCGCCCAAGGCAAAGACGAAAGTCATAGAGGACAAAAAGAAACTCCCGGTGCCGGCACCCGTCGCCAAAAAATCCGGAAAACCGGTCATTCCCGAGCCCGCAACTCCGGATCCGGCTCCGGCATCGTCTTTGGGAACCCGTTATGACCGGAATGAAAAAATCCGGGAGCTTGTCCGCCTCGCCAAAGAGCAGGGGCATCTGACTTACGACGATATCAATGATGCTTTGCCGGGTGGGATTACCTCTCCTGATGAATTGGACGAGGTGCTCGTTTCGTTGAGGGCTCTGGATATTGACATTATTGATGCCTCCGATGTGGATCGTGTGACGGTCAAGCCTGCCGGTGCTTCCGAAATCGAGGATGACCGGGATAAAGTCGATGAAAAACTCGATATTCTCGATGACCCCGTCCGGATGTATCTCAAACAGATGGGCATGGTTCCTCTCCTGACTCGCGAACAGGAAGTCGAGATATCCAAGCGCATTGAAGACGCCGAGACGGAAGTCCAAAAGAGAATGTATCATTACGGATTCACCGCGCGCGAGCATTTGAATCTCGCGATCCGGCTCATCGAGAGCAAGGAACGGTATGACCGTGTGATCATGGACAAGAAAATCGATAGCCGCGACAAGTACATGCGTGTGCTTCCCCGTCTCATCCGTGACCTGGCAAAGGCAAATGCCGCTTGTGAGAAAAAATATGAGTCTGTCCTGAAAGTCTCCCCCGGCGGAACCGCTTACGAAAAGGCTCTCAAAGAATATCAAAAAACGAATGATCAATTGCAAAAAATCTATGCGAAATTTTATTTCAAACAAAAGGTGACCGAAGACATGGTTGTCTTCGCCGATGAGTATGCCCGGGCGATTACCCAGCTCCATCTGCATATCGACACGCTGGAAAAGAAAAAGAGCGGCGACCACAAGACGGATATTTCCAATCTGAAAAAGAATCTCAAAGAGATACAGGGTGAATGCCGCGTCCTCCCCGAGGAATTTCAAAAGTCTTATCGTGAACTCAAAGAATGGCTCCGCAAGGCGATGCGTGCCAAGACCGAAATGGTCGAGGCGAACCTCCGTCTGGTTATTTCCATCGCCAAAAAATATACGAACCGCGGTCTCTCCTTCCTTGATTTGATTCAGGAAGGCAATATGGGGTTGATGAAAGCCGTCGAGAAATTTGAGTACCGCCGCGGTTACAAATTCTCCACTTACGCAACCTGGTGGATTCGCCAGGCGATCACCCGGGCGATTGCCGACCAAGCCCGCACGATTCGTATCCCGGTTCACATGATCGAGACGATTAACAAGCTCATGCGCGTGCAGAAACAGCTCATCCAGGAGTTTGGCCGTGAGCCGACCCCCGAAGAAATCGCCGATGAGATCATGATGCCGGTGGATCGTGTTCGTGCTGTTCTGAAAATGGCGCAACAACCCATTTCCCTGCAAAGTCCGATCGGTGACAGTGACGACACCAGTTTCGGTGATTTCATTGAGGATAAATCCGCGGAAAACCCCGCAGAGATGGCGTCACACCGGTTGCTCAAAGACAAACTCGGGGATGTCCTGACCTCTCTGACAGATCGTGAGCGCAGAGTGCTCGAGCTGCGTTTCGGTCTTGTGGACGGTTTTTCCCGCACACTCGAAGAAGTCGGCAAACAATTTAATGTCACACGCGAACGCATCCGTCAGATCGAGGCCAAGGCTCTCCGCAAAATGCGTCATCCGACCCGGATCCACCAGCTCGAGGGATTCCTTGAGTTTGGCGAGGAACAGTAGAAAAATAACGGGCGCGATACTCATGATAAAAGGTTGAATTTCCCGCCACGTCCGCAAAGAAACGCCAAGAAAAGAGATGGAGGGTCGAACTCCTGTGAGACCGCAGCTTCTTGCAGAACCGGCGTCGCGGGTGCTGCCCAGCGCAATTTGTTTCAATTCCTATCAAATCGCAGCTGGCTCCTTCGATTGAATTTTATTCTGAATTCTGACTTCTAGATTCAGGATTCTTCTGCTCTGACCTGCTGGCATTCGGCTCGCTATTGGTTGTCTCATATGGTTGGTCGCGCAAAGTTCATTTGTTCATTTTATGCCAAACCAATAGATCAATGAATAATATTTCTTATTATTAATATTTAAAATATCATTATTTAACTTTTCTGAGTCATATTTAGTAAGCGTACACTCACCTGTTTTTTCATGGTGTATTTTCGAAACAATTGTGCCATCGTTGATTAATTCATTCATACAATCTATAAACATGCTATTGCACTTTTCAACATCAATATCCCGACATAGTGTATTATAGCTCCAATACAATTCCCATGATGAATAATCATCCTCTTCACAAAGTTCTAGAATATTAGATTTTATTTTATTTTTTATAATCATACTGAAATCACTTTAAAGGTGTCGGGGGTGATATCTTACCTCCTTTTGAAACTCTAACATATGGCCCACGTTTTGCAGGATTTGGATTATTAGGGTCTCCTTTTTGAACTCGAACCTGTTCTCCTTTTTTATTCGGATTTGGATAACGAGTACCTTCTCCATTCCTTGTTTTCTCACCTTTCCACCCCTTATCTTTCATTATCTGCTCAATTTCCTCAGGTGATTTTCCTTCCAAATCTTCAGCATCAGGAGTTTCTGTTCCCTCCGCATTCATCACCCTCCTCCGCATTTTCCTCCAAACTTTCAAGGATTAATGCCAATCCTAGAAAGACTCCTGCTGCCGCTGTTGCCCATCCTCTAGGCAGAGATCTGATTGTATGCCCCGCCAAGTCTCTCATTCCTACTGCAATCTGTCCCGCACTCTCACCCCTCGGATCGACCCAATTAACCGGATCATTGCCGACATAGCGGTAAAGATTGACATCTCCGGCATCAAAGTCAATCGGATCAAGCTGGAGGAATCTTCCCAAGTCCGCTGAATAACTCCTCGCTCGATAATAGTGTAGTCCCGTTTCCGCATCGTATTCCCGTGCGGTGAAGAGGAAACGGTTGCCCACTGCTGAATTGGTGAGCAAATCGCCCCCGCCATCGCGGATGGTCGCCTTACCAAAAGCGTCATATTCATATCGCTCAGCAATTTGCCCCGAGCTGTCCGTGATCAAGACCACATTGCCCAGCACATCCTGATGATACGCAAATTGCTCCGTGTCATTTCTCACCATCGTGACGGGCTGGTCGATTCCTCCGGCAAAGATGTATTCCAGGACATTTGTGCCTGACTTGGTATGCTGGCATACGGCTCGCTTATGGTTGCCTCCTATACGAGTTTATTCCTGTCTAACCTCTACATTTTTTGCCTTTTCTAATTCTTTGGCTTCTTCAATTGAAGCAATAAAGTCGGATGCAATCTGCTTTTTCAGAGAGTCATTGCCCTCGTAAAACGGTGCCAAAATCATTTTGACCTCCTCCTTATTCCAACCGAGCACTACCCAAGTATAGATAAACGCATTCACCTCAGAGGGTCTTCGTGCTATGTCCTCAACCATTGAAGGAAGCAAGTTTTTCGGACTATTACACTCAGCAAATTTTTTGCAGTATTGAAGAACCGCATTTCTTTGCTCTTCGGTCCATATATCGTTGTCCTTCGCTGGTATCCATGCCGCCTTTATACCACTCCAAAACTTGTTCAAATCAGTAGGCTGAACAGGTGTCTGACCAAATACTGATTGTCCTTGTATATAAAGGAAAGATATGATCAGAAAATAAAAAGTGAGATTTTTCATTTTAGTGACCTTCCCACAATATTGTTGTGATCAACGCCAGCTCCAGACATGTCGTGGTTTCTCACATTCGAACCGGGATTTGCAGCCGGTCCTCCCTTGAACGGACCACCACTGGTTTGATAATAATTGTCTGCACTCTTTACATTATCTGGAACAGTGATTGAGCCGGGCTGTCCAAATAGATTCACGGGGTCAACGAGGTTTAATTGATCAACATTAATTCCTAATTCTTTCAATATATTGACCAAGTCTCTGGCCGCACGTGTTCCCCAGCTATATCCAGAAATAGTCAAACACTCGTCTCCTGCTTCACGTGCTTTCTTGATATCTTCAAGAGCCTGTTTTATACCTTTCTGTGTCCGGTCGTATACCTTTCCTCCACGTCCCTCAACATAGTCTCTTAAAGCTGCATTTCCAACAGTGTTTCCACCAGCTCCGTAAAACCCAACATCAAAAAGCCCCCACGGATCGACCCAATTCACCGGATCATTGCCGACGTATCGGAAGAGATTGACATCCCCGGCGGCAAAGTCAATCGGATCGAGCTGGAGGAAGC
>CAYTAI010000017.1:43404-51643 GCA_964435715.1 uncultured Verrucomicrobiota bacterium | reverse complement strand
GATGAATATGATCCGGCATAATCATGTAATGACCGACAAACCATGAATCTGCCTTTTTCCAACATTCGATAAAAATCTTTTGACTCAATGAATTGGCAAAAATCTTTTTTCTTTGAGAAGCGCAAATGGTCAGAAAAATAATAGTGGGACAATTGAAGTCCCTTTTCGGGGGAAAATGAACAGGTCTTTTCCTCTCACCTGAATCAGATGTATCCATAATCGGGAATAGAGTTTTTACTGAATATTTTCCGCTACGACAAGAAAATGGAATACTAGCATGAAAATACTCTGTAGGGTAGAACCCCGTGAGACTATGGATTGACCCCAGAACGGCGTCGCAGGAGCTCCGCCCTCCAGTGGAGGGTCGAGTTTCCACGAGACCGCATTCCAAATTGGAGGGTCGAACTCCTCGTGGGATCATGCGCGATTGATGAATCGGGCATTCTTGTGGGAGCATAAATTTTCCTTATCAAGGGGCTGACTCATGCTATGGTGCGTGGATAACGTATGCGCGTGTCCAAAAAAAGTGAATATGCATTGCGGGCTTTGATCCATATGGGATGCCGGCGCGAGCAAAGCAGCTTTAATGTCAGCGGCATCTCAAAGACAGAGAAAATCCCCCTGAAGTTTCTCGAGCAAATCCTGCTGACCTTGAAGAATGCCGGTTACCTCACGAGCCGCCGCGGGGTCAAGGGCGGTTATACCCTGGACAAAAAGCTCTCTGAAATCCGTATCGGCCATATCATCCGGCTCATGGATGGCCCGCTGGCTCCTGTTCTCTGTGTGAGTCAGACTTCATACGAGAAATGCAACTGTCCGGATGAGAAAACATGCGGTCTCCGGATTCTCATGCTCGACGTTCGCAATTCGCTCTCGAATATCCTCGATAACTACACGGTCGCCGATGTCGTCGGTCGCGTTGAAAGCCTCGGCTCAGACCGTCTCGGTGCTGTAAATTTTGACATTTAAACGGGGCGGCCAAATTCAACTTTGCACAAAACACTACATACTCTAGACTCTAGAGAAGTCTGGAGCGGGCGAGGGGAATCGAACCCCCGTATCGTTCCAGCACTCTTGAGATTGTGTAAGTCATTCATAATCAACAAAGGTAAATCTCATTGACATGGATAAATGTTATATGATACTGTTATCAGTATGGCATCCGTTCACATCCTAAACGGCTCGAAATACTACCGGGCGGCACTCACGATCAACGGCAAACGCACGTTTCGATCCACCAAAACGACCAGCAGGCGGGAGGCTCAAGCACTGGCAGACTCTTGGCAAAGGGAGATTGATTTTATCGAGGGGAAGGCATCCTCTACTGATGCGCTCGTTTTTAAGAATCCTGATGAGATCAAAGAGCGATTGATTACAGGACTCCGGGACATAGCGTCGGGAGAATTTACACCGCAACAGGCCAACGAGATTTTATCAACTATGCTGGAGGCTGGCGGGTATGATCCATTACCAGCGCAATCGACACGGGAATTTTTCGAGAGCTGGCTTACAGGTGCAAGGCTTGTCACCAAGGCGCGATCCTTCGAGAGATACCAGACGGTAGTTAAAAAGTTTTTGGCGGCTCTAGGGAAGAGGGCGGACAAGTCAATCCGGGCGGTTACACTCACGGATATTGAGGCATACAGGGATGCGAGGATGCGCGGCAAGTGTTCTCCGGCCACCGTTGCAACCGATGTAAAAATGATTCGAGCCATATTCACAAAGGCCAAAAACGCCAAGATCATCAGAGAGAATCCATGTGACGGCATCCGGCTCAAGACGGTTATCCATGAGGAACGGGAAGTTTTTGCCGTGGAGGAAATCGACATCATCCTGAACCATTGCACGCCAGAGTGGAAAATCCTTGTTCTACTCGGATTCTACGGAGGAATGAGGCTAGGGGATGCGGCAAGTCTGGAATGGGATTGCGTGGACTTCGAGACGAACTCTATCAAATACACGCAACAGAAAATTGAGGGTAAGGGAGCGCGGAGAGGCAAGGCATCATTTGTCATGGCCGCACCCTTGCGCGATGCGCTGGAGGCGATCAGCACCGACACGGCGGAGAGGTTTGTCACTCCCGGACTTGCCAAGCGGGTTATCCCAGGACGGTCAGGATTATCTGCGGAGTTTTCACGGATTCTTTCAACAGCAGGAATTGACTTGCGACAAACGAAGCAGGAATCAGGCAGATCATTTTCGCGGCGGTCGTTTCATTCAATGAGGCATTCATGCGCAACGAACAGGGCGGCGGTGGCAACGAACATTTCAGAGGCCATGCTTGGCACTGGTCACACTGATATGAAAGTGTTCTCGACATACGCCGGACACGCTTCATCAAAGGCTCAAAAAGAGATTGCGGATAAACTCCCGAGACTCAAGGCAAGGGACTGGCGGAAGGAACTCCATGCCACGGCAAGCCCGTAAAATTAGAAAGCCAGTTGGTCAAAGGAAACTGAAGGATCACCCGCTTGGGGCACGGTTAGACCGTTCTATTTTTGGGACGGACTTGGATGTTTTTACAAAGGGAGAGATCGAGGTAATGGCTCTTTACTGGAATCTGACGAACTCGAAAGGATCACTTTTTGGACTCGCAGAGGCGGGGCTTGATGATACTGATTTGACGGGGAAAACTCTCAGAGAATATCAATCATGGCGCGGTGGACTTGATCGAGAAAGGCGGAGGCTTGCAGACCTTTGGCAAAAGACTTTTGACGGGAAAAGTTTTGATCCATTGCCCTTTCAACTATGGTCAATTTGTCGATGGCTTGAAGGGCGTGGCTTTCATGCTTCCCAGAAAACAGTGAGGGCTTTTGTGCTTTATTTACAGGCCGGAAACGCTTCTTTGTTTTTACGGGAGGCGGCCAAATTCAGAAAAACAACTCCGTTAAAAATGCACGAGCTTGCCACCAAAACAAAGGTTTTTGAGTGGGGACGAGCTTCGGATGACAGAGGAGTTTTGGAGACTCCGAAACAACGCAGTGAGCGTAAGGCGGACGCTTTGGATAAACTTGCCGGACTTGCAAGCGATCCTGCCTCACTGTCAAAAGTCTGGAAAGCGATCATCGTGAAAAAGGGGAAAACCGCGTCAATCTAGTTTTGTGAGATCGTGTCAAAGATGGGGCACGATGAAAACGCATTCAGAAAAACAAAGCGGTCTTGCGGCTCAAACCCGGCAAGAGATCATCACCGAAAAATCTAACAGCGGATTGCCCGTCTGGATCAGGCCACCCAAAAGTGGAACGGAGTTTTACAGCGGACTTTCGAGGGCGAAGTTGTATGAACTGGCCACCGATGGACTGATTCAATCCCGGTCACTCAGAAAGGCCGGACAACTCAAGGGCACACGGCTTTTCCACCTTCAATCAATTCTTGATTTTATCGGAGGTGCCAAATGATTAGAACAAAAGAAAACCCGGCAGAGGTTACAGCCTCACACCGGGCGAACAGCAAAAACTGTTTGAAGGTTACAAGCGAGATAGTCTCACAATTCCCGCACTTACTCAAGCAAATTGCGCTGGCATTCCTCAAGAGACTTGAGGCCATTCTTACAGCCGCAACCCTAGCCACGATGGAAGCACGGGCGGCACTTGGAGGTGATCCGTATGAATAAGCGTATCATCGACGTTGGCCGCTTGCTGAAAGCCAAGAGGTTGCGGGGAAAGATCATTGCTCAATGCCCCGCTTGCCATGAGAACGGACAAGACAAAACAGGAGCGCATTTAGCCGTGTTCGATAACGGCGCATTCTCTTGTGTGGTATCACCCGGAGACAAAAGCCATAACCGCCGGATTCTTGAACTTGCCGGGACGGATGCACCGGACTTGCAGGACTACCGACCACCAACCCCACGGACGAAGCCGGAGCCGCCCAGGCCGTTATCAATAGAGGATCGGGAGCAGTTTGCCCGAGGCGTTCAAAGGTTTGCGGAAAATCCTATTCAGATCAATGCTCTAGCCAAGTGGCGGTCATGGCCGGAGCAATTTGTTCAATGGCTAGCTGGTGATAGCCAGCTCGGATTGACGGACTATAATGAAAGACCGTGTTTAAGCCTTCCCGTCATAGCACCAGCACCGGACGGACTCAAATTCACGGGACTGCACACACTCACAAACCGCACTCAAAGGGAATGGCGATTCACTCAGGGATGCAAAGCGTATCCCGTGGTGTGGCCGCCAGACTTGAACACAATCCGACAAGCAAAAACATTGGTCATCAGCGAGGGGGGATGGGACGCATTCACAGCGGTTCTATTGTCTGGTCATTGGCAGCTAGAGCGATATGGCGACACGGTTTTTATGGGTATCCGAGGCGCGGGAGCGTGGAGACACGTTCTCGACTATCAGACCTTGATGTCATCCATTGAGAAAATAATTATCATCCCAGACAGTGACGAACCGGGGCGCAAATGGCTTGAGCCGGGAGGCTTTGCCGATGAATTGGCAAGGCAATTTCATTGCCATGTTCAACCCGTGGGACTCGAAGAAAAAGACCTAAACGATGAACTCAAGGCAGGAAAAATTAACCCCGAACTATTTCAGGAGATATTCAGATGAAGATTTTACCAGTGATAAAACCATCAGAAACACAAGCGGCAATCAGGCTATTGCCACCAGCAGAACCAGAGACAAAAACCCCGACAGACTGGACGGGACTACTCAGAACATCCGCTCTATCTCTTGGAGAGATTCAGGCGTTGAACCTACCGACACGCAGAGCAATTTGCGGAGATTGGTTTAATGAGGCCGGGATTGGTTTTGTATTTGCACCGAGGGGCGTTGGCAAAACATGGTTCTCCCTATGGCTCGCAATATGTATATCCAAGGGGCAAGACTTCGCACATTGGAAATGTCCAGAGGCTAAGAACATTCTTTATCTCGACGGCGAAATGCCCGTTGGTCAAATGAATGACAGGATCAAATCGTTATGCGGAGAGCCACCCGAGACATTCAAGGTCATCTCTCACGAGGTGTTATGGCACAAGGCCGAAAAGGTTTTTTCTCTCACGGACAAGGAACAGCAGAGCGCAATCACGCAGACCGCACTAGAGCTAGGAACAAGCGTTTTGTTTCTCGACAACCTAAGCGCACTTATGCCGGGCATAGCGGAGAATGATAATGATGATTGGGCTTTGAAGGTTCTCCCGTGGATTCTGGACTTGAGACGGAGAGGGATTGCTCTGGTCATCGTTCATCATGCCGGACGCAATGGGAAAATGCGCGGTGCTTCAAGGAAAGAGGATCATCCTGATTGGATCATTCAACTATCGGAATCCCAGACGAATGATGCAGGGCGGTTTGTAGCTTCATTTGCGAAGCCACCCAGAGGAGCAAGGGAGACATGCCCGGTGTATGATTGGCACTTCAAGGCTCTTGAGACGGGGGAGACATTACCCATTGCACGAAAAGCAGGACTCCCGGAACGGATGCTGCAAGCCATAGATGACGGACTGACATCATGTGGAGACCTAGCCACCGAGTTGGGCGTTAGTAAGGGGCTTATATCCCGGACGGCCAAACAACTCAAGGCGGAGGGCAAGATTGAGATAAACGGGAGGGAATACGCAATCAGATGAATCTCGTTTACTTGTTCACACCCTGGGGAGGTAAACGAGTAAACGAAGGTAAACGAAACAGTAAACGAGGGAGGGCTTTCGTTTACATGCTCGCAAAACACCAATAAATACAGGGCTTTTATGATGTCGCAAAGTAAACGGGAAAAACAGGGTTTTGCAGGAATGTGTAAACGAGAATATGAACTTTCGTTTACATCAGACAGGGCGGTTCTTAGTCGAACAATCCAAGACCGGAGGGAGGTCAATCGAGGCATGGAAAATCAAATCATAAGGGGATTAAAGGTCATACAGGGGAGGCTTCCCTCCCTTAAATCCCTTTTATCCCACAAGGAAAAGATTTAAGCCACCTTGAGAGAGGGGGCACCCCTACCCACCCCCATTAAGAAATCTTTTTGTAAGTCGTTGATATTGAGGGTTTCGCGTCTATCGTCAAAATCCCGTGGGACATGAAATCAAAAATTCCAATACGACTACAAAAAATTGACAAAAACACAAACAGAAAGGCAGTCAAATGAATGAAGATAATAGAACATTGCAGGAACTTGAAGCCGCGCTCGAAGCAGAGCGGGAGAAGTTATTCGATCACATGAAAAAAACTCCCTTCATCATTACCGAGGAGGACGCGCTCGTCATGCGTTGGGTCATGGAGTATGAGCGTTACAAAACACGGATGAGCGAAGGGTTTTACCGCGATCACCCAGAGTCTTTAGATATGGATAAGACGCTTGTGATTGAAGCACTCCGGGATGAGGTTATCACATTGCAGAATACGATTCGAGAGATGCGTCTAAAGCCACCGGGAGCGCAATCGGAATTAACAAGATTGTTTTTGGAGGTCTTATGAGCGACCAAAAAAAAATGACGTGGACGGCACTTGCAGGAGCTTTACAGATCACACGGGGACGATTGCATGAGTTACGGAGCGAGCCGGATTCTCCCGGCGATTCAATGGACGTGGAAGAGTGGCGTTCTTACCTTGAAGAGAGAGGTAGCCGGGCATCGTCCCCAGAGATTGAACAGGCGCGTCTCGCTCTTATCGTGGAAAGGAAAAAGGGCGTTGCGTTGGATAATGAAAAGAAGGCGCAAGCACTTGCGATTGAAGCAGGGGAGTTGATCCGGGTCAGGGACTTGGCGGAGGAAATTCAAAACATTATGGCAAGTCTTGTCTTGGAAGCACGGGGACACATGGGGCGGCATCGATATGAAGCTTACCGGGCTTCAGTCAAGCGGACACTCGGGAAGTTTTGCACGGCTCACGGAGGCGATCCCGCGCTATCGACAAGGAGCTTTGACGAAGTGGACAAGATCGAGCCACGGCATGAAGCCGACCCTGAAAGGTGGACGTGAAAAGGCCGCAAATCAAAGGCGGGAGAAAGCGTTTGATGCAGCACATGGCAGAGGAGTTTTTGACCACGCCTAACCCTGCACACCGGGATCAAGCCGGGGAGATTCTGGCAAAGATTGCCTTGGGCGACTTGAGCGGACTTGAAGGATTGAGGGGACGATTGCCACCGAGACGAAAGAAGCCACCGCCAGCTTGAGAGATCATCACCCTGCTTTCTTTACCGGAGGCAGGTTTTTTTTATTTTTACAGGGATCATCAGGAACAGGATCAAGCGACATCCTCAAACACTCGCAAACATGGCAGACATCACAGGACTTGTTATCAAAAAGGCTTGTTTTTGTTATCAGCTTGGACGGTTTTCAGGCTTTCAGAAAGTGAGTTTCGATCAATGAAATCAATGGTTTTGTGAGAAATTGGAGCGGGTGAGGGGAATCGAACCCCCGTATCGAGCTTGGGAAGCTCGCGTTCTACCATTGAACTACACCCGCAGAGTCGGTCTGTGAATGATCTAAGCAAACGCGGTATAAATAATCCAGTTTTCTTTTATGACTCCCCTCACACCGCCGTCCCCCGGAGTCGCGGGAGTTCCGCCATCCATGAATCATGCAGAGGTGGAGGAGCCCAGCTCCCGTGAGACCATGCGGATTGCCCTGTTGAATCAGGGATTGTCTTTCCGTTGGATGGATGCAAATAATGTCCGTGCATGCCCCCTTTTTATTATTCGGCAGAGCTTTATGATCTCATGGTGGATGAGTTAAAACGCAAGGATATCGTCTTTTGGAAAAAGGCGACCCGTCCGGTCGAGGGGGCGATTCTGGAGCTTTTCTGCGGGACGGGGCAAATTGCGCGGGCTCTTGCGGCAACCGGGAAAAAAGTGGCGGGAATGGATGTTTCCGCGGAGCTTTTGCGAGCGGCACGGCGCAAGGCAACGGCTGAAAAATTAAAAATATCTTTCCTTCAACAGGATGTTACAAAGATAAAGCTTCCACGGGAGCAATTTGCTTTTGTCTTTGCTCCGATGTCGTCGATGGGGCATTTGACCGGGAAACATGATTTGAAAAAGTTCCTCACTGCGACACACTCACGATTGATTCCAGGCGGGACTTTTGCCTTTGATGTGCCCCATCCGGGTGGCGGATTGCGGCACAGACGCGCGAATGAAAGATATTTGATTTGCCGTTACCACGACAAAAAAAGAAAGTGCGAGGTCATTGTCGAGCAGACAGGTGACTATGATGCCGCGCGGAGAATCCAGCATCTCATTTGGCGGGAGGTTTTGTCCGACGGACGAATGGGGCAAATTGCTCCGCTGAAGTTGC
>CAYTAI010000017.1:33477-43356 GCA_964435715.1 uncultured Verrucomicrobiota bacterium | reverse complement strand
TTGCGGGTTTCCTGTATGAAAAAGGATACGGGGACTATGACGGTTCGCCCATTGAACCGGATTCCCCCCGGCAGATTCTCTTTTTCCGGAAAAATGAACTGGGCAAATGGCGTCGGTGAAGATAATCTGGTGCGGAACTCAAACAAGGGGGCTCCTGCCATGACTGAACCAGTGAATCAAGAAATCGGAATTATCAAGAATAAATTTATAGATGCAATCTCCCAAAACACCCGCCAGGTGAAGCTTGCCGGATGGATTTTGGTCGTCCTGGGGATTGTCGCCGTGATTTTTCCCGTTGTGGCAACACTCGCTGTGGAGTTACTCGTGGCGTGGCTCATTCTTTTTGCCGGATTGGCCCAGATTATTTTTGCGCTTGGTCACCGCGGGACGAAAAACTTTTGGTTGAATATCGTCTTTGGATTCACCTCGGCGCTTTTTGGCCTGGTCATGGCGGCGATGCCCGTTGTGGGAGTGGTCAGTCTGACCTCGCTGATGGCAGCATGGTTCATCATCAGCGGCACGTATAAATTTCTCGCGGCTTTTCAAATCCGTCCTGCCCCGGAATGGTTTTGGATGCTCATCAATGGGGTGATCACAGTTGTATTGGGATATTATATCGTGGTGAAGTTCGACACGTCGGTGGCGTGGATCCTTGGACTCTTTTTTGGGATCGACGCGATCTTTGGCGGTTCTACCTTGCTCTCCCTGGTGTCCGGCGCGGAAAAGTCAGATGCCCAAAAAACAAATTGATTCGCATGTGTCGGAGCCTAAGTGTGAAACTCGCTTGCGCTTGTCTTTTGAGGAGAGGGAGGGTAAATATACGCGCATGACAAAACTTTTTTTACCTGTGTTGTGTGCGGTTTTTATTTTTACAGGATGCCAATCCGCGCATTTGCCCCCGGGCTCCCGGAAAACAGAGGTGGCCCCCACGGTCACAGGAAAACCCGCTATTCAGCTGGACGGTTCCAGCGGGGCATTTAATGCCCGTGTGAAAGCGGGTGAGTCTTTCTCAGTGACATTGCCGGGTGGCGAGGCGGAGGGTTACGGCGGATATGAATGGATTTTGCGCGATACACGCTCATTGCAATTTGTCCGGGCGGACGGGCAAAGGGTTTTTGTGGAGCCGTCGGCTGATCTGATGGTGCCCGCGTATTATGAGTTCCCCTTTGTCGCCGTCAGTGAAGGGCAACAAACCCTTGTTTTTGATCTGATACGTCCCGGTATGGGGGCACACTCCCCTGAGCGAACGGCCGTTGTGGATGTCCTCATCCGGAGATAGTCAGAAAAATTTTTCCCGCCTCCGGGCTTGTGAAAGCCCGGACAATTTGCCACGCTGGGAGGATATGAAACCAGTCACAGGCATTTTGTCGCTCATCATCATTGGCCTGTTTTGTATGGGGAAAATCAAGGCCGACGAGATTTTTCCGGAGAAACCTGCGGATAACACGCAAAAAAAGGTTATTCTGAGTCCGGGTAATGGTGAAACGAAAGTGACCTTGAATAATGGATTGGAATTTTGGGTCAGGCTTGAGGGAAATCCGACGACAGGTTACGTCTGGACACATCGTGCCACGCGCGATTTGAAAGTTGTAATCCCGGACGGCAAAGAGCAATTTGTCCAACCGGATGAAGATAAAGACGGGAAAAGGGTGGGACAGTCCGGTTATTTTGATTTTCCTTTTAAAACGGTGACTCCCGGCAAAAAGACGCTTGTTTTCATCTATCACCGTCCTTGGGAAAAAGATGTCGAGCCTGCGCGCAAGGTCGAGCTGACCATCACTGTGAATGAATGATTCCTGAAGAAGAGGGTACCATGGGGCTGTGTTTGCGAAAAGCCAGGGGTGAGAGACCTGTTTGTTGTTTGAAGATTTTGGAGAAATGGTAGGGGTCTGGAAATCCTGTTTTGACACCGATTTCCCCGACACTCAGATAACTGGCGAGGAGGAGTTCCTTGGCTTGACGGATACGGTAATTCAGAAAATATTTTTTTGGGGTCAATCCGGCGTGTTTTTTCAGGGTGCGCGCGATATGCTCGGGACTGACTCCCGCGATTCTGGCAAAATCCTCAACCCGGTCGATCCCGTTTTGGTTTGTCTCAAGGTAGCGGTCCAGTTCTTCAATGATGTCTTTGCCATAAATGACGGGGCGCGCATCGGTATTTTTCTGGGTGGCGACCAGGTCCAGTATAAAAAGGAAAAAAGACACCCCCTCTCTTTGCTGCTTGAGTGTTGAGCGGGAATCTTTTGTTTTCATCGCGGCAAAAAGTGATTCGTAACGCTCTTTGAGCAGGGTCGCCCGTTTTGGTGAAACGGGAATATTATACAGGGGGAGACTGATGCCAAATTGTCGGGCATAGGAAATAAAACCTTCTCCTTGGAAAAGAGCCCAATAAAAATCCCACTCTTTTTCGGCGGTCTGCCAGCCGTTGGTTTTTTTACCTTGCGGGAGTATGGTCACGCTGAGTGGTTCATCAAAATGCTCTTCGCTGAGCCAAGTGTATTTTCCCCGTCCTCCAACTGTGAAAAAAACCGTGCTGGCGAAATAACCGTCATCGGTGAATATCCCGTATTTCTCATCCACCTGAAAATGTCCGGCGGCATGAAACCACAACAAAGCATCTGCGGGCGGGGCGGAGTATACGGTGGTATAAAGGGAGGGGGTCATCAGAAATATACAAATAATTGTCTATTTTCTCAATTTCAATAATAAAAACGAATATGTATAAAGACGTTGAAGCTGGAAAAATACAAATACGAACCAAACAAAAATATCGGAGTCCTCTTTATGCCACTGACAAAAAACCAACTCTTTGCCTATCATGAATTCGGATGGGTCGTCGTCAAAGACGTCTTTGACAAAACCACCGTTGAAAAAATCCGTGCCGAGCTTGACGGCATTGATGAAAAATTTGCCGCGATGAGTCCTGAAGAAATGGCAAAGCTCGGTGTGGGTGTTTCTTGGGAACCTGATTTGCCAGCGGGTCATCCGAAGGTCATTCAACAGCTGATGGCGAGCGATAACGTCTCTCCTACCCTTCACGCGCTGATCCGCCGCCCGGATGTGGTGGACATGGTTGAGCAAATCCTCGGACCGGAAATCGAGCTGTATCATTCAAAGCTTTTACGCAAAGCCCCAGGGGTTCCCGGATTTTTTCCCTGGCATCAGGATTACGGATACTGGCATTTCGGTGAAAAAATGCCCGCGCAAATCAATATCGCTTTTGCCATTGAGCGTCAGACGATTCAGAACGGCTGCCTCAACTATGTCCCCGGCAGTCACAAAATCGGCTTGCTCAACCACCTCAACTACGAGGGATCAGCCTTTGTCTGGGGACTCTCCCAGGATTTTGACCAGTTCAATGCTGTGCCTGTGGAATACGAGGCGGGCGACATTTGTATCTTTGGTTCTCTCGTGATTCACGGGTCTGAACCGAACAAAACACCTGAACCGGCACGCTTTAATACGACAGCCTACAGTGTGACCCGCACCCACAAAGACGATCATCTTAACTACGAGATATTGAGAACCGCCAAGAAGTAACTCTCCGGTTCGAGAAAAACACACTCTCAAATCCCCCTGGCTCTTCCGCACACAGGAAAGCCGGGGGATTTTTGTATTCTTCTGAACTCTTCCTCCTTGTCTGAAAGTCGGGGTCATCTGCCGATGGACTGACAGAGAACTGCCACATGTCTGTCACACTTTTTGTCATTGATTCATGGGCGCGGATGTTTATGACTAACCGTTATCTATGAAGATTGTACTCGCATATTCCGGTGGACTGGACACTTCCGTCCTTTTGACATGGCTCAAAGACCGTCACGACGCGGAAATCATCGCGTTTTGCGCGGACGTGGGGCAGGAAGAAGAGCTCAAGGGGCTCGACAAAAAAGCACTCAAAACGGGAGCGGGCAAATGTTACATTGACAATCTTCAGGAGGAGTTCGCCCGTGATTTTATCTATCCGATGATTCAGGCGAATGCCGTTTATGAGGGGCAGTATTATCTGGGCACGAGCATCGCCCGCCCGCTGATCGCCAAACGCATGGTGGAAATCGCCCGGAAAGAAGGGGCGGATGCCATTGCTCATGGTGCCACGGGCAAGGGCAATGATCAGGTGCGTTTTGAGCTTACCGCTGCGGCTCTCGCGCCGGACATCGAGATTATCGCCCCTTGGCGCGATGCCCATTTCCGCCATGATTTTCCCGGACGCGCCGAGATGATCGAGTATGCCGCGCGCAAACGCATTCCTGTCGAGGCCAGTGCCAAAAAGCCTTATTCCATGGACCGCAATTTGCTCCATATCAGCTATGAGGCGGGAATCATGGAGGATCCCTGGCTGGACGCTTTCGATCCGAAGTACAAAGAAATGTACAAGCTCTCTGTTGCCCCCGAGGATGCACCGGACAAACCTGAGTATGTCACGCTGGATTTTGTCAAAGGCGATTGTGTCGCGGTCAATGGCAGGAAAATGACCCCGCTCCAAGTGATGAAGACCTTGAATCAACTCGGCGGCAAACACGGCGTGGGACGGGTGGATCTGGTCGAGAACCGGTTTGTCGGGATGAAAAGCCGCGGGGTTTATGAAACTCCGGGTGGTTCGATTCTGATGTTCGCCCACCGCCAGATGGAGACACTGACGATGGATCGTGAGGTCATGCACATCCGTGACGGATTGATACCCAAATATGCCGAGCTGGTTTATTACGGGTTTTGGTTTGCCCCGGAACGCGAGTTCCTCCAAGCCGCCATCACGGAGTCGCAGAAGAATGTGACGGGTACCGTGCGGGTGAAACTTTACAAGGGCAATATCATGGTTTCCGGACGCAAGAGCCCGGTGAGCCTGTATAACCCGCAAATTGCCACAATGGATGCCGATCCCACAAAAGCCTACAATCAGGATGATGCCACCGGATTCATCCGTCTCAATGGTCTCCGCCTGAAAGTCGCCGCCAAAGTCCACGCAGCAAAAAATAAAAAGAAAAAATAAGTCACCATCATCCTTGAAATTGATGATGAGGGGAATTTGAAAAAAATTCTACCCCCCTTTTTTCTTTTTACCAGTTGACTCAAAAAACGGTGTTGACTGATATGACAACGGGATATTTGAAATGGGTCATTATTTGAGCTCGAATGTGCCCCACTTGGCCGGGAAGAACTCCGCCTCGGTGGGTTCGTCATTGACGACATTGGTTTCCTTGTCCGCCCATTGAACCCGTTGCCCGATATTGCCATTGGTTTGGTCGGCAAAAAGCATGCCGATGTCCCCTTTGAGTTTCAGACCGGCGGAGGGGGTGATGCCCAGGACGGACCACGGAATCGACGCGGTCACGATGTATTCATTTTTGCCCGGTGTCACCGTGTATTGAATCGAGGGTTCCTCGGCGACATAGCCAAATTTCGACGTGCGGACGGGGGACTTGAATTCATATTCTTTGCCGCTGCCTTTGGGTTTGTAAACCACCGCCGTTTGTTTGCCCGCCACCGGAGCCAGCAAAATGCGGATGCCGTCGATTTGCGTCGGGGCGTATTCCCCGTCTGGCGCGATGAAAAGATTCACCGAGTCACCCGTTTTGAAGGCGGTTTGGAAAGCCGCGCCAGTATTCATGAAAGGCGACATGTCAAAGACGCGCCAAGCCACGTAGAGATTTTTGTCGTCATAGGTCATGATGGCTTTGCCGACTTCCTCAGGCCCGTTTTTCAGCACCATGGCGTCGGGGGCGTCAAAGAGTTTCGCGTCGGCGGGAATCGGCCCGCCTTTGACGATGTCATAGGTGGTTTTGGCCGCGCCGGGAACGATTGGCTTGAAGGCTTTCGCCTCGGCGAGCAAT
The DNA here is from genome assembly GCA_964435715.1 of uncultured Verrucomicrobiota bacterium. Lineage (GTDB taxonomy): Bacteria > Verrucomicrobiota > Verrucomicrobiia > JAWXBN01 > JAWXBN01 > JAWXBN01. The sequence continues at coordinate 37,528 of CAYTAI010000017.1, read as the reverse complement.
TTGTCCGTCAGATCGATTTGAACCGGGCCGATGGGTTTGACCGAGTCAAAGCCCAGCACTTCGGCGATGCGGACATCGACGTGTCCATAGGTCATGCGGACTTTTCCGTCATCCTGGCGCGAGATCCAGCCGCTGAATGCCTCGCCCGCGAGTGTTGTGTCGTTGATCGGGATACCAATCGTTTCTTTCAAGTCGCGTGTCGCTGGCAATGTGCCCGGCGCCATGCGTTGGTCGGTGAAAAGCTCGGCCAGATAAAGGCCGTCATCACGGATCAGAAACTCCTGGCCATGATTGCCCCGGATCGAAATGACCGAGTGATCCCCGTAATCGAAAACCCCCGAGATTTTCAGGGAACCCATGATGGTTCCGGGAATCGCAATCGGCGCGGTCATTCCGCCATGGACTGCGATCCAGTAGTTCGGGTAACTCCAGCGCAAATTGCCCTTCTGGTCATAACCAACATACTCATGCAGACCGTGGGTCGCGTCGGATTTTGATGAGTGCAGGGGGCTGCGCCTTTCACCCAGCCAGCCAAATTTTGTTTTTCGCATGGGGCCGGTGGCCTCGCCCGCCGCGCCGGGAAGTTTTTCGCCCTTGGTGATGTCATAGACAGGAGCGCCGTCCTCGTCGTATTTCACGGGTTTGAAGGCATAACCGCTGTGGTAATAGACGAGGTTTTTGTCCGGCCCTCCCGCCCAGCCGTAGTAGAACATTCCGGCTTTTCCATAGTCGTGCCATTTCATCTCCCCGGGTTCCACCAGACCGTTTTTATTCGTGTCATTCCAGGCAAAAACCGCCGTTTCGGATGTGCCCGGCGGAACGGGGATTTTGAGGTCGTTGGCGGTGCTGACATTTCCCAAAATGGAGGAGAGTTTCCAGTCCTTTCCCCGGCTGACAGCAACACCGGAATTGTCAATGATATACTCTGTTTTCTTGCCGCTGACATCCGACAAAAAATGTGTCACATTTCCAAAGGAAAAACTCGGATTAAACACCACATCGCCAATTTTCACACGAACCGATTCCTTTGGAATTGCCTCATCCAAGCTGTATTGATCGACCATGATCTCATCCATCCTGTAATCATGGTTGTCATAGTCCACCTTGAGTTTCATGGTTCTATAGATGCCAAGGTCGGGGATATTGTCGCTCATGGCTCCGCCGGAGCCCGCGTACGAGGTGCCACCGACATAATCTTTGGCGAGCTTGCCGGTCTCGGCATCCCACACACTGATTCTCTTGGGGATATTCGAGTTTTCGGCGCACCAGACCAGAATCCTGCCATCGGCCGCCTCTTCGGCGGCCAGCGCGATGGCGGGATTCATTCTCTGTTCATTCCATTTGCCGGAGCGGTGTCCGCCTTTTTCACCGAGGACACGGATGAATTTTGCGTCCGCGGCGGCTTTGTCATACATCTTGATGCTCTGATCGGCGGAGTCGCCGACATAGAGACGGCCTTTGGCGTCCACCGCGACGGCGCTGGGTTTGTCGAGTTCGGGCAATTTGAGCGCGACGGATTTTCCAGTGGTCAAATCAGCGGTGAAAAGGGACGCGCCCTTTTCTCCCTCAGAAATGCCGATGATGGTTTTGGGGGTTGCGGCGGCGATGCGGGTGGGTGAGGCGGTTTCGATCTTGCCGGTTTCCGCCCCGGTCCCGCCGTCATAAAGAACAATAAGGTTTTTGTCCTTGAAGGAGACGGCGACTTTGCCATCCAGAAAAGCCATTCCGGTCGGTTTGCCGGGGAGTTCAATATCAGATTTTCCCTCGGCCCAAGGCACTTGACTGAGTTGGCCATTGTCGTCCGGATCAGGATTCACACGCCCGAGCACATGCAGGTTGTTGTAATCAAAAACGAAATAAACATATTTTGGCCCGGCGGCGATCAGGTAAGCGCCCGCGCCGCGCCGGAGCCATTCACCGATTTTGAGCCCGTCCTTGTCCAGCACGATGAACCCGACTCCGCATTCCCCATGATGCCAGCCGGCAAAGACGCGGCCCTTGCCCTCATACTCCTTGGGCATCGCGCCCAAGCCGGTGCAAATGGAATGGTCATAGCCCCATCCGCCGATGCCATTGCCGGTCGGCCACGGCGGACGGTTGGGGTTGTAAAAGGCTCCCGCATGAATGACCCCGATGCCCGTGTGGGCGATGCCTGTGGCTGAGTATTGGCCGGGATTGACAAAATCGCCGACAAAAACATTGAGTTGCTTGTCCCACTCCCCGTTTGCCCGTCCGTCCCACATCACTTCGATCTCGTCGCGGGTTCCTGATACAAGATAATCCTCCACATTGGCATGGGCGGCGAGGTTGCGAACCCGGTTGCCGTCCTTGTCATTGATGACAAGGCTGAATTTTGTGCTTCCCTCGGGAACTTTGACACGGATGGGAATGGTGCCCTGAAGCTTGTCGATGGTCTGGCCTTTGTCCACAAAAGGCAAATTGCCCGTGGGGGAAAGAAACATTTTTCCCCAAGCATTCGGATTCAAGTAAATGACCACGCGCTGGGGCAACTCGGGATTCATCGGGTCGGCCCATTGAACTCCCGGCCATGTCGTGCCGGAGGCACCGCCCCAATAGAATTCGCCGGTGAATGTGAATCGTTCGCCCGGCTTGACCTGGGCCGGATCCTTGTAGAGAAAACTCCAGGGCAGTTTGATTTCCTGGGTGTAACCGCGCTTGTCAGGATCCTCGGCAAAGACCATTTCGACGCCTGTGGCCGCGTCATTGAGGATTTTCCCTTTGGCAGAGAGAGTTTTAATATTGTCGAAAGGACCTCCAAAAGCCGCGTGAAAAACGGTTTTGTCGCTCTTGGAACCATACCAGGCCGTCATGTGAACAGGGCCATGATCGGTGATCATTCGCATCTGCAGGCTGTCGGCCATCCAGCCGTCGCCGGGGGCGCCGTCGGCGTCGACATTGTTGACCATCGGGCTGGGGTCGCGCCACTTGAGCAGAAGATAGAGGTTGTCCTTGTCATGCATGGAATACACCTTCACGGAGTAACGGTCGCGGATGTTGCGAACCGGATAGACGAACATCTCCCCGGTGAGATCCCAATCCTCGGATTTCCCGTCAATGACCACCGGACCGGGCGCGGGCACGGACACCAATTCAGAGTGGTCGCTTTGGAGCGGTAAAGCCAGTGTGGTGAGGATTGAAAGGCAAAAAATCGCGGACAAGATGGAGAGTTTCTTTTTGATCATGTGAGTATCGCTTTTGTTAAACGCAAAAAGATAACATCACTCCGCGGCAGATAAAAAGTTTTTTATATGTTTTTTTACTCATACAGATACTCCTCCTCTTATATTGACTTACCGGCAAGTTTTTCTCGCTCAGAAAAATATCAGATTTTTTCACCGCGTGCTTAACGCAAAAGCTTTGTCTAAAAAACAATACATCCCGCGTCTTGAGACGGTTCATGGGATTGTTTTGACGGAATTTATTTCTTTCCGGAAAAATTGTTTCCGGGTTAAATCCCGCTCATCAATCATGTCAACAGACCAATACGGCAGACCGGACTCGGACGAATATTTCATGGGGATTGCCATGGCGGTGCGGCGCCGCGCAAATTGCGCGGGCAGCCGTGTGGGGGCGATTGTGGTCTTGGACAAAAGAATTGTTTCCACCGGCTACAATGGAACTCCGGCGGGAATGGTCAATTGCCTTGATGGCGGGTGTGAACGCTGCGCTAACCGGGACAAATACCCGACGGGTGGCGGATACGACCTGTGCATCTGTGTGCATGCGGAGCAAAATGCCCTTTTGGCTGCGGCACGTTTTGGAATCTCCGTGGCGGGTGGAGCGGTTTACAGCACGTTGCAGCCTTGTTTCGGTTGTGCCAAGGAGATGCTGCAGGCGGGGATCACCAGAATTGTTTATTTGCACGAGCTCAAATATCCCGATCCGGAGCATGCCGCGCAATATGCGCGGATCGCAGAGCGATTCACCGGCGGCATGACCGGGCTAAAAATGGAGGACCCCGACCGCGAATGGGCGGTGAGCAAACGCCGGCAGGGACTCACGGTGGCGGCCTCCGATGACACGGGCCACA
>CAYTAI010000017.1:30398-33459 GCA_964435715.1 uncultured Verrucomicrobiota bacterium | reverse complement strand
TGAGCTTTTCAGAATCCGGGCGTCTTTGGCTGCCAAAAAATCAGCGATGGCCATCTTTCACGGACTTGAGAAAAGAGCAAACGATGGCATCGCAATTGCGCTCATGCCATGCTGCGCCGACCACAAAAGGGGGAGGTGCTGGTTTCAGAGGGAAGATTTTCAGGCGCGGACCGGACAGGCACTCGAATCCCTCTTGCACCAAAGCAACACCCCGTCCGGCCTCTACGGCGGCGATCAGGCTCGTGCAACTGTCGTGTTCCTCATAAAGAGTTGGTTTTGATTTTTCATTTTTGAAAAGACGCCCCAACCAAGCATGGTATTCCGGATAATCCTCTTTGGAATAGACGATCAAACGTTCAGCAGCTATTTGGCGCAGGCCGATTTTGACAGTCTTTGCCAGCGGATGGGATGAATGCATGGCCAAGCAGACGGCATGGTTCCGGAGTATTTGGAACTTGATTCCCTCTGAGGGCGGCAATCGTGATGGGCGAATCATCAGCGCGATGTCTAAACGCCGTTTGCGTAATCCTTCCAACATTTCTTCGGAGCTCAGATCATGCAGTCGCACGCGAATCCCTGCATGTGACAATTGAAAATGCCTGAGAGCCTGCGGCAGGATATCGGTTGTGAGTGATGGGGCATATCCGATATGGATTTCTGTTCGTCCTCTGCCGGAAAGAGTTGCTGCCATGTCTTTAGCCTGTTGAGCGCGCTCAAGCACAGCACGTGCTTCGACAAGAAATAATCGCCCGGCAGGAGTTAGTGTCAATGACTGAGCTTTGCGCTCGAAAAGGGCGAGCTTGAGTTCTCCTTCAAGATCACGGATTTGCCGGCTCAAGGGGGGCTGGGAAATGTGCAATGCGGCCGCGGCCCTTGTTACGCTTTCCCTCTCAGCCACAGCGACAAAGTATCTGAGGTGCCGGAGTTCCATGCGTTTTTCAGCATACCTTGCGGGTATGTGAAGGCAAGCAAAGAAGTATTTTTAAGTCAGCAAGAAATCTGCGAGGATAAATTTATTGAAATTGTCAAAGTTTTTGACAGGAGAATCAGAACCATAATGCATCAACCAGGAGATCAGATGAAAACATTCAAATATAACCGGCTCGACAAGAATGACGCAGTTGTCTTATTGGTCGATCACCAAACAGGCCTCACGAATCTCGTTCATGATTTTACCCCGGACGATTTTAAAAATAACGTCCTTGCCTTGTCCGCTGCGGCGAAGTATTTCCAACTGCCGACCATCTTGACGACCAGTTTTGAGGATGGGCCCAACGGGCCTTTGGTTCCTGAACTCAAGGAGCTTTTTCCTGATGCCCCCTATATTGCGCGGCCTGGCAATATCAATGCCTGGGACAATGAAGAATTCGTTAGCGCGGTGAAGGCGACAGGCAAAAAGCAGCTCATCGTCGCCGGGATTGTTACTGAAGTCTGTGTTGCGTTTCCCGCTCTCTCCGCGCTGTCGGAAGGCTACGAGGTTTTTGTGATCACGGATGCGTCAGGCACATTCAACAAAACCACACGCGACGCTGCATGGAACCGCATGTCGGCGGCGGGGGCTCAGTTGATGACTTGGTTTGGAGCCGCCTGTGAGCTTCACCGTGATTGGCGCAATGATGTGGAGGGACTCGGGGCTCTCTTCTCCAACCACCTGCCCAACTATCGTTGCTTGATCAATAGTTACAACGCGGCTGCCGGCAAGCGCAGCTAACAACACAGGAAGCCCCGTATTTCTCCCCCGCGGATTTTACTGCGGAGGGAGGCCGATGGCCTGGGTCATGGGAATATGCCCTGCATCATGTATGCACGGGTGATTCTTTCAATGCCGAAAACAAAGGCGGCGGTGCGGAGGTCGGGGAGTTCGCGGGCGAACATGAGTTTGACGATATTCTCAAATGAATTGATCATGGTATCGGCGAGTGCCGTCTGGACAAAATCAACTTCTTCCGGGGCGCGGATGATTTTTGACTTGAGATCAGTGGCGACGGATTTGCCCGTGATAGACTCCATCGCCTGGATGAGACGCACGTTGTCCAGCTCGGAATAACGCGAGATCATGCGTTCGAAACTCACATGTGAGAGATTCTTGAGCCATTCAAAATAAGAGACGGTCACGCCTCCGGCATTGAGATAGATGTCCGGGATGACAATAATCCCTTTCTCGAGCAGGATTTTCTCGGCGTCGTAATCGACGGGGCCATTGGCCGCCTCAGCGATGACCCGGGCTTTGACATACGGAGCATTTTGCACGGTGATCTGGCTCTCGAGGGCGGCGGGAACCAAGATATCGCATTCCTCGCAAAGCAATTCACGGGAATCGGTCACATTGCGTGCACCGGGGTAGTCGAGGATGGAACCGGTTTTTTGGCGGTGCTCAAAGACGGCTTTCACGTTCAGTCCATCGGGATGATGAATGCCTCCTTCGCGCTCGGCGATACCGGTGATTTTGGCTCCGCCTTCATTTGACAAAAAGGAGGCGGCGTAGTATCCGACATTGCCGAGACCTTGGACGATGACACTTTTCCCCGCCAACCCGCCGGAGGGGATTCCCCTGTATTTGATCAGGAGATCGCTCTGGAAACACTCCCGGATGCCGAAATAGACACCCATGCCGGTGGCTTCACGGCGACCGGGAATGCCATGAAGGCTGATGGGTTTGCCGGTGACGCAGGCGAAGGAGTGGAGTTCGGTCGGGTGGAGCGCCTTGTAGGTGTCGGCAATCCACGCCATCTCCTGTTCCCCGCAGCCGTAGTCAGGGGCGGGGACGTCGATCCCGGGACCGATGAAATTCTTTTTGATGAGCTCAACGGTGTAGCGGCGGGTGACACGTTCCTTGAATCCCGGGCGGCAGGTAAAAGGGTCAATCTTGATACCGCCTTTGGCTCCACCAAAAGGCACGCCGACAATCGCGCATTTGTAGGACATCAGAGCCGCGAGCGCGGAGACCTCGTCGAGATTCACTTCACCACTGAAACGGATCCCTCCTTTGGTCGGGAGCCGGTGATGACTGTGCTCGGCACGGTAAGCCTCCACGACGTGGACGCGACCCTCGTCGTCTTTG
>CAYTAI010000017.1:29230-30375 GCA_964435715.1 uncultured Verrucomicrobiota bacterium | reverse complement strand
GGAAAATGCATTTGATAAAGACTGTTGCACTCTTTGATCTGGGCAAGGATGTCTTTCGGCGAATCGACAAAGGCTGATGCGCTGTCAAAGTAGTGGTTCACGCTGGCGAGGAATTTTTTGGAAGAGTTGCTCATATCCTGTCTCTTTTGGCAATTTGCATGAAAAGCGATGATTTGCGAACCTTAAAATAAGCCAAAACCGTTTGATTGCCAAAAACTTTTGTGATACCTGTATATTCAGGAGATATCAAAACCGTGAAATACATTAAAATTTTCTGTGCATTCGTTATTTTTATCGGGTTGGGCAGCCTGCCCGGTCATGCCAGTTCCAAAACTTCTGAGTCGGAGCTGCGGGAGAAAATCAAACAGTTGGAAAAACAAAATGCGGAATTGCAGAAACAAGTCCAAGCCTTATCCCAAGGAAAAAAATCCGCAGTCGGACAAGGAAAAAAAGGTGACGGAAAAACGAATGAGTCACAAGAGACGCAAGCTCTGATCGAGAAAGAAAAAAAGAAAATTTGGAAATATAATGTGGGATTGGGTTATACCTACCGTTCAGGTAATGACGATTCCCAAGAGGGTAACCTCGTCTCGGAGGTGACGCGTGAGACAGACCGGGATAAACTTTTCCTCGGGGCGACAGGACTTTTAGGGACAGACTCGCAGGGGCAACAGGTCAGCAAAGCGACCGGACGAACCCAATACAACCATGACATTAACCAGACTTTTTACTGGTTGCTTGTGGGGAATGCGGAATATGACTCGCCGCAAAAACTCGATTACCGCGTTTTCGCTGGTCCGGGGTTGGGGTGGCGCGCGGTGCGCTCGGAGCACATGGATTTGAATCTGGAAAGTGGCCCGGCATTGGAATTTGAGAAATTCAGTGCACAACCCGAGTCCAGCAGTTTCAAGGGTCGGCTGGCTCAGAATTTTGAATATCGATTTACCGAAAAGGCGCGTGTATTTCAAGGGGTGGAGGTTCTCGGTGACCCGACGAATGACAATAACTATATTTTTAATGCTCGGGGTGGAGTGGAGACGGGTTTGACAAAATTCATGAGCGTCCGGCTCACCCTTCAAGACCAATACAATTCCAGTCCCCTGCCGGGAACAAAAAATAATGATTTCTCTGCCATTACCTCCTTG
>CAYTAI010000017.1:25865-29152 GCA_964435715.1 uncultured Verrucomicrobiota bacterium | reverse complement strand
GATTTTCTTTTTGTGTCCGATATTGACGGCACACTCCTCAATCCGGCAGGAGAACTCACGGCTTGGAGCCGGGCTGAATTGTGCAAATTGCTCGAGGAAGGAATGCCTTTCACGGTCGCCAGCGGGCGGGGGCTGGTTGAAATGCGTGATGTGATTGAGGGGATTCCCTTTGAGTTTCCCGTGGTGGAAAAAAACGGTTCATTCATTACCGATTTTCACACGGGGGAACATCTGGTGATCCGCGCAATGGACACGGAGATCACCGGACGGGTCATTGATAAATCCTTGTCCGAGGGGATCTCGCCATTTTTATTTTGTTTTGACGGGAGCGAGGATGTCATGTTTCACGCCCCGGCTTCGAATGACAGGATCGGGGCATGGCTCGCGGCGCGACAGCTGAAACGGGATAAAAGGCTGCGTGAGGTGCCTCATTTGAACTCCGCCCGCGCTGCCCAGCCGGTGTGCCTGACGACCATCGGCCCGAAAGAGGTCATCGAAAGAATTTTACTCTGGACGCAAGAGGAGCATGCCGACACCCTGCGCGCCCATGCGTATGAAGACCCTTACGGCCCGGGATGGTGGTGGATCGAGATCCATGATTATTTCGCCAGCAAAGGACACGGTCTGGAGACACTCTGTCAAATGACCGGGCTGGAAATGACTCAAGTCACCGTCATCGGGGACGAAAGCAATGACGTGCCCATGTTCCGCATGGCGGGGCACAGTGCGGCGATGAGCAATGCACCGGATGAGGTGAAACATTTTGCCAAAGAGGTGATCGGTTCAAATCGCGACGACAGCGCGGTCAAATACTTGCGGCAGCAATGGGAGATGAAAAGGGTTTAGTTCCGGAGATTCACAAAGTCCAGGGAGCAGCCAAAGTCTTTGGAACGGCACAATGTCATGACGGCTTGGAGATCATCGCGGCTTTTGCCTTCGACTCGGATTTGTTGATCTTGGTATTTCGCGGTTATTTTGAGCTTGAGATCGCGGATGGCGAGAGTGATCGCCTTGGACTTGTCGTGGTCGATGCCTTGTTTGATGAGGATGTCCGCCGTGCTGTGGGAGAGGGAGTTTTCGATCGGTTTTTGTTCGAGATTTTTGAGGCTGACATTGCGCTTGGCGAGCTTAGCCATCATGATTTCACGCAGGATTTTGACTTTGTATTCATCCTTGGCACGCAGCTTGATGGTTTCTTTGTCGAGCGTGATTTCGGGGGCGGCATCCTTGAGGTCAAAGCGGGTGGCGATTTCTTTTTTGGCTTGGGCAAGGGCGTTTTCCACTTCGTGCAATTCCACTTTTGAGACAATATCGAAACTAGGCATGCGGCGATTGAAGCAATTTGCGCGGGTGTCGTCAATTGAGGAGGAAGCGCTTCTGTCAATTTAAGTTATTATCTTGCTTATTGACAGGCAAGGAAACTACCCCTTGACGCGTGGAGTCTGATTCTATATGCTGGCTAGTCCGTTAAGAGGTGGGATTCTATTACGAACCCACTTTTTCTGTTTTTAAGGGATAAAATAATCATGAATGCTGAATTAATTGCCGGACTGGACTATTTAGAAAGAGAAAAAGGAATCGACCGTGAGATTCTGATCGAAGCGATTCAAAACGCGCTTCTTTCAGCTTCCAAAAAAAGCGTCGGTCCCGCGCGCAATTTGCGGATTGATATCGACCGGAAAACCGGGGCGATCCGAGCGGTCGCACAGCTTGTCGTTGTCGATAAAGTCACAAATGCCAATGGAGAGGTCTCCTTGTACGAAGCGCGCAAGATCAAAAGCGATGTGCAAATCGGTGAAGAAGTCGATGTGGAGGTGACTCCCGCCGGATTCGGCCGGATCGCCAGCCAGACGGCGAAACAAGCCATGATGGCACGTTTGCGCGGGATTGAGCGCGAGAAAATTTTTGAGGAATTCAAAGACCGCGAAGGGGATTTAATCACCGGAACCGTGCGCCGTTTTGAGCGCATGGATGTGATTTTGGATCTGGGTAAATTTGAGGCGGTTTTGCCTTCCAATGAACGGGTGCCGACTGAGGATTACAGTGTGGGCGATCGTATCCGCGCTCTTGTGCTGCGTGTGGATCATCAAGCCCACCGCGACACACAAATCATTCTCTCCCGGAGTCATCCTGATTTTGTCCGCCGGCTTTTTGAATTGGAAGTTTCCGAAATCGGTGACAAGACCATCCAGATCAAATCCATCGTGCGCGAGGCGGGGTTCCGGACGAAAGTCGCTGTCCACTCCGCTGATGACAAAATCGATCCCGTCGGGGCTTGTATCGGTGTGCGCGGGGCGCGTGTGAAAAATATTTGTCGAGAGCTCAATAATGAGAAAGTCGATATTATCCGCTGGTACTCGAATATCCGCGAGTTCATCCCGGAAGCACTGAAACCAGCCCAGCTTAAAGCCGTTGAGATCGACGAGAAAAACAAGCGGGTTTTGGTTAAAGTCGATGAGGAACAACTCTCGGTCGCTATCGGCAAACGAGGCGTCAATGCCCGCCTGACCTCCAAAATCACGGGTTGGCAAGTGGATATCGAAAAGGATACATCCACTGCGGATGAGTTTGCCAAACGTGTCGCACAGGCTGTGGGCGAGATTTCCGGGGTTCTATCGATTGACGAGGAAACCGCGCGCAAGCTCGTGCAAGCCGGATTTCACGGAATTGAACAAATTGCCGACACTGAGGAAAATGATTTGGTCGAGGCAGTGGGTCTGCCTTCAGAGTCCGCAGGACAAATCCGCGCGAAAGCAATTGAAGTCTCAAAAAAATAAGGAATAAGGACAAAGATTATCATGCCCGTCAAAGAAGTTAAAACGACAAAATCCGCAAAAAAAACGGATATAGAGAAGACAAAATCTTCCCGCTCTTCCGTCCAAAAGGCGGATGGAGCGAAAAAGACGGGCTCCCGGAAAACAGCGGCATCTTCCTCCTCGCCGGCAAGGGCTAAACAGGCGGCACCGGCAACCGTTGCAGCAGAGAAACCTGCAAAACCTGTCCCGTCTGAAGAGATGAAATCCGCCGGAGCAGACAAGAAAAAACCTGCGATTCTGGACTTGATCTCATCCCCGGCTGAAAAGCGTGAAACCGCGCGCCAGCAAGTCCAGGAGGATGTCGCAGCGGCAGCTTTGACCCCTTCTGAAACACCGGTCACACCAGCGGAGGCACCGACTTCTCCTGAGGCGGCTGCTTCTCCCGAGAGTGGAGTCGACGATAAATACATCCATATCAAAGGTCCGATTATTGTCCGTGAGCTGGCGGACATGATGGGGTTGAAGCCGTTT
>CAYTAI010000017.1:25551-25827 GCA_964435715.1 uncultured Verrucomicrobiota bacterium | reverse complement strand
CTTATGGAGATCAATGTGTTTGCCAATATCAATGGGACAATTACCGAAGATCAGGCAAAGACCGTCTGTTTAAAACACGGGTTTGAGTTCGGCCGTGACCGTCGTGAGAAAAAAATCCATATCGAGCACATTCAAGAAATCGACAAGCAAAAAATCGAGGTTGCGGCACCCCCGGTGATTCCCGCCGAAAAGCAAGCGACACGACCGCCCGTGGTGACATTCATGGGGCATGTCGATCATGGTAAGACCTCTTTGCTTGACTATATCCGCCGCACC
>CAYTAI010000017.1:25182-25532 GCA_964435715.1 uncultured Verrucomicrobiota bacterium | reverse complement strand
GGGTGAAGCCGGAGGGATCACCCAGCATATCGGTGCCTACACGATTACCGTAAAAAACGACAAAAAAGAAGATCATTTTATTACTTTTCTGGATACTCCCGGTCACGAGGCTTTTTCGGCAATGCGCTCCCGTGGGGCGAATGTTACCGATATCGTCGTGCTTGTGGTCGCGGCTGATGATGGGCCGATGCCCCAGACGCGTGAGGCTTTCAGCCATGCCAAAGCTGCCGGGGTGAAAATCATTGTCGCTCTCAACAAAGTGGATATTTCATCTGCCAATCCCGATAAAGTCATCGGACAACTCATGGAAATGGGGCTTGTCAGCGAAGATTTGGGTGGTGACACCGGTA
>CAYTAI010000017.1:17638-25159 GCA_964435715.1 uncultured Verrucomicrobiota bacterium | reverse complement strand
ACCAAGAATATTGGAATTTCAGATTTGATTGAACGGATCATGCTCGAGGCGGAAATGCTCGAGCTCAAAGCCCGGGATGAAGGCTCTGCCTCGGGGCATGTGATCGAGTCACAGGTTGAGCAGGGGCGCGGTGCCACGGCGACGGTTTTGGTCAAAGAAGGGTTGTTGCAGGTTGGTGATGCGATTCGCATTGGCCCGATCTGGGGAAAAATCAAAGCTTTGATTGATCATGCGGGTAAAAATGTCAAAAATGCGGGTCCCTCATTTGCCGTTAAAGTCATTGGTCTCAATGGGATTCCCGAGGCGGGGGCAAAATTCGAGGTATTGCCTGAAAAAGATGCGCGGCAGCTTGCAGAAACAGAAGCTGATGACATCCGCATGGGTAAACTCCAGAATACCACACGGGCGACATCGATGGAGTCCTTGATGGATGCGATTGCGGCAGGACAGAAAAAAACCCTTGGATTAATTGTCAAAAGCGATGTCTCCGGTTCTTCCGAGGCTGTCGAGAGCCAGATCAAAAAAATCAAGAGCGAGAAGATATCGATCAATATTTTACATAATGCCGTCGGTCCGGTTACCGAGACAGACGTGATTTTAGCAAAAGCTTCCGAAGCTTTGATCTTTGGATTTAATGTGAAGGTTGAAACCCGCGCTGCTGAAAAGGCTAAAGCGGACAAGGTTGAGATTCGTCTGCACAATATTATTTATGAGTTGCTCCAAGAGGTCGAGGATGCCTTGGTCGGCAAGCTTGATCCGGAGATTAAAGAAGCTGTGATCGGACACGCCCAAATCAAACAGGTATTCGAAATGAGCAAAGGCGGCAAGGTCGCGGGTGCTGTCGTCACCGATGGACGGGTGAGCCGCTCCGCCAAAGCGCGTGTGATGCGACGGAAAATGAATATTTACACGGGTGCCATCGGCACTCTCCGCCGTTTCCAGGATGACGTCTCCGAGGTGCGCGCCGGGCTGGAGTGCGGAATCCGGCTGGAAGGTTTTAACGATTATGAGGAGGGTGACATCATCGAGTGTTACATCCTTGAGAAAGTCGCGCAGAAACTTTAAAGCGGGTGCTTTCCTTTCATTCTCTCCACTGATCCACCCGTTGAGATTCTTTTTATGAAAAATCGCATGGTCAGAATCAACGAGCTTATCAAGCGTTCCCTGGGCGATTTGATCCGCCGTGAAGTGGGTTTTGAATCCGGTTTGATCACGATCACCGCAGTCGATGTGGCGCCGGATCTCCACAATGCGCGGGTTTATTTCAGTGTCATCGGGAATGGCCCGAATGCCGGGCATCAAGCGATGAAGGCGTTGAATTCCCACCGGAGCAATTTGCAACGGCTCATGAGCCGTGAGGTGGTTCTGAAATACACGCCTGTCCTCCAGTTCATCCTGGACTCGACCGCGGAACGCGGCGTGAGAGTGGTGCAGATTCTGGATGATTTAAAGTCAGAACATCTCATTTCCGATGAGGAATATACCGAGGACGATGACGATGAGTAGCCGGGATTGCACACTGGAGCAAATTGTGCAGGCGATACGCCAGAGGGATAACTTTCTGATCATGACCCACATGCGTCCGGATGCGGATGCGCTGGGGTCACAGCTGGGATTGGGTTTGGCACTTGAGGCAGCGGGAAAAAAGGTCACTTATTGGGGTTCAGACCCGGTTCCGGAAAAGTTTTTTTATCTCCCGCACACGGAGAAGATACTCTTGCCGGAAAAAGCGGTTGAAACCTGGTTTGACTGTGTGATTTCAATTGATTGTGCGAGTTTTGAGCGGCTTGGGGCTGCCAGGCATTCGGTGAAAAATTTCCGCAAAGACCCGCCCCAAGAGCCTTCTCCTTACTGCATCAATATCGACCATCACGAGAGCAATACCCTCTTCGGGGATTTGAACTACATCGATACGACTTCTCCCGCGTCCGGGCAAATTGCTTATGAGCTGCTGACGACCGGAGGTTTGGACGTGTCCAAAGAGATTGCCGTCTGCCTTTATGCCGCGATTTCCACCGATACAGGATCTTTCCAGTATCCGAATACCACACCGAAAACCATGAGGGTCGCGGCGGACTTGATCGAAAGAGGCTTGAATGTCGGGGAGTTGAATCAACAAATTTACGAAAGTTTTCCTCTCCGCCGGCTCTTGCTCTTTAAAGAAGTTTTTAAAAGCGCGCAATTCGTCGATGCGGGAAAAATCGGGTACATCCAGATCAGCCAAAAGATGTACGACGAAACGGGGGCAAAACCGGAAGATAATGAGAATTTTATTGATTCGATCCGCTCCGTCAACACGGTGATTGTCGCCGCCCTTTTTGAAGAGGAGCCGGAAGGCAAAATCCGTGTCAGCCTCCGCTCGAAAAATCCCCAGTTGATTAATGTGAATCTTATTGCCGGGAAATTCGGAGGCGGCGGGCATCCGGCTGCTGCGGGAGCAAGGCCCGCGGGCACACTCCAGGGCATCACCGATGCCGTGGTCGCAGAGGTGCGAAAGGTGATGGCGGCGGGGAGACCATGATCCCTCTCGTGGTGCACGACGGATTTCAGTTGTCACCAAAGATGCGTTTGCGCAAGAGTCGCACGTCCAGCGGGAGCAACAGGAGAATGATGAAAAGGGAAACGATGGCAGCTGCCGGCAGATGCCAAGTGATTTCCCCGCGGAGCAGCAACCAGCGGAGACCTTCAGCCAGATGATAAAGAGGATTGAATTGCACGACGACCTCCAACCATGGAATCGGCGGCAGTGGAAAGTAGGTGCAACTGGCAAACCCGATGGGCAGAATCACCAGAAAAAATGGGAGACCCATATGGTCGATGGTGGGAACTGTGGCTGTAAAGAATAATCCCACACAGGAAAAAGCCAGGGCAGTCACAAAAAACAACGGGATGGACAGCGGAATCCATGCCCAGTGCAGTGTCAAAACACCTGCAAGGTCAAAGCCCAGCAGAACGATACAAACAATGAGTGCGTAGGATACAGCCAGTGTTGCCGACCAAAATAACTCGCCCCATATCACATGAGCCAGCCGAACTTGTGTCGTTAACTGTCCTTCCCAGGATTTCTGGAAATGCATTCGAAAATAGGCTGACCAAAGTGACTGGAAAAAAGAGGTCATAAAGACGGTGTAGGCAAGAATGCCCGGTGCCAGATAGGTTAAATAATCAATAGGTCTGGCATCCCAGGTGAGAGTGCCGATTTGCCGTCCAAGCCCCACGCCAAATGCCATGAGCATGATCAACGGCTCACAAATGGGAGGAACCGCGGCGGTATGCCAATTCCTCAGGTGCACGCGGAGGTGTCGCATCACGACGGCGCGGCTTTGCCAATCCAAGGCGGCTTTGAAGATGGAGAGATTCACAGGCGCGCCTCCTTTTCAAGTGAGAGGAAAAGATCGTCCAATGTCGGGGGACGCACTTCGTACCGGAGCGTCGGGAATTCGGCGACAAAGGCCGCGAGTCCAGTGGCGTCCAGCGGGATATGCCACTCATCGAGCACGGCAGACAGGGGGATGCCCTGCGCCCGCAACCAGGCTTGTGCTTGCCCGGCTTCGGGAATGCTTTGTGAAACAATGACAACATGTTCGCCGACCAGATTACCCAGCAGCTCGCCAGTGGTTCCTGTGGCTCTGACTTTTCCTGATTGGAGCAGGATCAGACGGTCAGAGAGACGCTCAGCCTCATCCATATAGTGGGTCGTGAGTACCACAGCCATGCCAGAGGCGCGGAGTTGGGAAATCAGTTCCCAGACAGTCCGGCGCGCCTGAGGATCGAGACCCGTGGTGGGTTCATCCAGGAAAATCACTTTCGGATCATGGACGACAGCGCGCGCGATCATCAATCTCCTTTTATATCCCCCGGAAAGTGTGTCTGGCTTGCTGTATGCGTATCCGGTGAGGCCAAACTGCTCGAGCAAAGCGTCGATGCGTTCGGAAAGATTTGGTATGAGCGGGCGATAATAACGGGCTGTCTGCTCCAGGTTTGCCCGAACGGTGAAGTCGGTGTCAAAAGTGTCATCTTGAGTGCAGACTCCGAGTGCCCGCCGGGCCGGATCCCCTTGAGTTTCCAAGTCAAACCCGGCGATTGAAATATTCCCCCCATCAGGCTTGAGAAAACCGTAGCACATACGGAGTGAAGTTGTTTTGCCTGCCCCATTTGGTCCGAGAAGGCTGACGACTTCGCCTGCGTGACAAGAGAAACTCACATCATCGACGACGAGCCTGCCACCCAGTGATTTTTTCAAACCGCTGACATTGAGTAAAGGATTGTCGTGATTCATGGGATTCTCCTGTCGAAGGTTTTTGAAAAAAGCTCTTTTTTTCGTCATTTTTTCTGATCATTGCTGCAATCACCAGATATCGCATCCCAACGCTTCTGCAACTCTTCGGGGGAAACTTTTTCAATTTCACGTTGGATCATCCATTCATGACCAAAGGGGTCAATCACGCTACCGCTGCGGAATCCGTAGAATTGATTGTCGAGAGGCATTTTGATGGTTGCTCCCGCGGCGACAACCCGGTCAATGGTCGCATCGGGATCCTCCACCTCAAGGCAAAAAGTAGTGGATGTGCCTCCCAGTGATTTCGGAGACAGATTGCCCCATGCCGGATTCTCATCGGCAAGCATGATCAAAACCCCCTGGATATCGAGCTCTGCATGACCGATTTTACCATTGGTTTTATTGATGAGACGGAACCGCTCGGTCGCACCAAAGGCGGTCTTGTAATATTCAATAGCGGCAGCGGCATCATGAACGCACAGGTAGGGGCTAAAGGCGGGATACGGGGGATGACTGGGTGATGAGCTCATGGTTTCTTTCTGGTTTGTTGTTTCCGGATTTTTTGAGGTTTTTCAAAGAGACGGGAAATCATGGTGTGGGCAATCCGCAGGTTCTCCCGGATGATCTTCGGGGACTGGCACGTTTTTCCAATGAGCATGGAGCCTTGCCAAAGGCTATTCAGAAACCAGGCGATTTTTTCTGAATCAAAGTCCTGGACGGGTTTGGACGTGCTTTTGGCAGATTCCAAAAGCCGCGCGACATGGTGGGTCCACGATGTCAATTCACGGGCGCAACTCTCACGGATTTCATCATGGGAGAGAGCCATTTCCTGGGCGATCATGCCGATCGCACAGACACAAGGTGATCCGTCGGTCTCCGTGAATCCAGCCATAATATCAAGCATGGCGCTGAGCTGGGTCAAAGGATTTTGACCCGGATTTTTCCAGGCTTTGGAATATTCCTGTGTGCCCATATTGCTCCACCAGCGGATGACCTCGAGACCCATTTCTTCCTTTGATTTGAAATGATGGAAAAAGCTGCCCTTGGTCACGCCCGCGTCTGTACAGATATGATCGAGGGTTGTCGAGGCAAAACCCTGCCGGAGTATGCGTGCGACGGCGGCTTTCACGATTCGTTCACGGGTTTGCCGGGGATTGCGAGCCTTGATATTTTGTCTTGATAACATACCGTATAGTCGGTATTTATCTGGTTCATTGATTTATACAAGGAAAAAAATAAAAAAAATGAAAACCCGCTTGAACCCGTGTAACAAGAATGAAAACACGGTGTGCCGGAGCCCGTTCCTGGCGAAAAACAAGTTTGTGCCAAAGAATTATGACGAGTTGAACGAAACAGAATCTTCGACTTGCAATTTTTACAGATGAGAATACATTCACATAAAAGTGAATGATTATTCACTATATGAACTATGATTACTGAACAAGGACATCGCAAGCTCAGGGATCGAATGGTGCGCGAAGAGGATTTTCTCGCGGCAGCAGAGAAGCTTTTCGCGGAAAAAGGTTTTTTTCAAACGTCCATGGAGGATATTGCGCGTCTGGCTGAATACGGCACGGGCACCATTTACCGCTATTTCGCCTCGAAAACCGAACTCTATCACGAGCTTCTCAACCGGAAAGCCATTGTCTATTTTGATTATGTCTGTGAGGAGGTGGCAAAGTGCCAGACGCCGCGGAGCAAATTGCACGCGCTTTTCCGCAGCAAGGTGAATTTTTTCCGGAAGAACCGGGCGTTCATGACCATTTACTTTTCGGAGATCGTCGGCAGTGAGTGCAATCTTGCCGCCGGTGTGTCCGAGAAAACCCGTGACATTCATTCCAAATATCAGGAGCTCGTGCGCAAGACGCTCAAAGCCGGGATCAAATCCGGCGATTTTGCTGCTCATGACCTTGAGTATCTTGTGGGTTCCTTTTGCGCGCTCAGTGACAGCGCGCTCATGAGGGCTTTCGACTCCAAACAAAAAACAAGCATCGAAGACGCAGAGAAATTTATGATCGATTTTTTTGAAATGGGACTTTTATCACGCAAGGAATCCAGATGAGCCGTCTTTCCCTGATTTTAGTTATTCTTTTTCCCACGCTTTTTCTGGCCGGCTGCGGGAAACCGCCGGCGGCCGGGGGGCCTCCGCCGGGGGATTTTCCGGTTCAGGCAGTGGTCGCTCCGGTCAAACGTGAAGTGATGAATGAAAAGATCACATTGGTCGCTGATATCAAATCGAATGAAGAAATCGAGGTTCGCAGCGAGATCGACGGACGCATTACACAAATCGGTTTCGAAGAGGGAACACCTGTGACCGAGGGGCAAATCCTTTTCCGTATTGATGATTCCAAGCTCCAGGCACAACTGGCGGATGCACAGGCGAATTTGAAGTTTGCCCGTACCGATTTCGATCGCAAGGAAAGGCTTTTCAAGACGAAAGCGATCTCCGAACAAGAGTTCGACCGCGCCCGCACGTCCGTGCAAAATGCACAGGCAGCTGTGGATCTGTCGACAGAGTCGCTCCGGGACTCCGTGATTAAAGCCCCGTTTGACGGGGTGACAACCGAGCGAATGGTCAGTGTGGGGCAATTTGTTTCACGCGGGCAGATATTGGCGGGGCTGGTGCAGATTGATCCGCTCGAGGCGAATTTCAACGTACCGGAAAAATACATCTCGCAACTCGCGATCGGGCAGAAAATCACAATTACTTCTGTCGCTTATCCTGAAAAATCCTTTGAAGGGAATGTCTCATTTATTTCCCCGAGGCTGGATCCCGTGAGCCGGACAGTTCTGGTCAAAGCCCTCATCGAAAATGAAGAAAATCTCCTCCGTCCGGGAATGTTTGGCAATCTCCAGCTGATTTTCCGTGCGAGAGAGGGTGTCTTGACGATCCCTGAGTCGGCGATCAGTTTCAAGCGCGATCAAGCCTCTGTTTTTGTCCGCAACCCGGACGGCAAGGCTGAAATCCGCGAGGTCAAACTCGGGCTGAGGACTGAGGGCGCATCTGAAATCCTCTCCGGACTGCTTGAAGGGGAAATCGTCGTCGTCGAGGGCTTTCAAAAAATGGGACCGGGCGCGACCATTATCATTTCGGAGGCATCGTCACGCCACGGGATCAATCCTGAGACCGCTGAGATCAAAGAGCCGCAAGCCCCTGATGAGCCTTCACCAGAAAAATAGGACTTTGCCCCCTCAATGACTTCCTTTCTCGAACTTTGTGTCCGCCGTCCAGTGTTGACGAT
>CAYTAI010000017.1:15704-17628 GCA_964435715.1 uncultured Verrucomicrobiota bacterium | reverse complement strand
ACTGGGTCTTTTGATTTTTGGCATTTTAGGACTGCAACGATTGCCTGTCCGCGAATTGCCCGATATCGACCCCGCGATCATCAATGTCTTGACCGTTTACCCCGGTGCCAGCGCGGAGGTGGTCGAGACAGAAGTCACTGAAAGGCTTGAGGAAGCCATCAGCGGCGCGGAGGGCATCCGTTACCTCACCAGTGAAAGCCGTGAGCAGGTCAGCTCGATTACCGTGGAGTTTGTCCAGGGCCGGAATGTCGATCTGGCGTCCCAGGATGTCCGCGATCTTGTCGCACGCGTGCGCGGACGTCTGCCGGATGACATTGATGAACCCGTCATTTTCAAGCAAGACAGTAACGCCAGTCCGATCATGTGGATCGCATTTTTCAGCGACCGCTACAATACACAGGAGCTCACGCAAATTGCGGAGGATCAGGTCAAAGACCGTCTTCAGTCCGTCCCCGGTGTCAGCTCGGTCATTATCGGAGGGCAAAAGCGTTATGCCATGAGGTTGTGGCTGGATACCGAGCGGATGGCGGCACGCCAGGTCACCGTGCTGGATGTGGAGCTGGCCTTGCAACAGCAGAATGTCGAGCTCCCTTCCGGCCGTATTGAAAATCTCAACAGGGAACTGACCATTCAGACGCGGGGGCAATTTAATACCGCTGCTGAATTCAACGAAATGATCATCCGCCAAGACGGGAGCTCCGTCGTCCGTCTCAAAGACATCGGACGCGCGGAGGATGGTGTCGAGGATGAACGCTCGATTGCGCGGTTCAAGGGTAAACCCTCCATTGGACTGGGCATCGTGCGACAGTCGAAGGCGAATACCCTGGAGGTCGCCCGCGGCATCAAAGAGCGGATGGACGCCATCGCCCCGTCTTTACCCAAAGGCATCGAATATTCATTTCCTTATGATGAATCCATCTTTGTTGAAAAGGCTGTCTATCAAGTTTACGAAACGCTCATCATCGCCTTTGTCCTCGTTGTTCTGACGATCTTCCTGTTTTTGCGTAATGTGCGCTCGACGATCATTCCCACACTCTCGATTCCCGTTTCGATCATTGCGACTTTCGGAGTGCTCCATGCCCTCGGATATTCGATCAATATTTTTACTCTGCTGGCACTCGTGCTCGCCATCGGCATCGTGGTCGATGACGCCATTGTTGTACTCGAAAATATCTACCGCAATATTGAGGAGGGAATGAGTCCCTTTGATGCCTCAATCAAAACCATGCACGAGATCGGCTTTGCGATTATCACGATTACGTTGTCTTTGGTCGCGGTTTTCCTGCCTCTGGCATTTATCGGCGGGTTGACAGGGCGTTTGCTTTTGGAGTTTGCGGTTGCTTTGTCCGTGTCGGTGCTGGTCTCGGCATTTATCGCTTTGACGCTATCACCCATGGTGGCGGCGCGGATTCTCAAACCCATTGACAATGTCAAACACGGACGGGTGTTCCTCGCTTTCGAGCGTTTCTTTGATTCCTTGAGCGAGCGTTACTCGCGGGCTTTGGGTTTTTCACTGCGGCACCGCTGGTTGATCATTTTGATTGCGCTTTTATCCCTCGGTTTTTCGTATTATTTTTTCAAGAATCTCGAGAATGAGTTTCTTCCCGAGGAAGACAAGGGTCGTTTCCTCGCCTTGGCGATTACTCCGGTGGGTTCAACACCCGAGTACACCGATCGCATGATGCGCCAGATGGAGCAAATTGTGGCAAAGACCCCGGAGGCGGAAGGTTATTTCACTGCTGTGGCTTTACCATTCAATGGGCCGGGTGATGCGGCTCTTGGTTTCATGTTTGTCCGCCTGGTCGATGAGGGGCAACGGAAGGGGCTTCGTGATATTGTGGGCGGACCATCTGGCCTGGGAGCGACATTCATCACGCAGGTGGAGGGTGCGATCGCCATTCCGATTATTCCCAAAGCCGTGAAT
>CAYTAI010000017.1:12951-15679 GCA_964435715.1 uncultured Verrucomicrobiota bacterium | reverse complement strand
CGGCTTTAGCCAGCCCTTTCAACTGGTGATTAGCAACCCCGACCTCGACGCGTTGGATGCTTATGCCGACGAGCTCGCCGGACGCTTCCGTGCCGAGGGATTCCTGGCAAATGTGCGTTCCACTTTCGAGTTGAACAAGCCCGAGGTGCGTGTCGGGATCAATCGTGACCGCGCGGGGGCACTGGGTGTCTCCGTGGAGGACATCTCGCGCACACTCCAGATACTTTTCGGCGGGCTCGATGTCAGCGAGATCAAACGTGACGGAAAACAATACGAGGTCATCGTCCAGCTGGAGCGCGAGAGCCGCCTGACTCCGGACAGGCTCCAGCGGATTTATATCCGCAATGACAAGGGGCAACTTGTCCAACTTGCCAATCTGATCAATTACGAGGCGGGAGCCGGACCAAATAAAATCGAGCGTTTCAGCCGTCTGCGCTCGACCACCATTGAGGCAACCCCTGCCGGTGTGCCTCTCGGGAAAGCCGTAGCGCGCGCCCAGGAAATCCTCGATGAAACCTTGCCGCCGGGGTTCAGCTACGATTGGAAAGGCGAGACGCGCAATTTGCGCGAGTCCAGCGGCGAGGTTTACTTTTTCATGGCGTTGGCGATCATTGTGGTCTTTCTGGTTCTGGCGGCGCAATTTGAAAGTTTCATCCATCCTTTCACAGTGATGCTCGCGCTGCCACTGGCTTTCTTGGGCGCTTTTGGACTGCCTTACACGCTCAGTTGGATTGATTTTGCAGGCAATATGCTCTACGGCTGGGCGAATTACGCTCCCGACCCGCCGAAAATCGCGCATATCCTTTCTTCCATCATCCCGAGGATACCGTCCATGACGATGAATATCTTCAGCCAGGTCGGATTGGTTCTGCTTGTGGGACTGGTGACGAAAAACTCCATTCTTCTCGTCGAATTCGCCAACCAACAAATCGCCCAAGGTTTCGACGCGAAGGCCGCCATGCTCAAGGCGGGCTTGATCCGGTTGCGTCCGATTCTCATGACCAGCTTGGCGACCATCGCAGGCATTTTGCCCATTGCCATCGGGTTCGGCGGAGGCTCGGAAAGCCGTCGCCCGCTCGGTGTGGTGTGTGTGGGCGGGATGCTGACGAGCACAATCCTCACACTCTTTGTCATTCCGGTGGTTTACACACTGATGGCTGATTTGCAGGGTTTTGTCATGAAAAGATTCCGCCGTGCGGAACAGGCGACTGAGCCTGACACGGATGCGAAAAAGGATGTCACACTTTAGTCTTTTACCGCGACAACCACATCGGCGACATTTGTCCCGGTTTGTCCCGTGACGATGAGTTGATCGAGTTTCTTGAAAAAGACGTGGCTATTGTGTTCCCGGAGCAATTTGCGCGGGGAGAGCTTGAGTGACTTGGCTTTGGCGATTGTTTCACCGGTACAAAAGGCTCCGGCGGCAGGGCTCCTGCCGTCGATGCCGTCTGTGCCAAATGATGCCAGGGCAATTTGCGCGGATGTACTGCTTTTCCCCAGCTCGATGGCGGCGGCGAGGACAAGCTCCTGATTGCGTCCGCCAAACCCGGACTTTTTGCCCAGTGTCACAGTGGTTTCCCCGCCATAGATATGGCAGCTTTTTGAAGGGGCGCGGGTGATTTCCTGTGCAATTTGCGCGCCGGCTTTGCGAGCTTCACCTTTGAGTCCAGTGGTTATGATGACGGGTTTGAATCCTGCTTTCCGCGCTGCCCGGGCGACAGCTTGGCATGCAAGGGTGTTATTTGCGACAATGAAATTTTGCACGCCGGGAGCATCGGTGAGACCGGATGCGATGACGGGAATGGGGTCGCCGATGACATCCGAGATGATGAGCGAAGCAATTTGCGCCGGAGCGGCAAGCCGGGCAAGTCCTCCGCCTTTGAGCTCATCGAGTGCTTTGCGGACTCCATTGACCGAGACAATGTCCGCGCCGCTGGCAAGGAGCAAGCTGTTCACACGACGGTAAGATTTCAGGGTGATGCCGAGTTTGGGCAGGATCGCCAGGGAAGAGGCTCCTCCGGAAATGCAACACAGCAGAAGGGTTTTTCCCGAGCAATTTGCTACCGCGGCGGCAATGGCCTTGCCACAGCGCAAACTGCTCTCGTCCGGCTCCGGATGAGAGCCTTCCATTAAAATGATTTTATTTTTTGTGAAGTATTCCCGTACCGGGTCAGTGCGGGTGGTGAATCCTTTTTTCGTCACCACGACACCGCGTGATAATTTATCTTGGATCAGAGGAATGACCGCCCCCGCCAAGGGAACCGCCGCCTTCCCAACGGCGACCAACCGCACCTCATCGAACCGCCTCAAATCAAATATTTTCCGTCCCACGCGCAATTTGCTTCCAATTCTTTTTGCTTGATTGAGCGCGGCGGCGGATGGATTGACTGCATCCAGAGCCGCGGTCACAAAGGATTCCAGCAAGGCACGAAAGGAGGGGGGGATGGGTGTCACAAGAAAGATTGAACCCTGAAACCTTTCAAATGAAAAGCCTCCGGAAAAAATCCTGAAATTCCCGCTTGAAATCCGGTGGGTGTGGGTTATCAGTTTAAGCCTATGCTTAAAATCGGAGATAAACTTCCCACATTCTCGGGTCAGGCTTATTTGCCTGACGGTAACTTCAAAGAAATCCACAGCTCCGACTTCCACGGTCGCTGGCTCGTGGTTTTCTTCTGGCCGCTGGACTTCACATTTGTGTGTCCGACGGAGATCAAAGGTTTTAACAACC
>CAYTAI010000017.1:9070-12881 GCA_964435715.1 uncultured Verrucomicrobiota bacterium | reverse complement strand
AGCGAGTTCTCCCACAAAGCCTGGGTCGAGACCGATCCGAAAAAAGGCGGGTTGGGACCGGTCAAATTTCCACTCTACGCCGACACAAACCGCCGTGTGACCGAGTCTTTCGGCTGTCTTTTTGCGGACAAGGGAATCGCTTATCGCGGCACCTTTATTTTTGACACCGAGAGTGTCTTGCAAAGCTACACGGTCAATACTTTGCACGCCGGTCGCAGTGTCAAAGAAACCCTCCGCACGCTCCAAGCCCTCCAAGCCGGCGGGTTGGCTCCCTGCGAATGGGAACCCGGCAAAGACTTGATCAAAGTCTGACAGGTGCGAATTCTGAATTCAGAATCTTTTCAAAAACCCTTTGTCTCCCGAAGACAAGGGGTTTTTTGTGGAAGAAAACCTTTGCCTTGGGGGCGGGGGAGGGTTTGAATCCGTTTGACATGGCCGCGAATGCAAATATTTCCGTTTATCTGGTGACGGGTTCCGATGAACTCAAGGTGCGGGAGGAGTCAAAAACCCTCGCAGAGCAACTCTCGCAAGGCGCGGGGGAATTTGGCCTCGAAATCGTCGATGGCCAGGCGGAGGACGCGGAGCAAGCCGGAAAAATCTGTGCAAACTGCGTGGAAGCAATTCAGACAATTCCCTTTTTTGGCGGGGACAAAGTCGTCTGGCTCAAGAATGCGAATTTCCTCGATGACTCGATGATTGCCAAGACCAACGCCGCCACGGAGGGGCTCGCGCAATTGGCGGCACTTCTCAAAGCGGGGTTACCCGGCGGGGTCAAACTCGTGGTCAGTACCGCAAATTGCGACAAGAGAAAAAGTTTTTACAAAACAATCGAAAAAACCGGCGAGGTCAAAGTTTTTGAGTCCGTTGACACGAGTAAAAAAGATTGGGAAGGTAAAATCGAAGACCTTATCCGGGAAAGAACCGGAGCCGAAGGAGTGAGGATCGAACCCGACGCGGCATATCTGCTGGCTGAATGTGTCGGCGGAGACACGCTCGTGCTGGGCAAGGAGCTTGAGAAACTCATTCTATATGCGGGTGACGGGAAATGGATTCGTGAAGAAGACATCCGCCTGATCGTCAGCCCCAGCCGAGAGCAAATTGCGTGGGAGCTGGGGGATGCGGTCGTCGAGAGGGATGCAGGGAAGGCACTCTCGATCCTGGAGCGATTGCTTTTCCAAGGCAATCAGCCCATTGCCTTGCTCGTGACGGTGATCAATAAAGTCAGGCAATTGCTTCTGGTCAAAGAGCTGGTGGAGACCTGCGGATTGCGTGTCGTTGGAAGTTTCGCCGATTTTAAAGCGCAGACGGCTCGTGTGGCGGAGCAGCTTGCGGGGCGCATTCCCAAGGATCCCAAGTACAATCCTTTTTCGATGCATCCTTTTGTTCTTTTCAAAATGGCGCAGTCATCGTCCCGCTATTCCAAAGAAGAACTTATCCGGGCAATGGATGTGCTGACAAAAACTTACTCAGCCTTGATCTACAGCTCCGCCGACGCGCAAATTGCCCTGGAGACGGCAATCATTCGGATTGCGGGCAAGAAAAAAGCGGCGGTTACGAACCGGAGATAACCGTATCACCAGTGGGAGCGGAGGAACCGCCGAGAGGTTCGTCCGTGACAAAAAATTCTTCCGGCACGCCTTTGATATTCTCAAGCTTGAGACTGGCTGAGCCGCTGCCTTCGACATTGGGGTTGATGAATCCGATACTGTAGTCCTGGTCTTTGACGACCGCCCATACCTGCCAGATTTTCCCCTCGCGCAGCTTGGGCAAATTGCGTGCATAGACCACGCCAGTCGCCGCTTTGTCATCCCAGATACAACGGGCAAATGTGGCAGCTTGAGAGGTCGTCGATGCCATAAAAACAACACGACCGAGATTGCCCTCGAGAAATTCGATCCGGGCTTCCTTTGTTTTGATCTCATCGAGCAGACCCGCTTTCTCGGTCTCAAGGCGGTCGATGGTTTGTTGGAATTGCTGGAAACGCTCTTGGAAAGTTTTTTCCAGTTCTTGGGCATTGGTCGAAAGGGTTTTAGCGGCTTGGAGCTGCTCTTCGATACTGCGGGCTTTGGCTTCGCTTTCGAGTTGCTCCGTGCGGAGGCGTTTCATCTCGTTGACTTGGTTGTTATTCTTTGTGTAAATCCAGAAAAAAGCGAAAAAGAAAATAACGGTGAAACCCCAAGCCACAAAAGTTTTGACTGCCCACCAGTTGACGGTTTGCTCGGCCGCCGGCTTTTTGACCGGTTTGGATGTTTCTTTACTTTTTAAAATCTCGTCGAGCTTCTGATTTTCAGGTTTGAAAACGGGTTTGGAGTCTTTTGACTCGGATTTTTTGCCAGGTTCAGCAGCCGGGGTCTTGACCTCTTCCTTTTTCGGCGCGGGCTCGTCCTGTTTTTTGGGGGGCTCAGAGAGTTTGACAGGGGCTTGTTTGAGCGGTTCCACGGGATTTTGTCTGGGTGGAAGCGGGGAAGTCGGAGGAAAGACTGCCGGGGGCACCTTTGTCGCATCATTGATGGGCAAGGGCTTTTTCGGGGTGTTTTTTTCGTCGACTGCAGGGTTTTCTTTTGCCGGTGGTGTTGGAGCCGCTTTTTCAGGAGCCTGTGTGGGAATGGCGGTGATTTTAGGCTCTGTATTTTTGACTGGTTCAGGAGGTAGTTTCGGGGGAGGGACTTTGACCGGAGGTGGGACAGAGGTGAGAGCCCCTGTGCTTGTGGGTGCAGAAGCGATCGTGGAAATATCTTTTGCGGGTGAGGTTGAGGCGGGAGCAGCGACGGGAGGAATCGCCGAGGTGGTCACCGCAGGGATTTTTGGAGGTAACGGGGGGGGAGGATTGCCGGGCGAGGTTTTATCTTTTGATATAAAAACGGGAGGGACGGATGATGTCGGGAATTTCGTTGCGGTCATTGAGTCCATGCGCGGGATGGAGAGCAGTCGGCTTTCGATTTTTTGCCAGCTATTCGCCGGAAGCGGTTTGGCAGGGATTTCTTTTTTGATCTGTTCCTCGGTCTCGAATTTCGGGGGACGACTCTCTTTGAAAGAAAACTGGGCGTTTTCCTCGCGTTTCGTCATCAAGGCATTTTGAAATGCGAGATCAAATGTCCACTGGAGAGGGGTTTTTGTTTTCGGGTCATATTGCCCGGATTTTTCCCAAATATCCACGATCGTTTTTTCATAGACCGCCTGTGCATCGGGCTCCTTTTCCATTAGCCCGATCAGGTAAGAATAAATGACGCTCCCGTGTTTATCGCAAAAAGCTTGGAGGGAGAGCTTGTTACGCACTTTGATCTGATCAATGAGATAGAGGTCTTGCTGGCTCATGGGTTGGAGTCAAAAGGGATAGCAAACGGCGCGGCAGAGGGCTAGATAAAATTTAAATTTCACCATGCAAGGAAAAAATCAGACCCCGGCATCTATCAGGATACGAGCCACAACCTTTTCAGCTTCAAAGTATTCCCGGGCGATTTCACGGGCTTTTTGACTATGACGGGGGTAATCCGCAGTGATTTGCGCGGCAGCCTCCCGGATGTCATCGAGGGTGGTGAACCCAAAAAGTCCTTCCCCAGAGGGGATGAATTTGCCAAACCCCGTCTCTTGGGTGATGACGGGTTTTCCCGCCGCGAGATAGCAGGCGCTCCGGTCGCTGAACCATCCGGTGTTCAACCGGGTGTATTGGTCTTTTGCAACGGTGAATTCACCTTTCGAGCCCCAGATGTATTGGCGATAAAGATCGAAATCCTCGCTCATTTTGTGCGGCAGGGTGAACCGCCATCCGGCCTGCGCAAATTGCTCCTTCTCGGCAGGGTCTTTCATGTCC
>CAYTAI010000017.1:338-9060 GCA_964435715.1 uncultured Verrucomicrobiota bacterium | reverse complement strand
GTGGCCAGTTCAAATGTCTCCCCGCAAACCGCCGGGGCTTGGATGAATTTGTGGAATTCCGGGTTTTTGCTCCACAGGTAGGTTTCCCCGTTCCACTCAATGTCCTTTTTGCCTCCCGTGGCCCAGTTCGCGATGGTCGTGTAAACCGCCCGGGCGGAATCGAAAGCAAATTGCTCCGGCATCTTCCACAAGTCCGTGACCACCGGCTGCCGTGTGGGATGCCATTGGAAATCGGTGTGAGGAACCCCGCAACCGGGCTGGTTGAGATTTTCCCCGAAGCTGAAAAGCGCGTGGTGCCGCGCCAGATAAGCGCGGGTGCTTTCCGTGCCCTTGGCGAGTTTGATCTGTTCCACGGCCGGGTCGCTCTCAATGTAGAGCAGCCGCTCCGAGGCGAGCAATTCGTCATTGAACTCCTGCGAACCGCACACATTGAAAATCGCGTCAGCGGTGCGGTAGAGTTCCTTCATTTTTTCAAAACCCATCCCCGCCGTCGGGTGACCGGGCAGATAGCGGGCGCAATAAGCCCAATTCTCCGGGGCGAGACCGTGTTTCTCAAAAAGCTTTGCCAGAGTCGCGGCGGCATAGCTGTAATCCTCGCCCACCTCGAACGTCGCGGGGTTGTAAGGAATGCGCGCTGAGTCCTCGATGTAATAAACCTCGTGCCCCAGCCGATGCGCCCCGATCAGGTAATGCAAATGCTGCCAGACCACCCCCGCAATCGGGCAGGAAGCCATGAATCCCATGACAATGATGCGCTTTTTCGGTTTCATGAGGAGTGCTGGGTTTCAGCATGGTCAGGCAACTTGCTCGAAAATTTCAACGCCAACCATACACCGATCAATAAAAGTGGAATGGTGGTGAGAATCCAGTTCAGATTATACCAGAGTGGATCAGTCCATTTGATCAGCGGTAGAGAGATCACAATGGTGATGACACCGATGGCAACTGCGTTCAAGCGCGGGCTATGCCGGGAAAATTTGGCTGTCACAATGCCCGCGATGACGCAGCACACCGATGAGATGATGGTGAATGTCACATGCTCAAAGGTTCCGGGTTCGTCCAAAGGTGTTGGCATGTCAGCCTCGATGGCCTCCCTGTAATTGACTACATGAATGAGGAAATACACGATGACGACACCAAATCCTAACACCCAATAAGTCAGAAATCCGATTCCAACGGCTTTCCATTCAAGTTTACGAAACATGTCTCACGCTAACAAATTCATTTCCCATCGGCAACTCCTCATCTAGGGAGGGGTGAGCAATTGTGCTGGGGTGAGGAGTCAACTCCGGAGAAAATCCGCAGGGTCAATAGCTGTTTTTGGGAATGTCTTTTTTACGGCTTTATCAAAGGTCACCAGAGGGATGTCCATATTCTGGGCGAGCACGACAAACTCGGCATCATAAGCCGTGATTTTGTGCTGATGGGTCAATTCTAAAACGTCCATTGAGGGAACGGAATATTCATGATCGCGCCAAAGTTCCTCAGCCTTTTCGATGGACGATTGGGCTTGATGCAAGGGCATATTCTCATGGCGCATGTAGAGGGTCAGGATATTGCGCAGTTCGGACTTGCAGATCAGGGGCACGACCCACTCGGCGTCTTTTAAGAAGACTTGGTCTGCAATCACAGTTTTATCACCGGGAATCAAAAGGTAAGCAATGAGGTTAGAATCAGCCACGATCATGGGCGGCCTTCGTTTTTGGCATGTTGAATCAATCGATCATTGAGCTTGCCCGGCAGGGTGACTCGATGTTTGCGAATGTCGTCCAAAAAGGATACAGGGTTTATGCGACGGGGCGCGACAATCATTTCCAGACAGGTTAGCACTTCTTTGTTGAGGCTTCTCCCATTGACTTTGGCACGCTGCTTCAACGCGCTATGAACAGGGGCTGGGATGTCTTTGAGAGTAATTGTTTTCATTATAGAACCATAATACAACCATTTCAATTGTCAACTTTTGTTCAAAGGACAGAGATAGGGAGGGAAAGAATTTTTGCCGTGATTTTTTCGGCGCGGGGCTTTAGAGCTTGAAATCGTGAACAAGGCATCCCTGCAATTTCTGGAAAAACTCATCAATACCCCCAGTCCGTCTGGTTTCGAGACATGCGGCCAGCGGGTTTGGCTCGATTACGTCGCGCAATTTGCCGATGAAACCACGACGGATGCGTATGGCAATGCCATTGCGGTGCTCAATCCCAAGGGGAAAACTAAAATCATGGTCACGGGGCACGCCGATGAGATCGGGCTCATGATCAATTACATCACCGAAGACGGGTTCCTTTACGTTCAAGCCATTGGAGGAATCGACGTTTCCCTTGCCCGGGGACAGCGTGTGCATGTGCACGGGGCCAAAGGTGCGGTCACCGGAGTCACGGGAGCCTTGGCGATTCATTTGCAGGATCGCAGCGGCGAACAAAAGGCACCAAAAATCGAGGAGATTTTCATCGATATCGGGGTGAAAGACAGGAAAGAAGCGGAGCAAATTGTTTCTATCGGCGATCCGGTCACCTATGTGGATGGGTTCGAGGTTTTGCGCGGGAATATCGCTGTCGCCCGTGCGTGTGACAATCGCATCGGGACATTTGCCGCCGCCGAAACATTGCGGCTTTTAAAGCAAAGCAAAAAAACGGATGTCTGCGTGGTTGCCGTGAGCACGGTGCAGGAGGAAAACGGTCTCTACGGCGCGAAAATGACCGGTTACAGTGTCGCTCCGGATGTGGCACTGGTCATTGATGTGGGGCACGCCACAGACATTCCCCCCTGCACGAAAACGAAACACGGTGATGTCCGGCTGGGGAAAGGTCCGATCCTGAGTGTGGGCAGTGCCAATCATCCTGTGGTCGTGGAGCGTTTGAAGGCTGTCGCCCGCAAGGACAAAATTCCTTTTCAACAAGGCATCGACCCCCGCTGGAGCGGGACTGATGCGGACGGCATCTTCCTTTCACGGGGCGGGACACCCACAGCGTGTATCGGATTGCCGAACCGCTATATGCATACTCCCGTGGAAATGATTGACCTCGGCGATTTGGAAAATATCTCGCGGCTGTGTGCCGGTTTTTGCAAGGCGGTCAAATCCGGAGAAAAATTCAAAGTGAAAATCTAACAATCCCCTTTTTTTGCCCGACTCCACTCAAAAAATAATACACGTTAATACAGGACGATCCTTATGCAAAACAAGCGCACACTTTTTCTGATTATATTCATCCTTTTTGATTTGCTGGTGATTTTGGGGGGGCTTTACTGGTGGTTTTTCCTCAGGGCAGGACAACCCTTTGCCGTCCGGGATATTTTGCCCGCGGACACAGTTCTCTATCTGGAGCTCAAGGATGTCGCCAAGCTCAAAGAGGATTTTAAAAAGACGGCTTACTCCAAAATCTGGAATGATCCGGGGGTCAAAGAATTCATTGATCCCATGATGAAAAAATCCGACGGGATCGTCCCGGGCAAATTGCTCAACAGTCTGGACAGTGTTCCTGCTGCAAAACCCGGCATGCCTCAGGTGCCCCGTGTGGAGGAAATCTCAAAGACAATCGAGCTGATGACCAGGCATTTGCCTGTCGTCCTGCAAAAGGAGGCGGTCATCGCACTGGCAGAGGTTAAAATCTCGCCGCCGAAACTGACAGTGATTCTGGCTTATGATTATGACAAGGCGGCGGGTTCGCAAAAGGAATTTGAAACCGCGCTCAAAGGGTTATTCAAGGGCTTCCAGCCCGCGGCCGACAAAAAAATCAAAGGTGTGAAAATCGAATCCGCAAAAAGTCCGCAGGGGATACTTGTTGCGAAGGCTCTTTTCGGGACAACAGCGGTTTACAGTATCTCGACCGATACAAAAATCCTTGAGGACATGATTGAACGGCGCAAGTCCGGGAAAAAAGAGGGTAGCCTCGGGGAATCCGCCCGGTTCAAACAAGCCTTGGGGCGGGTGGCGGGTGATTACGCATCGCTGGTTTACATCAATCTGGAAGTGATTGTCGAGATGGCGAAACCTTTCATGGGGTTGATGCCCAGCGGTAAGTCGACTCTGGAGCAAATCCAGCCCTACAAAGCCGTTCTCGCCACGACAACCATTCTCCCGGATGGCATGCTCAAAGAGCAGATGTATACGATCATGCCTGCCGCTGAAAGACCGGAATACATGAAAAATCCCGGTGTGCTGGAGTTCAAAACAATGCCGCTGACCAGCGAAGCTTCGAAAGTGTATCTCGCCAACCGCAGTGGCAGTATGGTTGGGATGTATGATTTCATGATGAAGCAGGCTTACAAAGGGGATCCGATGGGACAACAAACGGTTCAAAACCTTGAATCCATGTTCGCCGCGCGCGGGATCAATTTGCGTGACGACTTTTTTGCGGCTCTGGGTGACGAGAGTGCTTTTATTGTGGACTGGGCTCCCGGGCAAATTGCGCCGGGCATGTTTCTGGCACAGCAAGTCTCCGATGCGGGCAAATTGCGCGCGACAGTGGACAAACTCACCGTGATGCTGCAGGAATTCGGCGGGAAGGAGCTGGTCATCACGACCACGATGAATTCCGCTGGTCTTGTGACATATTCCATCCCCATCGGTGGCACCTTTGCCATTCTCTCACCGACAATTAGTGTGACGGATGATTACCTTTTTGTGGCGAACTCCGTGGAAGCCCTGGAAACCGCGCTGACCCGATCCCAGACTCCGGGACAAACCTTGCAGGCTCTGCCGGCTTATACCCAGGCACTCAAGCAATTGCCTCCGGGCGGTTACAGTGTGGGTTATCTCGACTCGAAAGAGCTTTTTTCGCGTGTTTACGAGATGATCCGGACTTATGCGATGCTCGCGGGGATGTTCAGTCCTGCCGACCCGGAGAGCGGACTGGATTTAAAGAAAATCCCGCCCACCGCGTCTTTTGCAAACTACCTTTCATCCTCCGTGTCCACCGAGATCGCGGATGAGGGCGGTCTCTACAGTGAAAAAATCTCTTCCTTGGGAAATCAAGTCTATGGTTTGGTCGCCATCGTCGCTGCCGGTGTGGTCTTGCCCAATCTCGACAAGATCAAGGCGAATAACCCGCTGAGCAACA
Source organism: uncultured Verrucomicrobiota bacterium (assembly GCA_964435715.1). Taxonomy (GTDB): domain Bacteria; phylum Verrucomicrobiota; class Verrucomicrobiia; order JAWXBN01; family JAWXBN01; genus JAWXBN01. The sequence continues at coordinate 4,003 of CAYTAI010000017.1, read as the reverse complement.
AAAAACCGATGCCGGGCACACAACCTCTTTCACCTCCTGCCGCAAATATTCCGCCTGAAAATGCACAACCCGCTGTTGCTGCCCAAAAATCGCCTCAAGCTTTTCCGGTGGCTCCCGAGCTCATCAAAATCGACTCGATTCTTTTCGACCCTGCGACAGGGGAGGGAACCGTGACGATGAATAAAACCATTGTGGTGGACAAGGGGGAGGAATTCGACTTTCCACACGGGGGCGATTTGCTCCGGCTCAAGGTGACGGACTTGAGCCCGGAATCCGTCACGATTCAGGACACCGCCACCGGCTCATCCCTCCAAGTGCCCTACACACCCAAGCAGTAACGGTCCGCGGAGGCGGAGACAAAGCCGTGATCATCGGCATTGACATGAATCCCCTCTTGACAAGACGGTGATGTGCGCCAAAATTGGAGCATTATGAAATCGGCCACTGTTCGTGATTTGAGGAACCGCTATGCAAGCCTGTTGGATTGGATCGTTGCCGGGGAGGAAATTGTCATCACCCGGAGAGGCAAGGCTGTTGCCCGGTTGATTCCCGAACAAGGGCGATCCGCAAAGCGGGTGGATTGGTCCCGAAGTCCGGCTGTGAAACGCAAAAGGTCTTCATCTCAAAAAATGACCGCGGTCGAATCGCGTGAACTCATTCATCAGGCGGCCAGCCAATGGTGACAAGCGCGGACACCAGCTTTCTTTTTTCACTGTATGGGAACGATGCGAACACCTCCCGTGCGACGGCTTGGCTGAGGTCACACAGCATTCCGCTGACCCTGAGTGCATTCAATGAGTATGAACTCGGCAATGTGCTCCGATTCGCTGAATTCCAGGAGCGAATTGCCCCCGGAGACGCCGCGCTTTTCTGGGCGGAATATGAGGCGGATTGCGCGACGGGGAGGATTGTGGTTCACCCGTGCAATTTGGCGGAAGTGATTGCGGAAGCCACGCGCATTTCCTCCGGTCACACACTGGCCGCAGGGCACCGCAGCTTTGACATTCTTCATGTGGCTGCCGCCTTGAATATGAAGGCAAAACAATTTCTGACCTTTGATGCCAATCAAAAAAAACTGGCGCGGTCGGAAGGTTTGAAAACACCGCTTTGAAGTTTCATGACAGGCATGGATCAGGGGGCGATTTGCTTTTGTCTGAGCCAGGTTTCAAAAGTGTGGTCCGCGCAGGGGATCGACTCAGCCAGCGCAAATTGCGCGGAGTATTCCGGGAAAAATGTGTCCGCGTCGGGGAATGATTCATTCATGCGCGACACGAGCAATTTGCCGCAGTGGGCGAGGAAATGGTGGTAGATTTCCCCCCCTCCGATGACAAAGACCTCATTGCCCGCGGCGGATTGTTGCCGGGCGAATTCAATCGCCTCATGCAAACCGCACGCCATTTGAGCGCCCTCGGCCAGAACCCTGTCGCGATTGCCGCCGGTCACGACCAGATTTGTGCGGTGGGGCAATGGCTTGCGCGGCAAGCTCTCCCAGGTTTTGCGCCCCATGATGATGGGGTGGCCGGAGGTCAGGTCTTTGAAGCGTTTCAAGTCGCCGGACAAATGCCGGAGCAATTGGTTGCCGCGCCCGATCTCGCGGCGGGATCCATGGGCGACACTGGCGGTGATCATACGGCGATGGGCATTTTGATGGCGGGATGGCACTGGTAATTTTCGAGGGTGAAATCCTCGAAGCGGAAGGCAAAAATGTCTTTTACCTCGGGGTTGAGCCGCATCGTGGGCAGGGGAAACGGCTCCCGCGCAATTTGCTCGCGGAGCGCGTCGATATGGTTCAGGTAAATGTGAGTGTCACCGCCCGTCCAGACGAATTCCCCCGGTTCGAATCCACACACCTGGGCGAGCATCAGCGTCAGCAGGGAATAAGAGGCGATATTGAATGGCAACCCCAGACCCACGTCGCAGGAACGCTGGTAAAGCTGGCAGGAGAGCCGGTTTTGCGCCACGTAAAACTGGAAAAGCGTGTGGCAGGGCGGCAGGGCGACCCGGTCGGCCTCAAGGGGATTCCACCCGCTGACGATGTGGCGGCGGCTGTCGGGTTTTTCCCGCAGGTCTTTGACCAGCCGCGCAATTTGATCCACCCCGTCGAGATGATAGGAAAAATTGTCCCAGATCCCATCCGGATTTTTTTTCGGGGTCGCGCCGAAGTTCCGCCACTGATGGCCGTAAACAGGCCCGAGCTGACCCTCCGGGCGGCCGAACCGCGCTGTTTGCTCGGGCGTGCTCCATTCATCCCAGATGGTCACCTTGTTTTCCTGGAGCCAGGGATTGTCCGTGCGTCCGCTGAGGAACCAGAGCAACTCGTAAATGATGGAGCGGAGATGGCACTTTTTGGTTGTGACAAGGGGGAATCCTGCACACAAATCAAAACGCATTTGCCTGCCGAAAACCGAGAGTGTACCCGTTCCTGTGCGGTCTTTTTTTTCGGTGCCATTGTCCAGAATGTCACGGACCAGTTCCAGATATTGTTTCATGATTTTTTTGATTAAAGAGTTTTCCGTCCTGAGTGTGAAGCCGCTTATTCAAGAAAAAGGAACTCGATATCCAGCTGGGTGGACACGCGGGTTTTGCCCGAGTGGAGCGTGATGTGGTCTGGCCCGGCTGTGATCGCGGAGACTTTGCCAAATCCCCGGGGGATGGGGAGACACCCCATGATGTAATTGATTGGAAAGGGTTTTGATTTGGAGAGACGCTCGCTGGTTGGAAAACCCCGGATGGAAAAAGAGTTCGGCGTGCAGGACTCTTTGATTCCCGCGCCGTAGTAAGTTGTGACATCCTCCAGCCCCATGACAGAGGTGTGTCGGCCGTTCCACGGCGCGTAATGACGTCCTCCGTTGGAAATCCAAAAAACGGTCTGGCGCAATTTACGCGGGTCTTTGAGCGAGTACCAGACATAGCCTTCTTTCGGGAAACTCACTGCTGACCATGCAAAGGGCAGCTCGTCTGCGGACGCCATCATGACAATATCCTCATAACCTTCTCGCGCAGGATAAGAGCTCAAGTCTGTGAATCCCCCCGCCGCCAATGGCACAAGAGAGAGTGTCTTGAAGGTGCCTCCCGCTTTGAGAGAATTGTATCCCCCGCATTCGGCTTTTTCAAAGCCATGCGGATAAATCTCACCGTATTTGAAAGGGCTGGTTGAAATCAACCCGGATCCGGGTGTCTCAGGAAATTTTAATGTCGCGTGATGTCCGAAATTGATGGAGCCGGATAATCCCCGGATGATATGGCGGCAATAGACGGCGTTGTGCCCGTCTTTGAGCTGGATGACCTTGTCCACATGACCGCCTTTGAGGTCATTCTGTTTCTGGCTGACATGGAGGATATGGTCACCGTCTTCATGCAGGATTTTTTCGAGTTTCCACGCGCGGTTGGCGGTTTCCCCGTGGGGCATGAATTTTTTTCCCTTGAAAGATTTGTCATTTCCCCCAAAAGGCATGCAGAAAAAATCGCCCCGGAGAATCTGGAGCAGGGGAGGAATGTCCGATGACAATTTTTCATCATGCCACGGCGCAATGGCATAGGGTTGTATTTTTTTCTTTTTCCGGTCAAAAATGACCGGTGCCATGTGTCCCGCAATTTGTGTCAGCGCGAGGGAAACAGTCGAGGACTCGAGCAACCTGCTTTTTTGGCTGTGGATCAGTGCGATG
>CAYTAI010000017.1:0-300 GCA_964435715.1 uncultured Verrucomicrobiota bacterium | reverse complement strand
TGATGAGATGACATATCCCGGCATTTTCAGAGATGCCGGGATATTTGCCAATGTGAAAAATGTTTATTTCGAGAAACCCCTCAGATACTTTTCCCCGGAATCGCTACGCGCGTGGGCTCTTGAGCCACGGCGCGGGGACCGTAATCGGGAGCATAAGCTTCGATTCCCATCTCCGCCAAGTCCAGGCCCTTGAGTTCAAGGGCTTTGTCGATCACATCGCGCACGCGCACAGCGTCGGGACGCGCGGTTGCGCGGAGGGTTTCGTGAATGATCGCTTCGTCGATGAACGTCTCTTTCACG
>CAYTAI010000016.1:23197-54362 GCA_964435715.1 uncultured Verrucomicrobiota bacterium | reverse complement strand
CGGGATTCGCCTCGTCAAAAAGCGTGGTGTTGGTCGTGACGCGGAACCCGCGTTTCACGGCTTCCTTGATGCCTTTGACCGCCACATCGAAAATGCCGTCACGGCACACGGCCATGTCATGCTCTTCTTTCAGGCCGTCCATGTGAATGCTGAAGGTCAGATACTTGGAGGGCTTGAAAAGGTCGATCTTGCTTTTCAGCAGAATGGCATTGGTGCAGAGATAAATGTATTTCTTGCGGGCGACCAGACCCTCGACGATCTGCGGCATCTCGGGATGCAGAAGGGGTTCACCCCCCGGAATGCTGACCATGGGCGCGCCACATTCCTCAACGGCGTCCCAGCATTGTTGCGGTGTCAGGCGGCGCTGCAAAATGTGCTCCGGATACTGGATTTTTCCGCAACCGGCACAAGAGAGATTGCAACGGAAAAGGGGTTCCAGCATCATGACCAGAGGATACTTGTCATTTCCACTGATTTTGTGTCCCAGCACATAACTGGCGACGGTCCAAGCTTGAGAGATAGGTACTGACATAAGTTAGATAGGATTCCTTAATTGGATAAGAAAGTTAACAACCAATCAATAAATGTCAATCCCAACAGGATAAATACTGTCCTGTTTAATCCCCTCATTTTTTACGAATCCGATTTCTGCCTCGCGCAATTTGCTCGACACGGAATATATGCAAGTCTCTACCCGGTAACCATTTTGATCGATGACCAGCAGGGAATTTATCCGGGGGATTAGGACTTCTGCAGTTTCATACGCCGAATGGCTAACCCCGCGCAAATTGCCCCGATCAGAATCATCGCATAGGTCGAGGGTTCGGGAATGGCACTGATTGTAAACTGGAAATTATCAATCATGATCCGCTCAGTGTTATTGGTCGATTGGAATTTGACCACAAACTGGTTAGCCGCCAGTCCTGTCGGCGAGATAATATTCTCCATGAAGTTTTTCCAATCAGAAGAATTGTCAAATGCGGCATTGTTGAGAACACCCGCTGACCCTAATGTGGCGGTTGAGAATGTTGCTCCTCCGTCGAAGCTGTATTCGACAAAATAAGATGGGTTCGGGGTTCCATCCCAACGCCGCGCATCAAAACCAAAGGAGGAAAAAAAGTTTGTAGAATCAAGAGCCAATGTATAAGTAGCCGTCCAAGTCACGGCGTTGCTATCTCTGAGCCTCCAAGAGTAAGTGCCAATGACTCTGTCAAACCCATCCTGCAACCCTGTTGTATCACGAAGTGCATTTCCACCCGTAAAAAGCCATCCGTCTTGAACATAAGTATGATTGTTCTGATAAGAGTTCAGTGCTCCGGATCCCGCCGTCCAATTTGCGTTATTGTCAAAGTTGATGATTGTTGTTTGTGCTTGGACACTGTGTTGAACCGTCAGCGCGGCGATGAAAATTAATACAAATTTAAAAATGCAATTCATGGTTAACGCTCCTCTTTGTGTTTCAAACCAAGCAAGAGTTGCACCAGTATGTTTCAAACAAACGGCAGGAGCGTGACAAAATAGAAACAATTAGCCTGAAAATATGTCTTTTATTCTTGGTAAAACGCCATTATCGCATGATAGCGGTAAATTATGATTAAAAAACGATGAATGGCGGAGCTCCCTCGGGTGCCATGAAACCTAGCTTGATACAACGGCGAGGATTTCTTCGTTCATGTCGAAATTCGCATAAACATGTTGCACATCCTCGCAATCCTCGAGTGCCTCGTAGAGTGCAAGCACCCGACGCGCAATTTGAGCGTCGGACACAGGCGTGAGATTTTCGGGGATGAACTCAAGTTTTGCCGTTGCCGGGGCAATTTGCGCGGCAGACAACGTGTTTTTGACCTGATCAAAGGATTCAAAAGGGCAAATGACCTCGAAAAATTCCCCCTGGAGCCGGATATCCTCCGCTCCGGCATCCAGAGCGCATTCCATGAGTTTCTCTTCTGTGGTCGACGAGGCGGGAATCACAAAGCGTCCTTTTTTGTGGAACATCCACGCGACGCTGCCAGCTCCTCCGAGATTGCCGTCGTATTTGGAGAAAAACATCCGGACATCGGCGGCGGTGCGGTTTTTATTGTCACTCATGCACTCCACCACGAAGGCGACCCCGCCCGCGCCATAGCCCTCGTAAACAAATTCCTCCATCTGCGCGCCGCCGAGCTCTCCCGTGCCTTTTTTGATGGCACGCTCGATATTGTCATTGGGCATGCTCTGACTGCGTGCCGCATCGATGGCGGTGCGGAGGCGGGGATTAAACTCCGGATGCCCGCCCCCCAGCCGGGCGGCCATCTGGATCTCCTTGGACAATTTGCTAAAGAGCTTGCCGCGTTTAAAGTCCGCCGCCCCCTTTGTCCGTTGAATATTCGCCCAGTGACTGTGACCTGCCATAATTTTTTGTGGCTTGAGCTTGCAGAAAATCATCATCCCCTGCCAATCAAAAAAACTTCCTTTCATCCCCGCAGCTAGCTAGATTGCCCCGAATGGCGCAGGAACTCGATCACGATACACAACTCATGGTGAAGGTCAGTCAAGGAGACCTGCGCGCCTACGAGGAGCTTGTCCAGAAGCACAAATCCTCGGTGATCAACGCCGTTTACAAGATGATCAATGATGTCAACGAGGCGGAGGACATCGCGCAAAATGTTTTTATCCAAATCTACAAGGCCGCCCCGCGCTACCAGCCCAGCGCGAAATTCACCACATGGATGTTCACCATCGTCCGCAATTTGTCCTTGAATGAAATCCGCCGCCGGGGAACCCACAAGCTCGATTCACTGGAAGGCTCTCAACAACCCGATGACAGTGAACGCCCCGACCCGCAATTCGCCGACCCGAAATCGAAAAATTCCATTCAGGTCGCCGAACAAAACGAGCTCGAACGCGCCATTGACGAGGCTCTCGCCTCCCTGCCCGAGAACCAGCGCACCGCCCTGGTCTTGCGCCGTTATGAGGACATGCCCTACGAGGAAATCGCCAAGGTCATCAAATGCTCTGTCCCCGCGACCAAGTCCATCATCTTCCGCGCCCGTGAAACGATGAAAGAAAAACTCCGCACATTCCTCGAGCCTTGAGGAGAAAAGTGGAATCAACCGCCAAAAATGGACAGAATCGTCTATTCTTGGACAACCGCCTTTTGCATCCCCGCCCACAATGGCGCCGGTGAACTCCTGATTCCAACCGGTTCCCCGGTCTAACGGCCTCCGGTGTCTTGGAGTTTGGAGCCCTCGCCATCGGGGAGACCGTCGCGGAAAGTGCCGAACCACTTGTCGAATGGAAGGGTGGACTCCCCGTAGTTGCATTCGAAATAGCGGTGGTGGAGGTAGTGAAAATAGGAACCCGAAGGAATCTTGTCCTTGATGACCGGCCCCTCAAATCCGTGGTGCGAAGGGATGGGGGTCAGCGCGGTGTGTTGGATGTTGAAAATAAAGTGAAAAGGGTGTGAAGGAACGATCCAGTGAATGAGGACGACGCTGAAATAGAGCAGGTGCTCGACGGGATGCATGGCGAGTCCGGACCACGGCCCGGGATTGATATTTTTATGATGCAAGTAGTGAACCCTCCGGTAAAGCGGTTTCCAGTGGATCAACCGGTGAATCCAGTAGAAATGGAATTCCCGCCAAAAGGGGATGAGAAATAGCAATGCCGCCGCGTAGAGGGGGTGCTCCCTCCAGTCGAGGAAGGGAATAAGGTGGTTGCCCCACGCCCAAAGGAAGAGTATTTCGTAGGCGGTCCAGATGGTTACGCCGCTGACACAGCTCCAGAAAATATTGTCCCGAACCTGATTCCGGAATAGAAAGGAAGGGTTATTAGTGCTTTGCCATTTCGGGTCGTATTTTTTCTCGGTGCCTTGGAGCTTGAGGATGTAGAGGAGCAGATGCCAAGTGCCCGCAATGATCCACAGCAAGACGAGATTGCGCAGAAAGACCAGGCCGGTCCATTGCCAGTGCAGGGTGGCGCAAGTCTCCAGCGAGGGGGTGAGATATTTCCAAGTGATGAGGGCGATGGCGGCATAAATGACATTCCACGGCCAGAGGTATCCGGGCCATCCAAAGAGCCATTTGGCGAGAGCCTTGATCCGGGGAGGCCAGACGAAAATCGGCGCGTAACTGGCGGGATGAGAGGGGCGCCATTCACCCTTGGCATTGCGTGTTCCTGTATTCATGATGTTGTCCGGGTATGGTTGTGTCGTCAGGAGAATAGCTCCGGAGTGTGTGTGGCTTCAATTGGACAGATGCACTTCCTTGTGGTAAAAATGCACAGTGCATTTCCGACACATACCCGGTACCGTCGAGTTGCCGCTGGATGAGAAGCCCGTGCTGGTGGGAGCGGGGCTCAATGTGCACGGACGCAAATCCGTGGAGGAATTTATCATGGATGGCGCCTGGAGTCTCCATCTCTACCGGTGGCGCGGGGTGCTGTCCTTTTCCGGCCGGGATTATCCATTTGAGCCGGGCTCTCTGAGTCTGGCACCACCCTTGCGCCGCTTGACATGGCGTTTCCCCCCGAAACCATGCGTTCATTTGTACATGCATTTCCGGGTTTCCTCGTCCCGCTCTCCGGGACACAAAATGCCCGTTGTGATGAAAGCGGGTGCGGCTTTCGAGTCCCTGTGGGAGGCGGGGCTGATGATCGTGGAGCTGTGGAAAAATCATGCACTGCGGGCAGAGATCCGGCTCTGGGACATGCTGCTCCACATGACCACGCTGCAAGCACCCCGGCGGGAACGCCTGCCCGATCATCCACCCGCGTTAAAAACGGCATTGGTCATCATTGATCAGGAGATTCGCGACACTCTGCGCGTGGGGGAGATTGCCGGGCGGGTCGGTGTATCGCGCAATCATTTGATTCACCTTTTTCACCGTCATCTCGGATGCACGCCCCACGCCTATATCCGGCAGAAACGTTTCGCCATTGCCTCGAAACTCCTGGCGCGGGAGGATATCCCCATGCTCTCCATCGCGGAGGAATGTGGCATGCCCTCCCTTCAACATTTTAATAAATTCATCCGCGCCATGTCCGGTTACAGCCCCCGCGCCTTCCGCCTCCAAATCGCCCGCGAGTAAAACCAATGGCCGTCCGCTTGGCGAACGCGTGATCCGGCTTACTTGCGCTTTGTTTTTTTGCCGTAGCGTTTTTCGATCGCGGAGAGAATAATTTTGAGGGTCTTGACGCGGGCATGCCATTTATACTCGCCCTCAATGATGTGCCAGGGGGCGTGCTTGGTATTCGTCAGCCGGAACATGTCATTAGCCGCCTCTGTGTATTGATTCCACTTGCGGCGGTTGCGCCAATCCTCGTCGTTGATTTTCCAGTGTTTGTACGGGTCTTCCGCCCGGGCCTTGAACCGCTTGAGCTGCTCTTTTTTTGAGATGTGGATATAAAATTTTAAAATCAGGCTGCCGTCGTCACTTAATGTTTTTTCAAATTGATTCATCTCCTCATAAGCCCGTTTCCACGCCGCCTCACTGCAAAATCCCTCCAATCGCTCGACGAGAACGCGCCCGTACCAGGAACGGTCAAAGATGGCGACCTGACCATAAGGAGGAACCTTGTTCCAGAAGCGCCACAGGTAATGATGCTGGTTCTCCTCGTCGGTCGGTTTCACGATGGAATACACCCGCACCAGGCGCGGATCCATGCGCTCGGTAAAACGCTTGATGACCCCGCCCTTGCCTGCGGCATCCGGCCCCTCAAAAACGAGGATGATATTGCTTTTCGTCTCGAGGATCGGGCGTTGCCAGCTCAATAAATCCAGCTGGCACTCTTTCAGCTTTTTTTTGTATTCCTGTTTCGAAGCAATTTGCTTCGACAAGTCGAGGTCTTCGATTTTAAGGGACATAAGGAATTTTTAAAATCCGTTTTGGGGTCTGCGCGTTTTTCTAACTCATGCCCAAAGCCTTGGCGAGGGCAAATTGCACATCTCCCAAAAGAATTTCATCCAGACTTTCACCCTTTTTGATAACTGTGGCGCCAACGGGTTGCCAAAGAAGCGGATTCGTCGGACCAAAAAGCGCAACCACCGGAGTGCCGACCGCCGCCGCCAGATGCGAAACCCCGCTGTCATGACCGATGAATACGGTTGTCTCTTGGAGTGCTCCCGCCAGCACCGGCAAAGGCAAATCCTGAAGGGTTTTGACGCGGGGATGTCCGGCATACCGCGCAAATTGCGCGGCGGGATTTTCGCGCTCCGCCTCACCGAGCACTATCGTCACACGCGCCGGAGTCTGCGATAGCAACCACTCGAGCAATTTGCTCCAGCGTGGCAACGGCCAGTTTTTCGCCGGGCTCCCGCTGCCGGGATGGATGGCGACCAGAGGCTCCTGAGTTTTCGCTAGAATTTTTCGTGCCTCAGTGCGCGCATCGTCATCCGGATAAATCCTCGGGGTAAAGTCTTCCGGAATCATCCCGATTTTTTCGAGACCCCGCGCAAATTGCTCCGCTGCGTGGACGGGCTTGGATTCATCCGGTTTATGAGGGAGTGATAAAATGTGCCGCGCTCCCGCCCGGCGCAAATTGCTCTGGAAAATATCGTCAGGATCATAAAAGAAAGATATGATCTGGTCGAATCCCGCAAAGTACCGGCACCAATCATCCGGCAGCTCTGTGCCTTCTCCGAAAAACCGCGCCAAGGAACCGTGATCGACCGAGCGCACATTCACCGCATAATGACCTTGAGCAATTTGCGCGATGCGGGGGTAACCCAGAATTTCCATCTCCGCTCCCGGGATTTCTTTTTTGAGAGCCGCCAATACCGGCAGGGATAGGATAAAATCCCCCAGAGCCCCTCCGCGAATGACCAGTATTTTTTCCACAATCCCCCTCTTGAAACAATTTGCCTGTGTCCGTGGTATTTAAAATACCCATGCGCCTAAAATGACCAGGACCACCCCGTAGACTGCCCCGGCATAAGCGAGTGGCACGAGCAATTTGCGCGCAATCACCGTATCAATCCATTCACGGAGCAGGTAGGGTTTGCCCACAAGGAACATCCCAAAAATAATCCATACATAAGCCATCACGACCAGGATCAACCGCGCCGGCTCAGGGTGGAGGAAACACGCTTGCAGGACAGGAGCCGCGGCGAGCAGGAGCAGGCAGCCAAGCATCCTGACCCCGAGAAAAGGGGGGGAGTACTTCCACAGCAGAAAATACACGACGGGTCCCGCGACGAGCACAGGCACACGCCAGTTTTGGAAATTGCCGATATTCAGATTCCACAAAAGCCAAAGAGTCCAAAGCACACACGCCGCCAGCAAGACCAGCGCCGCTCCGCGCTCGCGCGGAAATTTTTGCAGCCACGCCGCAAAGGCCTCGCTCTGCACCGCGGCAAACCCGTGTGTCACCAGATAAATGACTCCGAGCAAAATGCTCACGGCTTTCAAAGAGAGATTCGCATAAAGGATGTCGGCTAAAAACATAACAGGCACTCATCACTAACAGAACCCTGCCTTGATTCAAGCGCGGACGCGAAGAATCGCATTCCTTTGGCAGTGTGTTAAACTCCGTTGTTCCCCACCATGCTTCCGGAGTTTTTCTGATTAACGCGGCTAGAGGAAATTCGCCCAACACTCGAGAATATTCCGCGCGTGGGCTGAATTATCTTTCCAACCGTGGTGGGTCTGGACTGCCAGATGAAGCCGATCATTGATCGTGATGGCACCGGCGGCAATGGGACATCCGCGGGTGACCGGGGGAGTGAAATACCAAGAGCTTTCGCCCGACAAAGTCCATTCCCCCAGATTTGAAAATACGCCCGTCCAAGGCGGGCCCGAGTGATATTGTCGGCGGTATAAATATCTCAGTGCCCGGCGTCCGATGATTTTTCCAATATTCAGGAGTCGCCATGTGTGCCAATGGGCATCGGAGCTGAATTGTTTTTTGATCATTTGATGGATTTCCGGACATGTGCTTTCCGCCCGAATGAGGCATGTCAGACAAGAGGCTTGATTGGCTGTCTCATCCTTGATTCCTGTCTGCCCCCGCATATTTGCCGGGATCATCCATCGGTGAAATCCCGCTTTGTTGAGCAAGCGATCCTGCACGGCGCGATTCAGACAATAAATCAAAAAGCTATTCAAAGAAACATTCTGCGCTTGTGCGCTTTCCCTGATTTTTGCTGTTGTATCCCTGTCCAAAGGCAAATGCACGGGAAAATGAATTTCATAAGGGGGTTCATGATATTCGACATCCCAGTGATAAGGAACGGCGGGAGGAAAAATCTCAACGCCATAAAGTTTTTTCAATGTGACTAGATAATGCGGTGCCCGCCTGTCGCGGAGACGGGGCAATTCGCCAAACTCAATCCCTTGCTGTCTGAGCAAATGCACAAACCCGCCCACACCGTCAAATTTTTCATGGGGCAGCTCGCACCATTCGAGCGGCTCCGCGCCAGTCCGCTGACAACCATAAGCGATATAAGGATGCTCATCAAACTCCGGCAGGAATGAAAACCACATGCCTGCCCAGTCGGTTTTTGAGCGCGGTGTTCTTTCCCCTCGTCCCGGTTGATTTTGTCGTGTCATACCTCAATGACCTGTTCACTCTCTGGAAGAATCGCCGGAATGGAAAATCTCTCTGCGATCTTCCCGGCGAGTGCCTTGCGTGCTACATCTTCCCCATGAGTGAGGGCGACGCGCGGTTTGCACGGCAGGGTGTGGGCGAACCATTCCAGCAGCTCCGATTGTCCGGCGTGGGCGCTGAATCCGCCCAGGGTATGAATCGAGGCTTTGACCTTGATGCGGTCACCGAAAATATTCACATATCTCTGTCCGTCCACAAGCTGGCGGCCGAGCGAACCCTGCGCTTGGAATCCGACGATGACCACCGCATTTTCTTTTTTCCACAAATTATTTTTCAAGTGATGCAAAATGCGTCCGGCATTGCACATGCCCGCACCGGCGATGATCATACAGGAGCCATTCACCTGATTGATCGCTCGCGAATCATCGGGGGTCTCGCTCATGTGAACATGTTTGAAAAGCTCTTCCCATGCCCCCTCGCGCGCAAATTGCTTCGATTCATCATCAAAAAGCGCGGGGTGATTCTGGTAAATGGAGGTGGCTTGGATCGCCATGGGGCTGTCGATATACACGGGAAACGGTTTGATCTTGCCCTGATGGAAAAATTCCCCGGCATGATACAAAATCTGCTGGGTCCGGCCGATCGCAAAAGAGGGCACCATCAGCTTTCCTCCGCGTGAAAGGGTTTCGCGGATGATTTGCTCGAACTCGGCAAGCGTTTCCTCAAGGGGTTTATGATTGCGATTGCCGTAGGTGCTTTCTAGAAAAACCAGGTCGGCACATTCAAATGGCTCCGGATCGCGCAAGATCGCCGCCCCGCGCGGGCCGATGTCCCCGGAGAAAACAACCGACTTGCCCCCGGCGCGAACCTCAATGCTGGCACTGCCCAGCATGTGCCCCGCCTCACGCAGCCGCACCGTCAGCCCCGGCGCAATTTGCTCCGGGGTTTTATATTTCAGCGGAGAAAAAAGCGGGAGCAGATTCAATACGTCCTGCGGTGAGTAAAGGGGCTCGAGGGCATCTTCCCCCGCACGCTCGCGTTTGCGATTGATGCGCTGCATATCCTGAGCTTGGACTTTGGCGGAGTCTTTGAGCACAAGCGCGGCCATTTCAATCGTCGCGGGCGTGCAAAAGATTTTGCCGGAATATCCCGCTTTCACCAGAAGCGGTAACCGGCCACAGTGGTCGAGGTGTGCATGCGTCAGGATGACGGCATCAAGGCTCCCCGGTGCAATTTGCGCGGGCAAAATGTTTCTTTTCAAAAAATCGCAACCGTGAAAGATTCCAAAATCCAGCAGAACGCGCGCCTCTTTGGTTTCAATCAAATAGGCCGAACCCGTGACCTCGCCCCCTGCGGCTCCCAAAAGAGTGATTCTCATGCCGTGATCCTACAAGAACCAAAATAATCATCCACTGATTTCGCAGATTCACACAGATTTTTGAACCACCAAGAGGAATGAACCGCTCGCTTGTCCCGAATCTGTGACTTCGGGAATGACACCGATGAACACGGATCAGATTTTGTAGGGCTCGTAACTTGTCCCATTTGTCTCCTATCTATTCCACTAACCGCTTTCACTTTTTTCCACGCAACTTGCGTCTGAAGCTACTCCAAACTCAATCGATACAGTTACTTGTGCAATAGATTTCGGTTTTTTTTCGCAAAAAATCTGAAACTATAGAGGTGCAGGGTGTCTGCAGAATACCCGTTTTCACGGGCAAATTGCGTCGAGGCCAAAAAAGTGCGGATTCTTTTATTATGATATATACTCACAAGGAATGTCATGGGAAGACAAATGATCGCGAGAATAAAGAAAGCGGACAAGAACCCCAGTTTAATGCCCAGTTGTTGCAAGGTTGAAGTCATCAACATAAATCCACAGACAGCGGGAAAATTGGCAAGAGCACATAAATATCCAGCTTTTGTTGCAATTTTATGCATTTCCGACTTTTCGAGTGAGGTCAGATTTTCTGTAATGATTTGAACATCTTTTGAACGAAATGGATACCAAGACATAATATGCTTGTTTACGATATTTCATTCCAGAAACCAATCAAATTATCAAATTGAACAAAGGTAAGATGCTGGTTCCACTTTTTCGAGGTGAAAATTACCACGGTATAAATCGCGTGATTTTTAACATACATCCAAGGGCTTCCACGCTCGAGGAAACACTTTCCCCGGCGCAATTTGCGCCTGACTTTCATTCTGAATTCAGGATTCGGGATTCTGTATTCTTTCTCTCTCTGACCCCTTGCATCTTTGAACTTTCGCCTTTCGTCTTAAAAATAATCTCAAATCGCGGCCTTCTGACCCCTTCTCTTTTTTTTGGTCTCGCGTCTCATTTGTTGTAAATCGAACCTGTATAATTGTTTTGCATGACGCGATTTTTGGGAATCCCCTACAAAGCCATTGGTGTGACCTCGCGCTGAATTTTGGCTCCCATTGATCTTTCGACCAATTCGAGATCATGCTCAGATTGGAGACCCACCCAGAAGGCGGCGGAGGTGCCAAAAAATTTCGAGATGCGCAATGCCGTCTCAGCAGAGATGCTTCGCCTGCCCTTGGTGATCTCAGTCAGGCGCGAGGCCGGTATGCCTGTGGCGCGTGAGACCGATGCAAGACTCAGCCCCATCGGCCTGATAAATTCTTCAAGAAGAATCTCGCCGGGATGAATCAGTGGCAGGTATTTGGATGTGCTCATAATCTTAATGGTAGTCGGTGATGGTTACTTCCTGCTTGAGACCGTCTTGCCAACGGAAAATAATCCGCCATTGCTGGTTGATTCGAATGCTCCAAAATCCATTCAAGTCGCCTTTCAATTGTTCCAGTCGATTGCCGGGTGGAATGCGGAGGTCCTGAACAATTCGCGCCTGACTGATCATCCGCAACTTGCGCCGGGCCCGCTCTTGGATGTCTCCGGGCAAGCTGCGAACCCGTAAGCCGCGATAAATATTCTCTGTTGCCGCATCGCCGAAACTTTCAATCACTCCCACAAAATACACCCTGTAAAAATTACGTCAAGCGTAATTACGCTGGAGTCCAACGTTCGCGATCACCGACACCTGCCCGTGGCGCGGCTCGTGCCAGTGTAGCGAAGCAGAACCAGCACGAGGCGTGACGCGGGTAGGTGTTCGGTGGATCGCATTGTTCGGCGGTTTTTATTTTTGGTTGGAGGGTGTCTTGAATCCAAGAACCTCTGAACCCTTGCTCTGATGAAAGTATAATAATGTGTAGAATGGGAGAAGCACGAAAAGCAGTCCCCATAAAATTGAGATCATTTGAATTGGTCTGTTATCTAAATAGGGTTGCAGGCTCGGAATCAAAGTGGATAGCCACTCCAGAAGTTTGATCCATCCCAGAGAGGGCAACGCAAATAAAATGATTCCAAACAACGTCAAATACAATAGGCGGATTACCTGCATGTTGGCTCGTTTGCGATTAGAAATATATTTGTTGCCGAATGCGGAGCTGACCGCATTTGACTCCGAACGTAGCAAACTTGTTTGCGAGGTGGAAGGAAAATTGCGGTCGGAGTGACTGGTTAGAGGAGCGCGTAGGCGCGCCAGCGTCTCCTTCAACGGTTAAAGCTGAGCGATTGAGCACTTTTGGCGAGATTCGCTGGAGCGCATGGTTAGGCGTTTCCGGGTGTTGTATACGGGATGTAGGAAGTCGAGTGGCTCTGCGGATCGTATCGCAGAAAAGTATAATCAGGGGAGTTCTCTGGGCAAACAATGACGGGCTTGCCGACGGAATCGCCGAGGCTCTGAAGAAAGCGAAGAAGGTCCTCAAGGTCGGCTTGGCCTGTGACATTTTGTGGCCAGAAGTCGAACTCAATGTCTTCGTCATGGAAGAAGTGGCAAGCAAAACCAATGCTACCGATGCGAAAGGTGAGTAACCGTCCCAACTCACTCGGACTACCGAACGAAGACGGCAGAGGCAAAGACTGCTCGCCGCAACGATACTGAATATCTGTCGCCGTGATGCGAACGGTGTCGAGAGCCTGCTGCCAATCAGCGGCGGTCGTTTGGAGAACGTAGATATCACGAAGCGCGCCATCGAGGGCGAAGTCTTCAGCTACCGTGTGCCATTTAATACTCATTTCACAAGAGAGGCTAGGAATACACCTAATGCGGAGCTGACCGCATTTGACTCCGAACGTAGCAAACTTGTTTGCGAAGTGGAAGGAAAATTGCGGTCCAGTGACTGGTTGAGGAGCGCGTAGGCTCGGGCGAAACGAGGCACTGGACTCTAGTCAGCTCCGCATTGAAGGAGGTGCGCCAGCGTCTCCTTCAACGTCCAAGGTCAGGCACGGCGCTTGTCGCCGTTGCCTGCACCGTCTTGTTCGCCGAGTTGTTTGCGCAATTCCCGCTTTCGGGACTCAGGCAGATCGTCCCAATGAACATCGCTGAGAGCCGCTTCAAAAGAATAGAGATAATAGCACACAGGAAGGGTTTTCTCTGGATATCGGTCATGGATGCGTCGATGCGCCTCCACTGCTCCTATTGACCGCAGGTCGTGTTCCGAAAAGACGCCCACCTCGTTCAATCGCCGTGCAATGGTCACGCCGATGTTTCGAAGTTCCTCGACTCGCCTTGAACCGCTCATGTTTGCTTGTAATCTTTTGCGAAATCCTCACTCGGTTCTATCGCCTGAACGATGTCCAAAATGAGCCCATGTGGATCCCGTAGCATAAAATGGCGCTGTCCCCACTCCTCAGACTTGAGTTCAAGGACAATCTCCAATCCAAGATTCAACGCCTCTTCGTAGGCGGAAGTGGCATCATCAACCTCCAAACTGAACAGGCTGCCTACGCCTTTGGTGGGTGGATGAAGAAACTCAGGCTGCGACGGGTTGTTTGGTTCGAGAAAGCCGATCTGCACGCCAGACTCAGTTGCCATATGGACATACCAGCCGCTGTTGAACACTTCCGAGAATCCCAGATTCTGGTAAAAGCCGACAGCTTCAGTGGGCGTGGGAACGATAAATACTGGGAATGAAGATTTGGGCTGAATCATATCTTGTTATTTTGCCGAACAAGTTATTATCCACAAAACTACATATCCTTACATTTTTGGCAAGTTTCAAAAGGGATTGGACGGGTTTGAAGCATATTTCTAAGTGGATATCCTTACTATATGAGGATATTCGAGTTTTGTGGATATCTCCGGATTCAAAATATCTCCCCTCTGCCGGAGCGGTCGGAGGGCTACCTCGGGGACAGAGAGAAGAGAGAATTCAGAATCCCGAATTCAGAATAAGAGTCAGGCGCAAATTGCGCCGGGGAAAGTGTTTCCTCGAGCGTGGAAGCCCTTGGATGCACGCGGGACGCGTGGGCTCCCCAATCCCTTTTGCGGAAAAAATGGACCGGACGGGAGTAAGAGCTCTCCCATCGAAAAAATCCGGGATGGGGGTCAGGGGCGATTTGAGATATTGTCGGTCACATTGTGTGGTTTCACAGTGTCCAGACGACTTTTCCGGCAACGATGGTTGTGACGGCGCGACCGGTGAGTTCCCAGCCGTGGAAGGGGGTGTTGCGGCCTTTCGATGCAAATTGCGTTTTGTCCACGATCCATTGTCGGTCGGGGTCGATGATGGTGATGTCGGCATCCGCGCCGGGGCTGAGGTGGCCTTTGTCCAGATGCAGGCGGGCAGGCTCGACTGTGAGCATCTCGATCATGCGATTGATGGTAATGACTTTCGAGTGCACCAAAGATTTTATAAAGAGGGACAGTTCGGTTTCCAGCCCGACAATCCCGAATGGGGCTTGGTCAAACTCGACTTCCTTCTCATAACCACAATGCGGGGCGTGGTCACTGGAGAGAATGGTGATCGTGCCATCGGCGACACCTTCGAGCAAGGCATCAATGTCTGCCTGCGATCGCAAAGGCGGATTCATTTTGAAATTCGTATCGAAGGAGCCGACGCATTCATCCGTCAGAGTCACATGATGCGGGCAGATTTCCCCGCTGATCTTGACCCCGCGCCTGCGGGCTTCGCGCATGAGCCGGACTGAGCCCGCCGCGCTGAGATGCTGGCAATGGATATAATGATCGATCTTTTCCGAGAGCAGGATATTCCGTGCGACGATCATCTCTTCCCCGAGCGCGGGCCAGCCGGGCAGGCCCCAGCGAACACTCCACTGCCCTTCATTCATCACGCCATTGCCGACGAGCTGATAGTCCTGGCAATGATCCATGACGGGCAGGTCGAACATCTTTGCGTACTCGACCGCGCGCCGCATCAGCTCATTATTCTGCACACAATGCCCGTCGTCGGTGATGGCGACGACTCCCGCTTTTTTGAGCGAACCAATCGGCGCCATTTCCTCGCCCGCAATTTGCTTTGTAATCGCGCCGGTGGTGAATAGATTGACGACGGCTTTTTCACGGGCTTGCTCGTGAATCCAACGGATCACACTCGGACTGTCGGCGGCGGGGGAAGTATTGGGCATGCAAACCACCGAGGTGAACCCCCCGGCGGCAGCGGATTTTGACCCCGTCTCGATAGTTTCTTTCGCCGATTGTCCGGGTTCGCGAAAATGCACATGGATGTCAATGAGTCCCGGGCAAACAATTTTCCCCGCTGCATCAATGACAGTGGTTTGCGGGGCGGCTTTCACACCCGGCGCAGCGACTTTCCCATCGACGATGAGCAAATTGCACACGCTGTCGGTTTTATTTGCCGGGTCGATGACCCGCCCGTTTTCGATGAGTAATGAGGACATTTTTAAAGATTCACTCCTTCCTGGGCCGGCATTTCTTTGAGCCCCGAGGCACAAAGGAAGAGGACGGCCATACGCACGGCCAGACCATTGGTCACTTGGTCGAGAATGACGCTTTGGGGGGAGTCGGCGACTTCACTGTCGATCTCGACACCGCGGTTGATCGGGCCGGGATGCATGACCAGTGCGCCGGGTTTGAGCCGGGCAAACCGCTCTTTGGTCAGGCCAAAGAGGGAGGTGTACTCACCCGTGCTGGGAAAAAAGGTTTTGTGCTGGCGCTCGTGCTGGATACGCAAGAGATTCACGCAGTCCACCTCTCCGAGGACATTCTCAAAATCATACCGGACCTCGACACCCATTTTTTCAAATTCCTTCGGCACCAATGTGCTGGGTCCGGAGAGGATGACGTGCGCTCCCAGTTTGGTCAGCGCCCAGATATTCGACCGCGCCACCCGGCTGAAAAGAATGTCGCCCAAGATCAAGACTTTGAGACCGGCGAGCGTCCCGAGTTTCTCGCGGATGGTGAAGACATCCAGCAAAGCTTGCGTCGGGTGGGAATGCGCCCCGTCCCCGGCATTGATGATGCTGGAGCGGAGACGCTCCGCCAGAAAACGCGGGGCACCGGTGGAACCGTGGCGCATGACGATGATATCGGCATTCAGGGCTTCGAGATTTTTGGCGGTGTCCTTGAGGGTTTCGCCTTTTCGGAGGGAGGAGGCGTCCGCGTCGATATTGATAATGTCCGCGCTGAGACGTTGAGCCGCCAGCTCAAAACTCACGCGCGTGCGCGTGCTGGGTTCGATAAAAAGATTCACCAGCGTTTTGCCGCGCAGGGCCGGGGTTTTTTTGACCTGGCGGGAGCCCACTTCCTTGAAGGCGGTGGCCGTGTCGAGGATGTGGGTGAGTTCTTCACGGGAATAGTCCTCGAGTGTAATCAGGTCCTTGCGGGTCCAGTTCATAAATTAATGACCTCCACACTCTCCTCTGAATCGATTTCAGCGACCTTCACATTGACACGTTGCTGGAGGGAGGTCGGCACATTTTTTCCCACGTAATCGGCTTTAATGGGAAGTTCCCGATGCCCGCGGTCGACGAGGACACAAATGGTAATGCGCGCACAGCGACCAAAATCCAGCAGGGCATTGAGCGCGGCTTGGAAACTCCGTCCGGTGAAAATAACATCGTCAACGAGAATGATACTGCGATCAGTCACATCAAAGGGAATGTGGGTGGGCTGAATCTTCGGAATGATCACTTTTTGCCTCAAATCATCGCGATGAAGGGTGATATCGAGAGCCCCCACGGGTGCTTTGAAATTCGTAAACGACTGGATTTTCTCCGATAAACGCGTTGCGAGGGGAACCCCCCGGGTCTGTATCCCCACCAGCGCAATTTGCGAGAGTTTGTCGTGGGTCTCGGCGATTTCATGGGACATGCGGTACAGAGCCCGGTCGATGGCTTTGCCATCCATGATGAGTTGTTTTTTTTCAGACATGACTCATCTCCTGAGGAAGAATTTTGTTAGCATAAACGGAAAATGAATCAATTTCCGCAAGGAGACAATCCGTATTGATACGGATAAAGAATGTGTGTGCCACTTTTTCCAGCCTTTCCGGTCTCGCAGGACCAGTTTAAAGGATTAATGTTTGATTTTAAAAAAATCTTATTTTCTGACTTGTTCGCCCGGTTTTTCAACCCGCTCGTTGCGCCATTTCGAACGATGTTTGACGATCCAATCCAACAAAGCTTTCTCAAAACCGATATCGTATCCGGCTTTTTCGCTCTCGATCCATTTATGTCGCAAGATTTCCTCACGTTCAGCGAGGAATTCGCGATAAAGTGCCGAACTCTTTACAAAACCATCGAGGTCAACTTGCTCTGAGCCCTGTTCTTTCATAAATTACCTAAAGTAAGTAACCGACTTGACTCGGCTTTGTCAACTTCTATTTTATCAGATTCCCGCATTTTTAAAAGTTTATAATCTATTAACTTTTAGTTATTTACGGATAATTTTATGGTGATTTCATAAAAACTATGGAGACAATTGTTTTAATAATTCTACAACTTTTTCATTGCCTTGCTTTTGCGCTATTTTGATGGCTGAAATCACATTGTGTTCACGTCCGAGATAAACCTGCCCTGCTTTTTTGATCAAAACCTCGATACATTCGATACTGCCATTTGCGGAGGCATGCTCCAGAGCCGCTAATCCGCGGTAATCCGGTTGGAGAACATCCGCGCCTGAGTCCACCAAAGCGGCAAGGATGGGGGGTTGATTCAAAAAAGCGGCGGCGGAGGCGACCGAAAGCCCCTGGCTTCTCTCCCCGATATTGGGGTCGGCTCCTGCTGCCAACAGGATTCCCACCGCAGAAGGTTTTTTCTGAATCACGGATATAAATAGGGCTGTCCGCCCTTTTTTATCGCGCAGGTTGAGATTGGCGTTGTACCGGATGAGCGGCACCATGACCGGATCCAGTCCGTTGGACGCCGCGATCATGAGCGGTGTCTGTCCCTCCGTCTTGTCCGGTGCGTTGACATCGGCATTGTTATTGAGCAGGAGCTCGACTGTTTTCACATCACCGCGCATGACCGCCCAGATCAAAGGGGTGCCCCCCGACTGATCATACTGGTTGATCCTGTAACGCAATTTGCCCTCGTACTCCTCGAGCTGCGGATGCTTCGTGATATCCACATCCTTTGGAGAAAACCTCTCGGTGACGAGCTCTTCGATGGACAAGCTGTCGGCGAATTTGATGGCGGAAAAAAAATCAACGATATTTTTGGCTCCTGCTTGGCGGAGGAGGCGGTAAATCGGGATATGTCGATTTGCCAAAGCAAGGCTGATCGCACTTTGTCCTTCCCCATTTTCAAAATTAATATCGACCCCGCTCTCGACGAGTAACCGCGCCTTGGCATAGTCTCCCCGCTCGGCGAAAATCATCAATGGCGTTTTATCTTTCGTCACCGCCGCATTGGTATCCACCTTTGCCTTGAGAAACAAGTCAATCGCCCGGCGATCATTTCTCTCCACGGCCTTCATGAAATTTTGCGGCAGAAAGGCAATGCCCATTTTTTTCAATTCTTCCACCGCCCACCCGGGGCTTTCCCTGTATCTGTAATGCTCATGGGTTTTGTACGCCGCGAGTCCTCCCGCTGTCAAAAGGATGGCGACCGTTATCCAAAACCATTTTTTCCGAAACTCGGGGAAAGTCTCCAGAAGCGTTTCTCCCCAGAAAAGTATTCTCTCCGGAATACTATCCTCATGCCCTCGGCCGGGGATATGGGGACGCACCACCTTGTTGTCCGTTTTATTTTTGATAATATCATCCGGCGACATGATTTTCGGCGGTAAAGCAGTCCCCGAGTGTGGAGATACAGGCGGCGGGGGGAGGGCTGCTGGCATCGTTTTATGCAAGGCAGGCGGGGGAATCTGGCGCGCGGCGGCACGCTCTTCCATTCGCTTTTGCAGATAAAGCGGGAGAACCCCCTTGAGCCGTGAACCATGCCGGTGAGCCCGGGAATGAACCGGCTCGTTATGATGATTTGGTCGTGGAAAACCTTTTGACATAAGAATCCATATCATGAAGAGCCAATTTAGTACCAACTCGCCCCTATCGTGCTATTTTCTCCAAATAATCAATGACATTACTTTTCCCCCCATCCCGGGCAATTCTCAATGCACTTTGAACAAATTTTTTATTTTCCGTGTAAACAATGGATGATTTATCCCAGAGTATCTCCACCGTTTGGATATTCCCTCCAAAAGCCGCCCAGTCCATCGCTGCCAGACCCTGATAATCCTGTTTTGTCACATCCGCTCCCGCATCGATCAATGCCGAAAGTATCGTCGGGTGATTCATATAGGCCGCTATCGAAACGGCCGTGATTCCTCCCTTGCTTTCGCGCACATCCGGATCAGCGCCGGCTTTGAGCAATTGATTGACCACAGCCGGATGATTGCGGACGATCGCATAGAACAAGGCGCTTTTGCCATCCGAATCCCGGACATTCATATCCGCTTTGTAATAGGTCAAGCGTTGCACCGCCGATTCATTGCCCGCAATGGAGGCAATGATGAGGGGTGTTTGATTGAACCTCGAGTCAATCACGTCGAACGAAGCTCCCTTTTCCACCAGCAAATCAATTATCCCGGGATCCCCTCGTGCCGCCGCCCAGTGAATGGGCTCCATCCCGTCGGCATCCTTTTGACGGATATTGTAGCGCAGGAATCCTCCCTCCTCGATTAATTCATGCGGGACTTTCCAGCGACCGTTGAGATTCACCGACGAGGGATATTTTTCCTCAATTAACTTTTTCAGGAGCTCCCGGTCTGCAAATCGCGTCAGCAATGCAAAATTCACAATTGTATTCGTCGCCCCTCCGCCATAAATCAGGTTGAATATCGGGAGTGAACCCTTTTCCACGGCAAATTCCAAAATTTGCTTCCCCTGTCCATCGGTAATGTCCACACGGGCTCCCTTTTCGATGAGTTTTTGTGTCAGCTCATAATTCAATGTGTCAACCGCGACCCACAATGGTCTGATCCCGTCGGAGCCGGCGCGATTCACATCGACTTTAGCCTGCCAGAAAAGGGGCATTAATTTTTTTTGATCCGGACTCCTGACCGCTTTGATAAAATCATCCGGGCTGAGGGTATACCCCTCATTTTGCAGCTCCTTTTCCGCCCATGCGGGGGAATACCTTTGAAGATACTGCTGGTATCCCCATCTGGCACCCCAAACAAGCCCTCCCAGGACACAAAAAAGAATCAACCAGAACCACCATTTTTTCACCTCGGGGAATGTTTCAAAAAACAGGACATACCAGTGCTCAACGGTCTCTGAAATGTAAGCCCGTTTTACCCTGACATAAACCGCTGTTCGATGGATCAAATTCATATTTTTCTGTTGTCATAAATAACACCCGGTAATCGAAAGTGTCTCGGACAAATCATCCGCTCCTTGAGCGGACTGACAGGCGACAATATCAGTTTCGCTTTGCGTATCAAGCCGTCACCGTCATAAATTCCCGGATACCATTCGCGATGAATTGCACACCGATGCATACCAGCAGCAATCCCATGATCCGGCCCATCGCCTCCAGGCCTTCCTTTCCCAAAATCCGGTTGATCCGTGTGGAGGCTTTCAAGATCAAAATGCTCAACCCGATCACGCTGGCAATAGCCAGAACCGCTATGCTGTAACCCAATGCGGAAATGACCAAACCCGTTTCATCCGCAATCTCCGAGGAAAATGTCAGAATAGTCGCCAATGTCCCCGCCCCCGCCATGCTCGGCAGTGCCAGCGGGATCAAGGAGAAATCCTTTTCACTCAACTCCACATCATGCCCCACATTTTTTATGCTCTCGCTCTCTTGCGGAAAAAGCATGGTGAACCCGATATACGCGACAATGAGTCCCCCGGCGACACGGATCGCGGGAATCGAAATATTAAAAAACTCCATAATAAAACCGCCCAGAAAAAGTGTCACCAGCATGATAGCCCCCGCATTCAAGCACGCTTTGAACGCCTGCCTCTGCCGCGCCCCGTCATCCATCCCCCGTGTCAGGGCCAGCAAAAGCGGAATGGTGCTGAAAGGATTTACCATCGGAAACAGCGCGGCAAATGCCAAAAAGAAATATTGAATGTATTCGCTAGGGCTCATGGTTCATTCCTTATTCCCCGTTTTCATCCGGTTTGAAAAGTTTTTTTGTGTCACGGATCAACGCCTCGACCTTGGCCGTCATTCCTCCCCGGTTGTCCAATATCAACCGGGACGGATGCCCGTCCCAGGCTCCGCGCAATTTGCGCTCGGTCTCCAGAGCCTCCTCCACCGACTCGAATCGACACGGGTTCGTATGCGCGGAGTAAAACTCCTCCGCACCGTCCGCCGCACTGGCGAGATGATAAATGCGGTCATACCGCCCGAGCAATTTACTCTCGTCGAGCGCGGCACCGCAGAGAATCTCCTCCCACTCCGCCGCGGTGCAATACGCTTTGCCGTCCATTGCGCCCCGGTCACAGATCATCACCGGCTCCCCGAGCACTTTCCCCGCTTGCTCCAGCTCATCCTCCAGGGCAAATTGCATCGACAGGATCGCACGCTGGAGGAAAATCTTTTTTCCCGGCAAAAAATCAGAAATGGAAAATCCCGTTCCCAGAATCAGTGTCGCCACCTCCGGCACACAAATCACCCGCCGCCCTGCCCGCGCAAATTGCTCCGCCAGCTCCCGCTGGGCTGTGGTTTTTCCCCCGCACGGACCACCTGTGAGAACGATTTTTTTCATTTTTTTAATAACAAATTTTTCTGCTGCTCAATTTTGATTTTAGCATTTACAGACTGCGCCCTTGAGCGGACACCGTTTGTTGAATTCCAGAATCTCTCTCAATATTGTCTAATGTCAGCCCGGTATCTGCAACGGCATTTGTTTAAATTTGAGTGTGAACATCCAGATGGATATTGCCGCCAAAGATACACCGATAATAATGTACAGACAGCAAATCATGTAATTCATTTTGCCTGGTGTATTCTTAAAATATTTTGCCATTTCCGAGGCAATTTGTCCCGTTGTTTCTGCCGATTCCTTGCCAATTGATTTAAGATGTGCCGTGCCGATAGCCCCTTGAATGGAAACTTGTATCTCTTGTCCGGTTTCCTTGAGTTTAATACGGGACATCGTTTCCTCTATCGAAAAACCCAGGGAGCTGGCAGATGCCAATAGTGCTTCCCGGAAATAGCCATCGGAAACACCTAATACAGTGTACCCCCGCATCTGCAGGAAGAAGAATATCAAGAGAGCTCCGACCATCAAGAGATTCAGCCACGAAGCCATGCTCATCCCTCCGCCGGACGTAAATCCTGAATAAATCGAACCCACAATCAATGGTAAAAAGAAAATAAATAAAATGACAAAAAACCACTCCGAAAAAAAAGACTAACGGACGATGATCTGTTTGAAAAAAACGTCCTGTCTTTACAAATTAAAACCCATAGCGGATACCGACATTCACCGCGTGGGAGTATGGGTCTTTCACTTTGAAAGAGGAGGCTCGTCCGCCGCTCTGGCTGAAAGTTTGCTCGGTGGTGGCAAAAAATCGATACAAAAGCTCTATCGTCCATGCATCACAGATTTCATAGGCGACACCCGCCAAAGCCTGGCCTGCGAGGACAACATCCGAATCATCAGTATTAATCGTGCCCACTCCCGGCACTCCGACAACCGTGTAGCTTTTGTCCATTGTCACGAGTGCGGGACCGATGCCCGCACCGATGAAGGGTGTGAATTTGGTGGAGTTTTTCCAATCGAAAATGCCATTAAAGAGGAAAGCATAGGTGGTTTCTGTTCCCGAAGCGGGAAACTGGGCTCCTGTGGCTCCATTGAATTCACTGACGTCACCGGTGAATGCTTGGAACTCGAACTCAGCACGGAACCAGCTGGTAATCTTGCGGCCATAAGCGACACCGAGATTCCATCCGTTATCGAGTTCGAAGCTGGACTGGAATGCCCCGGCATCACGTTCCTTGACATTGAACCAGTCATAACCTCCCCGGAGGGCGACATAGTTTTTCTTGCCGGATGGGCAACAGGCTTTGACATCCGTGATACCGCCGGAGCTTTCGATTTTTGATCCGGCAGAAAGTCCGGTGATGAATCCCAAAATACAAATCAATGTCGCGAGGATATTTTTCATGGTCATTTTTCTTTCTGTTTAATAGAGGTTTGGGGTTTAGATTTTGTATCCGAAATGTAGCGGTTTTTGTGAGAGAAGGTCAATGAACTTAAAAAAAATCCTGGCTGGTTTTTCCTTATTATTAAAGAAAAACCCCGCGCAAATTGCTCTGCGCGGGGTTGATGAAATCGGGCGGAATGATGAATCGCTTTAGTAGCGGTAATGTTCCGGTTTGTAAGGACCTTCGGGATCGACTCCGATGTAGTCGGCTTGTTGTTTGGTGAGCTTGGTCAGCACGACCCCGATTTTCTCAAGGTGAAGCCGGGCGACTTCCTCGTCGAGCTTTTTGGGCAGACGATAGACGCCGACTTTGTATTCATTGCGCTTTTCCCAGAGGTCGATCTGAGCGAGGGCTTGATTGGTGAAGCTGTTGCTCATGACAAAGCTCGGGTGGCCCGTGGCGCAACCGAGATTGACCAGACGGCCTTCGGCGAGCATGTAAATGCTGTTGCCTTTCGGGAAGGTGTATTTGTCATACTGCGGCTTGATATTCACGCGGGTGACATCCTTGCGCTCGTTGAGGCGGTCGACCTCGATTTCGTTGTCGAAGTGTCCGATATTGCAAACGATGGCCTGGTCTTTCATTTTCTCCATGTGCTCCAGCGTGATCACCCCGAGATTGCCCGTGGTGGTGACATAAATGTCGCCAATGCCCAGCGTGCTCTCGACGGTGTTGACCTCAAAGCCTTCCATCGCAGCCTGGAGGGCGTTGATCGGGTCGATCTCCGTGACAATGACGCGCGCGCCAAAGCCGCGCATGGAGTGCGCGCACCCTTTGCCCACATCGCCGTAACCGCAGACGACCGCGACTTTCCCGGCGATCATCACGTCGGTGGCGCGTTTCAGACCATCAGCGAGCGACTCGCGGCAGCCGTAAAGATTGTCGAATTTTGATTTGGTCACAGAGTCATTCACATTGATGGCGGGCACGAGCAATTTGCCTTCCTCAAGCATTTTGTAGAGGCGGTGAACCCCCGTGGTGGTTTCCTCGGAGACACCTTTCCACTCCTTGACCAGCTCATGCCAGCGGAAAGGATTCTCACGGTGGATTTCCTTGAGCAGGTCTTTGATGACCTGTTCCTCGTGATTGCCGGACGGGGTGTTGACCCAGTCGCTGCCGTTTTCGAGTTCATACCCTTTGTGAATCAGCAAAGTCGCGTCCCCGCCGTCATCGACGATGAGTTGCGGACCGCTGGCGTTCGGAAAATCAATGGCCTTGTAAGTGCACCACCAGTATTCCTCCAGGGTCTCCCCTTTCCATGCGAAAACGGGGGTTCCTGCGGCGGCGATGGCGGCGGCGGCATGGTCTTGGGTCGAGAAGATGTTGCAGCTCGCCCAGCGCACATCCGCACCGAGGTCTGTGAGGGTTTCAATCAGCACAGCGGTTTGAATCGTCATGTGCAGGGAGCCGGTGATGCGGACTCCTTTCAGCGGTTTGATCTTTCCGTATTTTTCGCGGACAGCGACGAGACCGGGCATCTCATGCTCGGCGATTTGAATTTCTTTGCGGCCCCACTCGGCCAGGCTCATGTCCTTGACCTTGTGGTCGTTTGTTATTGCGGCGGTTTTTGTGCTCATAGGGTTTGTCCTTTTCGGAGGGTTGTTTGGAATTATTTTGCGGCCTGTTTCAACGCGGCGGCTTTGTCGGTTTTTTCCCAAGTGATGGCGTTGAGATCGTTGGTTTTTCCAAAATGCCCGTAGTTGGTCGTTTTGGAGTAGATCGGACGCAGAAGATTGAGTTGTTTGACGATGTCAGCGGGTTTGAAGCTGAAAACTTTCTCCACAGCCCGCGTGATTTTCGCATCGGAGATGACCCCCGTGCCAAAGGTGTTCACATACACCGAGACGGGATTCGGGTAACCAATCGCGTAGGCAAATTGCACCTCGGCGCGGGTGGCGAGGCCCGCCGCGACGATATTTTTGGCGACGTAACGGCCCATGTAGGCCGCGCTGCGATCGACTTTCGAGGGGTCTTTGCCCGAGAAGGCACCACCACCGTGACGGCCCATGCCCCCATAGGTGTCCACGATGATTTTGCGTCCGGTCAATCCGCTGTCGCCCTCAGGACCGCCGACGACAAACCGCCCGGTCGGGTTGATCAAAAATTCAGTTTTTTTGTCGAGCAAACGGGCCGGGAGCACTTTGCGCACGACCTCGTCGATGATGAATTTCTCAATGGTTTTATGCGCCACATCCGCCGTGTGCTGCGTGGAGACGACCACCGCGGTGATGCGGGTGGGCTTGCCATTGACATACTGCACCGAGACTTGGCTTTTTGCGTCGGGGCGGAGCCAGTGGATTTTGCCGCTTTTGCGGATTTGCGTCAATTTCTTGCCCAGACGATGGGCGAACATCACCGGAGCGGGCATCAGCTCGGGGGTTTCATCACAGGCGTAGCCAAACATCAGACCTTGGTCGCCCGCGCCCTGTTCAGCGGTTTTTTTGCCCGCGGCTTTTTTCGCGTCCACGCCCTGGGAGATGTCCGGGCTCTGACGGGTCAGCGCGTTGTGAATGAAAACTTTGTCCGCGTGGAAGACATCATCGTCATTGACGTAACCGATTCCGCGAATTGCCGAGCGAATGACCTCATTGTAGTCGAAGCGCGCCTTGGTGGTGATTTCACCCGCCACGACGACGAGATTGCTTTTCACGAGGGTCTCACACGCGACGCGGGAGGTTTTGTCCTGCGCCAGACAGGCGTCGAGAATGGCGTCTGAAATGGTGTCACAGACTTTGTCCGGGTGGCCTTCGCCGACGGATTCGGATGAAAAAATATAGTTTTCTGAACTCATAACTCCTGATGGTTTGCGGTTGATGGCGCCAACTTCATATTGACGTATCATGATATGTTGATATAACTTTCCCATGTCGTCAACCCTGAAAGTGTGGAAAATTTTAACCGACCCCACCCGCCTGCGCATTTTGCGCCTGATGGAAAAGGAGGCGCTGACGGTTTCCGAGCTTCAGGAAATCCTCTCCATGGGCCAGTCCCGCATCTCCACGCATCTAGCGCAACTGACCAAAGCCGGCCTGCTTTCCTCCAAACGCGAGGGCAAACGAACCTATTACGCCCTGTCCTCGGAATTGCATTCCAAACCCATCGCGCAAGTCGCCCTTCAAGCCGCCAGCGAATTGCCCGAGGCGGAGAAGGACCGTGCCGGCCTGAGCCTGGTTCTCCACAAACGCAAGGAAACCGCGCGCCTTTATTTCAACCAAGTCGCCGGGCGGTTCGGACGCAATTACGGGCCGGGCCGATCCTGGCAGGCCTTTGCACAAATGCTCCTGTACCTGCTCCCGGAAAATCTTGTCATCGCGGATCTCGGCGCGGGCGAGGGGCTGGTGTCCCAACTGCTGGCGCGTTCGGCAAAAAAAGTCATCGCTGTGGACAATTCGGAAAAAATGGTGCAATTCGGGCGCGAACAAGCCGGGAAAAACGGGCTCAAAAATCTGGAGTTTCGCCACGGCGACCTTGAGGCTCCGCCGATTCGTGAGGGTTCCGTGGACATTGTGCTCCTGAGCCAGGCCCTGCATCACGCGCCCAACCCGCGCCGCGCCCTGATCGCCGTGCGCAAATTGCTCCGGCCCGGGGGACGGCTGGTGATTCTGGACTTGAATGAGCACAGCTTCGACCAGGCGCGGCAAATGTATGGGGATCACTGGCTGGGCTTTTCGCAGGGCGACTTGCGCAAATGGATCGAGGAGGCGGGATTCAGCCGCATCCGCGTGGACATCGTTTCACGTGAGGAGCAAGCCCCGCATTTTCAAACGATTCTCGCCACCGCCGTCAAAGATGATGCGGCCGGGTGATTGGTTTGCGTCCGCGGGAGCTTCAAAAACTCAGGACTATTCCCTGGCTCCGCCTTGGCGCAGAATCTCCGCTGACTTGGCGCGGTTGGAGCGCTGGGCATATTGCAAAGCCGTCATGCCCTGTTTGTCCCGGATGGTGACATCCGCGCCTTTGGCCACGAGGAGAAGCACCGTCTCGTCATGCCCATTGTCCGCCGCCATCATGAGGGCGGTTCGTCCACCTGAATCAATCGCATTCAAATTCACATTATTATTAATCAAAGTCTCAATGACCCCGGTCAACCCCTGGCGGGCGACCAGCACAATCAGGGGAATCCCGTCGCGTGTCGTGATATTCACATCAGCTTTGGCACTGGCAAAAAGATCTATCAGTGTGGGATTGTCCTTAATGGCAGCATAGATCATGGCTGTATTGCCGCTGTTATCGAGGGCATTCACATTCGCCCCTTTTTTCAAGAGGATCATGCATGTGGTTTGATGACCGTTGCTCGCCGCCGCCATCAATGGCGTCCCGCCGGATGGGTTGCGCGCATTCACATCCGCCCCTTTTGAAATCAGATTGACAGCCACTTCTGTGAAACCTCTTTCTGCGGCGACATATACCAGAGGCACCCCGTCACGATCTGTCATGCGTGCATCCGCTTTGCCTTCCAACAAACGGGAGACTGTATTTCTGAACCCTTTTCTGACAGCCGCTTCGAGGGCTGTGACATCACGGTCATTTTTCCCATTGATTTTAATGCCGCCGCGGATGAAAGCGTCCACGACACTCAGATCCCCTTTCCCGGCATATTCCACAAATTTATCAGTCGTAAATTCAATCTCCTTTTTCTGAAGCTCTAGCTTTGCCTTGCGTTGATCTTTACAAAGAGGCGTCATGCTCAGACCGCCCGCGACCAAAAAGAGGATGATGATAAATTTCCACATAATAAAAATTCTATTTAGAATTTCCATAATGTCCATTTTTTGTTTTAATAAAACAACACAAAAAACGCGTGTCCGCCGGAATACCCGGAAATTAAGATAAAATTCATTTTAAGATTTGAATCACCGAGGATACAAAAGTGAGATTTAAATGAAAATGCACATCCGATTTAAATATTTAATTCATATTTGTACCGTACTCACTTTAATGACGGGAACAGGTTGTCAAACGACTCCTGAAACCGCCGCGCCCGGGCAATCCGCCACAGCGGGCAAACCTGCCGATTCCAAAAGCGGAACCAAACAGACCAAACCAGCATCTGGAAAACCTGAATCGATTGGCTTGTTCAGACAGCCGGATGACTCTTGGACATATCTGAAAATCACGGCAACGGATGAAACCAGCCGGGACAGCGTCGCGCAGGGTTATGTCGCCATGACAAAAGGGGAATTCCGCTTTCTTATGGAAGGCGACTACATCAATGCCCGTGTTTATGTCAGTGGCAACCGTGGAAAAATCTCCGTCACCGGGGTCAACAGCGCAGAGTGGGAGGGTATTCTGGATATGAAAACCCCGATTCAACTCCAGCCCTTTTTTATGCTGGCACAAGCTTTTGAGCTCGCAAAATATACCCCGGCTGAATCCCCTGGTGTCCGGTTTTCTTTCCGCGGTTTGAAAGGAGATCCGGTTGAAGTCGGGCAGGTCTTTTTTGGTAACATGTCGCAGGGTCGTTTTTTTCCCAGCGATATGGTCATTGAGTTTTTAAAAACCAAAATGCAAATCAGTCTTTTGATTGAAGAATAAAAAAACGGCACTTGGTTTTCTCTTGATCGAAAACGGGCAAGTGCCGTGGCCAAAGTTTGCACGGGTGATTATTTGTATTTCACGCTGCAACCGTAGGGTTTTGTGTCCGCGGTGGTGACAGGTTTTCCAGCGGAGGCTTCTGTAACCGCCAAAACGGCATAATCGATCCGTTCCGCGCCTTCTTTACGGTTGTCCACCGCACCGGCGTAGATGACCACACCCTCAGGGTTGATGACATACATGTGTGGCGTTGTTTTGGCACCGTACTGTTTTCCGACTTTGCCATCGGTATCGTGGAGGATGGCGGTCGCTTTGGAGCCGACTTCCTTGGCTTTCTCGGCTTCTTTTTCCGGAGTCAGGTAATCCTTGTGTGTTTCATTGGTCGAGTTGATGGCGAGCCATACCCCGTCCATGCCGGTGACTTTTTCCTGGGAGGCCTGCATCAGCCCGGGTTTGTATTGCGCCACGACGAATGGGCAACCGTGGTTGAGCCATTCCAGAACGACGTATTTCCCTTTAAAATCAGACAACTTGTGCGATTTGCCTGATGTATCGGTCAAAGTGAAATCCGGGGCGGGTTGCCCCACTTTGACTTCTGCGATTGCCGCATTCATGGAAAATGCCACGAGTGCAAGCGTGAGGAGTGAAGTGATTGTTTTTTTCATAGACTGTAAAGTTCCTTCTGTTTTGTTTTTTTTCAAGTGATTGATTTTTGGATGCCCGCAGCCGCCATCACTGACCCTTTGGGATTCCGCTCAAGTAGGACGCCGTGAGTCTAGGCGGCATTCAATCTGTTTTTTACCGCCTGCTGATACACATGGACATATTCCAGGGCGGATTGATCCCAGGTGAACCGGCGTTCCATCGCGTTTCGGCGGAGACTCTCGATGTGGTGGGGGCGGTCGAACCACGTCGCCACCGCCCAGCCGATGGTATTATAGAGTGCCCACGCGGAGAGGTCTGTGAATTTGAATCCGGTTCCCTGACCGGAGGATTCATCGTAGTTTTCAACTGTGTCATTGAGTCCTCCCACCGCGCGCACGACCGGCAGTGTGCCGTAACGCAAGGAATACATCTGGTTGAGCCCGCAGGGTTCATAATGCGACGGCATCAAAAAGAAATCACTGCCCGCCTCGATCATGTGGCTGAGCTCATTATTGTACCCGATATAGATCCCGGCACGCCCGCGGAAACGGTGCTCGAGCGAGCGGAAAAAATCTTCCGTGCGCGGATCACCACTGCCCAACAAGACAAATTGCAGATTCATCGCGTCCAGAGCCCGTGGCAGGGCTTCCTCGATGAGGTCAAAACCCTTTTGCTCCGCGATCCGTGAGACCACACCAAAAAGCGGCACATGCGGATTGGTCACCAGTCCCATGCGTTTTTGCAGTTCAAATTTACATTTGGCTTTCCCGCGCATGTCATTGATTGAATATGTCGCCGGAATCAATTTGTCCGTCTCGGGATTCCAACTCGTGTAATCCACACCATTTAAAATTCCCGCCACACCGCCGGGCTTGGACTTCAGCATCCCGTCCAGTCCGCATCCGCCGATGGGCCCGAGAATTTCGCGGGCATAACTGGGGGAGACCGTCGTGACCGCATCAGCAAAATGAATCCCCGCCTTGAGGAGATTCAATCCCCCAAAATCCTCAATGACATCACCTGTAAAATAATTTCCGCCGAGACCCATGTAGGAAAATGCACTCGCATGGAATTTCCCCTGATAACCCATATTATGAATCGTCAGCACACTCGCTGTTTGTGACAAGGGTGAGAGAATCCGGTCCCACGTTTTGAGAAATGCCGCCGCGGGAGACGTCGGCCAGTCATGGACATGCATGACATGAGGAATCCAAGCCAAATCCTTGCAGAGCTGGAGCGCCGCCTTGCTCAATAAAGAAAACCGGAAGGCATTGTCTTGATACTCCCCCCAGGCATCCCCGTAGATCGCGCCGCGTTTAAAAAAACGGGCGTAGTCCACAAAATAAACCGGCACCTCATCGTGCAAAAGCCCCTCGTGAATCCCGACCCAGTTCTCCTCGCCCAACCCCATGTGGACACAGGACGAATAGCGGAATGTGATTTTGTGCCGGATCGTGTCGATGGTATCGTAGAGGGGTATGATGATCCGGACATCGTGCCCTTGACGGACAAGCTCACGCGGCAGGGCAGAGACAACGTCCGCGAGCCCGCCGGTTTTGGCAAAAGGCTCACATTCCGGCGAGACAAAGAGCACGCGCAATTTGCCCGGGCCTTTTTCGTTTCCGGAAATTGCAACGGGGCGCGGGGCTTTGGAGGGCTTGCCGGCGACGGCTCGTTTCACCGTCTTTTTCGGCGCGGGTTGTCTGGCAGCCTTTTGCGGGGGTTTCCGGATTTCCACAGCTTGCTCTTTTTCCGGTGCCGCCGGCTTTTTGATTTTTTTGAGCTCTTTTCTGAGCTTCTTTTCTTTTTTCGATTCTTTGTCTTTTTTCTTTGCCATAACCTGCCCCTCGTAGTTCACTTTTTCTGGAATATTTTCTAATGATGAAAATCCTGTCTGAAAACATGTGGCTTGAGCTCCGCCGCGCGCATCATAAAAGAATTGCGCCCTGGGTGGAGCCTTATTTGCGTCGGCGGAGTATGGAGGAAAAAGAACCGGTCGTCGATTTT
>CAYTAI010000016.1:22902-23144 GCA_964435715.1 uncultured Verrucomicrobiota bacterium | reverse complement strand
ATGGACTCCCGGTGCGGGGGTCATTCTCCAAGGCGCCACAGCGGACGAGTTTCTCAAAGAAAAGCATTTTGCGCGGGTTCCCGGCGGAGTCGCCCTGGATAGACAGACCCTCTCTCCGAAAAGACTCGAGGGATGGGGTTACATTCACCGGTTGTTGATAGCCACCGCCGCGCGTCCGGCGCAACTTGCCTGTTACGGCCTGCATGAATGGGCGATGCTTTATCGCACCCCGGAGATCCGCC
>CAYTAI010000016.1:0-22870 GCA_964435715.1 uncultured Verrucomicrobiota bacterium | reverse complement strand
GCGCTTGCCCCCGGAGCAAATTGCGCGGGTGATCGAATCACAAAAAATCTGCTGCACCCACTACGACGCCTTCCGCTTTTTCACGCCGGAGGCACGACCATTGAACAAGTGGCAGCTCGAACGCTCCGGGCAGGCGCAGTTCGACCAGCCCGGCTGCGTCCACGCGAATATGGACCTCTACAAATGGGCTTACAAATTGCTCCCGTGGATCGCCTCCGAGCTCGTCGCCGACTGTTTCGAGCTCGCCATGCGCGCCAGCCCCTACGACCTCCGCGGGATCGGTTACGATCCCATCCCCATCGAAACCCCCGCCGGCCGCGAGGAATATGCCGCCGCCCAAAAACAAATTGCTCTGGCTGCCGAACCCCTCCGCCAGCGGCTCATCGACGCTTATGGATTGGTTATTTCAGCAGAGCAAATGCCAACGCTCCCCGCGTCCGTGCATCCAAAGAGTTGACCGCAGATGACACGGATGAACAAAGGATGAAATTTTGAATGCTCGGACGCCGAGGGACAGGAGTCCCTGCCGATGAAAATCCCCTTGCGTTCTGCTGCAGACCACGCGCAAGTTGCGCGGGGAAAGCTTTCATAGGAAAGAAATATCTGCGGTAATCCGTGTTATCCGCGGTTCAAAAAATCCCGTTGCTGGCCTCGCGGGAAATGACATCTATTTTTGTTTCGTGCTTTTTTCCGGGCTTCCTGATTAGATCCTGCGATCATGACCACGGATCTGCCGCTCCAGAAAATCCGAACAGAAATGCGCGGGCTTGCCGGCATGATGCGCCTGCCCTTCCGGCACAGGACTTGGCGCGGGCAGACCGGGCAAATGCTCGGGACGGGGACGGGTTCATCATTGGATTTTCAAGACCATCGCCCCTACTTTCCCGGGGATGACCCGCGCGGGATCAATTGGCAGGCATTTGCGCGCACGGGCGTGTACACCATGAAACTCTACCGCGACGAGGTCAGTCCGCGCTTGGATCTGGTGATGGATGCGACGCCTTCGATGTCCGTGGACCCGGCGAAAAAACTTTGTTCTTTGAGGCTTCTCTATTTTGCCCTGGAGAGCGCACTGATGAGCGGGGCGTCCATCCGACTCCATCTCCTGGCGGAGAGTGCCGTGCGCGTGATTCAACCAGAGGAATATGAGGGGATCGAGCTTTCATCCACCGCGCAAGACGGGACATCCCGTCCGAAGCACGTATCCCCGGTGACCCGGCCCCCGCGTCTGGAGCAAATTGTTTTCCGCCCGGGCAGTTTGCGTGTCTGGATCAGCGATTTGCTTTTTGAATCCGCGCCGGAGACACTGCTGCCCTTGCTGCTGGGCGGACGCGGACGAGCCCTGCTCTTTTGCCCTTTCAGCCGTGAGGAGAGTCAACCCGGCTGGGCGGGAAACACGGAATTCATCGATATCGAGTCGGGCGCGCGCCGGCATCAGAATGTGGATGCGGGGTTGCTCGAGAATTATTCACGCGCCTACAGCCGCCATTTTGAAATGTGGAAACTCCACGCGCGCAAACTCGGCATCGCCCTGACGCGTGTCTGTGCTGAAAATGATTTGCGCGATGAGCTGCTCAAAAACGCTTTACCCCAAGGGGCTGTCGAGTTATGGACGTGATCCTGTCAAATCCCGCGGGGTTATGGGCTTTGCTGGGGATTCCGGCGGTTCTGCTCATTCATTTTTTCCAGCAGAAATCCAAGTCGCGGATGACCAGCACGCTTTTTCTTTTGAAACATCTCAACCCGCAGAGTGCCCAAGGTCGCGCTTTTGAAAGATTGCGTTCCTCGGGCTTGCTCTGGCTCCAGCTCTTGATGGTGTTGCTCGTCACATGGGTTTTGTGTGCTCCGCGTTGGCTCCAGCCCGCCACGTCACAACGGGTCGTGATGGTGCTGGA
This sequence comes from uncultured Verrucomicrobiota bacterium, assembly GCA_964435715.1. GTDB lineage: Bacteria > Verrucomicrobiota > Verrucomicrobiia > JAWXBN01 > JAWXBN01 > JAWXBN01. The sequence continues at coordinate 20,975 of CAYTAI010000016.1, read as the reverse complement.
CTCGTCCTTGTCGATGCAGGCATACCGCAAACCATTACAAAGCTCATTGGCGGATTTTTTCGCGCGACTCAAAAAAACAGCCGCCGTGCTGGACATCCAGATTATCCCCTCTGACCTCACGCACGAAACTGTCTACCGCGGGAATGATCCCCGAGCCGCGCTGGAGCAAATTGCGCGGTGGACCCCGACGCGCGGTTCACACGACATCACACCCGCCCTGCGCGCGGCACGGGCTCTCGCCGATGACAAGAGCCTGATTGTTTTTGTCTCCGACCGTCCACAAGAGCTCCCGGGCGGAATCGGGCAAATTGCCGTGGGCACCCCTTTTGATAACACAGGATTCCTCGGCGCGGGTGTTTACAAAAAAGACGGACAGACCTTGTGGAAAGCCGTGGTCAAAAATTATTCGGACAAGCCCGTGGAACGCCAGTGGTGGATCGAGTCGCCAGAGGGACGCAAATCGCCCGCGCAAATTGTTTCGGTCGGTGCGGGGTCATTCACAATGCTCGGCGGGCTTTTTCCGGGTGACATGGAGAGATTCACCGTCGTGATGGACGGTGATGCGTTCCCCGTCGATGACCGCATTCCTTTTGTCCGGCCTGTCTCCAAAAAAATCAAGGTCTGGATCGCCCCCGGGAGCAAATTGCTCCCCTTCATCCAGAAATTTATCGGCAGTGTCGAAGGCGCTGAGGTCACCTCGTCCGAAAAGGAGGCAGACTTGAAAATCGTGGTTTTAAAAAACCCGGCGGCTCCTCTGCCCTCCGGCGATAGTATCATTTTTCTCGGTGAATGGAGCGACAATCCCCCCTTTCTGAAAGGAGCCGTGGTCGAAGAATCCCACAGTCTCTTGAGCGACCTGAATTTCCAGGGGTTGCTCGTGCAAAGCGCATCGTCCGGAGTTGTGCCGCAACCCAATGATGAAATCCTCCTCTGGCTCGGAGTCCGCCCCCTGGTTTTTGTGAGGAACTCAGGCATTCATGAGAAACTCGTGGTGAACTTTGATCCGGAGCTGTCCAATGCCCCGCGCCTGCCGTCATTCATCCTCCTGCTCAACCGCCAGATCGAGCGTGTCCGCAGTCGCATCATCGGGTTCGAGCAGCGCAATGCCGATGCCGGGCAGGTCGTTTCCCTGGCTTTCGACCCGCACGGGGCGGCTCTTTCTGCACAGGCCATCAGTGTGGATGTGCCGGCGGGACTGGCTTCACTCGTGAACCCGGAGCAAAAATCATGGACTACGACCCTCCGCGCCCCTTACTTTCCGGCTCACGCGCAAATTGCACAGGGCGGCCGCGATTTGCTCGTGCTAGCATCGCAATTTGCCGACACCCGCGAGGCGGATTTTAGCAAAGCCGCCGGCGCGGATACCACACGCGAACGGCTCTTTGAAATGCAGGCCCGCACCTCGCGCACCGATTTTCTGACGCCCGTGTGGATTCTCTTGATTCTGGCTCTCCTGCTGGCGAGCTGGAAAATCGCGGGAGGACACCCGGGCGCGGAAAAATTGTGATTTTTTTGTGACAGCAGAATTTTTTTTATGATCCGCAGTTGATAAAAGCCCATGAAAGGATAAGTTTCCCGTCATATGAACCCGATCACCAATGAGCAACTCCTTGATCAATTAAATTGGCGTTACGCCACGAAACGTTTTGATGCGACCAAAAAAATCCCGGATGCCGACTGGATCACATTGGAAAAGGCACTGGTGCTGACCCCGTCATCCTACGGACTCCAGCCGTGGAAATTTTTCGTCATCACAAACCCGGAGATCAAAGCAAAGCTGCAACCACACTCCTGGAATCAAGCGCAAGTCACGGAGTGCTCGCATTATGTTGTCTTTGCCATCATGAAAAACATGGGAGCGGCGCACGCGATGAAATTCGTCGAGTCCATAGCCAAAACGCGGAATGTCCCCATCGAAAGCCTGGATTTCTACCGGAATATGATTTTGCGCGATGTCATCAATGGTCCGCGCAGCCTCATCGTGAATGAATGGGCGACGCGCCAGGTTTACATTGCGCTGGGCAACTTTATGACCAGTGCCGCGCTGCGCGGCATCGACACCTGTCCGATGGAGGGGATCGAACCTCCCAAATACGATGAGATTCTCGGGCTCGCGGAAAAAGGTTATGCCACCGTCGTCGCCTGCGCCGCCGGTTACCGCAGCAACGAAGACAAATACGCGGGTCTGAGCAAAGTCCGTTTCCCCATCGAAGAAGTCATTGAGAGGATTGATTAGAATCTGCCGCGCAAATTGCGCGGGATACTTTTTTTAAAAAAGACGGACGCCCGGGGATAGTCATGCCTGTAAAAAACCGCTGTGATATCCGTCGTTGAAATCAATCGGCGGTAATCTGTGTGGATCTGCGGTTGCCCGCTCTATGAAATTTAATCGCCGAAATCTTGGGGTGAGTCCTCGATATCATCCTCAGCGTGCAATTTGCGTGCGGCATTTTCGAAACGGGTGACTTTGTCGCGGAAGACGAGGTCGATATCGCCGGTGGGGCCGTTACGCTGTTTGGCGATGATAACCTGGGCGAGACCTTTGAGTTTGTCGCGTTCTTCCTGGTTCTCGGCGTAATATTCTTTGCGTAAAAGAAGCATGACCACATCAGCATCCTGTTCGATAGACCCGGACTCGCGCAGGTCGGAGAGTTTGGGGCGGTTGCTGTCGCTTTTCTCTGCGTTGCGATTGAGCTGTGACAGGGCGATAACCGGGACATTGAGCTCCTTTGCGAGGGCTTTGAGGCCGCGGGAAATCTCGGAGACTTCATTTTGACGGCTGTCACGGGATTGACGGGAATCACTCGTGAGGAGCTGGAGATAATCGACAATGACGAGTTTGATATCCTGCCGCTGCTTGAGCCGGCGCGCGATCGCCATCATTTGTCCGAGCTTCATCCCGCCGCTGTCATCGATAAAAATGGGGGATGCGGAGAACTCGGATGCAGCCATGGTCAAACGCTGGAAATCACCGCGCTCCTGATCAAGAAATCCGGTTTGGACATCGCGCAGATTGATGCCCGAGCGGGAGCAGATGAAACGTTTGACGAGTTCTTCCGTGGACATCTCGAGGCTGAAAATGGCGACGCCTTGTTTGAGGGTCACAGCAGCGTGTTCAGCAATATTCAGCGCGAATGCGGTTTTTCCCATGCCGGGGCGAGCGGCGACAATCACAAGATTGCCGGGGTGCAGTCCCGCGGTGAGTTTGTCAATGTCAAGAAATCCGGTTTCCAGCCCTGTCACAGGTTTTTTGTCAGAGAAAATCGCCTCGATCTGAACCATTGCCTTGTTCACGGCATCACGAATGGCGACTGTATTGCCTTTGAGTGAATCTTGCCGGATTTGCAGGATTTCGCGCTCCGCCTTGTCGACAAAATTCTCAACCTCTTCAGGCAGCTCATAAGCTTCCTGCACAAGGCTGGTGCCTTTGACTATGATCTGGCGCAGGAGGAATTTCTCACGCAGGATATCGAGATAGAAAATGAGGTTTGCCGCGGTGGCGACGGAGGTGGCGACCTCGGTCAAGTAGGTGCTGCCACCGGCCTGCTCGAGCTGGCCGCGGTCATGGAGTTTCTGGGTGACGGTGACCAGATCGACGGATTCGGGGGAACGCTCCAGTGTCGTCATATCCGATACCGTCTGGTAGATGAGCTGGTTTTTAGGGTCGTAAAAGTAATCCTGTGTGATATGGCGTTCCTGGCAGAGACTGATGGAATCACGGGGATTGAGGAAGATGGCACCCAAAATACATTTCTCCGCATCCATCGCGTGCGGGGGCAAACGGTCGAGTTGCACGACCGGATTTTGTGCCCGGTCGGTTTTGCTGAAATCGGTCTTGAGAATATTCTGCTGAGCCGTAAAAGACATCTTAGGCAGCCGCTCTCGCCGCCTCAAGAGCAAGTTGCTCGGACTTCCTCACGGGTTATTCACCGGGTTATTCACATACAGCCGGAGAGCCGGACAAATAGAGAGAGAAAGTTTAAAATCTTTTTTGACAACAGCACAAGGTCTGGGAAGAGTCCTGCATGAGCGATAAAGAAATTATTCTGCCCCGATGGACGATGACGGCGTTGCTTTTTATCTCACTTTTGACAATTTGCTTCGCGGCACTCAGCGCGCTGAATTTCTGGATGGACAAGGAAAAATCCAAAACCGCTCTGGACATGTACACCCCCGATGAAGAAAAACCCATGGAATATTTTTATATTGCCAGCGAGTATGACCTGAAAAGCAAAGCTTATAAAAATGCCCTCATTATCGGTGTGCGCAATCTCGCGTGTTTCATTTTCCTCGCCTTCTACTACATCAAGCGCAAACAGGGATACCAGCTTCTCATCGCCGCCTCCCGCACTCCCCGTGCAATGAAATAATCCTCGTGAAAGCCGGCAGCAGTGTGATAGGATGAGAGTTTCCTCCCTATGGCGAAAGTTTACATCAAGACATACGGCTGCCAGATGAATGAGCGCGACTCGGAGCAGGTTGCCGCGCAACTCGTCGCGCGCGGTCATGTCCTCACGACTGACCCGGGCGCAGCGGATGTGATTTTGCTCAATACCTGCAGTGTCCGCGACATGGCTGAGCAAAAGGCGGTCAATAAAATGCGCGGTTACGCCCACGACAATGAAAAAGGGCGGCGCAACCGTGTCCTCGGGTTCCTCGGATGCATGGCGCAATCGCGCGGCGACCAATTGCTCAAGGAGTTACCCGGCGTCAATATGGTCGTGGGCACACAGAAATTCCACCGCGTCGCTGAATACGTGGACAAATTGCTCGAGGCGGGCGAGCTCGAGCGCATCTGCGATACCGAAGCCGAGCTGGACAGCCAGAATACCATCCGCGACCAAATCCTCGATGAACGCCAGGTCACGTCCTTTGTCTCCATCATGCAAGGATGCAATATGCACTGCACCTTTTGCATCGTGCCTTTCACCCGCGGGGAGGAACGCAGCCGCCCGATCGAGCAAATTGTGCAGGAAGTCCGCACCTACGCCGCACGCGGGGTCAAAGAAGTCACCCTCCTCGGGCAAATCGTTAATCTCTACGGGCGCCATGAATTTGAAACCAAGCGCGGGCTCTCGCCATTTGTCCAGCTCCTCGAGGCCGTGCATGACATTGACGGGATCGAACGCATCCGGTTCACCTCGCCGCACCCGATCGGATTCAAGCAAGACCTCGTCGATGCCTATGCCCGCCTGCCGAAACTCTGCCAGCACGCGCATTTGCCCCTGCAATCGGGGTCGAATCGCCTTCTCAAAGCCATGCACCGCGCTTACACGGTTGAAAAGTACATGGAGCTGGTGGGCAAATTGCGCGCGGCTCGGGCCGACATCGGTTTGACCACGGACATCATCGTGGGATTCCCCGGCGAAAGCGACGAGGATTTCGAGGCCTCGCGCAATTTGCTCCGCGAGGCGGATTTCGACAATTCTTATATCTTCCGGTACTCGAAACGAAAGGACACACCCGCCGCGGCGATGGCTGAGGAATTGCAGATTCCCGAGTCGGTTAAAGAAGAGCGCAATCAAATCCTGCTCGAAGACCAGCGCGCGATCGCGCGTCGCAAGACCGCGCAATTTGTGGGGCACAATGTCGAGATATTGATCGAGGGACCGAGCAAAACCAATGAGAACCGCTTCAGCGGTCGCACCCGCCAGAATCATCTCGTCGTCGTCGACGGCGCGGGAACGCGGCATGTCGGGCAAATTGCTCCGGTGCGCGTGACGGAGACGACGGGCTTCACGCTCTACGCCGACATTGATATTCACCAAGATTGATTCACTCCATTCTCACATGAAAAAATCGTGCTCGCCGCGCAATTTGCGCGGGCAGGCTGGGCGGTCAGAGAGGATTATTGATAAAATTTCCGCAGTGTCTCTTCTTCTTCGGGACGGTATTGATAACGCCAGACGGCTTCCCCTCCGTCGCCGGTGGAACCCGTCACGCCTGCCGATTGGTTGAGCAAGGGGCGGTTTTGGTCGCGGGAGTGTTCCCCAATGCCGACACCGAGCGAATCGCCCAGGGCGGCATTGCGAAGATCGTCATTTGTGAGATTTTCGCGGCGGGTGATGTCCACTTGTGATTCTTGCTGCCCCAGAATCAAGGGCGCATCACCCCGGCCGCGCGAGATGCCGCCTTTTCCGGGCAAGTGACCTTTGCCCGGACATTTTCCGTCTTTGCAATTTGCCCCGGCACAATCCCCGTTTTCACAGAGTTCGCCGTCGAACTGCAGCTCGGTGGACTGCCCTTTGTCCCCGAGGATGGATTGGGTTTTGGACTGGGCATTTTTGAGTGCTTGCTGGAGTTCTTTCATTTGGGCGGCTGAGATTTGTTTCAGGGTCGCAGGATCCATTTGGGAGAATTTATCGGCCAGCTCCTTGTTGAGCGGCATTGTTCCCATTTTGAGTCCCTCAAGGGCTTGATTCAGCGCGGCAGAGAGTTCCTCCGCTTGTGACTGGCTCAAATGATCTTTATTCTCCGAGAGTTGGCCGAGACTGTCCTGTGCGCTTTGCAAATTGCGGTCGAGCGCGCCCAGAGATTGATCCATGCGGTTGCGCAAATTGTCCCCGGCTTCGAGGCTGTTGTGGGAGTACCAGTCGCGGGGGTCTTGCTTTTTGAGTTGCTCGAGCTGGGCTTCGAAATGATCCAGTGCCTCCGGTTGGACGACCTCGGCTTGTTTGAGCTCTTCGATCCATTCTTCGACCTGTGTCCATGCCGCCGGCAGGGTCGTCGCGGCGGGGAGCGCGGCATAGGTTTGACCCAGCGGAATGAAACAGGCGATCACGGGCAAAAGAATGGAAATGGCTGATGAAAATAAGATGACCCGGGGATTCCAGCGAAAAGCTCTCTTGATTTTTTTGAATGGTGCCGGCCATGCCCCCACTCCTTGCGCCGCACAAGTCAGACGGTTGTGCAAACCATTGGCATCGTCAATCAAGGGCAGTGCCTCTTTTTGGCGGATGAATTTTCCCCGCGTCCTCCACAGACAAAGAATGGCTGTGACGGGAACCGCGCCAAGCCCAACCCACAGTGCCTGGACAACCGGATAATCAAATTTCCGGATGAAAATTATCGCAATCGCTGAAAGGCATCCGATGAAAAACAGGGCGACTAAAAATGATTGCAGCCACCATGCAAAATTATACTCCGCCGCAAATTGCGCGGCTTTCGAGCGCCAGAATTTTTCAGACTCACCCATTGGCTCAAATAAACTAGCACAGATAACGCATCCGGAAAGGCGTTTTTATGTGAGCGATTGAATCGCTTTGCGAACGAGGGATTCGACATTGAGCGTGGCGGATTCAGGGCGGGCGAGCAAATCGCGGACGGTGACCCAGGCGTCGGCTTGTTTGAAGCCGAGCGCGACCAGTGCGCCCACGGCGTCATTGAATCGTGCGTCAGCGCCCGCTCCGGCCTGCGCCATTTGCGCGGGTGAACCCGGCGTGCCAGTTGGCACTGGTGACGCGCCCGCCGGGGCGAATGACATTTTGTCCTTGAGCTCAACGATGATGCGTTCCGCCGTTTTTTTGCCCAGCCCGGGCAATTTGCTCAGGGTCTGGGTGTCCCCGCTCATCACCCAGGCTTTGAATTGGTCGGGATTGACCCCGCTGAGAACTTTCAACGCGAGCACCGGGCCGACCCCGCTGACCTTGTCGATGAGCAGGCGGAAAAGTTCGCGCTCCTCCTCCGTGGCGAATCCGAAAAGAATGTGGGCGTCCTCGCGCACGGTCAGGTGTGTGCGCAGGAAAACCTCCGCGCCCACCGCGGGCAGCTTGCCGTAGCTGGACAGGGGAATGAGCACTTCATAGCCCAGCCCGCCGCACTCCACACACACCCGGGTCGGTTGCGCTTCCACGAGTTTTCCACGAATATGGCCGATCATGTTTTTATCCTGATTTTGGGGGATGAACCTCGGACGGATGAACCGCCCCGATTCCCGGCAATTTGCCAAAATCCGCGTCGAATAACAGCACTTTTAATTCATCCGCCTTTGCTCCCCAGTTTTTCCACAGCGGAAGCCCGTTGCACTTTGGTTTCGGCGGGAGGAACCGTGCTTTTGAGCGAACCGAAGAGTTCATTGACCTCCTGATGGGAGGATTTGGTGGGCAAAGGTCGAACCATAAAATCACCTTATATTCCGAAATTCCTTGCGTCAAAGTTATCCTTACGCCTTTTTTGAGAATAATTCTCAAAAAACAATTTGACAGGCAGGGTTTTAATAATGATACTCATTCTCAATTATGAAAATCACCATTCTTCACTCTGGCCGGGACAGCCACGCAATTTGCTTCGCCTGCAAAACCGCTCGTTATCTGGGTCGCGCCGGTTACGAAATCAATTTTTACGACATGCTCGACTATCCGCCGGAATTCATTCACAACGAAACGCATTTGCTCATCATGAGCAATTCGCTCCTCAATGGCGAGGCCAATGAAAATGCCGCCCCACTGTGGTCGTATCTGTGTGATGAATCCCGGCGGTATGCCCTGTCGAATCTCCACTATTCAGTTCTCGCCCTCGGGCAATTTGCGCTGCCGTATTCCTTCAACTGCGCCCTGGACTTTCACGCGCACTTGCGCCGGCACAACGCCCGTCTTTTGAGTCCCTCGCTCATGTTGGACATGACCCAACCCCTCCACTTTGCGGAATGGCTTGATCGTGTGGACAGACAGTTGCGACAGAGCCACACCAACTCCCTCCCGGAGGTGGTTCAAAAAAATGGGGGGCTCGGACAATGACACGCACCTTCATCCGCGCGTTTCAAACCTTCCGGCAAAATGCGGGGGATACCGGGAATGCCTCATCACGATGGGAACCCTATTTTTACAGCCTGAAACAGAAGCACGCGGATTCTCTCCGCCATCGTTGCTCCCGCAGAGTGAATGCAAAAGACGTTGTCCGCGTCAGAAAGATACAATCATGACATACTCAAACACTGAAATCCGTTATCAGCTGCTTTTAAGCAAATACAAACCCCGGAAAAAACTGATGAGTCCTTTCATCACGGGAAAAATCCGCGATTCCTCCCGCCGGGCGCGGATGAAAAAATCCCTTGATCGGAGCCAGACAAAGCCTGTGATTTTTTGAGCAGTCCGGCATCAAGTCCCGGCTCAGGCGCCCGCCGCAAGCATTCGTCCGTCTCCGGGCCATTGGAGCCGGGCATGGGCGGTCACGAGCAAATCGCGAATCGGCAGGTGATGCGGGCAGGCCTTTTCACAAGGCGCCGCGCACCCCGCGCAATTTGCCCCGCTGTGCGCTGGCGGGATGGAGGCGTATTCGGTCAGGCCATGCGTCTCCTCGCGGTATTCATGGTAATACATGCCCGCCCGCAGGATGTCGGCGACACGAACCTCATACGGGCAGGCGGGCTCACACTCACTGCCCATGCGGCAAACCAGCGTGTCGAAGCGTTGGCGGTATTCCCTCAGCAGATCGGCATCCGCAGTCGTCAAAGGTTTTCCCGAGGCGGCGGCGTATTCATCCACCTGATTGCGGTCGGAGATGCTGATGATCAGGTTTGAGACATCGGGATTTGACAGCACCCATTTCAGCGCGGCTTGTTTGAAGCTGGTGAATTTGTCGCGGAACCCCTCCACGTCCGCGCCGCGCGCCCCGGCGAGGGTTTTCATGGCGATGAATCCCACATTTTTTTCGGCGCATTTTTTGATCAGGTCGGGCTGCGTGGGATAATTCATAAAATTGTAACGGCACAGGATCACGTCGAATTTTCCGCTGTCCACGGCGTGATTCATCACTTCCATAAGATTGCCATCGTGCCCGCTGACACCGAAAAACCGGGCTTTGCCCGCCTGCCTGACCGTTTTCCACGCCTCCCAGAGTTCGGGATTGTCCAGACGCGCGAAATTCTCCCCGCGTGTGACCCCGTCGCTGGGGCCGAGCTGGTGGTTGAAAAGAATGTCCACATGATCCGTGCGCAAATTGCGCAGGCTGTCATCGAGTTGCGCGATGAAATTGGCTTTCGTGGGTTCCTTGCCGATGTGATGCGGGCACCATTTGGTGGCCACGACATAATCATCCCGCCTTTTTTCAATGGCCCGTCCAATGGCCAATTCACTGTCGCGTGGATAACAATTTGCCGCGTCGATGTAGTTGATTCCCTTCTCGCGGGCGTATTCGATGACACCGGGGTCTTTGACCGGATAACCTCCGAAGCCCACCTCGGAGACTTTCAGACCTGTGCGCCCCAGTGTGCGATAGCGCATGTTGATGTCTCTGGCCGGAGCATTTTGCGCCCGCGCCATTTGCGGGGCGGCCATCGAACCCGCCGCCAGACCGGCGGTCAGGAGGAAGTGACGGCGGGATTGTTTCATACAGTGTCCTTGCGGGTGAGATAATTTTTCAGGGACGGGCGAAGCAGGTCGATGAGGATGATGACGAAGAAAATGATGAGGAAAGATTTGTTGATGAACCAATTATGCGTCATGAAATAGTCGAAGGCCACGGTTTCCTTGGTGCGCAACCGCATGGGGTTGGCATAAAACTCGGCGAATTTCACCGCGATAATCACGATTTCCACGACACTGACACCGATGGCAAAGGACCACGCAAACCGCGCCCGTGTCCAGAGCCACACCGCCATCCAGACATGAATCACCGGCCAGAAATCCAGAAAAATGGCGGGTGGCGCCCATTCCCCCGTGACCCGCCAGTTCGCCCACGACCAACACAGGGGATTGATGTATTTGATGACGATCGTCCACATGGCGAACATGAAAAGCGCCAGAACGTAGAATTGGACACGCCGCTCCACCCGGTCATGGGAAACTGCCGTCATGGAGGCCAATTTAGCCCCCTTCATCAGTCTCTTCAAATGTTTTGTCACTTTTTACACTGATTCTTTTGCTTTTGCCGCCGCGTCGGTTAATCTCCCCCGCATTATGGAAATTCTTTTGATCAGTGTGGGGGTGGTTCTCGTGTTTTCATTCCTGTGTTCGCTCATGGAGTCAATGCTGCTGAGCCTGAATCCGGTTCGTCTGGAAGCGGCGGCGGCACAAGGCAAGCTCTGGGCAAAAATGTGGACGGGGATGAAGTCCAATATCGACCGCCCGATCGCCGCGATTTTGATCCTGAACACCGTGGCCAATACCGGGGGCGCGACATTTGCCGGGGGCGCTTTCGACAGTGTTTTTGGAAAAGAGAATCTCTGGATTTTTTCGATTGGTTTGACCATCATGATTTTGGTCGGCACAGAGATCATTCCCAAGGTCATCGGTGTGACCTACGCGGAAAGATTGGCTCCCATTTTTGGTCCAATTCTGCGAACCCTGATTTTTATTTTGCGCCCGATTATTTTGATTACGGAATTCATCTCGCGCCCCTTCAAAAAAGGCCGGGGCAACCAAGGCATGAGCATCGCCGACCTGACGACCATGACCCGCATGGCGCACTCGGGCGCGGTCATCAGTTCCGCCCAACAGTCGATCATTCTCAATGCCGCCAGCCTCCGGAATAAAACGGTTCGTGACATCATGATCCCGCTGGATGCGATCACTTATTTCAGCCTGAACAAATCTAATATTGAGAATTTTGAACTGGCAGCCACGACTTTGCACACCCGTTATCCCGTCAGCAAGGATGGCTCCGTGCAGAATATCATGGGATATCTCAACTACAAGGAACTCGTGGCGATGTCCCCGAGCCGCAAAGAGGCGGTGATTACAAATTTCGTTCGTCCCATCCCGCGTGTGTCGGGTGACGCAAAAATCGAGGAGGCGCTGAAAGTTCTGACAACCAAGCGAAATCATCTGGCGATGGTCGAGGCTCCCGGTGGTGATGTCATCGGCATGGTCACCCTCGAGGACATTATCGAGACGGTCATCGGGGAATTCGGCAGTGAATTCGACCATCTGCCCAACGAGATTCTGCAAGTCGCCCCGGACAAATGGAAAATCGGCGGGGGAACCCTGATTAAGGACATGTATCAAAAGACAAAATTCAGCCCAAAAACCCCGGACTTTAATATCCCCGTTGACCAATGGATCCGGGACAAGTCCAAAAAACCCGTGCAATCCGGATTTTCATTCGAGGAAAACGGGTTCACCGTCACAGTTCTCCAAATCCGCCGCGGCGAGATCTATCGCATCCTGCTCGCGCAAAATGTCCTCAACGAGGCGCCCTGAGAGATTGGCAGATTCTCAGCGGTATGAATCTCCTGCTCATTTGTCCAAAAGATCGGCGGAGCAATTTGCACCACCAAAGTCGCGAAAAGAGTGAGTTTCCCGCCGCATCCGCAAAACAAAGAGCCGCTGATGGCCGCACAATTTTTCCATCTTTGTTTGCAACACCACAAAGACGAAAAATCATGTTGCCATTTTTGAATGCTGTAATATATATAGACTACGACCACAATATTTATTGAGTCAAAGCCACAACCAACAGGTAAAAGCCACAAGACATCTTGCGCCATTTCCCTCCGCCCTGACTTGAGGCGGTAGTAAACTGTAGTCAGGAGCGTTCATGACCATACCAGAGATGTCATGCCTGTTTCCAACATTTTCCAGGCTGTTGATTCTCACGCACAACAAAACCATCACCTTGCCGCTCCCGGGGCAATCCGTTTGGGTATTCGTTATTTCGGCGTGTTGCGTACTTATGTCGCCGACAAGCACCCTGCATGCCAAGCCGCCCAACGTGGTGATTCTTTATGCGGATGACATGGGGTATGGCGATTTGGCATGTCAGAATCCCGAGTCAAAGATTCCCACGCCGAATTTAGATCGGCTGGCTCGTGAGGGGATTCGTTTTACGGACAGTCACAGTTCCTCAGGCATCTGCACACCCAGCCGCTACGCGCTGCTGACGGGGCGGTATCACTGGCGGAAATTTCACGAATATCTCAGGCCGTTTGAGGGATCGGTCTTTGACGATGAAGAGACACTGGCGGAGATGCTGCGTGCAAAAGGCTACAGCACGGTGTGTTTTGGCAAATGGCATTTGGGATGGGATTGGAGCGCACTAAAAACCCCCCAAGCCAAGCCCCACAAAACAAGAGGATACGCCCCCGAAGACTTTGACTGGTCACGCGCCATTGCCGATGGACCTCTGGCACATGGGTTTGATGAGTATTTCGGAGTCGATGTGCCCAATTATCCACCCTACGCCTGGATCGAAAACGATCGGCTCACGACAAGACCCACCGTTGATTACGCTCCCAATCCAATTCCCCGCGAAGGCTCGGACGAAGGGGCTCCAGGCCCGATGACGGACGGTTGGCGATTGGATCTTGTATTGCCCACGCTTGCCGAACGGGTCGTTAGCTGGATCGATAAACAAAAAGGCTCGGACAAGCCGTTTTTCCTCTATTTTGCCCTGACATCCGTCCACACGCCCATCGTGCCTACAGATGACTTTCGAGGTAAATCTCAAGCGGGAGAGTATGGCGATTTCGTTGTTCAAACCGACGCGGTTGTGGGTGAGATCATGGCGGCACTTGAGCGCATCGGCCAGGCGGAAAACACCCTGATTTACTTTTCCTCTGACAACGGAACCGAAGGATACGCGTTTGAACGTGTCCGAAATTTTAACCACCGCAGCATGGGGTCTTTGCGCGGGGTGAAACAAGACATCTGGGAGGGTGGACATCGAGTGCCCACAATCATTCGCTGGCCCGTGTCTGTGAAACCAAACCAAGTCAGCCATGCGCTGGTCAGCCAGATTGATTTGATGGCCACCGTGGCGGACATCGTGGGTTGCCCCCTCCCGGCGACATCGATTGACAGCGTCTCATTTCTGCCAATATTGTTGGGAGAAACCAACATGCACAGACAATCTCTGGTTCACAACACCTGGCCCGGTGCCTATGCGATCCGGATGGGGGACTGGGTGCTTGTTGATACGAAATCCGGGGAGCATACACCCATGCCCAAATGGTTTCGCAGATCGGGCGGTTACCCAAAAGACACTGGTGCGGGCCTTTTGTTCAATTTGCGCGAGGATCTTGGTCAGAAAAACAACCTTTTTGGGAAGCATCCCGAGAAAGTCGCCGAACTCCGAAAAGAATTACAAAGGATTCGTGCTGAAAAATGACTGGTTCGCATCGTAAAAATGGCCCTCTCAGGATGAGCAAGGACATCAACCTCACCATGGTCTTGTGCATTTTGATGATCCTTGATTTGCATTTCTTACAAGCGCAATCCAATGAGGGGATGATTCACGTGCAAGGGGGAATATTCAAAACCACAGATAAAAAAACAGGTCAGCAGACCAACATCATGATTCACGCATTTTACATGGACCAGGATGTTGTCAGCGTTGAAGAGTTCGAGGCTTTTGTGGAGGCAACCCAATACAAAACTGATGCGGAAAGGTTCGGCAGCTCCGCCGTATTTGACCTTGAAAGACAAGACTGGATTTTGATGGACGGGGCGAATTTTCGTTTTCCCAACGGGAAGAACAAGGCGAAAGCCAATCCCAAACACCCTGTCACCCATGTCAGCTGGAATGATGCCATGTCTTATGCCAGATGGAAGGGCGGGAGACTGCCCACGGAAGCGGAGTGGGAATATGCCGCACGCAATGCCGGCACATCGAATGATCCCTATGCCTGGGGCCGTGATCTGGTGGTGAATGGAACATACAAGGCCAATACATGGCAAGGGCGATTTCCCTTTTACAACACATGTGCGGATGGCTATGCTACCACCTCCCCGGTGGGTCTGTTTGGGCGCAATGCCCTCGGTCTTTCCGACATGGGGGGAAATGTCTGGCAGTGGTGTTCGGACGAAATCGTATCCCCTGACTCCGGGGATATTGCTCCGGAGATTCACAAGGTCATGAAGGGGGGGTCATTTTTGTGCGACCCCAAGGTGTGCCATGGCTATAAAATTTCCGAACGATCCTCCGCCAGCCCTGAAAGCGGTCTTTCGAATACTGGATTCCGATGTGTCCGTACGGTGGAAAAATAAATTCCACGCGTCACACTACACGAATGCAGGGGGTAGGCTGCGATTTGAGATAATTTGAAGGTGGAAAGTTGAAAGTTTAAGTTGGCAGAAAGAATAGTGGAAAAGAAGTCAGGTGCCCGTTGCTCGGGATAGAGAGGTTCCATCGGGCGCGGAAGCCTTTGGTTAGCAGATAGGATATAGGAGATTGGATATGGGAGCACACGCCCTCCAGTTTAAAAAACAGGCGGGTCAGCAGCGTCCCGTGAGTATCCCGAAGTCACAGATTCGGGACAAGTTACAGGCCCTACAAAATTCAATCTGTGTTCATCCGTGATATTAGCGGTTTAATATTATTGTGCGTTCTGTGCTTTTTCGTGGCTCATACTATGTGTTTCCATTAACGTAAAGCCGACTCACAGCACGATAGCGGCGTTGAGTGACAGTCTGGTTAGCGACTATTTTTTGCAGTCCTCAATTGTGACAGTGATACTCGAAATGATTGAACCATTCTTGTCTTTATAGATGTAGCCAAGACTGCCTCCATGTTCGAGTATCTGCTTCAGCTCACTGTTTGAGCATGATTGTCCCACAACAGCACCTCTCATTTTTTCTTCGAAGGTAGCAATATCAATTTCATCTTTAGTGATCGAGACAAGGGTGTAAAAATAGATGAACTTTTTTCCTTCAATGGAAACCGCATCTAATCGGGTGTCTTCATCTACCATCAAAGGCAGGTGCCCTTTAATCCTATTTTCCTGAAATTTTAGAAGCTTTTCAATGCTTCCATCTGACTTCTGCCATTCGTTTGTCTGCGGTTGAGTCTCTGTATGCTCTTCAATAATGATTAGGCCACCTCCATCAGTTTCTTTAACAACCATGTAATATCCTTTGTCTGTATAGTTCTTTAGGACTGAGTATCTATGTGCGGATATTCTGGCCTCGGTCTCCTTTGTTTCGATTTCAATGTTTGAGAAAGTGTTAATATCCCCTCGAGATTTTGCAATGGGCAAAGCTTTTTCTAAAACAGCCTTAAACTGCTTGCCTGTCATGGTCATTTTCTTTGATTGACCATATGGATAGTGTCGAAGGGTCGAAATCGTGGCTTCATCAGAATAGAGTTCAATGACTTTTGGGCTAAATTCCTCCGCAAGATTCTTGTAGTTGTCGAAGAACTCTAAAACAACGGACTGTTCTAGTCCGTAACATATTGAAGTTAAAAATGTCCAAAGGACTATCAGATATGTTTTTTTCATTATTCCCTTGTCTTACGATCCAAGCTCACCCGCCCCCATGAACACCAGTCGCGGGATCTGAATAAGCAGTCTATTACAGACGATGACGCGCCGTCAAGTATCTGGAGGATGGGGGTTTCTTCCATCGCGTTGTTAGGTTCCTATTTTCTTTCTTATCTTCTTTTCTTCTGCAAATCCCGGGTATTCGGAAAGAAACAATGCAATGTTGTAGTCACCAAGGCGCTTGAGAGTACGTGCCGATAAAGACAATGCGCCGCCGCTGGTAGTGGTGCATGCGCCACGTTGAAGGAGATGAAGGGGGCAAGCGGCTGCTTCCTCTTTTACCCAGTGCAAATTGCCATGGTATCATCACGAAGTCGCTGATTCGGGACAAGCTAGCGGTTTAATATTATTGTGCGTTCTGTGCTTTTTCGTGGCCAACCCCTTTTGGACAAATGGGACAAGCCCCGAGGTTTCTGATTCGGGGCGAACGGGAGCGCGGCTCGTTCTCTATCGGACGCCTAGGGATAGGCGTACCCTACCCGAAAAAATCTGTGTCCATCTGTGAAATCTGCGGATCGCTTTACTCTTGGGCGGGGCTGTGGTAGGCTCAGCGGACTTGTGTTTATTTATCCGGAAGAATATGACGTGATCGTGGTCGGGGCGGGGCACGCGGGCATTGAGGCCGCGCTGGCCAGCGCCCGGATCGGGGCATCGACCCTGCTGCTGACGATGAATCTCGACACCATCGGGCAAATGTCGTGCAACCCCGCCATTGGCGGACTCGCCAAAGGCCACATCGTTCGTGAAATCGACGCGCTCGGCGGCGCGATGGCGTATTGCACGGATGCCACCGGAATCCAATTCCGCATGCTCAATACCCGCAAAGGCCCATCGGTTCAAGCCCCGCGCGCGCAATGCGACAAGAAGGCTTACCAGTTTTTCATGAAAGGTTTGGTCGAAAACACACAAAATTTGAAAATTAAGCAGGCACAACCCGTAAAAATCCTTGTCGATAACGATAAAGCTTGTGGTATTGAGACGAATTTCGGTGTTCGTTTCCGTTCAAAGTCCGTTGTGATCACGACCGGAACCTTTATGCGCGGGCTGATGCATGTGGGGTTGCAGAACCAAGCCGGCGGGCGGCTGGGCGACTCCGCCTCGAATCTGTCGGGTTCGCTGGCAGAACTCGGCTTTCAGGTCGAACGTTTCAAGACCGGCACACCGCCGCGGTTGGACGCCCGGAGCGTGGATTTCAGCCGCATGGAGGTTCAGCACGGGGACGAACCCATTCCTTGGTTCAGCTACAAGACCGACCCCGCCAATCCGCCCACGCCATTTCAGGCCAACCCCATCGAGCGCGACTGGCTCGGGGGGTTGAATGCCGGAACCCTCGGCCAATACCGTTGGCAACGCCAGAATGTGGAGAGCGAGGATGACAGCGCGGCTGAGGCAAATTGCCACATGGAGAAAAAAATGTTCCACGTGGAACAATATCATCAGGGGTTACCCTGGAGTCCACGGGAGCAAATGCCTTGCTGGATTACATTTACGAATACGAAAACCGCCGACATCATTCGCGCCAATCTGGACAAGTCCCCGATGTTCTGCGGCGTGATCGAGGGTGTCGGGCCGCGGTATTGCCCATCGCTGGAGGACAAGATTGTGCGGTTCGCGGACAAGGAGCGGCATCAGATATTTATCGAGCCGGAGGGTCGGCACACGCATGAGCTTTACGTCAATGGATGTTCCACGAGCCTCCCGCTGGAGGTGCAAATTGCTTTTATCCGGAGCATCGCGGGGCTGGAGCAGGCTGAGATTCTGCGGCCGGGTTACGCCGTGGAATATGACTACTGCCCGCCGACCCAGCTTTATCCGACCTTTGAAACCAAGCGCGTCGAGCACCTGTATTTTGCCGGACAGATCAATGGCACGTCGGGTTACGAGGAGGCGGCGGGCCAAGGTCTCATCGCCGGGGCGAATGCCGCGCTCAAACTGCTCGGGCGCGCGCCGCTGATTTTGGACCGTTCCGAGGCTTACATCGGTGTGCTCGTCGATGATCTGGTGACCAAAGGAACCAATGAACCCTACCGGATGTTCACCTCCCGGGCGGAATACCGGCTGCACTTGCGCCAGGACAATGCCGACCTGCGGCTCTGCCGGAAAGCGCGTGAGGCGGGGCTCATCTCCGAGGCGGATTTCCAACGCGCCGCCGAAAAGGAAAAACTCATCGGGGACACCAAGCGCAAATTGCTCCGGACACACACCGGGCAGAATAGCTGGGCGCAAGTCCTGCGCCGCCCGGAAGTGGGGTTCAAGGATTTGCCCGAGGAATTCCAGCAGCTCCCCGCCGCCGTGAAAGAACAGGTCGAAATCGACGTGAAATATGAGGGTTACGTTGCGCGGCAGAATGAGGAAATCGCACGGTTCAAAAAACTCGAAAGCAAACAAATCCCCCGCACCTTCGACTACGCCGGGGTGAAAGGACTGAGGAAAGAGGCGATTCAAAAGCTCGCGCAAATTGCTCCGCTGACCCTCGGCCAAGCCAGCCGCATCTCCGGCATCACCCCCAGCGACATCTCCCTGGTCAGTGTTTATCTCAAGCGCGGCGACCAGAAAGATGTCCCGCAGATGAGCGCAGATTGACGCAGGGAATGTTCCACGTGGAACAATTTTCTAATTCGGCCCAAAAAAAATGGACAAAAAGTTCCCCTTTATGGTAGTTTTTCGCTCACAATTTGTTCTTTGACCTCTGTGTTTGTAGGGCGAGGGACTACCTTGCCACCCTCTGAATTGTCTGGTTTTTGATATGACCTGAATGGCAACCGTGTTCCCAAGGGTGTTCATATTCCTGATGGCGAAGCCACTGGTTTCATTCTGACTCCAGGATTCTGGATTCTGAATTCTTGTCTTGGTATGATGAATTCGGCTCCGCCACCATCTCTGGCAATGGAGGGTCGAGTTCCCACGAGACCATAAAAAGCCGTGTTGTGGTGCTCGGCTCCGCCACCATCTTAGGCAATGGAGGGACGAGTTCCACCTCGTCTCCCGATGGATCGGGACAAGCTGTTGAATGTAATTTGAGGTTTCCTGGTCAATACTTCGACGCCGAAACTGGACTGCATTACAACTTCCACCGTTACTACGACCCCGAGCTGGGTCGTTACATCACCGAAGACCCGATTCGTGATGGCTTGAACTGGTATGCGTATGCGAATAACAATCCGCTGAGTAGCATTGATCCTTTGGGGTTGTATAGTCCCGCAGGAATCGCGGACAGTTTGGATGCGAAGCTGGATGCTTGGGGGTTGAGCAACACATTTAATGATAATATGATGAGTGACGGGGCGGTGGGCACGTTGCGCGATCTGGCGAAGGTGGGGACGAATGTGTTGCGGTTTGGTACCGGGCTGGCGGCTTTTGTGGATGCGTGGGGTAATCCATGCATCAGCGGGTGGGACAAGGCAATGTTCCTGTTTGAGGACTTCGAGCGGTTCGGAATGATCACCGGACTCGGAGGCGGTGCGGGAACCATAGGCAAGACCTTGTTGCGCGGCAAAAAGCCTCTGCAGCAGTTCCTCGGATCAATCGGAAAATCAAACACGCAGATGATCCGCCTGAAATCGGGTGCCCAAGTCCCCGCCAGCCAGTTCGGTGGTGGATGGTGGAATGTGGCGGATGATGGCGCAAAGAAAACACACAAACACATACGACAAAATATCAAAGATATTAATGCAGTGGATGATATTAACAGCCACTTGGGCAAGGGAAAGCAGACCGATATTAATCTATTCACTGGTAAAAAAGACCCGAATCGAATTTTTGTTCAACAGCCTGACGGGACTGTAAGAAGTGTCCGAATGGGTGCTCATGAGATGAAGAAGGATATTGGAAAAGGAGCTCACTATCATCTCGAAGAGTGGGACAAAGCTGGAAATTTAATTCGTCCGGATCAATCAGTAAATATATTACGTACAAACACAAGGTAGCACCTTATATGATCAAAATAGACAGTAGCACAGATCACATCGTGTGTGTTCAAATTCCTCTTTCTGAGAGGCAAGCTTTTATAGACACTCTAAAAAAGCTTCTTGTAGAGCGAATTGCTATTAATGTTGCAGCTATTAATGGTATCCTAAACCTTATGATTGGTCAGGAATTTACTATAGATGCAAGACATCCGAGTGAGTTAACTATTTGTCTGAGAGAAGAGGACTGTCAGGAGTTGATTGAAGCAATTGACGAACACATACTAGAGAATGGAGTGATCCCATTAGATCACAGTCTTGAATCCTTGGGTGCAAGTATTTTGCCAGACGAATTGGAAGATGTTGTAATAGAGACGATATGAAATATGAGGCAACCAATAGCGAGCCGAATGCCAGCATGCCAAATTAGGCCTTTGCCAACGACCGAGGGGAGGAGGGAAAAGTCAGGGCCTTATTGACAAGGGCACACCATAGGCGGGGTGAACGGAGAAAAACGATCCAACCGCGCGGCTGTAACCCTTTACTGAGAACGAAGGGGGCAGAGAGAATCCTGAATCCAGAAGTCAGAATCCAGAATAAAATTTGGCGCAAGTTGCGCTTGTGAGATCGAACAAAGCGGAATGCGGAAGGGGGATGAAAAAATTGTAAAAATCTCTGCGTCCTTGGCGGCTTGGCGGTTCAAAAGTTTCTGATTGAAACGGGGCGGTGGATTGTTAGCGTTTTATCAATAAGCAAATTGTTCTTTGAATTCTGAAGTCCCGCAGGAATCGCGGACAGTTTGGATGCGAAGCTGGATGCGTGGGGGTTGAGCAACACATTTAATGATAATATGATGAGTGACGGGGCGGTGGGCA
>CAYTAI010000015.1:43363-55299 GCA_964435715.1 uncultured Verrucomicrobiota bacterium | reverse complement strand
CTACGTTCTCGCCGGATACGGCACCGGCGCCATCATGGCGGTTCCCGCCCATGACGAACGCGATTTGGAATTCGCCCGCACATTTGATCTTCCGGTCAAAATCGTGGTCGATGCCCCCGCCGGTCAGGAGTCCCTCGGTTTTTGCGGCGAGGGAACCGCGATCAATTCCGGTTTGCTCGACGGATTGCCCACACCGGAGGCGAAGGCGAAAATCACCACTTGGCTGGAGGAACGCGGGCTCGGACGCGGCACGGTCAATTACAAATTGCGCGACTGGCTTTTCAGCCGCCAGCGTTACTGGGGCGAACCCTTCCCCATCGTCTGGGTCGGCGGGGAACATTTTGCGGTTGCACCAGAGCAATTGCCTCTGGTCGCGCCTGACATGGAGGATTTCAAACCCACGGGCACACCGGAGCCTCCCCTGTCCAAAGCCGGGGATTGGCTGAAGGTGGATTTCATCCACCCGATCACCGGAGCAAATTGCCCGGGCACACGCGAGATGAACACCATGCCACAGTGGGCGGGCTCCTGCTGGTATTACCTGCGCTACATGGACGCGCAAAATGCGGAGCAATTTGCCTCTCCCGAGGCGGAAAAATATTGGATGCACTCGACTCTTGACCCTCGTGAAAAGGGCGTCGATCTCTATGTCGGGGGAACCGAACACGCCGTGCTCCACCTGCTGTATGCGCGGTTCTGGCACAAGGTTCTTTTCGATCTGGGTTTTGTGACCACACCGGAACCATTCTATAAACTCGTCAATCAAGGGCTGATCCTCGGCGAGGACGGGCAAAAAATGAGCAAATCGCGCGGCAACGTCGTCAACCCCGATGATGTCATCAAAGAATATGGCGCGGACTCCCTGCGCCTGTATGAGATGTTCATGGGACCGCTGGAACAGGTCAAGCCGTGGAGCATGAAAGGCGTCGAGGGCGTGTACCGTTTCCTCGGTCGTGTCTGGCGGCTTTTCATGGAGGAGCAGCAGGACGGTTCCTGGGTGCTCTCGGGCAAATTGCGCGACTCAGAGGCGACACCAGCGCAAATGAAAGTCCTCCATGCCACGATCAAAAAAGTCACCGAGGACATCGAGAGTTTGTCACTGAATACCGCCATCGCGCAGATGATGATTTTTGTGAATGAATTCACCCCGCTGGACGAGCGCCCGCTCAGTCCCCTGCGGACATTCCTCCAACTGCTCAATCCATTCGCCCCTCATATCACCGAGGAACTCTGGGCGGTGATTCATTCGGCGGAGCAATTTGCTCCCGCGCTGGGGAATTCCGGTGGCGGCATTCCGTCGATCAACTACGCACCGTGGCCCGAATATGAGGAAAAATATCTCGTCGAGTCGGAAGTCGAGGTGGTCGTCCAAGTCAATGGCAAGGTGCGCGACAAAATGATTTTGTCCAAAGGCGCCTCCCGCGAAGAGTCCGAGGCGCAAGCCATGATCAATCCCCGCGTGAAGGAATTCCTCGAAGGCAAATCCGTGAAAAAGGTCATTGTCGTTCCCGATAAACTTGTCAATATAGTGGTTGGATAGAACCAATCTTTTTTACCGGAAAATATTCCTATGCCAAAAATCCTCGTCGTCGAAGATGATCCCAGTATCCGCCGCGTGATCCAAGCGCGGTTCGATCAGGAAAAGTGGGAGGTTCATGTGGGCTCCGACGGTCAGCAAGGTTATGAATTGGCCGTCAAAATCCTGCCCGATGCCATCATTGCGGATATCATGCTGCCGGTCATGACCGGACTCGAGCTCATCGAAAAGCTCAAGGCGAATCCTGCCACGAAAAATATTCCCGTGATATTCCTCACACAAAAAGGCGCGGCTGCGGATATTGTCAAAGGGCTCCAGCTCGGTGCGGCGGATTACGTTCGCAAACCTTTCAACCTCGCCGAACTCCAAGCCCGCGTCGAAAAAGCCCTTGACACGGGTTTTACCCCTGTTGCCCCTGTCCAAGAGTCCACCACACTCAAAATCGCAGGGCGAGAGTTCCGTTCCCGCCTGATGATCGGCACGGGAAAATTTTCGTCAAATGCCGCCATGCGTGATGCTCTGGAGGTCAGTGGTGCCGGAATCGTCACTGTCGCCCTGCGCCGGGCTAATCTCTCGGGTGAACATGACTCTTCCGCCGACATTCTGGATTTTATCGATCCGAAAAAATATTTGATCCTTCCCAATACAAGTGGAGCACAAAATGCTGAAGAGGCCGTACGCCTCGCACGGATTGCCGCGAGTGCCGGTTTGCCAAACTGGGTCAAGCTCGAGATCCATCCCGACCCCCACTACTTGCTCCCCGACCCTGTCGAGACTTATGAGGCCGCAAAGGTTCTCGTCAAAGAAGGTTTCATTGTCTTGCCGTATATCAATGCCGACCCGGTTTTGGCGAAACGCCTCCAGGATATCGGCTGCGCCACAGTCATGCCATTGGGAGCACCAATCGGCTCGAACCGGGGTATCGAGACACGCAAACAAATCGAAATCATCATCGAGCAAGCCACTGTCCCTGTCGTGGTCGATGCCGGAATCGGAGCCCCCTCTCAGGCTGCGGAGGCGATGGAAATGGGAGCGGATGCCGTACTCATCAATACCGCCATCGCCATTGCCGCCGATCCCTGCGGCATGGCAAAAGCCTTTGCAAAAAGCATTGAGGCGGGACGAGAGGCTTTTGAGATCGGTCTGGCAGGTCAATCCTCCCGGGCTGAAGCCACGAGCCCCCTGACCGGCTTTTTGGAATAATCCCCATTATCACCCCATAAAAACAAGAATGTTATTTATTTTAAGTTGGTGATTGCATTCTTTTGAGGCTGTGTTAAGGCTTGCCCTTGAATAAACCCGTGTGATTCTTCAATTGAAGGATTCATGGACAATCAAGAAAAAATCAAGAAAGCAATATGTCAGAACAAGTTACTGGTACAGTGAAATGGTTCAACGATGAAAAAGGTTTCGGATTTATCCAACCTGAAAGCGGTAAAGACGTTTTCGTTCATCACACAGCAATCAACGGCAGTGGCCGTAAAACCCTCCGTGAAGGACAACGCGTCAGCTTCACGATTGTCGAAGGACAAAAGGGTCCCCAAGCAGCGGATGTCACCGCGGACTAAGAGTATTTTCTCTTTTTACTATCTCCCGGCAAAGTCTCAGCACTTTGACCGGGATTTTTTTTGAATGAAACACGGTTTGGGTTGAATTCTCTTTTCGATGAAAGCCTCGCTGAAAACAATTTATGACTGGGGTCTGGCTTCATTGAATTCACGCTGGGGCATCGGTGTTTTTGCTCTGATCACCTTTCTGAATTCCTCACTTTTGCCGCTGTCGCCATATTTCCTGTTGATTCCCATGTGTCTAGCACGTCCCCGGCACTGGCTGCTTTATTCCGCAATCGCCATTGTGGCCTCCATCCTCGGAGGTTATCTCATGTGGGCACTGGGATATTTCTTTTGGGAGGGGTTTCAGGGGTTCGCAAAGAATCACCTTCCCTTCCTCCCTGTCGAGAAAGCGCCGCAAATTGCCCAGGAATACAGGGACGCGACCTTTTGGGGAATCGTGGCGGCGTCCGTGAGTCCGGTTCCCTACAAAATCGTGGCGCTCGCCTGCGGTCTGGCCCAGGTCAATCTCTGGGACTTTACCCTCGCCTCCCTGATTGGGCGCGGTTCGCGCCTCGCTCTCACGGCGTATCTGGTCGCCTACGGCGGACCCAAGGCGCAAAAATGGATCGCGCTACTCACTCGCCGGAAAAAAAGGGAATCGGATAATTGATCGTCAAACCCGCTCGATTTTGATTTCGTAATCCTCGATGACGGGGTTGCTCAGGAGGTCTTTAGCGATTTGCTCGAGCTTCTCGCGGGTTTTCTCGATGTCTTCGCCCGAGATTTTCAGCTCGATGGATTTTCCGACGCGCGCCTCCTCGACACATTCCATGCCGAGGTGGTGAATCGCATTTTTCACCGTCACCCCTTGCGGGTCGAGAACAGTGCGTTTGGGCATGACAGTCACAATGGCTTTCATCATAAATTTTTCTTTCTCCGGTTGATTGATTAGATTCCGAGCTTTTTAAAAGTTTGATCGACGTAACGGAAATGGATTTTGAGGTCACAAAGCCTGTCGATGTCTGCCGGTTTGAGAAAACGCGCAATTTGCGCGTCCTCCTTGAGATTTTCTGCCAAAGACCTGTCTCCTTGCCACGTCGCCATTGCAGAGCGTTGCACCGCCTCGTAGGCATCCTTTCGCAACATTCCTTTGCGCGTGAGCTCGAGCAAAACACTTTGTGAGAAGAAAAGCCCCTTGGTCTTCCAGAGATTCTTTGCCATGTTCTCGGGATAAACAATGAGTTTGTCCACAAGCCCGGTTAATTTATAAAGCATGTAATCCAGTGCGATACAGCTGTCCGGAAAAATCACCCGCTCCGCACTGGAGTGCGAGATGTCGCGCTCGTGCCAGAGGGCGACATTTTCGAGTGCAACCATCGCATTGCCCCGGATCACACGCGCCAAACCGCTGAGACGCTCACCCGTGATCGGATTGCGCTTGTGCGGCATGGCGGAGCTTCCTTTCTGGCCAGAGGAGAAAAATTCCTCGACCTCGAGCACCTCTGTGCGTTGGAGATGGCGGAACTCCGTCGCCCAACGGTCAATGCTGGAGGCAATCAAAGCCAAAGCCGTGAGAAACTCCGCGTGACGGTCGCGCTGGACAATTTGCGTGGCAAGTGCCGCCGGGATCAACCCGATTTCCTTGCAGACATAAGCCTCGATCCGCGGATCCAGGTGGGCATGTGTGCCGACCGCGCCGGAGAGTTTTCCAACACGGATATTCTCCCGCGCATTTTCCAGCCGGGTGATCGCGCGGCCAAACTCATCATACATCAAAGCCATTTTCAGCCCGAAAGTGATCGGCTCGGCATGAATCCCGTGTGAGCGTCCGATCATGGGTGTGAATTTATATTTCTTGGCCTTGCGTGCGATGACCTTGCGGAGTTCATACAGGTCATCCAGGAGAATATCGGCGGACTCGACACATTGAACCGCCATCGTCGTATCAAGCAAATCGCTCGAGGTCAGCCCCTGATGAATCCAGCGACCCGCCTTGCCAGCAGGTTTTGCCACGACCTCCAGAAAGGCGAGAACATCGTGATTGGTCACTTTTTCACGTTCATTGATTTCCTCGACACTGGTGATTTTCGCCTTTTGACGGATGATTTGGGCATCCTTTTTGGGGATCACCCCGATTTTTGCCATCCCCTCGCAAGCGAGCTTTTCAATTTCCAGCCAGATGTCGAGCTTTGTGCGCTCTTCCCATATGCCAGCCATTTCCTTGCGTGAATAACGTGAAATCATAGACCTTCAATCAAACGAAATTCATCCCTGATGAAAAGATAATAAATTGCCGCGTGTGCGAGTCGAATCACGCTCACCCCTGTGGCTCTTTCCCCTTGCGTCTCTGCGCTGTTTGAGGCAGGTCGTCTTCCTTGAGCGGGATTTTTTCTTTCATTCGAGTGAATAACTCTCGTATCGAATCGGCAATCCGGAGCGTAAACTCTTCACGCGATTCATCCTCACGCAGATAGAAAGGACGGCCAAACCAAAGCCAGAGCGGGCGTCTCCTTGTCCAACCTGATTTGGAGTAAATCCTATCCGTTCCGGCGATGCAAGCGGGAATGACCGGGACACCCGCCATTTGCGCGAGAGCTGCCACACCGGGCTGGAGAGGTGCGCCATTGAGGACGGATCGATCCCCGCTGCGTAATCCACCTTCCGGAAAAACCCCGAGCAGATGTCCGGCTTTCAGGCGTTCAAGTGCTGTTTTTACCGCCTTCCGGTCTTTGGAGAAACGGTCAATCGGGAAACAATCCGACCACCGGAGCAATTTGCCCAAGACCGGGACGGTGAAAAACTCTGCTGAAGTCATGTAGTGTGCCTGCCGGGGCAGTGCGTCAGTCAAAAAGACCGGATCAAAATGGCTGATGTGATTGCACACCAGGATTGCGGCACCTTGCCGGGGGACAAACTCTTTGCCGGCAACATGGAGCTTCCAAAAAGGACGGAAGGGAAGATTTGCCGTCACCTTGCAAAATTCGTAGATCACACGGCTCACAAATTTTTCCCGCGGCTACAATTCATCAGGATCAACCCCGATCGCCATGATCGAACAATCCGTAATGACATGGAGTTTTAATTCAGTCGCCTTGTCAATGACGTCATCACTTTCCGTGCCAGGATTCAACCAGACCTCACGGGTGCCTTTTTTTGCCACATCCTCGAGAACCTTCAAGGCGACAACAGGCGGCACATAAATGCTGACCATGTCCAATTCAGCAGGAATATCCAAAACCGAGGGATAACAAACCAGTCCCTCGACAGCTTTTTCACGCGGGTTGACCGGAAACACCTCATACTCCTGCTCTAAGAATGCCCGGACAGCCTTGTTCCCAAATTTAGTCCGGTCACTGGAGGCTCCGATGATCGCAACAGTTGGTTTTTTTTCTGACATGGCTATATTTCTCCCAGATAGGCTCTCTGCACGTCAGGACTATTCAGCAGGTTTCGGGCACAATCTTCAAGCACGATTCTTCCT
The DNA here is from genome assembly GCA_964435715.1 of uncultured Verrucomicrobiota bacterium. Classification (GTDB taxonomy): domain Bacteria; phylum Verrucomicrobiota; class Verrucomicrobiia; order JAWXBN01; family JAWXBN01; genus JAWXBN01. The sequence continues at coordinate 48,728 of CAYTAI010000015.1, read as the reverse complement.
GTTTCAATGACGTAACCCCGGTGGGCGAGCTTCAGAGCCTGATGAGCATTTTGTTCCACGAGCAGAATCGTCGTGCCCGCCTCATTGATTTCTTTGAGGATGGCAAAAATCGTCTGCACTACCAGTGGTGCCAAGCCCAGAGAGGGCTCATCCAGCAAGAGAAGCCGGGGTTTTGCCATGAGAGCACGGCCGATCGCGAGCATCTGCTGTTCCCCTCCTGACAATGTCCCCCCCTTTTGGTCGCGGCGCTCTTTCAAGACAGGAAACAACTCGAAAACGTAACGGTAATCCTCCTCAAGCTCCTGATTTTCTTCCCGGAGATATGAGCCCATCTGGAGATTTTCCCAGACACTCAGCTCGGAGAAAATACCCCGACCCTCTGGGACATGACAGAGACCCTCGCGCACGATGGCATGAGGTTTCGCCTTTTCAAGATCATGTGCGCCCCGGAAACAAATCCTGCCTGCCTTGGGCTTGATCAACCCGCTGATGAGCCGCAAGAGAGTCGTTTTCCCCGCACCATTGCAGCCGATGAGTGTCACGATCTCCCCCGCTTTCACATGGAGATTGATCCCGTGCAAGACCTCCACAGCACCATAGCCTCCTATCAGGTTTTTTATCTCCAGCATCATGGCGCTTCAAACTCCTCCCCGAGATACGCATTGATGACGTCCTGATTCCTCCGGATGTCCGACGGCGCTCCGTCCGCGATTTTGACGCCATAGTCCAGCACGGCAATTTGATCACATAAATCCATGATCAGCCCCATGTCATGCTCGATGACCAATACCGTCAGCCCGAAATCAGTCCGGATCGTCCGGATCAATTCTTTAAGTTCCGTTTTCTCCTGGGGATTCATCCCGGCGGCAGGCTCATCCAGGAGTAAAAGCCCGGGACGGGTCGCCAGGGCGCGGACAATCTCGAGCTTTCTCTGTTGTCCATACGCCAGGCTCCCGGCTTGTGAACCGGCAAATGACTCCAGTTTGAATTTTTCCAATAACAGGAAACTCTCTTCGCGTACACGGCGCAAATTGCCCAGATAAGCAGGACTTTGAATCACTGCACCGGCGAATCCCTCCGCCGAGAGATGGCGCATAGCGACCATGACATTTTCCAGAACAGTCATTTCCTTGAAAAGCCGGATATTTTGAAATGTGCGGGCGACACCGGCTTGATTAATCCGGTAGGGTTTCATTCCCGCAATGTTCAGTTCGCCCAGCATGATTTTTCCGGACGTTGGTTTGTAAAGACCTGTAATGAGATTGAAAACAGTTGTTTTCCCGGCGCCATTGGGTCCGATCATACCGTAAATGCTGCCGGAACCGATCTCCAGATCGACTTGATTCACCGCAATCAAACCTCCGAATTTGATTGTGCATCCGCAGAGTTGCAAGACAGGCATACTCACTGTCCGCCCCCTTTCTTTTTCCGGAAAAATCCTGCAACAAATCCTTTCACACCGGCCATGCTCAATTCATGCCGTCCAAAGAGCCCCTGCGGACGCAAAAGCATCAGGACAATCAACATGGCCGCATAGATCACTATTCTATATTGGTTTCCCATGCGGAGGAACTCAGGCAATACCGTCAGGACGACGGCACCGATCACCGCTCCCGTAATACTGCCCAATCCTCCCAGGACAATCATGACGACCAGCTCAAAGGATTTAATGAATCCAAAACTGGAAGGATTTATATATCCGGAGGTCGATTGATGGGCGAAAAGAGCACCGGCGACCCCTGCAAAAAATGCTCCGATGATGAAGGCGGCGACTTTATAACGCGTCGGATTGATCCCGACCGACATCGCGGCGATTTCGTCCTCCCTCACGGCACTGAATGACAAGCCCCGGGGACTGCGTGAAATCCGGTAAACAAGACACACACACACAATCAACATCAGATAAATCCAAAATATTCCGACGTTGTTGGGTCTGACGGTCAATCCCGTCGCCCCGCCCAAATGTGGCTGGTTGAGGATTACAACACGCACGATTTCGCCAAAACCCAGTGTCGCAATTGCGAGATAATCCCCGCGCAAACGCAGCGTTGGCATTCCCACAAAAAAGCCAAATACCGCGGCAAGACTGCCTCCGCAGACCAGCACACACAGAATCCAAAGATTTTCTGTGAGTACCAGCGGGAGCCCTCCCATTGCGCTGCTAAAACGGTGGGCAAATGTCAGGGATAAAAAACCGGATGAATACGCCCCGATCGCCATGAATGCGGCATGTCCGATGGAAAATTGTCCGGTAATGCCATTGATTAAAGTCAGGCTCACGGCAAGGAGGGCATTGATTCCGACGCTCATGGCAATTTGCTTTTGATACGGATCCAGTCCCCATCCCTGACCGTTGATTTCTGGTGTCAGGAAAGGATAAACAATCGTCAAAACGATCAGGGCTATAAAAACCCGGATATTACTTTTAAAAAAAACGGTCATACTTTCTCCGTGACACTTTTTCCAAAAATACCCGTTGGTTTGAAAAGCAGGATTCCAATCAAAATCACAAATGCGATGGCATCACGATAAGCACTCCCCCCCGGCACATAAGCCGAGACGAGTGTCTCCGCCAGGCCGATCATCACGCCACCCACGACCGCACCGGGAATATTGCCGATCCCCCCGAGCACTGCGGCGGCAAAAGCCTTGATTCCCGGCATCAGTCCCATGAGGGGATCAATCTTGGGTTTACTGATTCCGACAAGGACTCCCGCCGCCCCTGCCAATACGGCACCGATCACAAAGGTCATGGAAATGACACGATTCACATTCACCCCCATCAATGAGGCGACTGTCGGACTCTCGGAAACCGCCCGCATGGCGCGGCCCAATCGAGTGAATTTCACAATCCAGAAGAGGGCTCCCAGCAGGACAATCGTCAGGGAAAAAATCATAACATCAATCACGGTCAGGGACAGATTCATGCCCTCCAATAAATTCTGGTCGGGAATCAAATCAGGAAAATTCCGCGGATCCGCACCGAAAACAATTTGCCCGCCATTCTGTAAAAGTAAAGACACCCCGATGGCTGTTATCAGCGCGGTCAAACGGGCTTGCTGCCGTAAAGGCCGATAAGCGACAAACTCGATCAATGCCGCTAAAAAGCCACAGGCCACCATCGCCGTGACAAGGGTCGTCACGACCAGAGGAAGAGGAAAATCGCGTGTGATGATGAATGTCGCACAATAAAAGCCTGTGTAAGCTCCGATCATGTAGATCTCGCCATGCGCGAAATTAATCAGCCTCAGAACACCATAGACCATGGTATACCCCAGAGCGATCAGGGCGTAGATGCTTCCAATCGACAATCCATTGATGAGTTGCTGAATGAATTCGGTCATTCCTCACTGATCAAAACAGAAAATGGGGAGCAAATTCAATCCGCTTTTTTTGTAATGTCCACACGCTGGGGCTCGACAATCCGTAATGCCCCTTTTTCTTCCAGCACAACCAACTGCCAGAGCAACACATCCCCATTCATTTCCATGATCTTGGGGAAAGGAGCGAGCGTGTCGGATATTTTCTCCAAGATTGCAGCCTGGGTCGCGTCAATGTCCAGCGGCACCACACCCATGCGTCTTGCCCAGAGGACGTCCTTGCGCGGTTTAAGTGAAAAATAGCGGATCGTCATGCGGATTTGCTCGCGCAGCTTGAAAGTGACATAATCCCAATCTTCACGGACATTGGGGGATTCATCTCCATTCTCGGCGACAGGCTCAATCTCGACTTGGGGATTGGAAGCAATCCTGAGCAGCGCACTGATTCCGTGATATTTATTCATCGTCCCGAGACCTTCCGCCCAGACAATTTTGCCGTTGCGGTGCAATGTATACCCCGTGAACCCCTCAAATTTCCATTCATATTTTCCGTCAGCCCGGGAGAGAAAATTATCCAGCAGGTTTTGCAATGATGTCATTGTCGTCATATTTTCAAGTGCCATTGCCGTGGTCATAAGTTCGATAATATAGTCTCAAATACTTAAACGTATTATAAGAGAATGTCTGAGACGTTTATCACTTTTCTAAACAGTCTCAGAAAGAACTGATCTGCTCAGTTCCTCCGCTAATCAATCAAAAGTTTGTGGGAGTCATGCTGTCGGCTTCACGCACAAGAAAATCTGGCTATTGCGCCAATAATTTTCGCGCGGCCTCAAGCGCTTCATTGATTTTTTCGGGATTTTTGCCACCGGCTTGGGCGAGCTCAGGTTTCCCCCCCCCTCCTCCACCCATGATCGGTGCAATTTGCTTGATCACATTTCCTGCTTGGACTTTTTTCGTGTAATTCGGATGAATTGAACATATCACGTTTGCCTTGCCCGCGCAATTACATGCTAAAAGAATTATTCCATTTATTTTATCTTTTAATGCGTCAATGGCAAATTTCAAAGTGTCCGGCGAAGAGGCTTTCACGTTCTGAATCAGGCAATTCATCCCCGCAATTTGCTCGGCCAGCGGCGCAATTTGCTCTGCAAGTTGCGCGCCCTTTGTCTGGGCGAGGCGTTCGCGCTCCTTGGCGAGCGATTTTTCATGCGCGGCAAGTTGCTCCTCCATGTCCGCGATGAGCCCGGTGATTTTCCCGTGCAAATTGCTCAGTTGCTCCGCCCCAGTCGCCTGGCCATCGGGGAGTTCCGGCGGCTCGATCCCTGCCTCGTCAAGTTTGACTTTAAGCTCGCGCAATTTGCTGAAACTCTCCTCGAGTTTCTTCATAAAATACTCTTCCGCCGCCGCTCCGGCGACAGCCTCGATTCGTCGAATCCCCGCCGCAACCGCGCCCTCGGAAATGACTTTGAAATAGCCGATTTCCGTGGTGCTCCGCACATGGGTGCCGCCGCAGAGTTCCTTGGAATACCCGTCGATGTCCACGACACGAACCGTGTCACCGTATTTCTCGCCGAACATCTGCATGACCGTCGGGTCCCCCTTGACCTCGTCATAGGCGCGCTCACTCCACTGCACCTTGTGTCCTGCGGTAATTTTTTCATTCACAAGCTTCTCAATCCGCGCAATTTGCTCCGGGTTGACCGCGCCGGAATTAAAGTCGAAGCGCAATCGGTCCGGGCCGACATAGGAACCCTTCTGCGTCGCGTCCTTGGAAACCACCTCGTGCAGCGCCCAATGGAAAAGATGTGTGCCCGAGTGATGTCCCTCGATTAATCCGCGCCGATCCTTGTCGATTTTCAGAACCACCTTTTGCCCGACCTCCGGCGTAATTTGCTCGGGGGCGAGTATGTGGAGAAAAGTGTCCCCTGCTTTGATGGTGTTGACCACTTTGGCGGTGCCGATGAGTCCCGTGTCGCCGACCTGACCGCCCATCTCCGCATAAAAAACGGTTTTGTCGGTGATGACCGCCTGTTTGCCTTTCA
>CAYTAI010000015.1:33283-43345 GCA_964435715.1 uncultured Verrucomicrobiota bacterium | reverse complement strand
TGGACAGCCAGAACTGTTGCCTCCGTCTCGCTCTGGTCAAACCCGAGGAATTCGGTCTTTGAAGCAATTTGCGCCTCAGTGACCTCAATAATTTCCTTTTTCTGCGCGGCACGGGCACGGGCGCGTTGCTCCTCCATGAGTTTTTCAAAACCCGCCGTGTCAACCTTCAACCCCTTCTCCCTCGCCATCAACTCCGTCAAATCCAGCGGAAACCCGTAAGTGTCGTAGAGTTTGAAGGCAAAATCACCGGACAGAACCGGTTCGGCAGCCTGCTGGGGAGCGCACGCGTCCCCGCGTGCATTCGAAGGCGTCCCCGCCTGAGAATGACAGGACAGATGACTCCAAACCCACCGATAATCCTCTTCCCTCCCGACAACCCCTGATTTCCAAGGATTTTCGACAATGTAGAGGAATTTTTCCTGCAAATCCCGGTCTGAACGGATGTAGCGGTCGAATGATTCCTTTTCCCAAACGCTCCCTTCCTGTCCCGACAAACGATTGATCTCATGCGCTGTGTAGGATTTGACCGAATGCATGATTTCCGTGAGGGAATAAAAAATCGACTCCCCGTTTTTGTCAGTTTCTTTGACAATTGGTTGAAAAAGCGCATGAACATGATCCGGCATCACACAGGCGGCAAAAAGCTCGTATTTTTTCCCGTCCAAATGTTTGATGGCATCCAGAACAATTTGTTTTTCTTCGGCTGACAAAACTCTTCTATTGATTGTTGAAAAAGCCACAGCATAAATCGCCCAAGGTTTTTCAAAGTGTGGCAAATTGCGCTTGGAATATCTGGCTCCTTCCGCTCCGATCCCGTCGGACGGGACGTCCTCCGGTGCACGCGGGACGCGTGCGCTCCCCGATCCGTCGAAATTCCCCGCACCCAAAAGTCGGGCGGCTTCGGCATTAAACATCTCGATCCCCTTATCGAGCGTCCGGTTAAAGCTCTCCTCCTCCTGGCGGATGGTGTCGCGGACTTTGTCCTGTTTGGAGCGGATTTCCGGGAACACATCGCCCATGTGCTCGGCCAGCGGCGCGACGAGCTTGTAAAAGAAGGGTTCATGCAGCCCGAGCGTGCGCCCGTAACGCACCGCGCGGCGCAAAATGCGGCGGAGCACGTAGTTGCGGTCATTATTCCCGGGCAAAATGCCGTCGGCGATGGCGAAAGACAGGGTTCGGATGTGGTCGGCGATCACGCGGAATGCCACATCGATTTTTTCCTGCCCGGTGTCACCGGTGCTTCCCGCCTTTGGCAAAGTGGACGTGTATTTTTTGCCGCTGAATTTCTCGATCTCGTCAAAGAGCGGGCGAAAAACGTCTGTTTCATAATTCGAGATGACCCCGCTGAAGTCGGTGAAGTTTTTCGTGCATTGAATGATGCCACTGATGCGCTCGAATCCCGCGCCAGTATCGACGTGTTGGGCAGGCAGATTGGAGAAACTGCCGTCGGCATTCGCGTTGAACTGGATGAAAACGAGATTCCAGATTTCCATGCACTGGGCGGAGCCGGCATTGACCAGAGCTCCTTTGGTGTCGCCCGCAGGAGTCAGATCGACGTGGAGTTCCGAGCAGGGGCCGCACGGCCCGGTCTCGCCCATCATCCAGAAATTGTCTTTCTTGTTGCCCATGACGATATGGACTTTTGGGTCGAGCCCCGCCCGCGCAAATTGCTCCGCCCAGAAATCGTAGGCTTCCTGGTCAAAAGCCGCCGGGTCGCCGGGGCCCGGCTTGTAAACCGTGGCGTAGAGGCGGTTCACCGGAAATTTCCAAACTTCCGTGACGAGTTCCCACGCCCAGGAGATCGCCTCTTTTTTGAAATAATCGCCAAAACTCCAATTCCCCAGCATCTCGAAGAAAGTGTGGTGGTAGGTGTCCAGCCCGACATCCTCGAGGTCATTGTGCTTGCCGCCCGCGCGAATGCATTTCTGCGTGTCGGCGGCTCTGGGCGGGCTGTAGGGACATTTGCTCTGGCCAAGGAAGATCGGGACAAATTGATTCATGCCCGCATTGGTAAAAAGGAGATTGGGCGAGTCGGGCATGAGACTCGATGAGGGCACGATCGTGTGGCCTTTTGATTGAAAAAAGTCCAAAAATGATTTCCTGACATCCGCTGATTTCATAGATTTTCCTTCGGGAATCGAAGATTACGCAGTTTTCCGCTCCTGACAGCAAGAAATAATTCAAGATAAATTTTCCGGACATGAATGAAATTCCTTCACAAACAACTGCCCACGGCTCACAATATTAAAAATGATCAAGAATGACCTCATTCTGGTTCCCAGCAAGGATGTGCAAAAAAAGCCATACGGTGACGGGAGCATTCTCTGGAAACAAACGGTTCGCCACGAGTATTTGGTTCTCAATCCGGACAAACAAATCATTCTGGAATCATTTGATGGAAAATCAACTGTTGCAGAAGTTTTAGAAAAACTCCTTTCCGGAGGACAACTGTCGTCAATCCGGTCTTTTTATGATTATACCCATCAGGCTTATGACCTCGGGTTTCTCATTCCGCGAGAAGAAAACAAAAAAAAAATAAATGCAAATGCCGTCGCCACTCCAGCCTCAATCAATTTTATCGCTACGGTCTGGCTTATTTTCATTTTAATCATCTTCGTGTTTGGGACAAATCTTTTGATCAACCAACCCGTCGATGTCGGTATGACCCCCGGATTCTGGATTTATTTTTTTATCGGTGTGATTCTCTCGGTGAGCTTGTCCACTCTCACTTCCATTCTTGTTCAAAGCAGTCTGGGTTCAGTTCCATTGAATATCCATGTCAGCTGGAAAAAGTTACTCCCTTATCTGACTTATGACACGCGTGACAGTGTGACATTGGGACGGTGGAAAGAAAGTCTGGTTTCATTGGCGGGGCTATCAGGACCTTTTACCCTGTTGATTGCCGTATCAGTCTTGAGCCGTTATTTTGAGAATGATTTTTCCCAATCATTGACCTTGATCAGTCCTTTGATACATTTTGAGGGGCTTCACCTCGCCACATGGTTTTCACTGATTATGATTACTCTTCCAATCGGGGACTCGTGGGGGCAAAACCTTGTCCGGAGCCTTTTCCGGGATCGTCACGAGCTGCCGCATCAGACTTTGGGAATAACGGAAAAAAACTTTTTCTCTGGACTGATGGATTTTCATGACCAGTTGAATCAAAATCGTTATTTTATCGCCTATACCACTTATTTAATCCTCTGGTTGGGGGCGGTCTTCCGGTTGAATACGGAGTTCGTCGCAGCTCAATTCAACCAAGCCGTCTCAACATTCCTTCTTTCCCAACAGTTTGGATTCAAGCTCTATTTTGTCACCGGGATTATGGGTGTCGGCATTCTCATCCTGATCCTGATGGTCTTCTATGTGATTTGGATCTTCACCGCGGGACTTTTAAAGGAATTCCTCATTTACAAGGCACTTTTAAAAAAGAAGGCACAGGGTCAGAAGGATATTACCCTGCAAAAGCTCATTGAGGAGGAATTTCAAAATCAATCCGGGGAAAAACTCAAGGAAGCCGTGTTTCTCAAGTCTGTGGATATTTTTGCAGACTGGACACCGGCAGCATTGCTCTCTCTGCTTAAACGAAAATCCCCTGTTTCCTTCCCCCAAGGAACAGTCTTGATCGAAGAGGATAAAGAAAATACTCATTTTTACATCATCTACGAGGGGAATGTCGAAATATCCCGCGATGGTCAATTTATTACAACACTCGGCTCCGGCCATGTATTCGGAGAAATCAGCCTTTTACGCAATATCCCTGCAACAGCCACTGTCAAAGCCAACTCGCCTTTAAAAACCTACGATTTTTCCCGGCAGGAATTCTTGGATATTGTCACCAAGGATTTTCTGACCGGTTATCTCTTGGATGTGAAATTCGAAGAAAGAAGGGAGGAGTGAAATAACCCATGAAACATATCAACTGGTATAAAATCATCCCCCTTCTGGCTCTGATTATTGTCGTGTGGTACAACACACTCGTTCTCCATCGCGGGCTCTCCGGAGGCTTTGAAAAAATATCCCAGCTCATCAACCAACGTGATATGCGACTGGTGGCATTGCTGATTAGCGGCAATTTTTTTGAATGCCAAAAGATGAATGAAAAAGAATTGTCCGGGTTTATTAACTCGAATTTAAGCGGGACAATGAGATTGATTGGCTTTTATCCCATGAGCAAGGACATCTGGGGGAACCCCTATCAAATCCAGATCGAACCCCATAAAATCATCATCCGCTCTTCAGGACCCGACGAGAAAACAGACACAAAAGACGATTCACAATTTGTTTTACCGGTGAAACCAGCCACTCCCGGGGAGGATCAGTCCGAATGAAAATTCCCCCTTGTAAAACAGTTGCAAGGATACTGCTTGCGGGCATTGTGATCATGCTCTGTCCGGTGGCACACGCCTCCTATTCCGCCCTCGCCGTCGAGGGAGATGTCACCATCGGCACGGGCAAATCACAAAAACAGCTCTCCGCCGGACAAAAAATACCCAATGGAGCCACCATCACCACAGGCAAGGATGGACAAGCCATCCTCCAATGGCTGGATACTTTTGACCTGTATGAGGTCACACCCGAAACAAAAATCAAAGTTTCCGGAAAAAAAATCCTCGGGGGTGACGGTAAAAAAATGCTCGAAACCGAATAGGCTTTTCCATCAAAAAAACCGGCGAACACCAGGAACGCCGGTTTTCCAGTGGATTTATCGTAAAGTCTTAGACCGTTGTGTCTGCGGCGACGAGTTTCTCATCGAGCGCTTTTTTAATCTTTGCGAAGAGATCGGGATTCTGGCGGAGATAATCCCTTGTCCCGTCACGACCCTGCGCCAGTTGCTCGTCCTGAAAGGAAAGCCACGATCCTTTTTTATCGATCACCCCTTTTTCAATTGCAAAATCAATCAAGGAGCCTTCTTTGGAAATGCCTTCATTGTACAAAATCTCGAATTCCGCCTCGCGGAAGGGGGGTGCGACCTTGTTTTTGACAATCTTCACCTTGACGCGATTTCCCACGACCTCGCCGTCGGAACGTTTGATTGCTTCTTTGCGGCGGATATCCACCCGGACGCTGGCATAATATTTAAGGGCTTTTCCGCCGGGGGTTGTCTCAGGACTGCCGAACATCACCCCAATTTTTTCACGGAGTTGATTTGTGAAAATGCAGCAGGTTTTCGCCTGGTTCAATAGGCCTGTGAGCTTGCGCATCGCCTGGCTCATGAGTCGGGCTTGGGCGCCGACAGTGGCGTCACCCATCTGCCCTTCGAGCTCGGCTTTCGGCACCAGAGCGGCGACCGAGTCGATAACGATCACGTCGAGGGCATTGGATTTAATCAAAGTCTCGGCAATGGTCAGGGCTTCCTCACCGGAATCCGGCTGGGACACGAGCAATTGATCCAGATCAACCCCGATTTTTTTGGCATAAGCCGGGTCGAGGGCATGCTCGGCATCGATGAAAGCCGCCACTCCGCCGGCCTTCTGGGCATTGGCGATGACATGCAGGACCAGAGTGGTTTTCCCGGAGGATTCCGGTCCGTAAATCTCGATAATACGACCGCGGGGCACGCCGCCGACGCCCAGAGCCCAATCGACCGCGACCGAACTTGTCGGGATCACATCGATTTTCAGTTTTGCATTTGCATCGCCCAACCGGAGGATGGAGCCTTCACCGTATTGCTTTGATATTGCCTGGATGGCAAGATCGAGATTTTTGCGGCGGGCCGTGTCCGTTTTGGATTCGCCTTTGACTTCTTCATTTGACTCTGTCGTTTTTGGCATATGGAAAACCTTGTGTTTTTCTTGAGGGTGTTGTTATTTGAAAGTCCCTTGACTTTATGCAAGGCAGGGCTTTTGTCAAAATGTAATATTATTATGATGCAATTTGAAATCATCGCCGTTGGAAAACTCCGGGAACCCTGGATGAAAGATGCTGCGGACGAATACCTGAAACGTCTCAGTCGCTTTTCAAAAATCTCGACCTCGGAATGTGCCGACCACCCCCTTGATGACAATAAAGCCGGGGATGCCCAGATACTCCATGCGAAACGTAATGAAGCCCAAGTGCTTCTCATGAAACTCCACCCCCCAGCACATGTTATTTCCCTTGATATCAAAGGACAACCCCTCTCTTCCGCACAATTTGCCGAGCTGCTCAATACACAGGCCATCCGGGGTCAGAGCCGCTTCCAGTTTGTCATTGGCGGTTCACACGGACTCGACGACTCCATCCTGAATCAAAGCCAGACCCGCTTGTCCTTGGGAAATATGACATTCCCCCACCAACTCGCCCGGATCATGCTGCTGGAGCAAATCTACCGCGCCTGTAAAATCATCCACGGCGAGACCTACCACAAATAAGACATCTTGCAAAAGCGGGGATTGTTTTTCACATAAAAACACCCTACTCTCTAGAGAGTATGCAGGCGGCAACGCACACCCATGCCATTCCCGACACGATCGAGAACACAAAAACCCGTGATACCCGCGAGCCCGGCTATGTGGTGGTTTGCTGGAATGACCCGGTCAACCTCATGAATTATGTCACCCACGTTTTCCAGAAGGTTTTCGGATGGAATAAACAAAAAGCCGAGCGTCACATGCTTGAAGTGCATAAAAACGGGAAAAGCATCCTGACCAAAGACACGAAAGAACGCGCGGAACATTACGTTCACCAGCTCCTCAAATACCATTTGCACGCGACCATGGAAAAGGAATGAAAATCCTCAAAAACGACAGCAACAACTTTCATGCCCGTTTGACAGGGGAGGAGTTCGATGTCTTGAGCAATTTGCTCGGGCATTACCCGGTCATCCCGCCCGGATACCATCTCTTGTCACACGGTCAAAAAAATGAGGATGACCAACAACTCCTCGATGAGAGTTTGATGGAGCTGCAGGCTGAAAACAAAAAACTCATTCAGGAGTTTTTGGATTCTGACGAGTTTTTTCTCCGCGATAAAAAGGGCATATCGATGCAAATTCCCCCCGGGCAATTTGAATGGTTCCTCCAAATCCTCAATGATATCCGCGTCGGACTGTGGATTCGTCAGGGATGCCCCGATGAGGAGGCGTTGAATAATTTTCGCCAGGGCACGGAGATGCCGCCGGATGCTTGGAATATGGAGCTTTGCGGGTTTATCATTTCCATGCTCTTGGATCATGACTAACCCCATGTCAGACCAGCCCGTCCTCCTTGATGTGAATGTCCGTTTTCCGGACACAGGCTCGCTTTACACGCCCAAAACGCCTGACGGTCTCTGCTTTGCCGGGGGCAATTTGCTCCCGGGCAATTTGCTCCGGGCTTATCGCAACGGTGTTTTCCCCTGGTCCGCCAATCCATTCACATGGTGGTCGCCCGAGCCCCGCGCTATTTTCGACTTGGATCACATCCACATTCCCCGGCGGCTGGCTCAGATCATCCGGAGCGGAAAATTCACCATCACTTACGATACTTGTTTTACCCGTGTGATCAAAGCTTGTGCTGCCTCGTCTGCCCGGAGGACTGAAACGTGGATTGCCCCGGAATTCATTGAAGCGTATAGCGAGCTGCACCGCATCGGTCATGCTCACTCTTGCGAGGTCTGGCAGGAGAAAAAACTCGCCGGCGGGATTTATGGAGTCGCCATCGGCGGATTCTTTGCGGGGGAATCCATGTTCAGCCTCGTGGACAACGCCTCCTCGGTCGGGCTCATCCACTTGTTTGATTCTCTGCGCGCCCGTGGCTACCAGCTTTTTGACACACAGGTCGCCAATGACCATACCCGCCGTTTCGGGGTGATGGAAATCTCGCGAAAAGAATATTTGAGCCGTCTCGAAAGAGCCCTTCAAACAAATTGCCTCTTTCCTGGGAGCTAAACTCTGGCACCATTTGCATCTGCCCGGGAGAGGGTTTATCTTGCCCCATGCCCCTCATTGCCCGACTCGTGCTTGTGATCCTTTTTTCCGCGATGGCCATTCAATCCAAACCGGATGACCAAAAAAAATGGACACTTGCCGATTTCAAATGGAAATACCGGCTGATAATCATTCAATGTCCCGACGAAAAAACCGCAGAAACCCTTGAGATCAAATTGCTCAAGGAAGCTGTCGGGATAAAAGAACGGGACATTCTTTATTTTATTCCCGGTGAAAAAATAAAGACGAATTTTCCAAAGCCGCTGAGTTCCCCGGGCCAATGGCTTGAAAGACAATTTGCTCTGAAAGGAAAAGAATTCACTGTTTATCTCGTGGGTAAAGACGGGGGCATCAAACTCGCCAAAAATGACCGACTCGACATTGCTGAAATCTTTGAAACCATAGACCAGATGCCCATGAGGATTCAGGAAATGGAAATGCAAAGAAAATAATCCCGTTTTTTTCGTGCAATCATTGCCGTTGTTGCTAATAAAAAATCTGTGTCTGAAAGTCATTATCAATACCACCTCGACACGGCTGTGGAGCAAGGATGGCTGACTGCCGAAGATGCCGCAGCATGGACGGCCTGGCTCGCGGAAAACCATGTAGCCGACCCGCTGGCAACCCTCCAAGAACAAGGTGTGCTCACTCCCGAGCAAATTGCCTGGATTGATGATCAGAAAAATGGACAGGGAACCGGGCTGCCGGAGAGCTCCCCCTCTTCTGAGCCAGCCACATCAATAGAAATCAGCACCGGAACCGATGGATTGCTCCCGCATCTGGATGATTATCTGAAAATCGCCAAGGAAATGGGCGGCTCCGATTTTCATTTTGGCGTCGCAGCTCCACCCATTCTCAGACTGCATGGCACTCTCAAACCGATTTTTCCAGATGCTGTCCCGCTGACACCGGAGCAAACCCAGGAAAAAATTTTTGAACTCATCGGGGAAACAAGGAAAGCTCAACTCCTTGAAACAGGGGAACTCGACTTCTCGTATGATATTCCGGACACCGGGCGTTTCCGGGCGAGCACGGTCAAACAGCGTCTGGGATATGATGCTGTCTTCCGGTTGATTAACTCCACGGTTCGCACAATGGACGAGCTGGGTCTGCCCGAACACCTCAAGACTTTGACAAAATACCAAAACGGGTTGGTTCTCATTACCGGACCGGCGGGAAGTGGAAAATCCACGACAATGGCGGCATTCATCGAAGAAGTGAATCGTAACCGCCACGATCACATTATCACGTTGGAAGATCCGATTGAATTCGTCTTTAAACCCAGCGGATGCCATGTCAGCCAGCGTGAAGTCCATACCCACACGGAAAGTTTCTCCGCAGCCCTGCGCGGAGCACTGCGCGAAGACCCCGATGTGGTCGTGGTCGGTGAAATGCGCGGTTTGGAAACCATCTCTCTGGCGATCACCGCGGGCGAAACCGGGCACTTGGTCTTTGGCACCCTTCACACCAGCAGTGCCGGACGAACCCTTGACCGTGTGCTGGATGCATTCCCGGTCGAGCAACAAGCCCAGATTCGCACGATGGTGGCAGGCTCTCTCCGGGGAATCGTCTCCCAGCAGCTCGTTCCCCGGATCGACGGCGCCGGGCGGGTGCTGGCCCTGGAAATCCTCATTAATACAATGGCATGTGCATCGCTGATCCGGGAGGGAAAGACTTTCATGTTGCCCGGGGTCATGCAAACAGGAAAAAAAGCCGGATGCCGCACAATGGACGACTCACTCAAGCAACTCCTCCTGGATGAGATCATCAGCCCGGAGGAAGCTTATGCGCGGGCAGACCAAAAGGCGATGTTCAAAGAATATCTTACTGAAGAGCCCCAGGAGATTGTCTAATGTCCAAAATCGACCGCATTTTCAGACTCATGATTGAAAAGGGCTCCTCCGACCTCCATCTCCATGAGGGCAAGCCACCTCAAGCGCGTGTGCACGGGGAGATCGAGCCCATCTCCGACGAGATCATGACCCGGGAGCTCATTCATGACATGCTTTCCGAGATCTCCGGCAAAGAGCGGTGGGAGAAATTCATGCAAGTGGGTGATTTGGATTTCGCCTATCAGATGGACGAAGAGAACAGGTTCCGTGCAAATTTTTTCAAACAAGTCTCCGGTGCTGCCGCAGTTTTCCGGATTATCCCGACAAATATTTTGACCTTGG
>CAYTAI010000015.1:29444-33265 GCA_964435715.1 uncultured Verrucomicrobiota bacterium | reverse complement strand
GGGATGCCACCGGTCATTAAAGAGTTCGGCCGTTTACGCTCGGGTCTTGTCCTTGTGACCGGTCCGACCGGCAGCGGGAAATCCACCACTCTCGCCGCGCTCATCAATTATATCAATACGACCATGTCCAAACACATTGTCACAATTGAAGAACCAATCGAGTTCGTCCACAGGAACAAACAAAGCATCATTACCCAGCGCGAGGTGCATGTGGACACCAAATCATTTAAAACAGGCCTCAAAGCGGCGTTGCGCGAAGATGCCGACGTGATTCTCGTGGGTGAAATGCGTGATTTGGAAACCATTTCCCTGGCTCTGACAGCCGCCGAGACAGGCATGCTCGTTTTCGGGACATTGCATACGAATAACGCCCAAAAAACCATCGACCGCATTATTGATGTGTTCCCCTCCAATCAACAACCTCAAGTCCGCACCATGCTCGCCTCGTCTCTTCGCGGCGTCGTCGCACAGTTGCTGATGAAACGCATTGATAAACCCGGACGCCTTGCCGTCAATGAAATCCTGTTCTGTAACCTCGCTGTCAGTGCCATCATTCGCGAGGGTAAGACACAGAAGCTCATGGACGTCATCGTCGGAGGCTCCGGCGAAGGTATGCAACTCATGGATGATTGTATCGCCCAACGTCTCGTCGAAGGCAAAGTCTCCCCAGTAGAAGCTTACATGAAATCAATCGACAAAAGCCGTTTCGAGGGATTCCTTCCAAAAGACCAACCCATCGGGATTGGAGCCTGATCAAGCTTCGTTCTTTTGCAACGCATTGATGTAGTCGAAAAGGATATTGTAGGATTCATCCAGCGCAGGATCTATCTCAGGCAAATCCTCAAAGGGATCTTCTTCCTCATTTTTGTCGCGGGCAGCTTCACGCTCCCTCTTCCTTTTGGCAATTTCTTCAGGGGGTATCTCATGAGGAACCGGTTTATCCACGGTCATTTGCAAGACTTTGACATTGCTCGGCTTACGTCCAGCCCTCTCCTTTTTACGGGCATTCAAGCGGGCTTTGTCGGCATTTTTCTCATCCAACCGGACTTTTTCATTCAACGAAATCGGACGGTCTTTCGGACGGGACTCCTGAATCTGGATATCTTCCAGAATGTACTTGAAGTCTGTATTTTGAGTAATCCTCTGCTGTGATCGGGCAGAGAGTTCCTGAATCAATCCGGGATTCACATTTTGATAGGGTGTGAATTTTGCCGAGGCAATCTCGTCATACGGCAATGGATTTTCAAGGGAGCGCTCGGCGATATCAAGCACATCAAAGAGACTGGGCAATTGAATATCCGGAATAACCCCTTTGAGCTGGGTGGAGCCCCCGGCTATCCGGTAGAATTTCTGGACGGTCATTTTCAGGGCACCGGATTCCTTCGTTTGATAAAACCGTTTGAGCTCAATCAAAGCCTGTACCGTTCCTTTACCAAAAGTGCTTTTTTCACCGACTACCAAAGCGCGGTTATAGTCCTGCAAGGCAGCGGCAAAAATCTCTGATGCCGAAGCGCTGGCATGACTGGTGAGCACAACCAGGGGACCGGAGTAAAGCACACTTTTGTCCGTATCTTCAAAAACCTCTATATTTCCACGCTCATCCTTGACTTGCACGACCGGTCCATTTGTCACAAATAGCCCTGTCAGCTTGATTGCTTCTTTCAAATCCCCTCCCCCGTTCCGGCGGAGATCGACAATCACACCTTCGACACCTTGTTTATTCAGTTCACTGAGGAGTTTTTGGGTGTCGCTTGTCAGACTCTTCCGTCCGGTTCCCTTGTCATCAGGGTCGGAATAGAACATTGGAAGGTCAAGCACCCCAAACTTGCGGGTTTTTCCGTCAGGATCAGTCCATTCAATCAATTTGGCTTTGGCTTCTTGAGCCTCGATTTTAATTTCATCACGGATTAACTCGACATTCTTGCGCTGGGCAGGATCTGTTGCATCTGCAGGAATGACACGCAGCCGCACTTTTGTTCCTTTCGGACCGCGAATCATGGACACGACTTTTTTAAGTTTCATATCGATACAATCGACAAACTCGTCTTCACCTTGTGCCACACCGATAATCTTGTCCCCCGGCTTGAGCCTGCCGTCACGGTCCGCCGGCCCCCCCGTCGAAAGTGAAATGATTTTGGTATAACCATCCTCGGTACTCAGCACCGCCCCGATTCCCGTCAGCGAGAGTTTCATGCTGATTTTGAATTCATTAAATATATCGGGTGACTGGTACTCGCTATGAGGATCATAGTTTTTGACCAAGGCATTCAAATATGTCGTCACGATTTCATTGGAGTCCATCTCATTGACCGATTTCAATTGTCTATCCAGTCGTCTCTTGACGATCTCCAATGCTTGATCAATGGGCTCTTTGTTGAGTTTTTCCTGGAGCAGCTGGAATTTGACATACTTCCTCCAGAGCTCTTTTGCCTCGGCATCCGTCTTTGGCCAGGCTGCTTTGGCACGATCCAGGACAATCGTATCATTTCCATCAAAAGTGTATTTTTCTTTGAGCAATTGGTCGACCATGACCGTCCGTTCATTGACCCGTTTCTGGAACAAATCAAAAATCTCAAAAGGTAAAGTCAAATCTTGCTTGAATATTCCGTTGCGGAGTTGAGAGGATTTTTTAAGGATATCATCCACGTCCGACTGCAGAAAAATCAAATGCGCCCCGTCAAGCATCTTGATATAATTGAGTAATGCGTCTTGGGCGAGCTTGTCACTAACTGGTTTTTTGGCAAAATGATTCTCTTCAAGCAGCTTGCCCACGATAAAAGACTCGGTTTTCATCTCGCGGGAGGGAGTCTTTGTCTCCGCCGGAGCCACCGCCTTGTCGGTGGTTGTCTCTTGAGGTTTCGGCTGTGACTGCCCACAAGCCGTTTTAAAAGGAAGGATTGCGACCGTGATAAATGTCAGAATAAGAATATGGTTCAATCTCATGAAAATAACTTTTTAAAATAGTGACTTAAGTCTTGCCCGCCTCTTCAGCTGTCCAGTATTTCTCCGAGGCGATGCGTCCTTCCGGACTCAAACGGATTTTGAGCATGGGCACAAGCAGTTTGAGCGTCACATGGACGATTCCAACGACGGGCAGGGCTAATAAAAGTCCCAAGACCCCTGCGATTTCCCCGCCCGTGAAAAGTGCCACCACAACCACAACAGGATGCATTTGCAGGGTCTCACCCATGACAGCGGGGATAATAATCACATCATCGATAACCCTTAATAACACATAAAGAATAACCACGCAAACCGGAATAAGTTGCGGAGGGATATGCAGGAGAGAGACCAGAAATGCTGACTCATTGACATTCATCGTCGATACAATAAAGGCAAGAACACCGGCCGTCGCGGGCCCAAGGTAAGGCACAACATTCAAAGTCCCGGTCAAAATCCCAAGCAACAAGTAGTTGGGCACTCCCAACAAATACAATCCGATCGAGGCGAGCAACCCTACAAAAAAGGACTCCATAAACAGACCTCGCAGGAACCGGGTCACTTGTTCCCCAAAACGGTGAAAAACCTTCAACGACTGTTCAAAATAACGGTTGGGCACACCTTTGAGCATGTGGCGTTTGAACTCGCGCCCGTCCAACAGGATAAAAAACGCCAGGAATGGGGCGAGAATGAAATAGGGGAATAACTTGAAAAGCCCAAGCAACCCGTTCACAAAAAGATTCGGCAGGTTTTTATCAATAAAATTCTCAAAAAGATTTTTATAACTTTCCGGAAGATTGTATTTTTCCAGAAAGACAAAACGGTCATCGGTTTTATCCAGAAAATTAATCACCAGTTGATTTGTCCGGTTCACGTAATTT
>CAYTAI010000015.1:22011-29397 GCA_964435715.1 uncultured Verrucomicrobiota bacterium | reverse complement strand
AAATACTAAAAAGCATGGGTAACGTCGCAAGAATCAGGACGCCCAGAACAACAAAAGGAATAATCACGGCTGTGATACGCGGCATCCCGCACCCTTCCAGCCAGTCCACCAGCGGGGTCATGACGACATTGACCACGATGGCGATTACCAGGGGAACGATCAACCAAGCAGCATAGTTCAACGAAAAGAAAAAAAGGATCATCGACACGATGACCCAGAACCAATGCACTATCGGTGAAACTTCGCTGAATTTCATGGGACACGCTGCATTTTTTTGAATTGTTCCAAAGTCGAACGCAACCGCGCGGCGGCTAGCTCGGCCAGACGAGAATAAACTTTTGCCGCCACACGCGGAGCCGTGCGGATCAAACTCAGGACATCCGGCCGAAACAGCACGAGGAGCTTGGTTTCTTCCAGTGCGACCGCCTGTGCAAGCCGGTCACGCCCGTCGATCAGGGTCATCTCTCCAAAAGTATCCCCCGGGGAAAGCTTGTCAATTTCGCGGACAACACCATGATCTTCAAAAGCAAGCTGCACCTTGCCTTCGATCACAATATAAA
This sequence comes from uncultured Verrucomicrobiota bacterium, assembly GCA_964435715.1. GTDB lineage: Bacteria > Verrucomicrobiota > Verrucomicrobiia > JAWXBN01 > JAWXBN01 > JAWXBN01. The sequence goes on along the minus strand of CAYTAI010000015.1, from coordinate 28,837 downwards.
GTCCGAGCCCTTCATCCCCTTGTTCAAAAATAATTTCTTTGGGTTTGAATGTTCTTTCGTGTGCGACCATCTCCAGCCGTCGCCATTCCAAAAATGTGAGATCCTGAAAAACAGGACAATCTTTCATGATTTTGTACAAAACCCTGACTCGACGGAAACGGGATAACATGAAGACAAAGGTCTAACAGGCGGATAACAAATGAAAAGCCTCTTTTTGGAAAAGAAATCCCTTTTTCGTCGGATTCAGAGCCTAAGACTGCGAATAACCACGGGGATTTTTCACATGCCATTTCCAGGCACTGCCGATAATGGCCTCGAGATTGTCAAATTTCGGTTTCCATCCGAGTTTTTCCCTGGCTTTGGCGGCGCTCGCGACCAAACGGGGGGGGTCACCGGCGCGCCGCGGGCTTTCCTTGACTGGAATTTCCTTGCCGGAGATGCGGTGGCAAGCCTCGACCACCTCTTTGACGCTACTGCCCTTTTCTGTGCCTAAATTAAAGGAATCACTCTCCGGATAATCCAGAGCTAACCGATGCGCCTGATAAAGATCGACGATATGAATGTAGTCCCGGATGCACGTCCCGTCCGGGGTCTCATAATCCGTGCCGAATATCTCCACAAATTCCTTCTGACCCAGGGCGACTTTGAGCACATTGGGAATCAGGTGTGTCTCGATGCGGTGGTCTTCCCCATACTTTTCCGTGGCTCCTGCCGCGTTGAAATACCTCAGGTTCACATGCTTGATCCCGTGCAATTTGCTGAACCAACCAAGGATTTTCTCGAACATCAGCTTTGATTCACCGTAGGGATTGATCGGCTTCTGAGGCACGCTTTCGTCCATCGGAACCCGCTCGGGAATGCCGTAGGTCGCACAGGTCGAGGAAAAGACGAATTTCTCCACGCCGACTTCGACGGCAGACTCAAGCAAATTGACCGCGTTCCCGACATTATTGCGAAAATATTTTGCGGGGTTCGTCATCGACTCGCCGACCAGCGCATTCGCCGCAAAATGCATCACTGCCCGGGGGCGAAACTCACCCAGAGCCCGGGCAATTTGCTCCGGATTTCCAAAGTCACCCTCATAAAATTTCGCCCGGGGATCCACAGCCGCGCGATGTCCCTCGCTGAGATTATCGAAGACAGCCACTTCCAGTCCCTCATTGAGCAACTGCTCCACACAAATGCTGCCGATGTAGCCTGCACCACCTGTGACAAAAACTTTTCTCATGTTTTGATTGCACCCCATTCCCCACTGCTTGCCAAGCAAATTGCTCTTTGAAATATCGTTCTATTCAGTTTTTTCGGGGGGATTTGCAAAGACCCAGACTTCCGTTTGCGCCGGCAGAGCATCCTTGGAAATCAAGATTTCATTGGTTTCAAAACGTTTGGCGGGTTTTTTCTTGATGAACTCATCCACGGTGTAGAGCGGGACAACCGTCATCGGCGTCTTGTAATGGATGGGGATCACCACCTTGGGATTGATCTGAACCAATATCTCATCATGATCCTTGTTCCCGATCGGCAGGAACAAGACATCGACTTGTCCGATTTGCTGGAGTTGTTTTTCCCTGAGTGATTTTTGCCCAATCGCACCCAGATGACAGAAACGCACACCATCGAGTGTGAAGGTGTAGATCATACTCTTGTTACCGATCATGGCTTGGGAGTTCTCATCTTTGAGGGCGGGCACACCCCGGAAAATGATTCCATTGCCGCGGTTCGTCCCCTCCCCTGTTGAACTGCGGAAAATAATGGGATTGCCTCCCAGGAAATCGGTATTGTTGTGATCATCATCCTCATTGGTGACCAGAACGATATCGACAGGCAAATTCACGGGCAATGGATACCGGTTCGTCTTGTTGTCGAAAGGATCAATCGCAATACGGATCCCGCCCGAAGACACAATCGTGACAAAAGACTGACCGTACCACTTTGTCTTCAATGCCTTGACAGGAGCAGGAGCTTTCTCATTGGCAAGTGCTGTGACCGCACTCAAAAGGCAAAAAGCAACCAGTGATACAAAAAAACTTTTCATATTCATATGACGCAAAGACTCCGGATTGATTCAAAAAAAATAAAATAAGCAAGACCCTGATTAATTCAAATCAATTATCCCGGGCCAAACAGGTTTTTTTGATCCCTTTGGAGAAATCAATGCCAGGGCGGCATTTTCATCTTGAAAAAGGAGGTTTGCCACCGCACGGACATCTTCAAAGCTCACTGCCTCCAAATCACGTTTGATTGCTTCGCATTCGAATACTCGACCATAGGCAAAATAGGACTCCCCGCCCCACAACATTTGATCGGTTGTGCTCTCCAGTCCCATTGTCATCATGCCGGATGCATAATCTTTCGCCTCACTCATCTCTTTGGCGGAAACTTTCTTCTCTTTGATCCGTTTCAACTCCCGCGCCACCAAACGGAATGCCTTGTCACATTTCGCAGAGGGTAACCCGGCATAAACCGTAAAGGCTCCCGTGTCGGAGAATAAACTCTGCCCCGAGCCGATGGAATATGCCAAACCATTCTGCTCGCGAATCACCTGGAAAAGGCGCGAACTCATATTCTCGCCCAGGATCACATTGAGTATTTTCGCCGCGTAACGCAGGGGATGTTTGCGCGACAAGCCCCTGAATCCCAAGACGGCATTGACTTGCTCCACATCCTTTTGCTCAAAACTCAAAGATTTTTTCATCCTGCCCCGCGGAGGAGAATATTTTTTGAAAGAAGCCTTTCTGCCCCCGGACAAAGCATGAAAGAACGGGTCGAAAATTTCCCGGACTGTGGACTCATCGATTTTACCAGCGACAGAAACAACCGTATTCGACGCATGATAATTCTGACGGTAATACTGTTGCAAATTGCTCCGGGTCATGCGGGAGACTGTTTTTTCGAATCCGGCAATGGGAATCCCCAACGGATGTCCCGTCCACAAGAGCGCATTCAGATTTTCCTGCACTTTTTGGGAGGGTTGATCCTGCACCATCGAGAGCTCTTCAAGGATGACCCCCCGTTCCTTTTCAATTTCGGCAGGAGCCAACACAGAATGGAGATACATGTCCGAAAGGACGTCCGCCACCCGTGCAAATTGCGCGGCGGCGACACGGGCATAATAACAGGTGTTTTCTTCCGATGTGAAAGCATTCAGATACCCGCCGATTCCCTCGACCTCGCGGGTGATATTGAGCGCGCTCCGGCGGGCGGTTCCTTTAAAAATCATGTGCTCGAGAAAATGGGAGATGCCTGAGAATTGCGAGGACTCATGACGCGAACCCACACCCGCCCATATCCCCACGGAAACAGTTTCCATGTGCGGCATTTCACGCAAGATGAGGCGACCACCACCTTTAAAGCTGAATATCTTGAACATCGTCGTTGATTTTCGCACACCCATTCAAGTCGCAGTGATAATCCATGACCACTTTAAAGGCTTTGTCCACTGAATCCGTCACCGTGAAAAGTTTGGGATCCTCCGGGCTGATGTATTTTTCCTTGAGCAGCCGGGCATTGATCCATTTGACCAGTCCGCCCCAGTATTTTGTCCCGAAAAGAACAACGGGTCTGCGCCCGACACGCCGGGTCTGCACGAGTGTCAATACCTCAAAGGCTTCATCCAATGTCCCGAATCCTCCCGGAAAAACAACAAAAGCCATCGCATATTTCACAAAACAGATTTTACGCACAAAAAAGTAATGGAAATCAATCGGGTAATTGATGTATTCATTTGCTGATTGCTCGTGAGGCAACTCGATATTCAGCCCGACGGATACCCCTTTTGCTTTGGCCGCGCCACGGTTTGCCGCCTCCATAATCCCCGGCCCACCCCCTGTAATCACTGCGATGTTATTTCTCGCCAGTTTGTAGGAGAGATCAACTGCTTGTTTATAATAGACATTCGTCTGTTTTGTCCGTGCAGAACCAAAAATACTCACGGATGGACCGAGCTTCGCCATTTTCTGGAACGAGACGACAAATTCCGCGGTAATCCGGAAAACGCGCGCGGTTTCTTCATTTTCGAAGTTTAAATCAACTGAATACATTTTAGTGGAAAGAGAGAGAGTGAGTGGCTCAGGGAACGATAAAAATCTTGCCGGTGTACGGGCATTTCACCTCGGTGCCGCTGGGTAACCCGGTGACGTCAATCGGTTCATCATACATGGCATATGGGCTGATGACAAAACCGGGTTTCTGAGTCCGTAATCCAATTGCTTTTGTGCCACCCTGATCAATCACGCGCTTTGGACGCGGCCGGGCGGCGGGAGTCGAGTATGCGGGAGCCGTTGTGACGGCCGTTTGACTGGCGTTATGGACAGTGTGTTCGACCGGGGCGGTGGTGGTCTCAGGACTGGCGGCGGTTGTCGTCGCCTCCCCAGCTGTGGCAACTCCCGTGGTCGTTGTTTGTTTCGGTGCAGAACTGTCGCAACCCGCCAGAAAGAGAGCGATCAGTACTGTGAAAAATATTTGCATGTGTCCCAGAGTCTTCATTTGACATTCCTTGATTAGATTCTTTCGTAACTCCACTCGATTGTCCTGTTCATTGAGGAAAATGATGGGAGTCCAATATTCGAGAGTAACGAAAAGCTTCCTCCTTGGCAAATTGATTCCACACCTTTCGGGCTGTTGAGAGGGGTATGGACAGGGAAAATCCATACCGTCACAGGTTTGTCACTGACAAGTTGGACGGCTGTCCGCGCCAACCAACGGCAGATCCGGATGGAGCAAACCCCTTCCCTCACGATTTTCCCGGGCCAAAGCACCTGCTCCCCGTCAAGATAGATGAATTCATGATCGGCATCCCCGCAGAGACCCAGGTTGACCTCCGTGGCAAATTGCGCGTTGATTGTTTCGGCGGATTGATTCGAAAGCAAATAATCGACTCTGATTTTTCTTCCCTGAAACTCATATTGTTTCTCCACGGTGAAAGGCAATTTGCGGTGGTTGGGATAAATACCTCCCTCCCTTTTGAACCGGAGTGTGGTTTGACCCTCCCGGGATTTTTGAGAAATGAATTCGAAAGGTTGGTCGACAAAATCCCCCCATTCCCCGAATTGACACTCGGAAAATTTTTCCAATGTCGTTTGCAGTGAGAAAAAATGATCTTGGAAGAGAGCCCTGTAATACCAGTCGAGAGCGGGCAGCGGCTTGTTTTTGTCCTCGTGATAAATCTCGCGGTAACGCGTGAATGAATGCCCCACACTGCATGAATCCCCGCCCGCCAGAGTCCCGATCGAAGTCAATGCCCCCCCGTAACCACAGAGCGCGACACAGGACAAGTCGGAATGAATGACCTGGATATCCTCCCGCCCGTTGAGATCATCATCACAGGGTTGGATTCCTTCCCTTAATCCGCCTCCCTGGAGCAATTTGCTCTCCAGCAAAAAAACCCTGTCCCAGAGAGCTTGACGCAAATGAGGCAGGTAGGCACCCCCGTATATGCCATGCCAATAGGCGGAGTGGCTCTGGGTCTGCCAGAGCAAATTGCGTAGCGCGCTATCATCGGGGGGGATTACAGCAGAAAGACGCTGGACTTTCGAATACAACAGGCGGGACTCGATATATTGCACCAGCTGGTTTTTCCACGAGGAGGCGCCGCGCAGAAATGGCCTGAGGGAATCAAAATCATGGCGGTGAGCCAAATCGTCAACCACCGCATGGTAGTTTTTGCGCGCCTGGAGCGGCAGGGAATAATCCGAAATATCCCGGGGACAACTTTCCCCCAGCCAGATCAGGGGCTTTGAGGAGTCCCGCGCCAGCATCTCTGAGACAAGCACCGTTTGAATATTCCCCGACTCCATTTCTAAAAATGAAAAAAGCACCTCCAGATAACTGTCCTGGAAAATATGTTTGTGACTGCCGGGTAATATGCCGTAACGATCCGCTTCATCAAAAAGACAAAGTGTCACCGCCTCATTGCGGTTCGCCTGACGACGCAAATAAGCACCAAACTCGTCCAAAGAACGTTCCGGAATCAATCGTCTCAAGTGTCCGCTGATGGGAATCAAAGAAAAAGGCCGGCCCGAATATTCCGTGGTAAAAACCGATTGTAAACCGGACTCCATACAGCCTTCCGCCAGAAAGGCCGAGTCGTCGACAAAAGCACATTCCATTCCCGCCTGGCGCAAGGGCAGAATCAAGCGATCCTGCCAAATCCTCTCGGACAACCAAACCGCGCCCGAGCGACAGGCAAATTGCTCATGGAGAAAGCGATTCATCAAATGCACTTGCCCCAAGACATCCTCATCTCTCAAGGCTGTCATGATGGGATCATAAAATGCGCCGGACACGAGCTCCAGCTGTCCTCGGTCCACCATGAGCCTGATCTTTTCGATGGTTCCGGGATGTTTCGCGATGAGGTACTCGAGCAAATTGCCCGTGAAATGAAGGTGAAAACGGATTGCAGGGTGGCGTTCGAGCAGCTCCACGACAGGCCGGTAGCAATTTGCGTGGCATTGCTCGAGGACAGAGTCGAAATTCCCCACCGGCTGAAAAAAATTCAGCCCCAAAAGCAGTTTGACCGGTTCATTTGCCATAAAAAATAGAAAGAGGGATTATCCCAGTCCTGTATACCCGGATTTGATGCGCCATTCGTCGATGAATCCTTTTGGCACCTCGGAAATGAAGCGGGACGGGCCTTGGAGCATGTCGCTGTAATTCATTGTCTGCCTGACCACGGGGTAAAGCAGATAAAGCTCATCCTTGGCACGCGTGACGGCAACGTAAAAGAGACGGCGCTCTTCCTCCTCCGCTGAAGTCTCCGCTTCCAGAGCCCGGCTATTCGGGAACATGCCGTCCGCCAGTCCGATGATGAAGACCACCGGCCATTCCA
>CAYTAI010000015.1:12123-22001 GCA_964435715.1 uncultured Verrucomicrobiota bacterium | reverse complement strand
GTCGGTTGCACCAGCAACGAAGACCGCCGCAAACTCCAATCCTTTGGCTTGATGAACCGTGCTCAACCGGACGCGTTCATCGTTTTCAAAGGTGTTTGCCGTTGTCCTGTCGTCAACCTCGACGGAGGTCATCAAAGAAAGCTGGCTCAGAAAATCCGCGGGAGACTCGAAATTGCGTGAAAAGACCGCCAGTTGATTCAAATCCTCCAACCGGGATTGATAATTTGTAAATTCCGCTTTCAAGTAGTCATCATAGTATGCCTCGATCACAATTTTGATTTGCTCGGGGATACGGGATTTGACAGGCTCGCTTTTGAGCTCCTGCAAGGTTTTAACAACTTGTGACCAGGCACGGTAGGCTTTGGCGGGAACGGCATCACCCACCCTGCCTTTGGTGATATTGAGCCAGAATTGTTCGGTAAAATGTTTTGTCGCGAGTAAATCCGCTGGATCAGGAGCGACACCCGCACTGGCGAGAGCCCAGATTTTGTCAGCGGTTTTTTGACCGATGCCGGGGAGCATTTTGAGGATGCGGCGGAAAGCCAGCTCTTCGGCGGGGTTCACCGCCACTTTCAGGAAAGCCGCGACGTCTTTGATATGAGCCTGCTCGAAAAACTGGAGACCCGACGTGATCAAGAAAGGAATCTGGCGGCGGGTCATCTCCATCTGCAGCTCCATCGCGTGGAAATGGGAGCGATAGAGGACGGCGCAATCATTGAGTGAAACCCCCTCCTCCCGGAGATCCATCAGCCTTTGACAGACAAAAGCGGCTTGTTCGGAGGAGTTGCTCGCGGGAACCAGCACGGGGCGGACACCGGATTTGCGGACAGCACGCAGTTCCTTCTCGAATTGCATGGCATTGCCTTTGATCACCTGGTTGGCGAGAGAAAGAATCTCCGGGGTGCTCCGGTAATTGATTTCAATTTTATGCACTTGGGATCCGGCATAACGGTCTGGAAATTTCAGGATATTAGTAAAATTCGCCCCGCGCCATGAGTAGATACTTTGCGCGTCGTCGCCCACCACCATGATATTCCCGTGGGCTTGAGCGAGATTTTCGATCATCTGGAACTGAACGGCATTCGTGTCTTGATATTCGTCCACGAGAATGAATTGGAACTGCCTTTGGTAAGCCTCCAACACTTGTGGATGATTCTGGAAAAGAGAAATCACATTCGTCAAGAGATCATCATAATCCATGCAGTTCGAGCGCAATTTGCGCGCTTGATAAAGGGGGTAAAGTTTTTCAATCGTCGCGGCAACATCCTCGAAATAGGCGAATTGCCGGTCAATGACCTCGCGGAGTTTGGACTGGGTATTCAGGGCATAGCTGAAAATCTCGAGAATCACATCGGCTTTAGGGAATTTTTTGTCTTTCTTGTCGATTTTCAAATCATCGATACAGAGATTGAGCAGGCTTTTTGCGTCATCGCGGTCAATGATTGTGAAATCACTTTGATAACCCAGCAGCTCCGCATGCCGTCGCAAGACCCGGTTGCCGACATGATGAAATGTCCCGCCCCAGAGCCGGGAAATATTCCGGGGGACAAGTTGCTCCACGCGATGAATCATTTCGCGGGCGGCTTTATTTGTGAAAGTCAGCAGGAGGATATTCTCCGGATCCACGCCATTATCGATGAGATAAGCCACACGGTAGGTCAGGGTGCGGGTCTTGCCGCTGCCGGCTCCGGCAATGACCAGCAGGGGACCGGGAGGAGCTGTCACCGCGGCATATTGCTGCTCATTGAGCTCCTGGCGGTAATCAATGGACAACTCCCCTACAACGGGATGCAGCTCATACTCACGCTCGCTCACGATGACTTGGCGAGGTTGAGGATTTCGGGAAGATTCACTCGACCGTCATAGAGGGCTTTCCCGACAATCACACCGTGGAGACCTTTGATCGCCGCCAGATGTGTGATATCCTCTTTGACGCTGACTCCCCCGGAGGCGATGACCCGGGCATCGACAGCTTGGACCATTTGCTCCATTGCGGGCAGGTTCGGACCTTTGAGCATGCCATCCGTCGAAATATCTGTGTAAATTACCGTTTCCACCCCGGCAACGCTCACAGCTTGCGCCAGTTGAACCGGATCCCAGTCTCCGGACTCTGTCCATCCTTGAACGGCGACTTTCCCGTCCTGGGCATCGATACCGACAGCAACACGGTCTGCTCCAAACTCTTTCACGAGTGAAGAGACGAATTCCACACTCTCACAGGCTTTTGTCCCGACAATCACACGGGAAATCCCCGCATCAAAGGCGCGTTTTGCACTCTCGCGGTCACGAATGCCCCCACCCATTTGACAGGGGATTGAGACTGCTTTTGTAATTTCAGAAATCACATTGATATTTGTCCCTTGTCCTGTGAAAGCACCGTCCAAGTCCACTAAATGCAGGTATTGCCCTCCTTGCCTTTGCCACTCCAAAGCCTGTGCAGCGGGAGAATCCGAGTAGACAGTCATATCCTCGGCCTTGCCTTGCCGGAGCCGGACGACCTTGCCGTCTTTTAAATCAATTGCAGGAAAAATAATCATATCCGGATGAATCTATCGTGACTGAAGGTGCTTGTTAATGAAAAAATGTAAAAATATCGATCCCCGCCTTAAAGCGGTTGGGTGCAAAAAAAATCAAATCCCCACTCTCCATGAGCGGAATGTTTTTTCTTCGACCATGCCTAATCCCTTGTTAATCAGGCAATAGTACCCTGTCAGAAATTCATTTTAACCAATGGATACAGTATTAATGTGAAACAAGAGAGAAGTTGCTTAAAATTAGTCAAATCAATTTTTTAACTATATTTTCACTTATTCTCCAATTTCTACTTGAAAACATGTAATGCGGTAATTATTCCATTATGCATGAAGAGTCGATTGCTAAAACGAGTTGCCAAGAGTCAAAAGTATCTCATTCTGACATCAATCAAGAAAAGTAACGGAGGATTGTCCGTCGCCGAGTTATGCGAGAAAATCGGACTTTCATACATGGGAATCAAGCAACATTGTATTGCTCTTGAGAAAGATGGTTATTTGGATTGCTGGCGGCGCCCGAAAGGAATGGGTCGTCCGGAAAAAGCCTATCGTTTGACTCCCCTCGCTCAAGAGTTTTTCCCCACACAATATACCGAGCTGACACTTCTGATTTTGAGTGCCTCAGACAAAATGTTCGGGTCAAATGCGGCAGACAAGGTGCTCTACTCAATCTATCAAGACTTGGCAGAGGATTATTTGAAAAAAATCAAGGCCAGTGACCCGCTGAATCGCGCCCACCAACTCACCGCACTCCGCGATGAAGACGGTTACATGAGTGAGGTCGTCTTTAAAGAAGAAGAAAAAACCTTTGAGATTGTCGAATACAATTCTCCTGTGATTGGTATTGCCGATCAATTTGCCATTGTCAGAACCCTCGAGGAGCAACTTTTCCAAAAAGTCCTCGGATTGCCGGTTAAACGTGTGGAAGAGCGCACATCCGGTCTCTACAAATGTGTTTTCCAGATTGATTCCCCCATTAAATTCAACTCCCCGGAAAAAATCCTGCAGCAAGTCGCTGTTGCTTGATACTGACACAGGAAACCAGCCCGCTGCTCCCTTCCTCTTGGCATGGAAGAGTATTGTCCCTGTTTTTTTCCGTGTTTTTAGCTAGAGATTTTGGGTGATTTTGTTTTGAAGTCGTTAGTCGCGTGAAGACCTCCATTAAAACAGCTATCGTCGGGGCATCCGGATATTCGGGAGAGCAACTTGTTCAATTGCTTCTCAGACATCCGAATGTCGACTTGACCGTTGCCACCTCACGTCAATATGCCGGCAAAAAGCTCGGTGCCGTCTTTCCCTCATTGCACACATCCCATACTCTTGAGTTTACCACACCGGATGTGGGGCAAATTGCGCGGGAGGCGACTGTTGCATTTTTAGCATTGCCTCATGGACTGGCATCCGAGTTTGCACTCCCTCTCTTGGAAAAAGGGGTGAAAGTGTTCGATCTGAGTGCCGACTTCCGGCTGCGGTCAGCCGACACATACAAGGAATTTTACCAACACGATCACCCCGCCTCCGGACTCTTGGCGAATGCCGTTTATGGATTGCCTGAGGTCTATCGCGACAATATCAAGTCTTCCCCGCTGATTGCTTGTCCGGGATGTTATCCCACGAGCATTTTGCTCCCGACACTTCCCCTCTTGTCAAAGGGATGGATTGATCCGGATAAAATCACTGCAGACTCTTTGAGTGGAGTCTCCGGAGCGGGACGGAAAGCGGAGATTGATTACCTTTTTGCCGAATGCAACGGGAGCTTGAGACCTTACGGTGTGCCCAAACACCGCCACCTTTCAGAAATCGAACAAGAGCTTACCCTGGGATATGCCCGTGCCTTTCCCCAAGAAAAGAAAAAGATTGTGATCAGCTTTACCCCCCATCTGATGCCGGTCAACCGGGGAATCCTGACGACCCTGTATTTCGAGATGAGTGAATTTTTTTTAAAATCATTCGCGAATGAACCGGAATCTGCCGCCGCGCAAATTGCGCGGGAGTACGAGGCTGCTTATGCAAACGAACCTTTTGTCTGCCTCTTGGGGGATCAACGATTGCCGGACACAAAAAATGTGACAGGAACCAATTATATAGAAATCGCATTCAAAATCGATTGGCGAATGAAGCGGATCGTCGTTTTTTCCGCCATTGACAATATTCTAAAAGGAGCTTCCGGACAGGCGGTTCAAGCCTTTAATATTGCTAACGATCTCCCCGAGACAACAGGACTTTATTGAAAAATCACCATGGAAAAATTCATTGAAATCAAAGGAGGCATTACAGCTCCCCTGGGTTTTACAGCCTCAGGAGTGTATGCCGGGGTCAAACCCACAAATAAAACCAAGCGGGACGTTGCTGTTATATTTTCCGAGGTTCCCTGTGTCGCCAGTGGAAAATTTACGACAAATCAGGTCAAGGCTGCCCCGGTGAAAGTGTCGCTGAAAAATATCCGCAATAAACATACCTACGCCATCGTCGCCAATAGTGGAAATGCCAATGCCTGTACGGGTGTCCGGGGAATACAAGATGCAAAAAAAATGACTGTGACGACAGCCAAGCTCCTCGGGGTCAAGGACTCTGAAGTTTTGGTGTGTTCCACGGGGCGGATCGGCGTTCCCATGCCTATCAGCAAGGTCGAGACAGGAATCGCCAAAGCTGTAGAAAAACTATCCAGGAACGGCAGTAAAGACGCTGCGGAAGCGATCATGACCAGTGACACAACAAAGAAGGAATGCGCCCTCTCTCTGCGGATCAATGGAAAACGAGTAACGATTGGAGCCATTGCAAAGGGTGCAGGGATGATTGACCCGAATATGGCGACCATGCTCTGCTTTATCACGAGTGATGTCCATATTGACAAAAAATCCTTGGATCGCGCCCTGGCGACCGCGGTCGAGCAGTCCTTCAACAGCATCACCGTCGATGGGGACATGAGCACGAATGATACGGTGCTCATGTTGGCAAATGGACTGGCTGAAAATGAAACATTGAATACTTCTCATCCTGAATGGGCTAAGTTTGTGACAGCGTTGAATTCTCTCACCCGGAAACTTGCCCTTATGATTGTCTCTGATGGAGAAGGGATTTCCAAGGTCGTCGAAATTGTCGTGAAAGGAGCGGCGAATCAGAGGGATGCAAAAATGGCTGCTGAAAGTGTCGCAAACTCCAACCTCGTCAAATGCGCCTGGTGTGGGGAAGATCCCAACTGGGGACGGATCATGGATGCAATCGGTTATTCTCAAGCAAAAATCAAAGAAGAATGTGTTGATATCTACTATGATGGATTGTGTTCCGTTCAAAATGGAATTGTATCAAAGACTCCCATTGAAAAACTTAAAAAGGTCGTCAAAAAAGAGCGTTTTACGATCACCATTCATTTAAATTCCGGCTCGGGGGAACATACTGTTTACGCATCCGACCTCACTGAAAAATATGTAGAGCTCAATAAAGCCGAATGAGTCAAATGAAAAAAATACGGATTGCCCCCTCCATCCTCGCAGCAGATCCCGGCCGACTGGCGGAACAAGCGCGTGAGGCTGAGTTGGCAGGAGCCGACTACATACACGTCGACATCATGGACGGGCATTTTGTTCCGAACCTGACGTTTGGACCGAATGTCGTTGCCGCTCTGCGAAAAGCGGTCAAAATCCCCTTGGATGTCCATCTGATGATTACCCAGCCCGATCGTTATGTCCGTGCATTTATCGAGGCCGGTGCCGATATTGTCAGCGTTCATCTGGAAGCTCCCCACCCTGTTTCCAAAACACTCAAAACAATTCGTGATATGGGCGCAAAATGCGGATTGGCAATCAATCCCCCGACTCTCGCCGACCGCGCTATTCCATTCCTGCCTGAAATCGATCTGCTTCTGTGCATGACTGTCAATCCCGGTTTCGGCGGACAGCCATTTATCATGGAGACGCTGGACAAAGTGCGACTTTTCCGGAAGATCATTGATGAAGAAATGATTTCCTGTCAAATCGAAGTCGATGGGGGGGTCAATACCGACACGATCAGCATGTCGTCATCTGCAGGAGCCAATATATTTGTCTGTGGCACTTCTGTTTTCAAGCATGATATCGCACAGTCCGTCAAAGAATTGCGACTCAAAGCAGTCACAGCACAAAACCAATGATCTTCACTTCTGCGGATTGAGGACCCAAAATATGCGGAATGGATATTTGGTCAAAGAGGATGAATAAGCCTGCATGAATAACTTTCCGTCCAACGCCATATAATCCTCTCTCCGTTCGTCCATCAATCGGCTGGCAGTAGAAAACGCATAACCCTCGGTATTCACCACATTTTCATCGTTAATATCCGTGTATCCCAGTATCCTCAATGAATTTGACAAAAGCCTGGGCGCATCATATCCCACAACAATTGAGACATTCCTCTCTTTTATAATCGAAAGACTCTCCGACGGGGACAGGGAGGAATAGAAACGCGCACTGTCCACGATGCCAGCAATACTTTGATGACTACTGCTTGCGACAACGGGGTTGCCCGTCCAGTACAAGAGATGAGGCGACCACCACCAGGGAGCCATGATAATCAGATTCTGGCTCCGTGGAATCACCTGCGAAAGATAACGCAAATCGTATTGTTGAACCAACGGCGAGTCGGAATCTGGAACTCTCATTGATTCACGACTCAGATATTTCATACACGGAAAAATCAAAATAATGAATAGAACCCACTTCCAAAGCCTTCCTCTCATTGCCCCCAAGATGGCGGGTATCAAGATGACATAAAAAAATGCCGCAAAAGGCAACCAGCGGGCATGACTCAATGAGAAAACAAAAAGAATGATGAGAGGAATGCCTGTTAAAGCCATATATGGCCATGGTAATTCCTTTTTTCTGAATCCGTGGATCAAGATGAGAGGGCTCAACCAAATCAACCACCCAAAATAGGCGGAAAGATGCTTGATGCCTGTTGACTGGAGTTCTCCAATGGTTAAATACCAGTTCTTTAAATATTCATTTGTCCACAAAGCCCCGGGGGAAATCCTCCATCCTTCAAAAATGAACATCCCTCCCAATGCCAAACCCAAAGCCAGTAGAAATAGCAAACACTCCTGCCGTCCTGGTTTTGCCAGCACGCAAAAAATAATCAATGAAATCAAACCTATGATCAGCGGCTCAAAAAATGAAACCCACAACCATAACCCCAAAAATGACCCTGTCAAAACAGGGTATCGAATCCGAGGTTGAAAGCCCCATCGTCTGGACGCGCCTTGATCGGGCGGCATACTCATCCAAAAAGAAAGAATGGAAATGTAGATGACCATCAAAAGGATCATCAAACTCTGATGATCGGGGCGTCCGAGTTGAAAAGCATTGAGTAAAGGGGGTGAAAAAAGAAAGGCCGCCACAACCATTGCTCTCGAGGAACCCCTGAATACATACCCTGTCCAAAACCATAAATAGATGAATGAAATCACGCCGATCAATGGAGAAATAAATGCCCCAGCATAATCGAGAGCGGGAGAGAATTTTAAAAACGAGAATGCTTTCGCCAAAAAAACTATCAAATAATCCAATAAAACTGTGGTATGCGGTTGAATCCCTTCCGGTGCATTCTCAAAGAGACCGGCGTGGCTCATTGGATTTCTGCCCTCGCTTAAAAGCAGAGCACGAAACATTCTCGTGTAACAATCCGCATCGACAAAAAAAATTTGATTCTGATAAAAAACAAAATTCCAATTCAAACAACAAAGATAAAAAAAATAGAGGGTCGCGGGGATAGCCGCTAAAAATAACACAATCGCTTTGAATCGCATCTTAGGCAATCACAAAGCTCCGTAGGATTTGCTATATCTTTTCTTTGGACTACTGTCAGATTCATTTGTGGCAGACTCATCCGGCGTTGCTTTTCGAGACTGGTTTTTGTCATCAGGAACCGGCGGGGATACAGTCGATTGTGGTTTATTCTCTAAAGACTGCTTTTCAGATGATTTATCACTTTTCTCGCTTTCACCATTCAATGACTCACGGGCTCCGACACCGGCAACCTCGACAAATGCAAGCCTGACTGCCTGGAGAGCCTGCTTGAGCGCATCCTCCTCCTCTTCCGTCCGGTTGCCTCTTGTTTTCAATTCAATAATCTCCAGTTGGTCAATACGCATTTTGGCAACTTCAAGATTCACCTCTCCTTTTCCAGTCGAGGGATGAGGGATTTTTCCCAGGAAAAATAATGTCTCTTGAGCCAACATCATTATAAACTCGATAAACCGAGCAGTGATTTCAGAGTTTGATTGGGACGCTTCAGAATCTTTTTTAAACCATGCCATGAAATTAATTTAGAAAATGCGGCTCACTTTGCAAATTCAAATTGCGCCTCACGGAAAAAATGTGGACAATACGATAATAATCAACCAAAAAAAAGGAGATGCATCATCTTCCTCTGATAAACCTCTCGTCTTCCAGGCTTGCAAATAAAAAAGTGCTTCCTGGCAAAACAGGAAGCACTTTCAGAATTGAATCAAGCTGTAAAAATCAGCCTGCGATTGGTTCGTCCTCTTGCAGCTCGGGTGCTAACTCCTCAAGAGCGTCCGCCGTCGCTTCAATGTCCAGATCCCGGTAGTTGCGGAAACCTGTCCCGGCCGGAATGAGATGCCCCATAATCACATTTTCCTTGAAGCCTTTGAGCTTGTCGATACGTCCCAAAGTCGCTGCCTCGGTCAAGACGCGGGTGGTGTCTTGGAATGAAGCTGCTGAAATGAAACTATCAGTTTCCAAAGAAGCTTTTGTGATTCCTAATAGCACTGGTGTCGCCTCTGCAGGTTTACCGCCTGCCTCGGAAACACGACGATTTTCACGTTCAAACTCAATGCGATCGACTTGTTCGCCCCAGAGAAGCAGAGTATCGCCGGGATCAGAGATTTTGACCTTGCGCAGCATTTGACGGATAATGATTTCAATGTGTTTGTCATTGATTTCAACCCCTTGCAAGCGGTAAACCTCTTGGACTTCATTCACGAGATACTCTTGCAATTCCTGAGGTCCGCAGATCTCGAGGATTTCGTGAGGCACGACCGGGCCTTCTGTCAGTTGCGACCCTTTTTTCACACGGTCGCCTTTGAACACAATGATGTGTTTGGACAATGGAATCAGGTGCTCTTCTTCATTCCCTTCATCATCGCGGATAATCAATTTCCGTTTACCCCGGACAATACCGCCAAAGTCAACGATTCCGTCGATTTTAGCGATTTCAGCACTGTCCTTGGGACGGCGAGCCTCGAAAAGCTCAGCCACGCGCGGCAGGCCACCGGTAATATCCTTTGTCTTGGCGATCTTACGGGGAGTCTTTGCGAGCAAGTCACCGGCAGAAGCCTTTTTACCTTCTTGC
>CAYTAI010000015.1:11833-12103 GCA_964435715.1 uncultured Verrucomicrobiota bacterium | reverse complement strand
TTGCACTACGATGTGCGCGCCGGCTGGAATCGAATAAGTGGCTGATATCTCACCATGACTGTCACGGATCACAATCTGCGGATGTAAATCTTCTTTGTGTTCGATGACAACCGTCCCCATGAATCCTGTGGATTCATCCATTTCCTTTCTGACGGTCACTCCTTGAATGATATCGACAAACTCGATCTTACCCGCTTTTTCAGTCAGAATCGGCACGTTATAAGGGTCCCATTGCGCCAATGTTTCATTTTTCTTGGCAACAGAACCATC
>CAYTAI010000015.1:11037-11789 GCA_964435715.1 uncultured Verrucomicrobiota bacterium | reverse complement strand
AATCACAATATCATGACGTTCGAGCTCGCGCCCGTCATCCGCCAAAATTGAAATCGATCCGCTCTTATTCAATGCGACGAAACCACCTTCACTTGATTCAACGGCTTTCAACTCATTGTAACGGATTTTTCCGTCATTCTTGAGTTTGATAATGGGTTGTTTGAATGTTTTACTTGCCGTTCCACCAATGTGGAAGGTACGCATGGTCAACTGTGTGCCAGGTTCACCAATGGACTGGGCGGCGACAATGCCGACCGCCTCACCCAACTTGGCAATTTTACCCGAAGATAAGTTGCGACCATAACATTTGGCACAAACACCATCCAAAGCCTCACAAGTCAGCACAGAGCGGATTTTGACTTTTTCAATGCCCAGCTTCTCAATGGCTGTAGCCTTGTTCTCATCAATTTCCTCATTGGCTTTGACAATCACTTGCTGGGTCACCGGGTCAATGATCTCATCACAGGAGGTGCGTCCGATGATCCGTGTGGGCAAGCTGACAATTTCTTCATCCCCCTCATAGATGGGCTGCACCCAGATTCCATTTGCCGTGCCACAATCCTGAATCTGAATGATCACATCTTGTGAGACATCGACAAGTTTACGGGTCATATAACCCGAATCAGCTGTTTTAAGAGCTGTGTCAGCCAATCCTTTGCGCGCACCGTGAGTCGAAATGAAATACTCAAGGACAGTTAATCCTTCCCGGAAATTTGAAAGAATCGGTCTTTCAATGATTTCTCCGGATGGCT
>CAYTAI010000015.1:1462-11021 GCA_964435715.1 uncultured Verrucomicrobiota bacterium | reverse complement strand
ATCAAGCCGCGCACTCCCGCCAGCTGCACCACCTGTTGTTTGTTCCCGCGGGCTCCCGAGTCGACCATCATAAAAACGGGATTAAATTCCTTTTCACCTTTATTATGATCCAAGGTGCGATACATGACATTACTGATCTGATTTGTGCAATGGAGCCAGATATCCGTGATTTTGTTGTATCTTTCCCCTTCGGTAATCACACCGTTTCGGTATTGCTTTTCAACATCCGTGACGAGTTTGAAGGCTTTGTCGATTTCCGTGCGCTTTTCAGCGGGAATAATCATGTCATCGATCCCAATCGAGACACCCGCCCGTGTGGCTTCTTGAAATCCGAGCGACTTCATTTTATCAAGGATTTCCACAGTGCGATTTGCTCCGACCGCATGGTAGGTGCGGTAAATAATGTCTCCGAGGAGTTTTTTGGGAACTGGTTTGTTCACAAAACCCAGTTCGCCCGGCCAAATCTGATTAAAGATGACGCGACCAACTGTTGTTTCCAGAGTCTTCTTCTCCGAATCACCATAGAGCGTCTTGCGACCGAAGTCCGGGTTTTTAAATACGATGGGGTCATGCAATTTCAGGGCTTTTTCCTGATAGGCAAAAACCACATTGTCATAATCGCCAAAGATAGATACCCTGCGCTTTTGACCTTTTTCATCCAGATATGAGTTCGGACGGGGATTTTGTGTCAGGTAGTAACAACCCAAAGGAATATCCTGTGACGGAGTAATGATGGGTTTGCCATTTGTCGGCGAAAAAATATTCCGCGTGGAGAGCATCAAAAGCTTTGCTTCCATTTGTGACTCAATCGACAAGGGGACGTGCACAGCCATTTGATCACCGTCGAAGTCCGCATTGTATGCAGTACAGACCAGCGGATGAACCCGTATCGCGTCGCCTTCAATCAATGTCGGTTCAAAAGCCTGAATCGACAAACGGTGGAGTGTCGGAGCGCGGTTCAGAAGGACACAATGCCCTTTCGTCACTTCATCCAGAATGTCCCAGACTTCGGGAGCCTGTTTTTCAATCATTTTTTTTGCGCTGCGGACAGTATGCACGAAGGAAAGTTCTTTCAAACGACGAATGATAAACGGCTCAAATAATACCAGCGCCATTTTCTTTGGAAGACCGCATTGGTTGAGCTTTAATTCCGGTCCGATGACAATGACAGAACGTCCGGAGTAATCGACGCGTTTACCGAGAAGATTTTGACGGAAACGCCCTTGTTTGCCTTTCAGCATGTCCGACAGGGATTTCAGGGGACGGTTGCCGGCTCCTGTGACAGGGCGGCCATGACGGCCATTGTCCATGAGGGCATCGACAGCCTCTTGCAACATGCGTTTTTCATTTCTGATAATCACATCCGGCGTCTTAAGCTGGAGCAGGTTTTTCAAACGGTTATTGCGGTTAATCACCCGGCGATAAAGGTCATTCAGGTCGGAGGTCGCGAAACGCCCGCCCTCCAATGGCACCAATGGCCTGAGATCCGGAGGAATCACAGGGAGCACTTCCAGAATCATCCACTCCGGACGGGTCTTGGAGGAAGCCAAGCCCATGATGTATTTCAACCGCTTCGCGAGTTTCTTCTTGGTTTGTTTGCTCCGGGTTGTCAAAAGGGATTCTTCGAGTTCTTTGACGGTATTCGCCAAGTCCATGGTTGTCATCACGTCACGAATCGCCTCCGCACCCATCTTGGCAACAAAACTTCCGTCACCATATTGATCCAAAGCCTCACGATACTCCATCTCACTGAGCAGCTGGCGTTGTTTCAAAGGCGTCCGGCCGGGATCGACCACCATGTAATCCTCGTAGTAAATAACACGCTCAAGCAATTTAGCGCTCAAGTCCATGAGCAAACCGATTTTACTCGGCATGCATTTGTAAAACCAGATGTGTGATACAGGAACGGCGAGCTCAATGTGGCCCATGCGTTCACGACGCACACGGGACAAGGTGACCTCAACCCCGCAGCGGTCACAAACCACACCCTTGTATTTGACACGTTTGTATTTGCCGCAAGCGCATTCCCAGTCTTTGGTCGGGCCAAAGATACGTTCACAGAATAAACCGCCTTTTTCCGGGCGAAATGTTCTGTAGTTGATCGTTTCCGGATTTTTCACCTCTCCGCGGGACCAGGACCGAATCACTTCAGGTGAAGCGATCGTAATGGAAACCTGGTCAAAACTTGTCTCCTGCTGCTCGAAGTCGAGAATTTCTTTGACTTCGGAATTTTCCTGTATTTC
Source organism: uncultured Verrucomicrobiota bacterium (assembly GCA_964435715.1). GTDB lineage: Bacteria > Verrucomicrobiota > Verrucomicrobiia > JAWXBN01 > JAWXBN01 > JAWXBN01. The sequence continues at coordinate 8,778 of CAYTAI010000015.1, read as the reverse complement.
AGCTGTAGTATCTTTGATCATATTTACCTGGGGGAGTTTTGGGGTTGCAAATTAAACCGCGATGCTTTCTTGATGACTTTTCTGGACCCGGATATCGAGACACAGACCTTGCATTTCCTTGACGAGAACATTGAAAGATTCCGGAGTCCCCGCCTCAAGGTTGCTGTCACCTTTTACAATGGACTCATAAATCCTGGTGCGCCCTGTCGTATCATCTGATTTGACAGTGAGCAATTCTTGCAGGGTGTAAGCCGCTCCATACGCTTGCATGGCCCAGACTTCCATTTCTCCAAAGCGCTGTCCACCGTACTGCGCTTTTCCACCGAGCGGTTGTTGCGTCACCAGTGAGTACGGCCCGACAGCCCGCGCGTGGATTTTGTCAGCAACAAGGTGATTGAGCTTCATCATATAGATGTATCCGACGACCACCCGTTGATCGAAACGTTCTCCCGTGCGACCGTCATAAAGGTAGGTTTTGCCGTCTTCAGCCAAGTCAGCCTGTTTGAGATACTCACGGATCTGCTTTTCAGCGATACCGTCAAATACCGGTGTGGCGACCTTGAACCCGAGCATTTTAGCCGCAATGCCCAAGTGGGTCTCGAGAACTTGCCCCACATTCATGCGTGAGGGCACACCCAGAGGGTTAAGCACAATTTGCACCGGTGTCCCATCGGGAAGGAATGGCATGTCCTCCTCAGGAACAATTTTGGCGATGACACCTTTATTTCCATGCCGGCCCGCCATTTTATCACCGACTGAGATTTTGCGCTTGCTGGCGATATACACTTTCACCTGTTTGATGATGCCAGGGTCGACATCGTCGCCGCTCTCAATTCCATCCAAAAGTCGGTCACGATCCATTTCCAATTCTTCGAATTTACCTTCGAAACTGGAGATGATCTCACGGATCTTGATACGGATCGGGCTGGGATCGATTTCAATATGGTCGTAGACACTCGCCAGTTTACGCAAGAGGGTCTTGGTAATCTTGCGGTTCGCAGGGATAATAATCTCACCCGTCTCGGCATTCACGACATCAAGCGGGATTTTTTCTCCCAAAAGCACGTTTGAAAGGGCTTCGGTCAGCTGCTCCAAAAGCTCGTTTTTCTTCTTGTTAAAGTCATCATCGATTTCTTTGCGACGTTTTTTAGCTTCCGTTTCGCTGAGCTTGATTCTCTCAATTGTTTTATTCGAGCTGACTTTTGTCGCCATGATGATCCCGCCAATACCGGACGGAACCGTCAGCGAACTGTCTTTGACATCGGCGGCCTTCTCACCGAAAATCGCGCGCAACAGGCGTTCCTCAGGGGAAAGCTCGGTCTCGCTCTTGGGAGTGATTTTACCGACGAGAATATCACCGGGTTTCACTTCTGCGCCAACACGCACAACCCCGTCATGACCGAGATTTTTGAGAGCTTCCTCGCCGACATTGGGTATGTCACGCGTGATTTCTTCAGGTCCGAGCTTTGTGTCACGGGCGCCGATTTCAAACTCCTCAATGTGGATCGAAGTGTAGACATCATCTTTGACCAGCTTTTCAGACAGGAGAATCGCGTCTTCAAAGTTGTAACCGTTCCAAGGCATGAATGCCACCAAAACATTACGCCCGAGAGCAAGCTCGCCCTTCTCCGTGCAAGGGCCATCCGCAATCACTTGCCCCTTCTTGATATGGTCACCTTTGCGGACGATTGGTTTGTGATTAAAACAGGTTGCAGAGTTCGTACGCATGAATTTGCGTAACTCGTAAATATAGATCCCTTTTTCCGGGTCTGTTTTAAGCTTTTTCTTGGAATCAGGCAGCTTGCCATCTGCAGTCACGATGACCATGTCACCGGTGACGGAGGCGACGATCCCGCTTCCTTCGGAAACAACAACCACACCGGAATCACGAGCGACACGTTCTTCCATGCCTGTGCCCACGATTGGTGAGTCCCCGTACAGAAGTGGCACACCCTGACGCTGCATGTTCGAACCCATCAACGCACGGTTCGCATCATCATGTTCCAAGAAAGGAATCAAGCTCGCTGCGACAGAGACAAGCATGCGCGGTGAGACATCCATGTAATCAACTTTCGAAGATTCAACCTCGAGGAAATCTGCGCGATAGCGGACAGAAATCTTTGGATCGGTGAATTCGCTCTTGTCATTCAAAGGTGAATTCGCCTGAGCGATCACATAATTTTCCGACTTGTCGGCCGTCAGGTATTCAATCTCATCCGTGACTTTCCCGTTCTTGACTTTACGATAGGGAGCCTCCAGAAATCCGAATTCATTGACCCGCGCAAAAGAACTCAGTGAATTAATCAGACCAATGTTCGGTCCCTCTGGTGTTTCAATCGGACAAATCAACCCGTAGTGGGACGGATGCACGTCACGCACTTCAAAACCAGCACGATCGCGGGATAACCCTCCCGGTCCAAGCGCCGAAAGACGGCGTTTATGGGTCATTTCGGAAAGAGGATTCGTCTGATCCATGAATTGAGAAAGCTGACTGCGCCCGAAAAAGTCGCGGATCACAGCACTCAATGCCTTTGGATTAATCAATTTCTGCGGAGTCATCCCCTCGGTATTCACATCAAAGAGGGTCATACGCTCTTTGACCAAACGTTCCGTCCTGGCTAATCCGACACGGCATTGGTTGGCGACCAGCTCCCCGACTGTACGCACACGGCGGCTACCCAGATGATCAATATCATCAATGGTGCCATCGATATTCGCACGCAGTTTGAGAAGATATTTAATGGCAGCGACAAAATCATCATTATTGAGCGTGCGCTGCTCGATATCGACTTCCATCGAAAGTTTTTGATTCATCTTATATCGTCCGACACGCCCGAGATCATAACGGCGCGGGTCAAAAAAGAGTCTTTTAATCAAAGCTTTCGCATTGGCGACCGTGGGGGGATCCCCGGGGCGCAGACGGCGGTAGATCTCACGCAACGCTTCTTCTTCATTGTGCGTCGGGTCTTTCTTGAGCGACTTGATGATTGTGTCGTCTTCCTTGGTGTCAACGACCTGCACGGACTTGATTCCCAGATCGATCAATTGTTTGACAACCGCTTTTGAAAGAGGCTCAAACGCACGCGCGATGACAATGTCCTGGTCGCGGATGTCTGTGGTCAGCACTTTTGTTGCAATGCTTTCCGTGTCCAGCCCTGTTGTCAGGTTGATTTTTTCAATCTGATAAAAAAGCTTCAAAATGTCTTCATCCGAGCTGAATCCCAGGGCGCGGAGGAATGTTGTCGCCAGAAACTTCCGGCGGCGGCGGCGGCGGTCCAGATAAATATAAAGCAGGTCACTCGTGTCAAATTGGACTTCCAGCCAATTTCCCCGGTCGGGAATGATCCGGAAGCTGTAAAGCGTTTTTCCATTCGCATGAATGGAGGACTCAAAACAAATGCCGGGAGAACGGTGCAGCTGACTGACCACAACACGTTCAGCCCCGTTGATCACAAATGAACCGCGGTCTGTCATCAAGGGCAACTCGCCCATGTAAACCGTTTCCTCTTTCGAGTTTTTATCATCTTTGAGACGGAAGGTGACATACAAAGGGGCGGAGAAGGTTTGACCTTCTTTCATGCATTCAATATCACCCATCTTGGGTTCACCCACCTCATACTGGACATAGTCCAGCGAGACTTTCTCATCATAACTGGAGATGGGGAAAACCTCCTTGAAAACCGCGTGGAGACCGATGTTTTTACGTTTGGCGGCAGTGGCTTGCGTTTGTAGGAAATCAATGTATGACTGAACCTGCAATTCAATCAAGTTGGGAACATCGATGACATCCTTGAGCTTTCCGAAGTTTCTTCTTAGTGCAACCATATCGTCTTATTCTCCGTGGTAATTTTTTCGGTCATCAGTTTAACGTCCGGCGGCATGCCTTGACGGTTGTTTCCCGGCATTTTTTCTTCACTTAACTCGATACAAGTTAAACAAGAGACTCCCGCCCGTGCCTGGAAACAGTGTCAGGCGGGAGTCAAAAATAGAGTGCTTATTGGACTTCGACTTTGGCACCGGCGGCTTCGACTTTTTTCTTGATGTCTTCAGCCTCTTCCTTGTTAACGCCTTCCTTGATCGGTTTCGGAGCGCCTTCGACGAGGTCTTTGGCTTCCTTCAATCCGAGTCCTGTCACAGCGCGAACTTCTTTGATCACATTGATCTTGTTCGCCCCTGCTTCTTTCAGGATGACATTGAACGAGGTTTTTTCTTCAGCGGCGGCAGCGGCTCCACCACCTGCTGCTGGTGCTGCAGCGACAGCCACAGGTGCTGCGGCGCTCACGCCCCATGTCTCTTCGAGTTTTTTCACGAGTTCAGCGGCTTCCAAAACTGTCAGCCCGCTGAGTTGCTGAACGATTGTGTCCAGATCTGCCATATGTTTTTACCTTTTTTCTTTTCCGAGTGTCGTAGTCGAACCGAACCCCGGTTCAAATTAACCTCCGGCGGGCATGAACCGGAAGCTACGATTTACTTGGAACTATTTTATTTCGCCCAAATTGATTTCAGTATTCCGGATCTTTAGTCCGCCTTTTCGCTTTTTGCCTTGATCACCTGCGCCAATTGCGCCCCCGGTGTGTTGAGCAATACCGCCAGCTTGGTCGCCGGAGCATTGAACAAGCCAAGCAATTTCGCCCTGAGCACATCCAGGCTTGGCAAATCCGCCAATGCCTTGACATCCGGCTCGCTGAGCAACCGATTGTCCAGCACACCGAATTTGATCACCGGCTTTTCAAACTCTGAGGCGAATGTTTTCACAATCTTTGCGGCCGCGGAAACGTCTTTTTGCCCTGTGACAATAGCAATTTGCCCCGTGAGCGAACCTTTCAAGTCCGGGAATCCGGCTTGTTCGGCAGCAATACGCAATGCCGTGTTTTTAATCACCTTGTATTCGGCTTCAACACTGCGGAGTCGGCTGCGCAACTCATTAAAATGAGTCACAGTCATCGCTGTGTATTCGGTCACGATCAAATAAGGGGATGAGTTGATCCTTGCCTTGATCTCATCGACTAAAATTGTTTTTTCAGGTCTCATGATATATTCCCTCTGGGTTAGCTTTTGATGATCGCACTCGCATCGAGACGGATCCCGGGAGTCATTGTTCCAGACAGTGCGGCATTCACCACATAAGTTCCTTTGGCCGTGGACGGGCGGGATTTTAATATCGCCTCAATGACCGCACGCAAATTGTCCAAGAGCGCATTTGCCTCGAAAGAAACTTTGCCCGCAGGGACATGCAAATTGCCTGCCTTGTCGATTTTAAACTCCACACGTCCCGCTTTGACTTCTTTGACAGCTTTTGCGGTATCATCAGTGATGGTGCCCGTCTTGGGATTCGGCATCAGCCCGCGCGGTCCGAGGACTTTTCCGAGTTTGCGAACCTCGACCATTGCATCTGGAGTCGAAATCGCGACGTCAAAGTCGTTGAATCCTTCATTGCATTTTTTGATCAAATCCTCGAAACCGACATGCTCCGCTCCAGCCGCTTTCGCCGCATCCGCAGCTGTGCCTTGGGCAAATACAGCGACACGGACATTTTTTCCGCTCCCGTGGGGTAATGCAGCTGTTCCGCGAACCATTTGATCGGATTGTTTTGGATCCACACCGAGTTTGATCGCCAGATTCACCGTCTGGTCAAACTTTGTCACGGGCATTTTTTTGAGGATGCTCACCGCTTCTTCAAGACGGTACGTTTTTTTTCTATCGACGAGCTTTTCAGCGGCCTGATAGCGCTTGCTTTTTTTTGTTGCCATTATTTTTTCTCCTTGTGGTGGGTCTGCCCGGTTCGTTTGAATCTGAGCAGGTTTTGCGTTCTCCCCCGCCCTTGTTTCCAAGAAGGAGGGAAAGCTTCCACGGTTATTGGTATTGTTAGTCGATTACTTCGATTCCCATGCTGCGGCATGTGCCTGACAAGAGGCGGATGCCCGCTTCGTCACTATTAATATTCAAATCCTTGCGTTTGATATTAATGATATCCAAAAGTTGTTTCTTGCTGATTTTACCCACCTTTGTCTTGTTCGGCTCTTTCGAGGCGGAGGCGATGCCGACGGCTTTTTTAATCAAAGCCGCTGCAGGGGGGGATTTTGTGATGAAAGTAAATGACTTGTCCTTGTAGACACTGATGACCACCGGCAGGATGTCACCCGCCTGTTTTTGGGTCTCTGCATTGAATTGTTTGCAAAACCCCATGATATTCACGCCGTGTTGACCCAAAGCAGGTCCGACGGGAGGAGCAGGATTTGCTTGCCCGGCCGGGATTTGTAAACGAATGATTGCGCTGACTTCTTTTGCCATAATTCACCTTTTTGTATTTAGATATTAATCAACCTCACGCTCGACTTGCCAGTACTCCAGCTCCACGGGCGTATTGCGGCCGAAAATGGAAACCGACACTTTTAATTTTCCTTTTTCCGAATCAATCTCCTCGATCAAGCCGCTGAAACTCAAGAAAGGACCATCATTGATTTTGACTTTTTCGCCGATTGCGTAATCAATTTTCGGTTTTGCCTTGTCTTCTTTTTCGGAAATTTGCTCGATCAAATTGTTCACCTCATCCTGCCGGAGGGGAGCCGGACGATCTCCGCCGACAAACCCGATCACCCCGTTGGATTCACGGATGAAATACCATGTCTTTCCGATCAACTGCTTGTCTTCGTCATACAATCTGAGTTGCACAAAAACGTAACCGGGGAAAAGTTTTCTGGTGACTTCCGTCTTCTTGCCTTTTTTGACTTCGGCGACTTTTTCAGTCGGGACAAGCACTTCCTTGACATAGTCACCCATCTCTTCGGTTTTTATGCGGCGCAAGAGACCTTCTCTGACTTTATTCTCCTGACCACTCAAGACATGGATGCTGAACCACTGGAAATGATCTTCCACGGCAGGAACACCCTGGGCCAAAGCCCCCTCGTTTTGTATCGGTTGAGATTCTTCCACGGTATTTCTAGTCTCCAATTTTTAAAATAAATTTTCGAATGACCGCCGACATGATTGTGTCAGCAAAAACAATATATAAAGAGAGCAGAATACTGGCGACCACGACAACAAGCGTCGACTGCACCAACCCTTGATAACGGGCGTAACCGGTTTCCTGAGGATCAATCGGCCAGATGCATTTACCCAGCTCCACTTTTGTCTCGACCAAAAACATTCTGATTGCCGCACCCTTCTTGACCAGAATCCATGCCGCCAATATCAACACGACCAACCAGAAGATCGTTGTCCCCGGGTGTGCCTTGACCCAATTGATGATGATGTCTGTAAAATTCATTTTTCTTTCTTTTTCATCGAGCTCTTCTTTCGCATTTTTATATAACTTA
>CAYTAI010000015.1:0-1441 GCA_964435715.1 uncultured Verrucomicrobiota bacterium | reverse complement strand
TTGGAGACCGCTACTCTACCAATTGAGCTACTGGCCTGTGACCAAATGGCAGAACCACCCCCGAGACAGCCAAGCCCTGTCATGTTTTTGACAGGGCCCAGCGATGCCTCAAAAGCAATTCAAAAGGACATTAACCGACAACAATGTCCGAAACACGTCCGGAACCAACCGTGCGTCCGCCTTCGCGAATCGCGAATCGCATGGTCTTTTCAATGGCGACAGGCGTGATCAGCTCGACTTCGATGCTGACATTGTCACCCGGCATCACCATTTCAACATTCGCCGGCAACGTCACGACACCGGTTACGTCCGTCGTACGGAAATAGAACTGGGGACGATACCCGTTGAAAAACGGGGTATGACGACCGCCCTCTTCCTTGTTCAAAACGTAAATTTCAGCCTTGAATTTTTTGTACGGCTTGATGGAACCCGTCTTCGCAAGGACTTGACCGCGTTCGATGTCTTTCTTTTCAACACCGCGGAGCAAAAGACCGCAGTTGTCACCTGCACGGCCTTCGTCCAGGCTCTTGCGGAACATTTCAACGTCGGTCACGACGGTTTTCATCGTGTCTTTCAGACCGACAATTTCAATCTCCTCGCCTTTTTTGACAATCCCGCGTTCGATACGGCCTGTCGCCACTGTTCCACGACCGGAAATCGAGAAAACGTCTTCAACAGCCATCAAGAATGGCTTGTCAATTTCACGGGCGGGCTCAGGGATGTAACTGTCAATCGCTTCCATCAAATCCAAAATGCATTTTGCATCCGGGGAGCTCGGATCGCTCGCGGCCAAAGCTTTGGCAGCCGATCCCTTGACAATCGGGATTTTGTCGCCAGGAAACTCATAAGAGCTCAAAAGCTCGCGGACTTCCATTTCGACAAGCTCCAAAAGCTCAGGATCGTCGACCATGTCACACTTGTTCAAGAAAACAACAAGGGCAGGCACACCGACTTGGCGAGCCAAAAGAATGTGCTCGCGTGTCTGGGGCATCGGACCGTCCGCCGCGCTGACCACAAGAATGGCACCATCCATTTGGGCGGCACCGGTAATCATATTCTTGATATAGTCGGCGTGACCAGGACAATCGACGTGGGCATAGTGGCGGTTTTCAGTCTCATACTCCTGGTGGGAGGTATTGATTGTGATCCCGCGCTCTTTTTCTTCAGGGGCGTTGTCAATATCCTCGTACTTACGCGCCTCGGCCATGCCTTTAGCTGCCAATACGGAACAAATAGCGGCTGTCAATGTTGTCTTACCGTGGTCAACGTGTCCGATTGTTCCAACGTTCACGTGGGGTTTACTCCGATTGAATACTCCTTTGGCCATATTGGCTTCTCCTTACAGTTTTTTGGTTTAGTTTTTTGAATTGTTTATTTTTAAAATTTATTTCTCACAGGCATGGAGCCCATGACCGGGATTGAACCGGTGACCTCGTCCTTA
>CAYTAI010000014.1:47485-56270 GCA_964435715.1 uncultured Verrucomicrobiota bacterium | reverse complement strand
GGGGGAGTGAAGACACAGCCCCCCCCGAGACCCACACCCGTGCCCTACGATTGTATCAGACTTCTCGGGGGGGTGAAGTCAAAACTACAGCGACAAACAGGGACTACAAGGGAGAGATATAGCAAATTGCCCGTGTGGGGGCTAGATCAAAACCGAGGACGCCTCAGCGAGGCGTTCCCTACCCTTGAAAGCAAATTGCTCCGTGTCAGATGGGTTGGCCTGTGGGAATCCCGAAGTCCCTGATTCGGGACTAGCTACAGGCCCTACAGAACTTGGTCTGATTAAACCTGCGGACGGCTACGGAGAACCGTCCCTACCCTACTGATTGGGTGATTTAGACTGGGAGGAGGGAATCGGCGGAGGAGGTCATATTGCCGTGTCCGTCATTCCAGACGATATGACCGTCGGGGAGGATTTCGACGATGGTTCCTTTGAGGGAACCTTTCAAGGTTTGGACACGGTCACCGGGTTTGAAAGTGCATTCTCGACTCAAAGACTCCATGATTTGAATCAGGGATGCCTGATCCAATACTCCGGCGACATAGTGTGCGGCGGCTGACGTGATGTGTTTGCGTTTGATGACTGGCACATCCGCAAAAAGAAAGTCGGTGAGGGTTCGTCCAATTTCTCCGAAGGTATTCCCGTTGAGAAAAAGGAAGGGCGCGCGGCGATGGCACTGGCGCAAAAAGTCGAAAGTCTCCAAGAGGCTTTGCTCTACCGGTCTGAGTCTTTCCCATTCGCGGGCAGTCGCTTCATGGCTCTCCGGATTCGTGCCGTGCTGCGCGCCGCCTCTTTCACAGAGTCTTCGGTTGAGGTCGGTGACAAATGCCCAACTCCGGTTTTCGAGAAAACAGGCTCTGGTTTGTATCGGTGCTGGTTCGCCAGAGCCTCCTGGAGGATGTCCTCGTCGGTCATCTGTTTGAGGAGGTCGATGCGGAGTTTCATCATTCATAATGTATCCTTTGCAGGACGTTTTTGCAATGTCCCTTTCTCAGTTCACCCTGTCAATCTCGAGATCATCCAACACCATCCAAGTGTCAATTTTATGACATGAGTATATCAGAATATCCCCAAATGATTGATTTATTATTCAACGAGCCACATTTGGATTAGCACGAAAGGGTTGGTCTCTGGGGACACGAGCCCTACAGACAAATTGCGCCGGGAGGGCTATTGACCGGATGAATTCTTTTTGTCCAATTGCTTGATAAAATCGGCAAGACCGGCATCGGTTTGCACCAAAACATCATCAATCTTCTTGTCCAGAGCGTCTTTTTTCTTGAGCAAATCCTGATTTGCAGTGACGAGGTCGGGGTTTTCTTTGAGAGCCGCAGCACGGGCGGCACGCAGTTTTTGCATGTCCGCGGTGGTAATGGCTTTGACCCCCGCTGCATTGGCTTTCCAATCGCTTTTCAGGGCTTTATTCACTTTTGCCAGGATGGGTTTGACCGAGGCATCCGCTTTGATCATGGCGGCTTCGATTTTTTGCGTCTGCGCTTTGATGTCTTTGCGGAGTTGATCGTCCTGGGCTTTTAATTCCGGGTGAGCCAGAATGACGGCAAATCGTTGCAAACGGTATTGTTCCCATTCATCCGGCATCATTGTGGCGGGATTCAAATCACTGGCTGAGACAATAGTGCTGAATGTGACAAGGGACAGGACGAGGGTGGACAGAAGCTTTTTCATAGGGGGGTGAACCTTTGGGTTTGGGGTGTGTCTGAGTCTTTATAGATTTATTTTGATAAGTCAATTCCTCAGGGTAAAAGTCTCCAAAGGAGGATGACTTCGCCGGCAAAAAGCAGGCAGAGGATCACGATTCCCCGGATGGTGACCCGCCGGACAAAGCGTCCTTTCGGGAAAAGCCACCAGTCAAACCAGCGGACAAAAAGCGGCATCGTCAGGAGACTCGTGATGGCGACACTGATCACATTTCCGATAAAGACCCCGAGGGAACTATTCACTCCCATCGCCGCCAGAGGAGGGTTTAAAAATCTCATTTGCAGCATGACAATGGGGAAAAGTCCCAGCAGCACCAGCATCGCTGCCTTCCAATTCGGCGGCCCCTCGCCTGTTGCCGGATTGACGGGAACCCAGCCCGGGAATGCCGTGGGAATGCTCATCAGCTCTTCGCTCTCCATGAATTCCGTGGTTTCCTCCAGCAGGACTTTCCGCTCCGGCGCATTCATCCAATCCTCCAAATGCTCCGCCGAGTCATAACGCAAAACCGATGTCCAATGCCCATCCTGCCCGCTTTTCGGTGGCTGGAGAGACATGCCGCGATAGCCGGGATACGCCGCTTGAGCGGATTGTATGCGCGCCGACCATTCCCGGAAACGCGCAGTCATCCCGGGTTTGACCTTTGAAAAGATAACCTCCGTAACCTCGCCGCCTCGCGCGGCATCCGCTCCGTCCACGCTAATGGTTTCAGTGAATGCGCCTCCTTCCAGCAGGATCGCAGCTTCTTTGAGCGTCTCCATGCGCTCGGGAGAAATCCTCCACGCACTCATGGTCTCCTCGGAGTCGAAATTCACAATCACTGTCCATCCCTCATCCGGACTCCCCGCCCTTGGCGGAATCATATCGCAACCGACAAATCCCGGAAACCCGGAGCTGTCATGGAGATACCGGGTCTGCCATTGGACAAAAGCCTGCTCGCGCCCGGGGAGAATTTTTGCTGTCGCGGTCAATGCAACTTGTTTACTCATGGGAAAGATTTCTTTTCCTACATCGTTTCGCGGGAGGGATTTTGATTTAAAGGTGGAACCACACTCTTTTTTTTCAAGCTAAACCTTTGTCCTAGTAGGGGTGGCGATCCTTCTTCTTCTCCCAAGCTTCACAGGCTTTCAGGGCGTATTCCCTTTCAAAATCAGGGAAACACTCGATGGCTTGCCGCTCTTCCCAAGGAAGGCGGAAATCATTGTATTGAAACTCGTCATTAAAACCGATTTTGCTCGTATCCGACAGGCGCGTGCCGAAATACACCCGGTCAATACGCGACCAATAAATGGCACTCATACACATCGGGCAAGGGGCTCCATTGATATAAATATCACAGCCTTTGAGCATTTGTGCGCGCTCAGCAACCGTATCGGGTGAACCCTCCGGGCGTGGAATCATCTTGAGATTGCCCTCATTGACATCCGAGCCGAGGAGTGCTTTGGAGTTAATCCTCGAGCACGCATCGATGATGGCTGTCACCTCCGCGTGATAGACGGGAATGCCCGTGAGCAGAACACGGTTTTGGCCGCGCCCGATGATTTGACCGTCTTTGACAATGACCGCCCCGAATGGTCCGCCCCACCCCTTTTCTACCGACTCAATGGCCAGCCGGGTCGCCTCGTGGGCAAATTGCTTTTTGTATTCGTTACTTTCAATATCGATTTCGCTCATGATGACATTTTCCCTTTTGTATTTTAGCCCTTTAAATAAAAGACTGTTTCGACTACTCTTGCACCCCTTCTGCGGGTGTCAATCCCGGACAGAAAAATCTGGCGAACGAATCATTTTCATTGAAAATTCTTTGCCTGATGATTCATTTTCCCGCATAGTCTGCGGCACATGGCGCGCCTTTTGTTCATTATCCTGATTCTTTTGCCGGGTTTGACTCTTGCCCAGAGCCCGATGGAGAAAGCCGTCGTCATGCCGCTCAAGGATGTGCGCCCCGGGATGCGGGGCAAAATTTACACGGTTTTCCAAGGCAGCAACATCGAGTCATTCAATGCCGAAGTCGTCGGGATCCTCGATAATTTCATCGGACCGGGCATCGACCTGATCCTGTGCAAATTGCCCGATGCCAAGACGTGGAGTAGCGGGGCGGGCGCCGGCATGAGCGGCAGCCCGCTCTACATAGACGGGCGGATGGTGGGGGCTCTCGCTTACGGACTGCAAATTTTCGAAACCGAAAGATACTGCGGTGTCACCCCGATCGAGCCCATGCTTGATGTCTTCAAATACGAGCCTGTATCCGCAAATGCCGCGAACCGCACCACCCGGATCAAGCTCGCCTCGGGAAAAACAGCGGATTTCTCCGGCCTCCAAAAACTCGTGATTCCCCTGGCAATCGCCGGAGCCCCGGCGAGGGTGATTGATCTTTACGCTCCTGCCTGGCGCAAGCTCGGGCTGGAGCCCGCTCAAGCCGGAGGCGGCGGGAGCATTGAAAAAAGAATCGAGGCTCCTTTCATCCCCGGTGCCGCGGTCGCCGGGGTGCTCGTCCGTGGAGACTTGAATATCGCCGGGACGGGGACATTGACCTGGAGGGACGGGAACCGCGTCGTGGGATTCGGGCATCCCTTTCTGGACATTGGCACGATCGCCATGCCGATGGCACAAGCCGAGATTGTCACCATTCTGCCCAGCCTTTTCCGTTCATTCAAAGTCTCGAATGTCCGTCAAAATATCGGCACGATCACCCAAGACCGGCTCACCGCCATCGGGGGAATCATCGGTCCGTCCCCGGAAACCATTCCCGTGAGCATCACCACGACCGATCCACAGAGCGGCAAAAAAACCTACCGCTATGAGGTCACCCGGATTGATCAAATCACACCCCTGGTCCTTTCGATGGTGAGTGCCTCCTCGCTGATGCAAACCTTGGATTATTCCGATCATTTTACGATTCAAGCCACCGGGAAAGCCTCTTTTGAAGGGGCTCCGGATCTCGTCTTTGACGACACTTACAGCGGCGAAGGCTCTGACCGGCTCATGATCGTCTTTGACACAGGCTACAAAATCGCCGGGGTATTGACCAATCCCCATGAAAAAGCCCGGCTGAAATCCGTTGATCTGGAATGGAACCTCGTGCCCGAAAGGAAATCCTGGGCTCTGGAGGCCATCAGCGTTTCCAAACAAATCATCAGTCCCGGTGAAACAATCATGCTTTCCTACACCGTGCGCCCCTGGCGGGGAAAATCCCTGACACGTCAAGTCGCTGTCAAAATCCCCGAGGAAGTCAAAGAAGGGGAACTGGAGCTCCGGCTCAGTGACGCGGCGGCGGTCAATAACCAATTCTTTTTCATCCCCTTTTTCATGATGATGAATGATTCTCATCTCTCAGTGGAGGAGAAACTCGCACGCAGCATTCAACCCGTGGAGCTCTTTGCACGCGGGGAAAACCCCGTCACCACCCGCCAGCTCATTGATGTTTTTAACAAGCAAGTCCCGCAAAATGCCTATTACCTCCGGCTCATGCAGTCCGCCCCGGGTGTGGTCGTCGAGGACAAGGTCAGTGAAAATCTTCCCGCCTCGATCGTTTCCGTCTACCAGGACTCGAAAATCAACCAGCCCGTGGGAATCATTAACCAGGTCGAGCTGCTCCGTGTCCCCCTCAAGGAAGATGGCGTTGCACTCGGAAGCAAATCCGTTAGGCTCAAAGTCGTCAATCGCCCATGAGAAAGATTCATTCCATCAGACTGCAAAAATTTGCAGTGTTCCTCGCAATTTGCGCGGTGTTGCTCAGTTCCGTCAGCGCGGTGGAAACACAAAAAGTCTCGTATGAGAAGTATGAGGATTTCGTCAACGGCAAAGCCTCCGGTGTGAGCCTGACCAGCGAAGGCAGCATTCGCACCGCCCCCGCGCTCAAGGAGTTTTCCACGCTGGCATCTGCTTTCCTCTGGGATGCGGTCTTTGACCGCGACGGCAATCTTTTTGTCTCCGCAGGGGACAAAGCCAAAGTCTGGAAAATCACTCCCGACGGCAAAGCCGTGGAGTTTTTCACCAGCGAGGATACCAATGTCTTTGCCCTCGCAATCAATTCCAAAGGAGAGATTTTTATCGCCACCTCCCCGGACGGCAAAGTGCTCAAGCTCGACAAGGAGGGGAAATCCAGCGTGTTTTTCGAACCCAAACAAAAGAATATTTTTGCCCTACTTTTCGACAGCAATGACAATCTCTTTGTCGCGACCGGTGATAAAGGCGTCATTTACAAAGTGTCCCCCGATGGCAAGGGCGAGGTCTTTTACGATAGCGACGAGCCCAATATTGTGTCTCTGGCATGGGACAAGGACAAGAACCTCCTCGCAGGCTCGCAAGGCACCGGGCTCCTCTACCGTATCGATCCCTCCGGGAAAACCCCTTACGTGCTCCTCTCCTCAAACCAGAAAGAAATCAAACGCATCGCACTCACGCCGGATGGCGGCATTTACGTCCTGGTGCTCGACGGGATCGGGGCGGAAACCCCGGCAACGGAAATTGCTCCGACCCTGAATTCCTTCAGTCATCCCGCGGGTCCGCAGGGCGTGGCGATTGCCGCACCCCTGCCTGTCATCTCCACACCCGGTGGCACCGAAGGCCAACCCGGGCAGATCGAGTCCGGTGCCCCCGGAAAAGGGGGTTCCTCCGAGCTGTATTTCATCTCGCCTGACGGGCTGCCGGAAAAGATCTGGGTCTCGAAATTCACTGGACACAGTCTCGCCATCCGCGAGGGAAAGGCTCTCGTGGGCACAGGCGACGAGGGTTACCTCTTTGAGGTGGACTCAAAAGGGAAAGCCGATCTGATCTTGAAAGCATCGTCCGGACAGATCACCAAGCTGGCACCCAAAAGTGATGGCACACTTTTCCTGGTCGGGAGTAATCCCGGCGCAATCTGGAGCATCTCCAAAGACCGACGGGAAGAAGGCACTTACGAGTCAGAGGTTTTTAATTCGAGTTTCTTTGTCCGCTGGGGTCACATTCAGGCAACCGTTCCAAAGACCGGAGACTCCCGTGTTGCCATTTTCACCCGTTCGGGCAATACCCCCGCCTCGGATAAGTCGTGGTCGGAGTGGCAGGAATGTGCCAATGGTCAAATCCCCAGTCCCTCCGCGCAATACCTCCAGTACAAGCTTGTCTTGAAAGGCAGGGACACTATCGTCGAGGATGTTGTTTTCTTTTATCTGCCGGTGAATCTCGCCCCGCAGGTTTCCAGTATTGAAATCCTCGCCAGCAGCAATTTGCCTTTCCCCATCCAATTTAATACTCCCGGCATGACCCCGGCAATGGTTGCCGCCCAGCTCACCGGCATGCAGGTCAACCGCAATATGCCCCAAGCCCCCCGCGGCGATGCGGCGGCGCAACAAATGATGATGCAACCTGTCAAACCACTCGGCGCGCCCGCACGCGGATTGCATGTGGCTTTCTGGAATGCTTCGGATCCGAACCAGGACAATTTGCTCTACAACGTGTCTTACAAGTTCGAGGGGGATGACACCTGGCACCCGCTTGAGGAAGGTCTCGACGCTCCCGTCTTTGTCTGGGACACGACCGGCTGGCCTGACGGGAATTATTTTCTCAAAATCGAAGCCACCGACAGCCCGTCAAATCCCCCCGCCGATGTCAAAACAGCTTCGGACACCAGCCGCCGTTTCCAGATCGACCACACCCCGCCGGTCATGAGCAACGTCTCTGTATCCGGCAAACAAGCCACCTTCACCGTGAAAGACTCTCTGAGCACGATCAAATCCGTTTCTGTCTCCACTGACGGGGTGAACTACTTTCCCCTCGCCCCGTCCCAAGGAATCCTCGACAGCCTCGAAAAATCATTCATTTACACCGCCCCCGACCTCGTCAATCGTGTCTTTATCCGGATGGAAGACGCCGACGGCAATATCGGCGCGGCAAAAATCGATTTTCAATAATTTTATGAACCACCAAATCATCACTCGCCTCGAGCAAGTCCCCGCTTTCACCACCAAGGACGGCTCGGAAATCAGGGAGCTTCTGGCCTGCCGGAATTCCCCCATTAAAAACCAGAGCCTCGCCGAAGCGCGGCTGGCACCGGGGCAATCCACACAGGAACATTACCACATCAAAACCGAGGAGATTTATCATATCACCTCAGGGCACGGGCTGATGCGGCTCGACGGGAAAGAATTTGCCGTCGCTCCCGGTGACTCCATCGCGATTCTGCCCGGGCAAAAACATAAAATCACCAATACCGGCGCAGACACTCTCAAACTCCTCTGCATGTGCGCCCCGTGTTACGAACACGACGACACCGTCATCACCGAGTGACCGCTTCAGGCTTCGGGAGCGGAGTGCAGCGCCCACAGATTTCGCAGATTCACACAGATTTTTTGATGTGAGGGCAGCCGATCCCCGCGCAACTTGCGCGTGACTTTCATTCTCGATTCTGACTCCTGAATTTTCTAATCTTTTATGCCTGATTTTCGGAGAGTGAAGGCCTTTGCGAATGCTATTGGCTGGCTCACAGGTTCATTTTATTGATAGAGCGTTTACACAGATGATAAGAATCACAAAATATAATAACAAACAAAAAAGCCCTTGAAGAAAAGCCGCCGTAATACTTTTTTTAAATGATCTTCGATAACGCAAAAGACTTATGGCTCCAATACCGGCAAGCAATAACGAAAATAATTTTATAAAATACGAACTTGCATCATACTTTGTTATGATAAAATCACCAACATTCACCACCATGTAAAATATGATAATAAAAGGAAATCCACAGGCCAAAATGACCCTATAATTATGCGAACCATCTTTTAGCGTTTTCCAAGGTTTTGTAAAAATACAAAATGTAATCGTGATAATTAAAATCAGTAAATCTGCGATTGCCATAAAATAAATCTCCCGCATCACAACTTCATATTTTTCTCTTCTTAATGAACAATAGCCAACCTCTTACTCTCAAGGACGCAAGCCTTTGTCAGGAACGCAAAGGATTGAAATCGCGCTTCCAATCCTCTCTAGATTATCAAGCGGTAAGATGCCGCTTCCACTCTTCCCTACACAATTTGCGCGAGAATGTCCCCGGCTGCCTTGCGCCGGTCAGCCGCCTCCAGGATTGGAC
>CAYTAI010000014.1:43850-47455 GCA_964435715.1 uncultured Verrucomicrobiota bacterium | reverse complement strand
CACAGCCTCGCGGGGTGTCATGACTCTTTTTTGGTCACCCGTTTCAGTACCCGCAGGCCGGATTCCGGGCACAACCAGAGTCACATCCTTGCAGACCTCATCACGGATGAGGGCAATCTCGTGGGCGGAGCAAACCAGTCCCCCGACCTTTGATTTCACCGCAAGCCGGGCCAGATTCATCACCTGCCCGGGCAGACTGTGATCCAGACCGATTTCTTCAAGGTCGGATTTGTCCATGCTCGTCAATACCGTGACAGCAAGCACCAAGGGTTTGCGCTCCGCTTTTGCGGCCGCCTCCACCGCAGCCTGCATCATGTCCGATCCCCCGCAGGCATGCACGGTCAACATCCCGACATCGAGCTGGCAAGCAGACTCCACAGCGTGGGCGACTGTATTGGGAATGTCATGGAATTTCAGATCAAGAAAAACGTCCGCCCCTTTCGAGCGAATGAATGAAACCAGCCCCGGACCGAACCGGGTGAACATTTGCAGCCCCACCTTGAAATACCCCGCACAATCATGAAGCTCCTCAACGATTTTCCGGGCCTCCGATTCCTGCGCGACATCCAGTGCGACGATTAGTTTTGACTTCATATAAGTGAGAATTTAAGCCTCTCTGGCAGGAAAGGCAAACCCCTTCGCATGACACTCAAGATTTTTTCACCGGCAAAGACAAATCTTTACCTCCGCATTACCGGAAAAAGACCGGATGGCTTCCACGAGTTGGAGACATTCATGGTTCCCTTGAGCCTGGGTGACTGGCTCCATATCGAGGAAAACTCCTCGGGGCGTGTCACTGTCTCGTGTAATGTCCCCGGAGTGCCCTGTGATGAGAGTAATCTCGTTTATAAGGCGGTGAAAACCCTCGAAAAAGCCCTCTCCCTGCCGCCCCGCGGACTGCATGTCCACATCGAAAAGTCGACTCCTATGGGTGGAGGCATGGGTGGCGGCTCCAGCAATGGCGCGGTCACGCTCAAAGCCTTGAATGAACTCTGGCATCTGGGACTCGAGGACTCCCGGCTGGAGCAATTTGCGGCGGAATTCGGCTCCGACTGTTCTTTTTTCATCCGGGCGGCCCCCGCAATTTGCACCGGGCGCGGCGAAAAAATCGAGCCTGTTCCATTCCCGCGCAAATTGCACCTGGTCATAGTCAATCCCGGATTCGGCGTTTCCACCAAATGGGCCTACGAGGCTTTTGCAGCTTGCCCCGCGCAAATTGCGCCTCCCGTGACGGTGCTTTTGAAAACACTCGATTCCGGCGACTGGAGCAATTTGCAAAAAGGACTCTTTAACTCCCTTGAGCTTCCGGTTCTCGATAAATATTTGGTTCTTAATGTCCTCAAAGATGACCTGCTCAAATCCGGTGCTGTCGCCTCGCTCATGAGCGGCAGTGGCGCCACTGTTTTTGGCGTCGCCGCGTCAAAAGAGGATGCCGCGCAACTTGCCCGGAAAATGAGGGAGTCTTACGGTGACAAACTTTTCATCGCGCCCTGCGAAACGCTTCACTAGAGAGCTAGAATCCGAGGAAAAGCCCGAGCGTTTTGGAAACGGGTTCCTCAGGCAAGGTGAGGGTGGACAGATACCAGTTCCACAAGCGATCCCCGCCGATCATCCAGATGAATGCGCCCATGGAGAGGTAAGGCCCAAAGGGGATGCGGGTGGAGAGTTCCTTTTTCTTGGCAGCAACCAAAGACAGTCCGATGGCGGCTCCGATAAAGGAGGCCATGATCAAAGCGAAAATAACGGCTTGCGCCCCGAGAAAAGCACCGATGCCCGCCATGAGTTTCATATCGCCCATTCCCATCGCATCTTTTTTAAAGGCTTTTTTTCCTAAATATCCCACAAGCCAGAGTAAACCATAACCAAAAACCGCCCCCCACAATGACCAGCCAAATGAGGCACCGTAATCCTCTGTCCCGTGTAAGGCGGGCCAGATCGCGCTGAAAGCAATTCCCAACACAATCGTGGTCTTGGTAATCTCGTCGGGGATGATGTAATGCTCAAAATCAATGGCCGACCCGGCAATCAAGAATCCGGTGAGCACGAGATACAGGAATCCGGTGACGGGTTGCCCCGGATGGGATGACCACACCCAGAGGAAAAGCAGCCCGGTCAAAATCTCGACCAGCGGGTAACGAATGGAAATGGGCTGACCATCAAATCTCGATTTTCCTTTCAGTAAAAGGTAACTGAATACAGGAATATTGTCGTACCAAGGGATGCTTTTTCCGCTGGTCGTGCAAAAGGAGCGTTTCGGGTGATTCACCGACAAATCACGGGGCAAACGGTAGATGACCACATTCAAGAATGATCCGATGCAAGTCCCCAGGATAAAGACGACCACCAAGACCGGCGCGCTCATTAAAATTTCATTGATCTCCATAAATCGCTTTCTTGAGTGATTCTTCCATCTTTTCTAGCGGAGCCTTTTGCTTTGTCCAGATTTCAAATGCCCTTGCCCCCTGATGCAGCAACATGGACAAGCCGTCCGCACAACGGATGCCTCCCTCCTCCGCGGATTTTAAAAAAGGAGTTTTCTCTTTCCCGTAAAGCATGTCATACGCGCACAATCCCGGGGAGAGATTTTCCACACGGGAAAAATCCAGAGGACTCACCGGCTTTTCCCCCAGCCCCGCGCTGGTGGAATTCAACACCAGGTCGATTTCCCCCCACGCAATTTGCCCGGGGTTCACCAGATAAGAGTTTTCCAAGCCCAAACGCGGGATCAAGGCGGCGACTTTATCCGGTGTGCGGTTGTGCCACAGGATGCGCGCCCCGGCTTTTTCAAGGACAACAGCAGCCGTCTGCCCGGCTCCCCCTGCGCCCAGCAGCAGAATCGTTTTGCCCGCAGGCTCAAAAGCTAAATCCTTTTCCAGCGCGGTGAGCAGGCCATAGCCGTCCGTGGAAAATCCTTCCGGTGCCGCGGCACTGCCCGGCCAATCAAAAAGCACGGTATTGACCGCCTGCACACTCTCCGCGCTCTCATCACGATTTTCGATGAGCGCATAAGCCGCCGTCTTGTGGGGCACAGTCAGATTTAACCCCACAAAATGATTCCGCGCGAAAAGCTGCATGGCCTCGGGGAGTTCGCCCGCCCGAATCTCGAAACGAAAGTAATGCCAGCTCTGGAATTGAGCAAATTGCTCCAGCGCGGCATTTTGCATGACGGGCGAGGCGGAGTGTTCCACCGGAAAGCCCACAACCCCGAGACTGGGTTCCTTGCGATTCCATGCACGCAAATCTTTAATCGTATAAAATTGCCTGTAAAGCATGACCGCCGGAGTGTGCCTTGAATTTTATGTTTTGACAACCGCTTGATTCGGCTATCATGAGTACCTGATGAAACCAAAAGACAAGATCATTGATTTGGAAGAAAAGGAACTCAGTTTCTCGGATGAACCCCTCGTTTTTGGACGCGCCGAGGATTGTGACGTGTGCATCGAGGATACCAGCATTTCCCAGCGTCACTGCGCCATCAGAACCTGGGACGACCTGCTTTTGATCAAGGATTTGGGTTCCACCAACGGCACCAAAGTCAACGGCCAGAAAATCGACAAAATCGCCCTCCTCCAGCCTGGCGACAAGGTTCAAATCGGCAACGTGAT
>CAYTAI010000014.1:41965-43824 GCA_964435715.1 uncultured Verrucomicrobiota bacterium | reverse complement strand
TTTGATGTCTCGTTTTTGGTTTCATACCACCGCCTTTGCTGGCGGTAACTCATATTGCAAAAACTCGGGTTCGAGCTTAGTCCCGATATTCATCGGGAAGCAAAACCAATCCACCGTCTTTGAGACGGTGGTAGTTGAATTTCTTGGTAGGGATCTAGTTCCTATCCCTCAAAAAGTGTCTGACGAATAGGAAGAAGAAAGAATCTTCTCCTTGGCATTATTTAATCCCTCAGTGGCGAGTTCACTCATCGGGTTGACTTCTTGGGCTTGGAGATACCAGGTCGCGGCGGCACCCCATTGACCTTTACTCTCGAAATTTTTTGCATTGCGAACGGCGGCGATGAATGCCGCGGATGGCCCGGCAAGCTCGGCCATCATCTTGTTGAGTTTCGTGTCGTCCGGCCACTCTTGGGAGACTTTTTCGAGGACTTCCCAAGCCCCGGCGGGGTTCTGGGCTTTTTGGAGTTGCCCGGCTTTCAAAATAGCGATCTCCACGGCCTCCACTTTTTTGAGGGCTTGCTCGAATTTCGCGATACGCCCTTTGTCGCCATCCAGCGCGGCGGCATATTTTAACCGGTTCTCATAAAGTGCGCGCCAGTTCTCCTCCATCCAATAACGGTCGAACTCCGTCACATACTGTTCCTTCGTGTCCGCTGTGCTGAAAAAACTCTGGCTCGCGGTTTTGAGATCGGGATTCGTCGGCCAAAGCTCCGCCGCCGCATAAAAATATTTCTGAGCCTCCTCGACTTTGCCTTGTTGAGCCGAGAGCTTTGCCATGCCGAGGGCAAAGTTGCTCCTCATCCGCCCATTATTGACCAGTGACATCGCCTTGCTGGAGTCAAAATCAGAGGCGACTTTGCGGACAGCGGCGATTTTCTCGTCCGCCGCATTGTAATCCTTGACCATGAGAATGCTTTCCAGCTCGGACATATCGCGCAAAAAAACGGACACCTTCCTTTTTTCCTCGCGCGGCACGGTCAAGAGCCCGGGCAAATTGCGCGAGGTCATGAATGCGGCAAGGAGTTTCTCCGAGGCGCCGGAGATTTCATTATTCTGGTATTTGAATTTGAATGCCTCCAACTCCGCGCCCGCCTGTTTATTTGCCTCCAGCGCGGTATTATACATCACAGCCAATTCATTATTGTAATCCCCGTCATTGTAGATCGCCCGGTAAAAATCAATCGCAAGAATCGCTTGGGAATATTGCTGGGAAGCCACCAGTGCGGCGATGTAGGAACGGAAATTCTGGCGGCTCTCCACATCGCGCTTTACTTTTTCAAGCTCTTTGGCACCCATCTTGGCAGCGGCCACGAGGCGATCCTCCTCCCGGCGCGTGGCACGATAGGCATTCTCCAAAATCCCAGTGAATTGAGAGGCGTCAAGATTAGGGATACTCAAGGCGCTCAAGTTCATCGCTGTATTATTCGTGCCCCCGCTCATATTTTGCTGTGCCCCAGACTCCCCTTTGGATGAGCCTGATTTGGGAACATTCAATTGCGAGCCCGTGAGCAATTCACTACTGCGACGATCCCTTTCATGTTTTTCGATTTCGCGATCCAGACGTTGAATCTCGATTTTGGTCTGCATGGTTGCGGCGACACGGTTGCGGATATTCTCACTGATGCCCCCGTCAAAATCAAAATCCTTCATGGGCAGGATTTTTTCATGGGCTAACGAGTAATTGCCCGACCGGAGTGCATCGCGGACTTCGTCCATGATCGCGACGTAACGAGCCACTTGTTCAGGGCTCTTTTCAGCCGTATTTGCATAGGTCTCAAAAAGTGTCAGGGGCAAATTGCGCGATGACGGTGTGGTCGCGAGTGTCGGCATGGTCGCGGCGCGGATTTGTTCAATCCCCA
>CAYTAI010000014.1:38131-41955 GCA_964435715.1 uncultured Verrucomicrobiota bacterium | reverse complement strand
GTCAGATTCGTCCCGATCAAATTGTTGACCGCCTCGACATTTTTCGGATTCCCCAGAATCAAATCGATGCTGCTGGAGTTTTGATTGATATTCGTCAGGATATTTCCGGCGGAATCCATGAGTTGCATCACCGGTTGCGCCGGAGCTTTCTCTGTCTGGGCAGCGAGCACTGCCGGAGTGAGAAGCAAGACCAGCAGAAGAAAAGCGAACGGGGTGAGTCTGTCACTATGGTTTTTGAATGTCTTCGACATAAATGAGTCCTCCGTCTTTGATGACAAATTTCACCAGTAAAAGCTGGCCTTTTTCCAGATTCACCCTGTTTAAATCTGCGGGCACCAGCACGACCAATTGTTTTTGTGTGTTTTGCTCACGGAAAACCAGAAGCCGTCCGGTCTGCTCGGACGAGCCCAATTGTGACTCGACGCGCATTTGTGTCTGATAACGGTTCCCCGCCAGGCTCGTCGGATTCTCCAGATAAGAGGAAGGCGTAAAGGACGTATATTGATTGACCGGGGTACCCTGTGACGGACTGCCCCGTAAAATCAAAAAGTAAACCGCGACCGCGACCAGGATCAGGAAGACTATCCCCGCAAGAATCATTCCTCCGGCCGAACGGCGCGTATGCTGTTTTTTCAAATCATCCAGACTCAACCGTGTCGTCTCACCCGCGGGGTTTTTTCCGGCGGCTTGTTCCTGCTTTTCATCCGGTTTTTTTGCAGAATCCGGATCAATGACTTTCTGAGCGGGAGTCTCTTGAGGGGAGTCGGACTCCGGCTTGGCGGGTTCGGAGTCGGCTCGTTCAATATGGGAAAATTTCACATTCAGTTTCATAACAGGGATTTATTTTGTTTAACAAAAAAATAACTTGCAACCAAGCAAATAAAACAATGCCCGCCGAAGAGCAACATCGCGGCGGATGGAGTCGCCAGGGTCGTGGGGGTATTCTCCATAATCACATCATATATGCGGGAGTCCACCATCGTCTTGATATATCCGCTCCAAGACCAATATGCATTGATGAGCGGGCGCGCCACCATCAGGAGCCATTCGGGGAGAGCGAGCACCGCCCCGGACAAGGGCAACTGGAGTCCGACCAGATAAACCGAGACCAGCGAGGCTTGTTCGGTCGTCTTAAAAAGTGCCGAGAAAGTCAAACACAAGAGGCTCATCGCCAGGGTCGACAGGAAAAGGATCATATACTGCTCGAAAAAGGGACCCGGAAACTGGCAAAAATATTTCACCAGTCCGTGCATCGCCAATGCCTGCAAAGCACTCAAGACCATGACAAAAAACGCCTTTGACATCAGATAAGCCGATGAGGAGAGTCCCCCCAGCCTTTCTTTCTCGAAAATCTCGCGCTCTCGCACGATCTCCCGCGCCCCGTTATTTGACCCCATCAAGGTCAGCAGGACGACTTGAAACATGATGAGCCCCGATGCCAGTGTCGCTGTGGAGATGGCTTTGGCCATGAATTCCGAGCGTTGGATGATTTCCTGGAGAAAATTCTCCGCCGGAGCCAGGCTCATGCTCTGCACCTCCGGCAAACCGTTGAGGGCAAAGACCACCACCAGAAAGGGAAATCCCAGCATCAGGATGAGCTGGAGCACGACTTGCGCGGGGTTGCGGAAAAAAAGATGCCACTGTCTCCGCGTCAAGGTCAGGAACTGGGCGATTTGCCCGGGCAAACGGGTGAATGTCATGGAACGGCTGTCCCCGTCTTGGCTGAAATCATATCGAGGCAATGTCACGCCGCCACCGGAGTGCTCGTGCAATTTTCCGTAGAGAGCCATCGCTGTGGAAATCCCGAAATCCTCCAGCAAGGCGGGCGGTGCCCCGTGATAAACCAGCCTGCCCCCATCCAGCACGACAACCGAATCGCACAACCCGACATGCTCGAGATTGTGCGTGACACAAATGACTGTTTTACCTGATTCATGTGCCAGCCGCGCAAAAAGCCGCATGAAATTCTCCTCCGACCGCGCATCCAGACCGCTGGTGACCTCGTCAAAAATCAGGACTTGCGGGTCGCGCAAAAGTTCAATCGCCAGGGATAACCTCCGTTTCTGTCCACCGGAGAGATTCTCCACCCGGACATGCGCGTGACCGACAAGCTCGACCATGCGGAGCACCTCCATAATCCGCTCCTCGCGTTGTGACCGCGTCAGACCCGGGGGCAAACGCAGCGACGCGCTGTACTCGAGTGCCTCCAGGGCGCTGAGTCCCTCATGGACGACACTGAACTGCGGGACATAACCGATTTCCGCCGCGAAAAAGGAGAGATTGTCGAGGAGGTCATGACCATCAAGCAGGATTTTTCCCTCCTTGATCCTCCGGATGCCAAGCAGGGTTTTGACGAGTGTGCTTTTTCCGCACCCGCTCGGTCCCACCACCACGGCAAAATGCGCCGCGGGCAAACAAAAGGTCACATCGCGAAGCAAATATTTTTGCTCCCCGGCATGGTTCTGGTCTTTGACGGCGACAGAAACGTGATCAAGCGTGAACATTGTTTAATTAGTCTAACCAACCGATTCAGGGTGTCAAAATCTTTGAGGAAACGGATTCAACACCCTTGGAGGCATATTCACTCAATGGATAAATCTGTCGAGCCTCCAAATACCAAGTCAAGGCGGGTCCCCACTGTTGTTTATTCTCGTAATCCCTTGCTGTTCTCAGCGCTTTGGCGAGATCGGCGGCTTCTCCTGTGTGTTCTGTCAATGCCCGATTCAAACGGACATCTTCAGGCCATTGTCGAACAGCGTCATCGAGTATCTCCCAAGCGCCATAATGATCGCCCTTCTTTTTGAATTCTCCCGCTTTATTCAAGGATATCTCCACACCTTCAGTTTTTTTGAGGGCTTCTTCCAGTTTTGTGGCACGACCCTTGTCATTGGCCAGTGCGAGTCCGAATTTCATTCTGTTTTCATAAATCCCCCGCCAATTTTCATCCATATAAAGCCTGTCGAACTCGACAGAGGCCTGTTCTTTTTGATCGGTTTTATTGAAAAACTGTTGGCTCGCGTTATTCAGCTCCGGATTATTGGGCCACATCTCGGCGGCGGCATAAAAATACTTTTGAGCCTCATCAATCTTTCCCTGCTGAACCATCATTTTCGCCATGCCCAGCGTGAAATTGCTTTTCTGCCGCCCCGCATTGACCATGGCCATGGCCTTGTTAAAATCAAAATCCTGGGCGTTCTTTTTGAGTTCATTGATCATTTTTTCGGACGCATCGTAGTCTTTGACCATCAACATGCTCTCAAGCTCCCCCATCTTGCGCAGATATTCGGACACTTTTCTTTTTTGATCGCGGGGAACCGTTCTCAAATCCGGCAAGGACTGACTCAGCATGAATGCTGTCAAAAGCCTCTCAGAGGCGCCTGCGAACTCATTGGCCTTGTATTTAAAATGAAAAGCGTCCAACTCTGTGCGGGACTGGGACATGGCTCTCAAGGCCTCCCCGTAGAGCTTGGTTAATTCCGCCGGATAATCCCCGTCCGTGTACAACGCCTGATAGAGATCGGCGGCGAGAATCGCTTGGTAATAATGCTGCTGTTGGAAAAGTCCCGCGATGTATTGTCGGAATTCCTGGCGGATTTCGATGTCTTTTTGGATTTTTTTCGCCTCATTGATGCCCATTCGCGCAGCGGCGGCGAGGCGTTTCTCCTCCAGCCGCGTGATTCGATATGCTGCAGCCAAAGCAGTGGACGCCATGTTGTCAGATGATGAACTTGCGCTCGGCGCGGGGAGCTGAGCCCCCTGCAATGGCGGTGTCGGGGAATTTGTGGAGCCAGAATTGTTTCGAGAGGAATGATTCATGACCGTTC
>CAYTAI010000014.1:37852-38113 GCA_964435715.1 uncultured Verrucomicrobiota bacterium | reverse complement strand
GACCGTTCGAGCTTCGATTCCCGCCCTCATTTCCTGAGAGTCTTGATCCGCCCGAAGCGTGTTGATTTCCCGGTCAATCTGCGCCAGTTGTTGTTTCATGTCCATGGCGGCCCGCAGTCTGTTGGCAGTCACCCGGCTGACTCCCTCATCCACCGGGTTTTTTGACAACTCCAAGAGTTTCTCATGATATCCGGTGAGAGAGCGGTTTTTAGCCAGGTCATTTCTCATTTCCTCGACCTGATTGACGTATTCATCGACCGC
>CAYTAI010000014.1:35963-37830 GCA_964435715.1 uncultured Verrucomicrobiota bacterium | reverse complement strand
TGTTCGCATAAGCCTCGAAAAGTGACAGAGGCAGGGATTTTGGGTTCGATGATGTGGCGATGGTGGGCATCAGAGCCGTTCGAATATCGTGCGCTGTCAGGGACTCATTGGTTGATGTCCCTCCATGATGAGCGGCAGAGGGGGCATTGGTAGAAGGGGTATCGGCACTGTGATTTCCATCACTGGATTCACGCGGCAGATTCCCAGGGGAATGTTGGGCGTGGACGGTTAAAAGAATCATGCTCAATGCGATGTAAAAGTGCAATATTTGTTTCATAAAATTATTTTTTTGTGAGGGATTCGGCAACAATGAGACCGTCCTCAGTGACATGGATGCCGATGACGTATTCCTGCCCCTTGTGAAAGGTGGTGTCAATGTCAGGAGGGATGAGAACCGGTATGAGTTTATTGTTTTGTTTGTCCCGCATCGCCATCAGCCGTCCTTTGGCGGCGTTAAAACCCAGCTGCGAGTCCACAGTTAAAGCCGCCGAGAACCGGTTTCCCACAAATGAATTTGGCTGATTCACATAATCATGTGCGGGGAAATTCTCCGATGGCATACGGCGGGGGGTGTCCGATTTCCGTCCCAGAGTGAGGAAGAGAACGATCCCCAGCCCTCCGATGACGATTGCCACAATGGCGATGGAAAAGGTGTGATTTCTTGCCCTGTCCGCCTTGAGTTCGTCCAGTGTAAGCTTTTTCTGCTCTGGTTCCATTTTGTCTTCCATGATTACGATTCTCCAATCTTTAATCCATTTTATCCCGTTTTACCGGATGATTCAACAACGCAGATGAGGGATTTTCAGATGGGGGGCTTTTTTTCGCATCCACTTTGAAATCAGCGATCAGACGCCGGATTTGATCCCAATTCATCAGCTCCAGTATCCGTCCGTCCGTGTCGCCACAGAGCAGATAGACTTTGCCCGTCACAGGATGTTTGAAAAAATACCCGCCGAAATTTGTCGCCTGAATGACATCAAATCCCAAAGCCGGTGCCGACCCCAGATCATGACAGACCTGATCGATAAAAAGTCCGTCCTCGTTGAGAAAGCCGAAATACCCCCGGGAGGAACCTACCCCGATGATCTCCCCCCCTTTTTCATCGGGCATCTGAACCATGCCGATGAATCGTTGTGCCCCAAACAAATCGCCCGGCTTGGATAACCCCTTATTCAAGCCAAATCCCAGTCCGACACGGGAATAACGCCAGATGATTTTACCGTCCTTACGGAACCGGTAGATACCCTCCTCACCGCCTCCCTCCCGGGATCCCCCGGGGTCAGGGAGGCTGGTGATCGTGTAGAATTCCTTACAATCCGATTTTATGGATGGATAGGTGTCGACATAATTCGAAAACCGCGCGATTTCGCTCCCTTGCCCGAAATAAGCATAGTCCGGCGCGGTTTCAGGATCAGGATAAACGGGATTCCCATTGGATTCGATTTTAACGGGACGGAATATTTTCCTGCCCATCAGGAAAACCCCTCCCTCGTGGAAAGCGCTGCCGAACCAATTTTTCGGATCCGGCCGATACCCCCGGTCAACCGTTCGGAGTTCAGCGGAGTTAATCTGTCCATCCTGATTTTTGTCCACCCACATGACAGGCATTTTTGTTTGCACTCCCCAGTTGGGCTGGGACAAACCGTAATAAACCACAGGCTTGAGTTCCTCCTTTTCGATGCGGTAAATCCCTCCAATCCCGTCAAAGGCAAAGGAATTTTGCCCGATTCTCGCAAACTCGAAATTCTGCCCCATGAATCCGTATCCTTGCAAACCCGGCAGACTCCTCTCACGATGTCCGGGTCTGAATACAACCGCATCCGGGGGGGACACCTCCCCGGTGTCATAATTCACGATAAACCGGGTG
>CAYTAI010000014.1:6356-35920 GCA_964435715.1 uncultured Verrucomicrobiota bacterium | reverse complement strand
ACTGAATACGATCCCCCGCCGAAAAACTCACGGATTAATTTTCCACTGGCGACATTCCACACACTTTGCCTTTTGGGGGTCGTGTCGCTTTCCATCACCCAGAGTCGGTTTTTGCCATCCACCGAGATGCCGGTAGGATGGAACATTCCCTCCGGGATGTATCGTCCGAGAGGAGGTCTCCCGCCCCGGATTCCGATGTCATTGAGTTTTTGCCCGGCCTGATTGTAGCGCGCGACATTCATCGCCCTCCCCTTTTGGCTGACATAAATCAGCCCCTCTTTGTCCACGCAGACAGCCATTGGTTCGACCAAGCCGGAGGTCAGGGCGCGCACGGCCCGGGTTCGTGTCAGATCAATCACAAAAAGAGAGTCCCCGCTGGTCGTGTAGAGGAGATTCAATCGACGATCCACGGCGACGCCGACAGGTTCTTTCACCTCGAACGAACCGAAAAGTTTCCCCGTCTTTTTATCAATGGCGAGGATTTTGTCCTTGTCACGAATCCCGACATAAATGGCCGCCTCATCACAGGCGACTCCGGTGATATTCGAAGGCGACTTCTCATCTTTGACTTTGGAGAGAAACCATGATGATTTGCCGTCCTCAAATTCCATTCTCTCCCCTGTATTCGGATCGTAACAGAACAGAATTTCCTTATTGGCTTCACGGGTCACCATATAGAGCCGGGCCTTGTCCACGCACAGATGATTTCCTCCCATCATCCCGTGCGCTCCCCAGAGCTTTTTATCCTCGGGGGACAGACAAATCATGTAATCCCCCGCCTCGGCGGCATTCCAGAGCAGGAATTTCCGGTCTTGCTCATCGACAGCGACCGCGATGGGAACCCCGTGATCCCCGCCCCATGCGCCTGTTCCATCCTCGGTTCTCCAGCTGGGCTGTCCGCTATTCATGACGGAGGCGACATGCCGGGGTTTGATCCCGGGATGATAAAGCAGCCGAACCTGATAATCACCCTTTTCGACCCTTTGCCCCTTCTCAGTCAGGAGATTCCATTCCTCCGCATGGTTCCCTTTTTCCCTTTGCCCCCGTGTGAGAAGGTTTTTGAGATGAATCCCCTGTCGGTCATATATGCCCAGGCTCACGAACCCGTCGTAGGGCATGTGATATTTGATCGTGATTTTTTCCTCCCCCGGCTCGATCTGAATCGTGTCCAAGCCCGGATCATCCCCTGAGGTGGTGGCGCTGGCCCGTGCGGATTCCCTCCGCTCACGCTCGGTTCTTTTGGCGGCCCAGATTTTCTGCTCTGTCACGGCCTGATCGACCTCGCCGAGTCCGAGAAATCTCCCCTCTCCCCACCCTTCGGTTCCCTCGAATTGAAAAGCTCCGCGTGAAATGCAATCGTAGAAATGATGCACGAGCACTCCTTTTTCATTTCCCCACAGGGGTTGAATCGTCATGAGCCACTTGTCTCCGGGTCGAGGGGGTGTCTCCACCTCCATCTCTTTCCAGGGGATTTTTGCTTTCATGATGTATCCACCCTCCACCGGAGCGAAAAACAGCCCGCTTTTGTCCAATGTCAGCGTTTTCCCCTCCTGATAATTCATCCCGTAACGAATGTCCAATGTGGGCATCTCCCAATCGGTGAAATACCACATGGTCAGATGAATCACCTTCTTGGAATTTACAACGGGACCCGGAACCGGGTGCTTCACCTCGGCATCCGCGATGAACCGCATCTGGAAGGCATCCCCATTCCAGCCCCGGAAAGGTTCCAGTGTGGGATTGATTTTATTTACCAGCGGCGAGTCGTCCCGAAATTGAGCAGCAATATAAAGATACTCCGAATCATAAGCAAAAGCCACCTTCACCATGAACCGGTCTTTAAGACTGCTATCTTCATATATCTCCGTAAAGACATCCGGTTTCCAATCATCCAGATTAGGTTCTTTCGTAATATCACCCCCGGACAAACCTTCTACAGATGGGTAGATGCTGATTGATGAGAGTTTATTTTCAGGGATTATCTGGGCAAAAATATTAACAGAAAAACTTAAAAAAAACAAAACAGAAAATCTCATAGTACAGTCAATATATAAATCAATTTTCTGAAACATTTGACAAGAATGGCAACGATAACCTTTCACCATTAGAATTTATAATAATTCTACCAGATACCAATCCTGCAGATTTGGGTGTAAAAGACAAACTTATAGTATTCTCTTTTATACTTAACATAAATTGCTTTATGTAGTCATGTGGGTAAACGGATTCAATATAGATATTCTTTGAATAGCGACCATTAATCTTTATAGATTGAGTATATATTTCACCAACAGTAGAATTACTAAAACTAATCATATCGGGAAATAGATAATAACTTCCAGTAACTCTACCTCTTATTGGTATGTCAATTATGATATTAGGATTATTGCGATCAATGAGTTTAATATTTTTCGAAAATGTGCCTGCTTCAAGATTTTTTGGTATTTCAATGTCAATTATCATTTTATCATTATATATATCACTATTTATCTTCAGAAAATCATTATCAGAATGTTCATATAATAGATTTTCATAATTATAATCAATAAGGTTTGACGATATCTCAACAGTAATATTAGTACCTATTCCATATTCTAAATCAATGAAATTCAAATGATTATTACTTATTAAAAATGGCTTAATAATATTTGCATTAATATGCAGTACGGTAGATTTTCCATTTTTAAAAAAAACTTTCAAATTCTTATTAAAACTTCCATTTTCATTAGGAGTATCAATAACTAAGCTCAAGTCAATTTTACCAAATGGATTAAGTTTTCTAGTTTCAGGTCTTGCCACTGCACAGCCACATGAAGAAACAATATTTATAATTTCATTTGGCCTAATCGAATTATTATATATTGTGACAGTATTAGTTATGCTTTTGCCAGAATATTGATCACCCAAATTCAAAACAGAACTATAAAATTTTGGATTAGTATTATATAAATAAACAATAGCATAAATAGTGATTAAAATCAGAAGACAGTATATTATTTTCTTCAATATCATAATATTCAATCAATAAACTCAATTTTTC
Source organism: uncultured Verrucomicrobiota bacterium (assembly GCA_964435715.1). Taxonomy (GTDB): domain Bacteria; phylum Verrucomicrobiota; class Verrucomicrobiia; order JAWXBN01; family JAWXBN01; genus JAWXBN01. The sequence goes on along the minus strand of CAYTAI010000014.1, from coordinate 32,880 downwards.
CATCCTTAGCTAATGAAGTAGAAATGATAAAATCTTGATCTGAAAACTTTTGATTAGTTTCAATAGAGTCAACATTAATCTTATATATTGTTTCTCCAATAACTTTATCACTTTCAAGATGAATTCTGTTACTTTTATATGAAATGGGTATTATTATAGTCTCATTGTTCAAAATAACTTTATGTTCATCTACATCAAAAAAATTCACTGATATTTTATCATAATACAATACAACTTCAGGGTATATATTATTTGTTTTGAATGTATATTTATATTTGTGGAGAAATTTTGAATAATTAGACAAAAATTCGTAAGAAGTTTCTCTTTTTGAAAGGGTTTTGAGAATATTATTATTTAATAGAGGATTAGAATCAGTCATAAACTCAGTAAAATCCCAACGCTTATCATCTTTTTGTAAATGATTAAAATACGCTAAAAATGGTATTGGAGGCATTTTCCAGATGTTTCGATCTGGAGTTTTAATGTTATATAATTTTCTGTCCTCTAGATTAATCTGCTGATAAGTTTTACCATCATAGGAAAATATTGATTTCGCATATTCTTTTCCGTCCTTATCAAATGAAACTGCTTCACAGTAGAATTTTGGATATGAATATTTTACATGATATACATTATGAGTATATAGGTTTTCTCCCTTATATTGCACTGAACTAGAGTTTTCAGCAGTAAATTTTACATTGTTGAAACTTTTGAATGCTTTTACAATTTGATAAACTTTATCCACGTTTATTTTATTATCACTATTTGAAAGACAATAGTAAAAATTTAAAATAAATATAATTAATGTATAATAAACTATTTTCATATATTCCTTTAAGTACCACAAGGATCAGCTTTGTATCCACCACACTGAGTGCCCATAACCTTGTTGCATGATCCAATTTCATCATCAAAATCAATATAAAGTCTTCCACATTCTAGAGCAACACTAAAAAAGTTGACACCACTATCTTCAGTCTTTATATTACAACCTATAGTCAGCATATATGGAGAGCCGGATGTAGAGTTTGGATCCTCTCTTGTGCCACATTGAGTGTAGTATCCTACATTTTCATCAACTTCACATCCAGTCCAATTACAATAATCAGGTATGTAGCAGGGTTTTGGATTTGAGCTATATAAATTAGCCGCAATGCCTAATGTTAACAAGATGGTTATGATTGCAAACTTATAAGTATTAATCCAAGTATTCATTTTATTCTCCTTTTGATATGGTATATTTTGGCTGTTTTAATTTCCTGAACATCTATAGTGATAGAATGTTCATTTGAATTAAATTTTATTTTTTGCATATTTTCAATATCTGTTATCATAACTATATTATCAAACCATATAGGCAGCATAAATTCAACCTTTATATTATTTTTTTTATGCATAGTGAAATGATCATTAAAATTATTCTTAGAATCAAAATTAGAAATAAAGTCATTATTTCTAATAATGATTAAGGCTGAATCATGCCCTGATATCAGGATATACTTGCTTAAACCATTTTTATTGTCATGCTCATAATCAATTGGGCATGATCTAATCAATATTTCTTCTATTGATTTTGACATTTTGTTGATTTTTTTAATTTCACTCAATAGTTCTTTAGAGTTTTTATAACCAATAATGAATTCTGAAGAAATATCATTATAAACAAAATAGTTTATTCCAAGACAACCATGACCTAAAGCCGTTACGTACTGCAAATAGAGTTCATTAGGGTGAATCATTCTACCTCCCTGTGACTCATACACAGCTGGAAACCAAATCCAGAAATTAGGATTACACGCATGTTTTGCATTAATCATTGCATGTTCTTCTTTATTTAGGAAATTTTTATTATGTACATAGATTATGCTGTATGGGGATATTGCAATAGCATCAGCTATTTGTGAATATACAGAGTAATCATATTCACTAGGATTAATGCAAAAATGTATATATGATAATTTGTTATTATATTTATCTAAATATCTCTTTCTTTCGCTTATTATATTTTCTGCACTCTCTCCTAATTTTTTATCGTAACAGGATGGGTCTGCATGTATATATATTGAACTTGGCTCAAGATCAAGATTTAAATGACTTCTAGTTCTATTGTCTGAAACTTTATCTAGTCCAAATGAGTCTAAAAGAAAATGTTTATTGACTTTGGTTATTATCTTACTACTAGAATTATTTTTTTTATTCTTGATTTCAATATCAACTAATTCTCCTTGTTCTAAATTTTCATTTACATCAACCTCAATCAGTTTTAGAGTATGCGGTTTTTTCCAGTTTGTATAGATATTATACTTTTTTTCTTTTGAATTTATAATTATACTTGTGTTTTTAAACTCATCTTCTGATATATTTTTTGTATTCAAGTAAAGATATACTTTATTATTATTTCCGAACCTGATAGCCTTATATGAAACTATATCTATATCTTTCGCACTAACTATAACTTTTATATCATTATATTGATTTTTGATTATCAATTCAAAATTTGATTCAATATCCTCTTTAAGTTTAATATTTAATGCAACTGTTTGTCCAGGTTCAATTTTTGAATTTGGGTAATATTGACTCCATATAATTTCATTATTTCTACTTTTTATATCTCTGTTTGATATTTCTTTCATTTGAATTACTTCATCACCAGTATTTTTGATGTAAATACTTACCAACGGAAGCGTTTTACCCAAGTAATTATATCGTATAGTTGATTTTATTTCTACATTATTTATGTGATTTTCTTTCGAATTTGAGTCACATATTGCTGTAAAATTAATTAGAATGATTATAATTACATATTTTTTAAAAAGATTTTTTTTGATGAAATTTATATTTAAAGTATAAATAAATGTTATTATGGCAATGATAATAGTATTTCTGGTTAATGAGTAATCTTGAAATATATTTAAAAATTTAATTCCTCCAAAACACCCACAATCCACATTTAATCCCCTTGCCATCGCCGAAACCTGTGCTGTGATGAATACAGCCATCATACAGAGTATGGCGAGAGCGGCGATTTTTTGGTATCGACCATAGATCAAAAGTGATCCTGACAAGACCTCCAGAATCGGAAGGATGATGGCGGTGGGACTAATCAAGCTCTTCGGCAATATCTCGAATGTGGCGATTGAATCGGCGAAACTCTGAATATCCATGATTTTCATCACACCGGAAAAAATGAATAACGCCCCGATGAGTATCCGGAGGATAAAGAGTAATTTTGGATTTTGATACCAGCGCGTTGTCATAAGCCCGCAGACCTTTCGCCAGAGATCGACCATTCTTCCCACCCTTCCCGATAGACAAATACAGAAGGGAATCCCATCATCTTGAGCGCACCGGCCACCAGATGACTGTCTTTGCAGGTCGCCCCGGAGCAATAAATGATCAGAGCTTTCTCCCGGGAGGATTCAAGCTGCGATTGCAGCTTTGCATACGCCGCCTTAAAGCTCTCCCGCGGCAGATTGATGGCGCCGGGAATGTGTCCTTCCTCGTAAAATACCGATGGACGCGCATCGATCACCAGCGCCAGACCGGAGGCGATCATTTCCTTTGTCTGATCCAGATCGACCTCAGGGATGGGAATATCCTGAGCGACTGAAAACAAGTCCTCTGTTTCCGTTTCTGGCATGGAGGCTTTCATTTCCTGGGTTTCATTGAGCAGACGCTCTTCCTTGCTTTGGTAAACCAGTGGCAATGAATCTGAACGAATCAAATTCAGACTCACCCCCAAAAAACCGGAAATCAAGACCAAAACGATCACCCCTTTGAAATCTTTCAGGATTTGTCTTCTCAGTGAATCAATTCCAATCCCTCCGATCACCGTGTCTGGAACGTGGCGGGATGAGTTTTTTTCGGGGATGTTGAGCTCTTGATTCATGATTTTCTTAACGGGATGCCTCTTGATGTTCCGATTTTGTTTCCACTTTTAAAGCGATTCCCGCCTCATCCAGAGGGATGTCCACGCCGGGTTCACCCTGTGGCGGGGTGTCGGTGCAGACTTCACCCTTGGCGTTGACCACGGTGTTTAGCGCCTCGTTTTTCATCGCATTGAGTCCGTGTTGATCCGGCGAACCCGCCAGCAGGGGGAATTTCTCCAGATTCAGCGTTTTCTCGAAGCCCAGCGGCGGCTCCGCCTTGACCTCGATTCTTTTGCCCTTGAGGGATTCCCCCTCCAGCACCATGCCAAATCGAGGCACTGACCACCATCCCATGACCCGCCCGTAAATGAAGTTCCATCCTTCCTTGAGAAAGATTTGTTGGTTCTTTTTCGGGTGCCAGTGGTAACCATTGTGATTGGAATATTGGTCATGCTCGATCAGGACATGATTGACCCAAACCATTTGCGTGGAGCCGAACATGCCGATATCCCCATTGAATTGGGGTTCATACGCCGGGAAATGCGCGGTCACGACCATGTCCTCCGGACTTTTGACCCATGTGGCAAAAAAACACACACCGGAGGTTTGATCGTCACGGGCGGTGACGATATTGTCCGACACCTTCGACATCCGCTTGGTCCAGCGGGCGGTGTTTTTCTGTCCTTTGGCATCAATCGTCAGATCGTCCCGGTAGGAGGCGCTCGCCTCCAGCTCCTTGTCCGCCGGATATTCCGTCCGGAAAAGCAAGTCCATCAGATAGAGATTCGCGGAATGCGCATCCTGCGGATGATTCGGCATTTCCTTGTGCCCAAATGTGCCCCCGACCAGCCAGGTGCGAATCGGCACTTTCGCCTGTGCCATGACAGGAGCACACAGACACAGGAGCAAAAGCAGGAAAAGTGCGATGAATGTCCAATTTCCAATGCCTAATGAATTGCGGCAAACCAAAGTAGAAGCGGCTTCCAGCCGCTTAACCTTGCTCCTGACACAAGCGGCAAGAGGCAGTTTCCACTTTGTGGACAAATGGGACAAGCGGGAGCTTATCCCTCCAAAAACACAAGCGGTAAGATGCCGCTTCCACTTGCCGAACAAAGCTTTCACGGCACAACCCCTCCAGAGTTTCCCCAGAGTTTCGTGAGTGAATGTGTGCGCCATGAAAATCACGGGCGCATCTTTAACAACATCCTCAAAATTTTTTCAAACAGTTTCTTTTTATTGACTGAATATTATCAAATATATAATTCATTTTTTTTCAATGCCCGCTTTATTAAAATTAACTTTTCAAAATTTTTAATAAGAGAAAACTGTCAATCATTAAACCTTTATCTTGACGTTGTCATTCATCTCAAATTAAGACTCTTCTTCCATCTCTTTCATCCATTCATCAGATTGGATGTGCAAGGGCATCGACTGCGATTGAGCATGGTTTTGAAGAAATGTGAGGCATCCTGGAATATTTGAAAAAGAGATTGTCCTGCCTGATAATCCCGCTAATATTATGATCATGAGAACAATCCAAGAATTCAATGTGGTCATTGAGCAGGATTCTGATGGATATTTCGTTGCAACCGTCCCTGAACTGCGTGGATGCCATACCCAAGCGAAATCACTGGACACACTCATGAAACGTGTTCAGGAAGTGATTAAATTGTGTCTTGAAGACCAGGAAGACGGATATATTTCATCCACATTTGTCGGTGTTCAACGAATCCGGATTTGATTATGCCTCGACTGCCAAGACTCAAGGGCAAGGAATTGATTCGGATTCTCAAGGGTCACGGTTTCGATCTGTTGAGCATACGGGGAAGTCATCACTCCATGAGACACCCTGATGGAAGATACACGGTTATTCCGGTTCATGCTGTGAGACAATTGGTGTTGGGCTGCTCATGAAGATTCTCAAAGATGTGGAACTCTCCAAAGACGATCTCAAAACCACTGATCATCACCCTCCCACTCTTCCCCATTGACCAGAGCAATTTGCTTGTGTCCCTTTGTCCGGATACAATTGCTGGCATCACCTCATTTCCATGCCACGGCTGAGCCAATCCCCCATTTTTTCACAGGGTTGTGACAGAACTTTTGCTTCAAGAGAAAGTTTTACTTTGATTCATGGCGTGTTCTCAAGCTATGGTAGCTCAGGGAATCATTGCATCGGCTCTGTCAAAATGTCTCTATCGCCTGAATCACCTGAAAATTCAACAGCCCCGCCGGGAACGAAATCGCTTTCGGAAATGTCCGATGGGGAACTCGTTGCCCTTGTGCGTGAGGGAAAAACAACCGCCTATGACGAACTCATCAACCGTTATAAGGCAAAAATCTACAGCACTATTTATAATATGACCTCCAATCATGAGGACACAAATGATTTGATGCTGGAGGTCTTCGAGAAAGCATATTTTTCTATTGACAAATTCAAGGGAAAATCAAGTTTTTCGACTTGGATTTATCAGATCACCAAAAATCATGTGATCAATTTCTGCAGTCGACGCAAGAATCAGAGCGACAAGAACTTCAGCCTCAATGAAATTGAAATGGATGACGAAAATAAATCCATGATCCGGGAGTTGGTTTCTGACGATGCCACAGATAAAGATGTCAATATAAATGAATTACAGAAAAATTTGAACGAATCACTCCAAAAACTGTCTAATGAACATAGACTGACTGTGGTCATGCACGATATCGAAGGCAAAACCAGCAGTGAAATCGGGGCAATCATGGGTTGCTCCGAGGGAACAGTCCGGTCGAGGTTACATTACGCTCGACAACAATTACAAAACAGCCTAAGAAAATACCTGTAAATTATGAATCAACACGACATTGAAAAACTCCAGAAGTTATTAGCTGTTAAAAATTTGGAGAAGCCAAGTCCGCATTACTTTGAAAATGTCGTTTCGTCTTTCCACCGTCGCCTTGAAAATCGCGAGGCTCAAGTCAGCCTGTTGAATCGTTTCCTTGAGTATCTGGATTTCTCTCCCAAGATGCAATTTGCCTACGGTTCCGCTTTGGCATGTATCGTTGCCATTGGCATATTCACGACCCAGAGCTCCGATAAATCCTCCCCTTCGGCTCATCAGCCTCTCCTGGCTGTACAAAAGACAAATTTTGTCGATGACCAGGCTGGTCAACTTTTTCAAGCCCAAAATGCAGAAAACATCCGTGAATTGATCCTCTCCAGCGATATCATGGCAGAGACTGACCCGATTAAAACCAGTTATGTCTTGGATGTCCAACCTGTCTCCTATGAAAATGGACTTAGTTTCTAAGTTCAGTGGTGTCGTCCTGGCAACCACGATCATTCTTGGACTGACACCGGGGACAGCGAGTTCCCAATCCATTGAGCTCAACTCCTCCCCCACGATCTTTGATCAAGTCGGCAAAGAAGTTCATCAAATCTTTGAAAAAACCAAAGATTCGGTCGTCAAAGTCAAAAGTTTCATCATCGACCCGGTCACAGACCCGAAAGGAACAACACTGGAAGCCACAGGCTTCTTTATCGATGATCAAGGCACACTCCTGACGACCTACAGTGTGCTCCGCGGCGCGGAGAGCACCTGGATCGAAATCGGCGACAAAAAGCATGATGCCAAAATCATCGGCAGCGATCCCCGCAGCCGTGTCGCCATGCTCAAAGTCAATTACAAGTCCAAACCCCTCTCTCTGGGCAACTCTGAAAATCTCCAGATCGGACGCTCTGTGCTCTCCATCGGATTCCCCTTTAATCTGCCCAGCTCTCCGAATTTCGGATTCATCGGCGGTTTTGACACCCAATACCAGGATAATTTCTTTGTCACCACCCATATCCGCGCCAATGTGCCGATCAGCCCCGGACAAGCCGGCAGCCCCTTGCTCACTTCGGACGGGAAGGTCATTGGCATGCTTGTCGCCGGAATGGAAGATGGCAAAGCCTGCTACGCTCTCCCGTCAAATGCGATTAAAAAGGTCAAGTCCGACATGCAAAAATACAATGGCGAGGTCAAACACGCCTGGGTCGGTGTGAGCGTGATCAAAGCCGAGCCGACGGCGGACAATCGCACGGTCGTCATTCGTAATCTCAACCCCGGCACACCGGCGGAACAGTCCGGACTCCAAAACGGGGATTTGGTGCTCAAAATCGATGAGTTTGATATCCGCGAACCCAAAGATGTCCTCGATGCCTCCTTTTATGCCAAGGTTGGCGAACCCATCACCGTGACCGTCTTGCGTAACGGAAAAAAAATGGAAACCACACTCACGCTGACCACACGCCCCGCCACGTCCCAGGCCGTGGAGAAATTGCCCGTTTCGTTGACCCCGGAAAATTTCGACAAGCTCCAAATCGGGCGCAAATTGCCCTAGAGCATGTTAACACAAGCGAAGAGATTCAATAGCGAATACAGAGTCGCAGAATCCAGTGCCCGGACTCTCCTGTATCCCCCTCTAGAATAAAGCATCAAAACGGCGGTTGTTGCGGCTGATCAGCAGATGATCCATCTGGTGGTAACATTGCAACTCCAGCTCTTTGAGCTCGCGCAGTGTCTTTGCCGCGGACAGAGCTGTCTCAAAACCCATTTTTTTGACGCAAAAACTTTTTGAAACAAATTTCCCACAGTCTTCACGCCAGCGTGCAATGACACCGGTCACTTGTCCTCTCTGATTTTTGACAAAACCCACACCGACTTTTCCGGTTTTATTCCGTTTATTCTTGTTTAAACAATAGGGACGGGCTAGTGGAGGACCGACCTGCGCCAGTTGCTCATCACGCCAGCATCCCGCGGCTTTATATGCCAACGCCTCACCACCGTGGATACGTGCGGAGAAATGTTTCCGGTGCAAGATGCCTCCGCGCTGGATGCGTACCACAAAACCGCAACCATGCGCGTGGATGAATTTTGTCTCACGAGAACGCTTTAACTCAAGATGAAGAGCTTGAACCATAAAATTTGTTTGTTTCCGTGGCATCTTCGCATGAGAGTCTGTGGAGCGACAGAAACATTCTACAAACGGTAGGAAAAACTCTGCAAACGGCATTTTTAGCAGTTATTAACCATTTTAAAACAATAACTTACAACTATTTATTGACTAAAGTATATCAGGTAAAATCTTAATTTCAGGATAATTTAATTGACACCCACCTCCCACACGAGATCGCCGTCTGCATGGGTCTTGTCCTGCCCACGAACCCCGCCGTCATCCTTGAGATTTGGTCCGACGGAATAGAGTCGGTAAGACGCTTTCCCCAGCCTCTGGTATCGCAACGGTTTCCCGTCATACCGATCCACCGGAACCGCCGCCACATACTCCGGAACAAGTTGCTCCAGACTCTCGGGGTATTCCTTGTGCTTGAGGTAATATTCTTCCAATGCAATGCCTGCCTTGGTAATTTCGATGCTCGCCTCCAAAGTATAAAATCTGCTGTGCGCATTTGCCAAAGCAAATGGCGTTAAAAGAAATCGGTATGGATGGTTCGACTGCTTTTGGAAATTTTGATCAAATAAATCCAGTGAGGGTTTGGCTTCCATCATGGAGGATAAATGAATCACCGCATCGGTCATGTTATCTAGCTCACCTGCAATATACACGCCATTCTGATAAAACCATCCTTTTGGCATGTATGGAATTATTTTGTATATACTTCCGGGATGTTCTACATCCAACATTTCGATATATTCGATTAACTCATCACGACTCGTCGAACCCATAACCTCTAGCAGTATGGCTTTCTCTGATTTCATTGCGGAGCGGAAAGAGTTCTTCACTGAAATTTTGTTCAAAGCATGCTTAATTTGACGCAAGTCTTCCAATCTCCACTGATGGCGGTTAATTCCCCACCAAATGGGTTGAATGCTCTCCCATAAACACGCGCCATTGACCAAATGGGAAATAAGGAAGGGTTGATTTTCATGAAGTCTGACAATTTGCAACCCCGTCAAGAGATCCCGCAATGCCGGATCGCTCTGATTTTGATCTAAATACACCAAAGACCGCAGTGCCAACACCATGACGAGAGAGCGAAATTTCATGATATTCGGCACGGAAATATTCAACGGTCCATATTGGTAATAATAATTGTATTTTGCATGTGGCAACTTTGATTTTTCAATAATCTCCGACAAACGGGGTTCATAGATTTTCAAAGCTTCAATCACAATTTTCGAACCTCTGATCTGATCCGGTAGCGATCCATAAAAAGGATCACTCTTGTAATATTCCTCTAAAACTGAAAAATCAGGTTTTTGATTCAGGCTCCAAATGGCTCGGTATCCCTCTTTGGGTCTTTGCTGATTCACTGCGGTTTTTTCAAATAAACGATAATCATTTGCGACTTGAATTGAATACGACGGATTTTGTTGAAGAAACAATTTAAGTGCGTCTGGACGAAATTTAGCTTCCTTTTGCACATCAATGAGCGGTTGAAAAATCGTTCCAAAATTCTCCTCATCAGGGATATTGTGGGAAAAGAGTTTCTCCATATCCAGAGATTCTCCCCGCGCTTCCATCTTCTGGCGATACTCTTCCCACGCCCGTTTGCCCCGCCAGTTTTCGATGGTGACGAGTGCGCCGACCAGCGTGACGAGGAGAATCAGGCTGAAGAGCGTGAGTTTGAGGATTTTTTTGAAGAGTTTCATAGGTTATCCGGCGGGGTTTGATTCATCCGCTGGGCAAATTGCGCGAGGAAAAACTCACGCTGGCGCATTTCCTCCGGGGTCAGGGGGCGCGAATTGTCACGGTGAAAAATGAAATTTGTCCCTAAAATCACGAGCCACACCACAGCCATGCCCGCCCAGACCTTGGGTGAGGGCCAGAGCCATTCATCGAGGAATGACACAATGCGCCGTGTGAATGCGGATTGAGCCGGCGGCAGATCCGCTTTCCCGCGCGCCATTTGCGCGTGGCGGCAGGCCGCAAGGATTTCCTGCTCCCATTCCGCAGGGATTTTCCCAGGGGACACATTCTTTTTCAGGAATTGCTCAAAGTCATTTTGATTCATATGTATTCCTCATAGACCGGACGCAGCCGGGTTTGCAATTTGTCTATCGCGTAACGGTATCGGCTCGCGGCAGTATTGGCCGGAATGTCCAGCGCCAGCGCAATTTGCGCGAAGGTCATGTCCTGCCAGAGCTTGAGCTCCACAACCGCCCGTTGATCCGGGGGCAGCTCATCCAAAGCGCCGGAGATTTCCTTTTTCAAATCGCCGGCCTCCCCCGCGTTGACGCTTTGAAAAGAAGCCGGGCGTTCTGATTCCCATGCCCCCTGCCGCGTTTCCCGGGTTCCCCTCCTCCGGCACAGGTCGATGGCCTCATTGCGAGCCAGGCGCAGGAGAAAAGCCGCCTCATCCTCCACCCCCCCGAGCAAATTGCTTTTGCGGGCGATTTTGAGAAAAACCTGTTGCATCACGTCTTTGACATCGTGCTCATCCTTGAGAAACGCCATCAGGAAGGAATACAGTCTTTGACTGTGTTCGCGGTAAATCTCTGCAAGGGCGGGACTTTCGGACATGTGATCGGGTCAAAGACGTTTTACCCCGCCGCCTTTGTCTAAGCAATTTGCTTTTTAAAAAATAAAGTCAGGGATTCGGGACAAGCTGCGTACGCTCCCCAACCAGCAGCGGCACCGGACAGAACCCAGAGCAAATTGCGCGGGTTCTCTGCGCGGGGCGGAATTCATTCTTGAATCCCGGGAGGGTTCTCGGCATATATGACCGACATATGAGCACAACCTTTGTCACCTTCGAAACAAATCAGGGAAATATCAAATTCAAGCTATTCCCGGAAATCGCACCCAAAACGTGTGAGAATTTCACGACCCTCTGCAACAAGGGGTATTACAACGGGGTCATCTTCCACCGAGTCATCAAAGATTTCATGGTGCAAGGCGGAGACCCGACAGGAACCGGGCGCGGAGGTGAATCCTGCTGGGGCAAGCGTTTCGAGGACGAGGTCAGCCCGACAGTGTCATTTGACCGGACGGGGCTTCTCGCAATGGCGAATGCCGGACCCAATACCAATGGCAGCCAGTTTTTCATCACCACAGCCAAAACGCCTTGGCTCAATATGAAACATACCATTTTCGGCGAGGTCGTGGAAGGTTACGATATCGTCCAGAAAATCGAGGATTGCAAAAAAGCCCCGGGTGACAAACCCATCGAAGAGCAAAAAATCGTCAAGACCGTCGTCGAAACGGTGTAACTCATGTCTGCAAATGGCTCCGCCTCCGGTTTAGAGGAATTCTCCTGCCGGAGCGGTTGCGGAGCCTGTTGCATCGCCATATCGATCTCATCCCCCATTCCCGGCCTGCCGGGAGGAAAACCCGCCGGTGTCCCCTGCCCTCATCTGACGGAGGATTTCCGGTGCCTGCTTTTCGGATTGCCTGAGCGTCCCGCGGTCTGCAACCAGCTCCGCCCCCTGCCTGAGATGTGTGGCACGACCCGGGAGGAGGCTCTCGCTTATCTCTCCGATCTTGAGGCAAAAACACGCACCAGCGGCTTTTAGAGAAAAAAGTTTTTTAGAGCTTTTCCTCTCTGTCGATTTTGTCTTTAACCTATCCCGATTATGGCAACCGTTCTCCCCTTTCCCGCAGTCCGACCGAAACCTGAGCTCGCCCCGCAGATTTGCGAGCTGCCCTATGATGTGATGTCCACGGCTGAGGCCCGCACGATGGCAGCAGACAATCCCCGGAGTTTCCTGCGCGTGTCGCGGGCGGAGCTGGAGTTTCCCGACGGCACCGATCCCTACAGCCCCGCTATTTACGAACGCGCCGCTGCGAATTTCCGCAAATTGCTCAGCGCGGGCGACCTGATCCAGGATGGAAAACCCTGTTATTACCTTTACCGCCAGCAAATGGGGTCACACACCCAGACCGGCATCGTCGGGGTTTTTTCCTGTGAGGAGTACCGCAAGAATATCGTCAAAAAACACGAGTTCACCCGCCCCGATAAAGAGGACGACCGCGTGCGTCATATCGAGGCACTGGACTCACAGACCGGTCCGGTTTTCCTGACCTACCCGGCAACTGAAAAGCTTTCGCAACTGCAAGCGCAAATTGCTTCGGGCACACCGGTCGTCTCCCTGACCGCGCCGGACGGCATTATCCATACCGCGTGGGTCATTGATGAAGATGAAAAACAAGAATTCATCCGCGCACAATTTGAAGCTATCCCTTTCCTCTACATCGCCGACGGACATCATCGCAGTGCGGCTGCCAACCGTGTCGATCTCGCCCGCAAGGGCGCGGGCGACTCCGGAAAATTCCTCGCCGTGGTTTTCCCGCATGATGAGCTGCAAATCCTGGCTTATAACCGCGCCGTCAAAGACCTCAATGGCCTGACCATCCTCGACACGGTCAAACGCTTGAGCGAACTCGGCAAAGTCATGGTCAGCGAGCAAAAAATCCCCGCGCACAAGCACCAGGTCTGCTTTTACATACAAAGCCAATGGCACACACTGGATTGGTGGCCCGCCCTGCTGGAAAGGGAGAAAAACGCCATCGACCTCTTGGACGTTTCGCTCCTGCAGAACTTTGTATTATCCCCGATATTCAACATCCAAGACCCGCGCACCGATAAACGCATCTCTTTCGTGGGCGGTATCCGCGGTCCGGAGGAACTCGAGAAACTCGTCAATAAAGGCGAGTACATGATCGCCTTCTCCATGTATCCGACGAGCATTGTCGACCTCATGCAAATTGCCGACCAGGACGGGATCATGCCGCCGAAAAGCACATGGTTCGAACCCAAGTTGCGCGACGGCATGTTCTGCCACATGATTTAATCGGTTGCCCCGGGAAAAAATCCTTTTGCGCCCCGGCGCGCCGGACTGTTAGATAATAGGCCTGATGCCGGAATTCCGACTTTTCAGCCTTGAACATATCATCGCCCTGCTCCTGACCGGAGCAATTTGCGCGGGTTGCCTCGCCCTGCGCAAATGGCGCGCGGGTGAAAGGCGGATAAAAACCGGCGCATGGATGCTCATCGCCATGATGCTGGGTTATGCGGGGATCAGTTATGCGCGGATATTCATGCGGGGAGACTTCACCCTCCAGACCGGACTCCCGCTGCATCTCTGCGACGTGCTGGTCATTATCTGTGTGCTGGCTCTCGTCACGCGGAAATATCTCCTTTTTGAAATGGCGTATTTCCTCGGCTTGGCGGGAACACTCCAGACGATGATCACGCCCAATCTCGACGTAGGATTCCCCGCGATGCGTTGTCTGTTGTTTTTCTGGATGCACGGGGTGATCCTTGTCGCCATTTGTTTCATGATCGGAGCTTACCGGATGCGGCCACGGCCCGGATGCATTTTGAGGATGTTCATCGTCATCAATATCTATGTCGTGGTCTCGCTGATTGCGAATAAACTTTTGGGGGCGAACTACGGTTTCTTGAGCCAACCGCCGATGAATCAGGAAAATATGATCCTCGCCATCAGCCGGTGGGCGCCGTGGCCGTGGTATATTTTTGTCTTGGAAGGGATCGCGCTGTTGAGTTTTTTGATTTACTACGCGCCGTGGGTGATTAAAGACAGATTGACAAGGAAACACTGAAGCGCATGACGACCCCATCCACCCACATCCTCAAAGCCGGACAAGCCCGCGCCGAAATCTCTGCGGAGCTCGGCTGCCAGACGCTCTCTTGGAAGATCAAAGACCAGGACCTGATTTATCTGGATCCGGAATACCGGGAGAAATGGCCCAAGCTGAATTTATGGGGCAACCCGATCCTTTTTCCCTCACCCGGCCTCTGCCAGATCGGTCAAGAAGGCAATGTGTGGTTGCTCGATCAAAAAAAATATAAAATCGATTTTCACGGGTTCGGGGACAAATTGCCCTGGAAAATCGAGTACCGGGATGACAGCTCCATCACCTGTTCCCTCTCCCATTCGGAGGAAACCTTGCGGCAATATCCATTTGAATTCCTCGCGCGCCAGAAAATCACGCTCACGGAGGATTCCCTCATCATTGATTTTGACGTGACCAACCACAGCATAATGAAAATGCCCTACGGCGTGGGCTGGCATCCTTACTTTAAAAAACAACGGGCTGCGGATGGTTCAGTCATCGAATGGCGGGTGCATATGCCTGCGGGCAAACGCTGGTTGGGCACCGGGGCGATGGAACTTTGGAATGAGGCTGTCATCACCAGTGCCGACCGTTTCGGCATCGGCAGCGTCCTTTTGTATGAAGGAGACGAGCCGGTCGCACTTCACACGAGTCATCCCGCTCTCGGAAAAATCGAGATTGTCCCGGAGAATTTTGGCACGGACTCTCGCCCGATGGCGTGGGTCATTTGGAATATCGCCCATGCTTGTGATTACCTCTGTGTCGAACCCTGGACTGCGCCGCCCAATGTTTTGAATGAACCACACTCACAAATCATGATTGAACCGGGTCAAACCGCCAAACAACGCCTCACCTACCGGAAAACAAATTGATTGTGAAAAAACCCTCCCCGCTCCGACTGCCGCTGACCATCCTTTGCCTGATGGCATTGACGGGTTGCATCAGCACACCCGGCCCTGCGCCCGGACAAAATGATCCTTACTATAAACAAAGCGAATACCTGCCCATCGGGTTTGTCTCCACGGTCAATGTCGTGGAGAATTTTGCCGTGGTGAATTTCTCGAGTTCAGTCATGCCCCGTGCCGGTGACGAGCTGAAGGTTTATCGCGCTGGCCGCCCGGTCGGCAGTGTGAAAATCACCGAGCCTCTGCGCCCGCCGCTGGCGACGGCTGACATCTTGACTGGGGAACTCCAACGCGGGGATGCCGTACGCCCATGATGACTCCTGATCAGGCCTTGCACGAGATTCTCTCAAAAACAAAGGGCATCACCACTGGAAACAGTCTAGTCCCTTTGGAAAAGGCTTTCGGCAGGATACTCGCCAGCGATTTATTTTCCCCGCGCAATTTGCCCGGGTTCGATAATTCCGCAATGGACGGTTACGCTTTGCGCGCCGCCGAGACGGAGCAAGCCGCACCGGAAAAAATCATCGATCTCGATATTCAAGATGAACAACCCGCAGGGCGTTCCAAAGGGCTGAAACTCCTGCCCGGTCATTGTGTCCGTATTTTTACGGGGGCACCCCTGCCGGAGGGGGCGGATGCGGTCGTCATGCAGGAGGATGTGAAAGTCCTTGCAGGCGCGATTTTCCTGAATGAACCCGTCGTCAGAGGGGAATTTGTCCGCAAGGCGGGGCAAGACTTTTGTGAAGGTCAAAAGGTCATGGCAAAAGGCACCCGCTTGGACGAGCGGCATCTGGCTCTCCTCGCTTCTCTCGGTGTCACCGGGGTCACCGTAGCAAATTGCCCCCGCGTGGCGGTGCTGGTCACCGGAGATGAGTTGCGCGAACCCGGTAGCGGGGAGTTACAAGCAGGGGAAATTTATGAATCGAACGGGTTGATGATTTCGACGATGATCAGCCGGCTGGGAGGCACACCGGTCCGGTTCCCCTCCCTCCAAGATGATCCGGTGCGAATTGCCGCAGCAATCGAGGCGGCCTTGCGCTGTGATGCGATCGTCATTTGCGGAGGAATGTCTGTCGGGGCACACGACCATGTCCAGAGTGCCCTCAAAAAATGCAAAGTCCCGGTTGATTTCTGGCGAGTGTCGGTCAAACCGGGGAAACCCTTTCTTTTCTCGATCAAAGACCGCGTCCCGGTTTTTGGTCTGCCCGGAAACCCCGTGTCATCATTTGTCACCTTCATGCTTTTTGTGCGCCCCGCCCTGCGCGTGATGTCCGGGGCGGGCGAACTCCGTGACTTGAATATCCGGTTGCCGCTCGGAGAAAAAATCGTCAATGATGAAAATCGTTATCATTACCTCCGGGGCATGATCAAGTCCGGCAAGGTTTACTCCGCCGGACGACAAGGCTCCCACCTCTTCGGTTCATTGATCAGCGCAAATTGCCTGATCCGTGCCTTTCCCGAGACAGTCCATGAGGAAAATACCCTCGTCGAGTGCCTTTTACTGGAAAATCCGGATTTCGGGCAAGTTGCTCTTGATTAACCGGACGGAAACGCTATTCTCTCCCGTTTTCCCGTCATGCCAAACACATTGAAATTCGGTTTCCCCGCCGGCTCGCTTTCTGAAGCGACCGTGAAACTTTTTGCCCATGCGGGATGGCAAATCGGTGTTTCAAGCCGTTCCTACCGGCCTTCCGTGGATGATCCCGAGCTGGAAGGCCGTTTTGTCCGCGCCCAAGAAGTATCGCGTTATGTCGAGAGCGGTTATTTCGATTGCGGAATCACGGGCAAGGATTGGATCGCTGAAAATGAGAGCCGCGTGGATGTGATTTGTGATTTGCCCTACAGCAAGGCGACCAGTGCCCCCGCACGTTGGATTCTCGCCGTGCCCGAGGCTTCCCCTTTCAAAACGGTCAAAGACCTGGCGGGCAAGCGCATCGCCACGGAGGCGGTCAATCTGACGCGTCAATTCCTCAAAAAACACGGGGTCGAAGCTCATGTGGAGTTCTCATGGGGAGCCACCGAGGTGAAAGTTCCCGATCTGGTCGATGCCATCGTGGACATCACCGAGACGGGTTCATCCCTCAAGGCGAATAAACTCCGGATTATCGACACCCTGATGGAGTCCTACCCCCAGCTCATTGTGAATGCGGCGAGCTACCAAGACCCCTGGAAAAAACAAAAAATCCAGCGCATTGCCCTCCTGCTCAATGGAGCCCTGGAAGCCCGCCGGAAAGTCGGGCTCAAAATGAATATTCAGGAGAGCCGTTTGACTGATTTGCTCAATAGCTTGCCTGCTCTCCGCAACCCCACCATTTCACATCTGAGCACCCCGGGATGGGTCGCCGTCGAGACGATTATTGACGAACACATCGTGCGCGAGCTCATTCCCCGATTAAAAGAGCTTGGAGCCGAAGGCATAATCGAGTATCCTTTAAACAAAGTCATCTATTAACCATCAGGAGCAACCGTCATGGGTTCATTGAAGAAAAGACGCAAATCAAAGATTAACCGCCATAAACGCCGCAAACGCAGCCGGGCGGATCGTCACAAGAAATAATTGATATTCACTGGTATTGCAAAAATGCATCACCGCACCAGGGAAAAACGGATGAGTTTTTTCCTGTCCGGCTCACTCCCCCGGGCACACATGACTTGTGTGCCGGGAATCTTGAAACCATGCCTTTTGAGGCGTGTTAATCAGAAAAGTGTGCAGAGCATGTCCTTTCATATTCCACCATTATCAAAATGGTGGATTTTTCTTTTCTGTCTGTGGGTGATGCTTGCCCACACATGCCCCGCCATCCTTGCCGCTCCTCCCACAGCGGCTTCTGCACAGACATCCGGGACAAATCTACCAGCCCTGACATATCCCCGTAATATTCTCACAGAGGACGGACAACTCATTGCCCCTCCGGGATTCACCTCGGAAAACCTGCTCCAGACATTCCCGGGTGAACCCGCCCCCACGGACATCAGCCCTTCTCCAAACTCGTTGAAAAAAGCGGATGCGCTGGCTCTCTATGCCGAAGCATTAACCCTCGAGAATAACGGTGATGACGACGCAGCTTTGTCCATTTTTGAAAAAGTCGTCGCACTCGATCCTGATTTTGTCGAGCTCCGGATCAAAATCGGTTTCGACTATCTGCGGAGGGAACAAATCGAAAAAGCCGCCGACATTTTCTCCCGAGTCATCAAGGATAAACCTGACAATGCCTCGGGATACACAGCTCTGGCTCTTGTCAAACGCATGTCCAAAGATAATGAGGAAGCGGCTCGCCTCTCGCAAAAAGCGATCAAACTCAATCCGGAAATCGTTGCGCCCTATCAATACCTCTATGAGATTTACCTGGAACAGGAAAAGTACACCGAAACACTCAATTTGCTCGAGTCCGCCGCCTCCCAACTCCCCGACAACTCTTTTTTCTGGCTCCGTCTCGGGGACATGTATTCGCAAGCGATGTCCCGTGACGCCTCTATCCAAACCGCTGAGCGCTTCAGAAAACTTGAAGAAATCTACAATAAAGCACTGCAATTTGATCCGGAAAACCCGGAGATCTTACGGCGTATTGGTGATCTCTACATCAATATGAAAGATTACTCCAAGGCACGGGACATTTTCAACCGCTTGCTTGCACTGTACCCGGAAGCCGCCCGCGTGCGGGAAAAACTCGCCTACTGCTACTCCATGGAAGGCGACTCCAAAATGGCAATCAGCATCCTCGAGTCGATCCTCCAGCGCAACCCGGCCCGGGCAGAGATCCACCAGGGCATCGGCGAGTTGCGCATGGACTCGGAAGATTACGACCTCGCCGTCCGGCACTTTGAAAAGAGCATTGAAATCAACCAGGCCAATTATGAGCTCAATCCCACCCCCGATTCACCTTTTCTTTTGCCAATGCTCACGTCGTATTTGCAAATTGCCCTGGTCAACCTTCAGAAAAAATCGCCTGAAAATGCCGGGGATATTCTCGACAAAGCTGAAGTGAAATTCCCCCAAAATCCCCGCATTACCTATGTCAGGGCTCTGATCCAGCGTGAACTCAAGGACTATCCGAAAGCCATTGAGTATTTCGAGCTGGCTGTCAAGCACGCGGCAGAGGACAAGGTTTTCTTGAATTCAAATTTTTATCTGGATTACGCCTCCGCCTACGAACAAAGCAAAAACTTCGGGAAAGCGGCTGAACTACTCAAAAAGTCAATCGAGCTGGATCCGAATAATGATGTCTCACTCAATTACCTCGGATACATGTGGGCTGACCAAAACACAAATCTGGATGAGGCTAAAACACTCATCGAAAAAGCCCTCAAACTCTCTCCCAATAACGGGGCTTACCTGGACAGCCTTGGATGGGTCTATTTCCGCAAAGGCGATTACAATGAAGCACTGAAATATTTAATGCAGGCGGCGGAAATCATTGATTTCAAAGACGATGTTGTCCTGGATCACATTGCTCAAACCTATGAAAAACTGGGACAAAACGAAAAAGCCCTCGAATTCTGGAAAAGGCTTTGGAAATCGATCCTGAAAAAGAAGAATATAAAAAAGCGATTGAAAACCTGGAAACCCGGTTAAAGATCCGCCCCTCAAAAACGGAGAAAAAAAAGAATTAACGGGCGGCTGTAATCCCGGGACCTTCGATCACCCGCGCTTTTTGCTCTTGTCCCAAGGGCGGAAAACGGAAAATGGTTTCATGCGGCTTCGCCAATCCGAGTTTCTCGCGGGCGACCCTCTCATTATAATCATGATCCGTGCGGAGGAGCTCCACCTCCCGGGTGAGATCCTTCATTTTATTCTCTTCCAGCAAGAGAGCTTCCTTCTTTGAGGACAGTATCCTCTCGTAATTCCTCACATCCTTGATGATCGGGGCAAAAATCACAAATGTCAGGACGATGACAGCCGCGGCAATGGAGAGAACCACGGCTTTTGTCAGCCATTCCATTAAATTAATCGCACCTTCACCCCGCCGGTTAAGGTGCAATTTTGATTGAGTGCGATATTTAGAATTTCCCGCCATAAACAGCTGAATCACCCAGCATTTCTTCGATCCGCAGGAGTTGGTTGTATTTGGCAACACGATCCGTGCGGCACAGGGAACCTGTCTTGATCTGACCGGCATTGGTTGCGACGGCAATATCCGCGATTGTGGTGTCCTCAGTCTCTCCAGAGCGGTGACTGATGACAGCCTCATAATTCGCTTCTTTTGCCATCTCGATGGCATCCAATGTCTCGGTGAGTGTGCCAATCTGATTGACCTTGACCAAAATCGCGTTTGCCACACCCTCACGAATACCGCGGCGAAGGAACTCTGTATTCGTCACAAAAAGATCATCACCCACAAGTTGCATCGAGCTGCCGGTTTCATCAGTCAAAAGCTTCCATGTTTCCCAATCATTCTCGGCACAACCGTCTTCGATTGAAATCAATGGATATTTTTTCTGGAGTTCTTTGTAGTAGGCGACCAGCTCCGGTCCGGATTTGACCGAACCATCCGATTTTTTAAAGACATAGGCATGTTTTTCCTTGTCGTAGAATTCACTGGAAGCGACATCCAAAGCGAAAAAGATCTGTTCACCCAGCGAATAACCTGCCTTTTCTACAGCCTCGGAAATCACGTCGAGGGCTTCTGTGGTGGAACTCAAATTCGGCGCAAATCCGCCTTCATCACCGACGGATGTGCTCAATCCCTTCTTTTTGAGAACACTTTTGAGGGAATGAAATATCTCGACACCGGAACGGAGAGCTTCACTGAATTTATTAAAGCCTTTTGGCATGATCATGAATTCCTGAAAATCAATCGGGGCATCCGAGTGGGCACCGCCATTCATGATATTCATCATCGGAACCGGCAAGACTTTCGCATTGGGTCCGCCGAGATAACGGAAAAGGGGAAGTTCCAAATCAGCAGCCGCAGCATGGGCGACAGCGAGGGAAACACCGAGCATGGCATTTGCGCCCAGATTTGCCTTGTTTTTTGTGCCGTCGAGCTCGATCAAAGCGCGGTCGATACCGACTTGATCAAAGACATCCGCACCCGTCAACTCCTCTGCGATCGTTGTGTTGACGTGTCCAACAGCTTTGTCGACACCTTTTCCGAGATAACGGCTCTTGTCCGCATCGCGCAATTCCCAAGCTTCATGCTCGCCGGTGGACGCACCGGAAGGGACAGCCGCACGACCGAAGACTCCGCTCTCCAGCTCCACATCCACTTCCACAGTCGGGTTGCCCCGCGAATCAATAATTGCCCTGGCAGTAATATTTGAAATGTTGCTCATATTCACTTTGGTTGAGGTTCGACGGCGATACTGGGCAAAAATCTTTTGTAAGTCAAGAGTTTCAAAGCACTTACTTTGATTGATTCAGGAGTTTTTCATACCGGTTCACAATATTTGTCACATAACTGCGGGTTGTCGGAAAATCAATATTTTCAATGAATTCCTCAGCC
This sequence comes from uncultured Verrucomicrobiota bacterium, assembly GCA_964435715.1. GTDB lineage: Bacteria > Verrucomicrobiota > Verrucomicrobiia > JAWXBN01 > JAWXBN01 > JAWXBN01. Next base: position 11,103 of record CAYTAI010000014.1, on the reverse strand, counting down.
GTCATATTTGTATTGCCCGCAGCCCAGCGGAGCGCGTGTTTGCGTCCGGCATTATACTCCGCCAATGCAAAAGGAATCGGATTGTCCCGCGACTCCCAGCGTTTGAGTGCGCGGCTCAAATACCAGGTGCCCGCGTGAACGTTGATTTCCGGATTGAAGAGGTCGTCATATTCAAATTTTTCGACTTTTGTGAATTTGACAAAATCATCGGCTGCAGCCGGCATGATTTGCATGAGCCCCCTTTCACCGGCGAGCCCCCTCGCATTCGGATCAAAATTCGACTCCCGCCAGATCACAGCCAGGACAAGTTGCTTGTCCACACCGTGCTTGAGTGCCGCATTCGAGACATAAAGATCAAAAAGCCGCTGCTGATTTTCCCGCTGCTGGGCAATGGAACGCTTGATCTGATACCCGCGGTAGAGCCAAGCCCCTGCCGCGATGAGGACAATGACCGCCAGCGTGATTCCCAGCCGGAAAAGTATTTTGATCAAACCCAGACCCTTTCTTTCGGATGAAAATGTTTACGACTGATGCACACTGACCAGCTTCAGCCCGACGATTGAACCTATCAGCAATATCAGGAAAACCATTCTCATGGTGTTGACCGGATCCCGGAAAAAAATGATCCCCACCAGCGCGGTGCCAAAGGCTCCGATCCCCGTCCAGATCGCATACGCGGTTCCCAGCGGAATCTCCTTGATGGCAAGCGTCAACATTCCAAAGCTTAAAATCGCGCAAATGCCAAAGCCGACACTCGGCCATAATTTTGTGAACCCCTCGCAAAGTTTGAGGCATGTTGTGAATCCAATTTCAAAAATCCCGGCACCAATGAGTAGTATCCAAGCCATAATCGAGCATCTCCTTTTCAAAAAATATTTGCCACCCAAAATGCCATTGACTCCGTCCGAGGTCAACCATTCTATCCCGCGCAATTTGCTCCGCGGCATTGGAGCTTTTCTTTAGCGTCTGAGCCTGCCAGGCAGGAGCATGACAAAACTCTGACTCACCAAAAGGGCGGTGATATAGAAAAAGAGAATCTCCTCCAGTGGCAAAACGCCCAAAAAATACAAACCAAGATTTTGAGCCGGATCAAAAATCCAAACCCCGCTGTGAACCGCGAAAAAATCAGTGACAGAATAATATGTCCCGAAAATGAGAGCGGGCCAAAAAACAAAATCCTTGTTCCTCAAAAAGATTTTCCATGCGACCGCCCATTGAAGAGCCGCCACCGGCAGCATCCATGCCAAAAGATGAAAAAGATAATTCCCCTTCGCCGGCACGGCGAGATAACTCCATGCTTCCCAGTTCATCGCGCCACCTCCTTGCTCCGGGGTGTGAGTATCCCTTTTCGTCCCATCATCCACACGGTCAGCAACATCACGTTGATGGCTTCAAATGCAAAAAAAAGATATTCCTCCAACGGCAGATACCAGATCCGGAAAAGATAACGGCCTTCCGGAAAATCCCATATCCCGCGCATCACCGCAAAATTATCCCAGGGTGTGGTGAAGACAAAAACAATCACCAAAACGACTGTCGCCCAGTGGTAATGGGCTTTTTGAAGGTATTGCCGCGCCATCCACCACAGCAGAAGGGTCAGCGGCAAATTAAAAATCAAATGGAATGTGTAGTATGTCAGTGCCATGCGACATCCAACATCACCTCAAAATGTCATTTTGCGAGAGAATTTTAAATCCCGTCCGGGTCAGGATGTCGCTCGCCAATTCATTGTCATCGACATGGAGAGCCAATGCCGCCTTGCCGTGGGGCTGGGACAAAAGGGAATAGACGAAATATATATTGCACTCCGCTTGCACCAGCGCGCTTAATACTTTTTGCAGGTCAATCTCCGGCATGTCCATCTCCACGACAATCAGCTCGCATTCACTGTAGGAATAACCATTCTCGTCAAAAATCTGCCGTGCTTTTTTCGAGTCATCCACAATCATCCGGTTGATGGCTGAGTCCGTCGTGTCCACTATCGACAATGCCACCACATGAATATTGTGCTGCTGGAAGAGATTCACCATTTCAAGAAGCCGCCCCACCTTGTTCTCCACGAATACAGAAAATTGAATGATATTGTCCGCGTGCGACCGTTTTGTCATTGATTTAGGCATATGTTTTGATGATTAACATCTTTTGACACGGATAAAAGCAGATTTTTCCTGAGATTATCCTTCCATTCGAGAATTGCCTGAGAGGCTTCCTCCAGAGTCCGCTATCCTGCTGGGCAGTCAGGATTCACTTCTTTATGGTCATAAAACCACAAAAACATGATTGATTCCAGATGCAGGGGCGAGTAATAGATTTGTAATCTGATCATGGCTTTGATTTATGAGTGCTGTTTTTCCAAAAATGATGATAACTGGATGCAGAATATTTCTCGTGAGCCTTCTGTTTCAGAGCATGGTCGCGGTCGCTGCCGGTGTGACAATCGCCGATATGGAATCAAATCCAAAACTCTTGCCCCCAACGGTAAAGCTAAAAAAAGAATGTCTCGTCGATCTTTACTCGGGCGATAAAAAGGTCGGTTCATCAACACTCCGCCCAGGAACAGAAGTCAAGGTAACCGGCGTGGCCAATGGAAAGCTCCTGCTCCTTTTTTCAATGTCTCCATTTGAGGTTTCACCCGAGGACACGGATTTATGGGAAAGAGTCGTTATTCCCGAGCCCTCACCAGTTCCCTCCTCCGAAGCCGAACAAACTATCGTTGTCGCCGAAGAGCCCGCCCCACAGCCTCAACTCCCACCCGAGGCAGAAACACCGCCTCAAAAAACGTTGGTGAACCTCTCCATCGACAGGCACGACCATACCCCCGGCACTTGGCAGAATTACACTTTTTCAAACCTGCCAAAACCTCAAAATACACCCAAAGCTTTTTTGGATCATCCTCTCGTGAATAAAGAGGACTACGAGATTTACATCCCCGCAAACTATGATCCGGCAAATCCTCCGGGCATCCTTGTCTGGACTTGCGCCGGTGAGGGCTTGAGTTTTCCAAAAAATTTCACGGATCTTTTAGAAAAATATTACCTCATCGGTCTGGCCTATTCAAATGGCGGCAACACTCAAGAGCCGTATCGCAGGGTCAACCTTGGTTATTGTGGCGCCAAATATCTGGAGCAATTTGTCCGGATCAATCCAAAACGACGGATCACATCGGGAATTTCCGGCGGCGCCAAAATCGCTTGTGTCGCCAATTTTGCCTATCCGGACTATTATTCGGGAGCCATCGGACATGTCGGCATGATGATTGTCGATAGTGTTCCCGCATCTGACATGCCCGGTTACTTGTATTATGGTTTAAATCAAGAAAAAAATATCATTCCCAAGGCTTTCGAGATGAAAGCTAAACAAAATTCAAAGTTTGTCGCGATCACCGGCGATCAGGACTTTGTCAATGGCAAGTTGATCAAACACTACATCCTTGACTATGCTAACCACCTCAAAAAACGGGGATTCAAAACCATGATCATTGATGATCCCGCACAAGGTCATCACCTTGGTTCTGTCGAGCACATGGATAAATCACTCGAGTTTGTTCTGGGCAAACCGAACTAATTCCCCGCCCTCCGCACTTTTCTTTGCCATCTGCGTGGAATTGCACTATCCTCTCTCTCATCGTATGACATCAAAAGGACGCGCCATTATCGGGATGAGCGGGGGAGTCGACTCCTCCGTGGCCGCCTATTTTCTGAAGCAGGCAGGCTATGAGCCCATCGGCATCACCATGAAAGTCTGGCAAAAATGCATGAGCCACGCTGAGGAAAAATGCTGTGGCCCACAAGCCGTCGCCGACGCGCGCGCCGTCTGCCACGCGCTGGGAATGCCTCATTACGTCGTCGATGAGGCGAAGGAATTCGAAAAAATCATCATTGATTACTTTACCAGCGAATACAAAAAAGGACGCACACCCAATCCCTGTGTCATGTGCAATGAACACATGAAATTCGGCTCCCTTCAGCAAAAAGCCCTTTCCCTCGGCGCCTCTTTTGTCGCCACCGGTCACTACGCCATTATCGAGGAACGAAATGGCCGCATGGTCTTGCGCAAAGGAGCCGACCGCAAAAAAGACCAGTCCTATTTCCTTTTTAGCCTCAGCCAGGAGCAGCTCCGCCACTCCGTGATGCCCCTCGGAGACAAGACCAAACCCGAAATCCGCGCCATTGCCAAGGAGCTCGGTCTGAAAACCTACGACAAAGAGGACAGCTTCGAGATTTGTTTCGTGCCGGGCAATGACTATGCCGCATTCCTGGAAAAACGTGTCGGCGCGGAAAATTTCTCCAAAGGCGGCATCTATGATAAAGACGGGAATTTCGTCGCCGATCATGACGGAATCGAACGCTTCACCATTGGTCAACGCAAGGGTTTGCCCGGCGGCAGCCCCAAACCGCGTTACGTCATCGACATCGACCCGGACACCCATCGCGTCATCGTGGGCGACCAGGAAGACCTTTTTGTCTCCGAGTTCAAAATCGACCGCACCACCTGGTCTGCCATTGAAAAACCCGGGCAACCCGTCCGCGCTTCCGTCAAAATCCGTTACTCACACCCCGGCGCAATGGGAACTGTTTTCGCTCTCAATGAAAATGAGGCTCTGATCAAGCTCGACGAACCCCAACGCGCGGTCACTCCCGGTCAAGCCTGTGTGCTCTACGACGATGACGTCGTGCTCGGCGGCGGTTGGATCATGCGGGAGGCGCAAATTGCAAATTCCTCCACTCGCGAAATGACCGCGATTATT
>CAYTAI010000014.1:0-6346 GCA_964435715.1 uncultured Verrucomicrobiota bacterium | reverse complement strand
CATCCAGAGCTTCTGCCAACCGCGCAATGTGCGCGGGGGTGTGGTTCGATGTGAGTGAAATGCGCAAACGCGCTGCCCCTTTGGATACTGTGGGATAACGAATCGCGGGAACGTAAATGCCATTTTCAAAAAGCACCTGTGCAATTTGCACTGCACGCGCCTCGTCCCCGATCATGACCGGGATAATCGCGCTTTGCGCCGAACCCCCGGGAATCTTGAGCAGTCGCGTGCAATGGTCAATCGCCTCCCGGAGCAATTTGCGCCGATGGACGCCTTCCGGACCGGCTGAAATTTTGATAGCGGCTTGCGCCGCTGCACAAGTCGCGGGAGGCAAGGCGGTTGAAAAAATAAAGGAACGGGCACGGTTCACCAGAAAATCAATGAGCATGCGCGACCCCGCCACATATCCGCCGGTACAGCCGAGAGCCTTGCTGAGGGTTCCCATCTGGATTTCGATTTTGTCTTGCAGTCCTGTTTCCTCCGCCAGTCCGGCGCCCGCGGAACCGAATACCCCGATGGCATGTGCTTCATCGAGCATCAGCCATGCTCCATACTTTTCTTTCAGTGAAACAATTTGCCCGAGCGGAGACACATCCCCGTCCATCGAAAAAACGCTCTCGGTGACAATCAGGATTTTACCCCGGCCTTGCCCGCGCAATTTGTCTGAGGCCCACTGGAGATGGGCGGCGAGTTTATCCATGTCATGATGGGGATAAACGCGCAGGGTCGCCCCGCTCAATCGCGCGCCATCGACGCAGCAGGCATGCACGAGTTTGTCGACGATGATAATGTCATCCGCGCCGCACAAGGCACTGATTGTCCCGGTCGCCACGGCATACCCGCTCGAGAAACTCAAGGCGGCTTCCGTGTTTTTCCAACGCGCAATTTGCGCGTCCAACGCGGATTGCACCTCCAGATTCCCGCACACCAGACGGGATGCTCCGGCTCCCGTGCCGTATTTTTCCAGTGCCTCGCGCACCGCTTGCACCAAGAGCGGATGACCGCACAGCCCGAGATAATCATTTGAGGAGAAGTTGAGCAATTTGCACCCTTCGATCATGATCTCTGTGCCTTGCACGGACTCCACCACGCGCAATTTGCGCCGCAGGTTTTTTGCCTCGATTGATTCCATCTCGCGGGACAGCCATTCATTCATGCCCTTATTTTCCGCCATGACGCACGACCTTTCCATTAATCATCACAAAAGGAACCGTTTCGCGAAAAGCCAGAACCCGCTCGAAAGGATCCGTCACGCCGGATACCGCAGGCACCGCAATCAAATCCGCACATGCCCCCGGGGCAATTTGCCCGAGCAGACCTTTTTGACGAATGGCCCGGGCGGCGTCCTCTGTCACCATTTCCAAAAGTCTGGCGGCGGAGAGAAAAGGGTTTTTTTCTTTTGCCATTCGCATTTCCCCGAAGAGATCGAGACTGTTATTCGATGCGAGACTGTCTGTGCCCAGAACCACACGCGCCCCGGCGGTGGCGAGTTCCCCGAGCGGAAATGGGGCATGACCGAAATAATGATGGCTTTTAGGACAATAACAAATATTCATCTCCCGCGCTCCCGCGTCGCGGATGTCTTCTTCGCTCAGGTAATTCATATGCACCAGCAAATCATCATCATCAATGCCCCCGCAGGTCAACAAATGACGGAAGGGGGTGCTCCCCCCGCAATCTTCCATCCCGCGACCGATCCCCCGCAAGAAATCCGCCAATGCACCTTTGCCCGAGGTGAACATGTCGTTCTCCTCCGCACTCTCCGCGACATGTGAGGTCAAGAGGCACCCCATCCGCTGCGAAGCCTCTTGCGCGAGACGATAGAGCTCCACCGATGCCGTGTAAGGCGCGTGCGGTGACAAGGCCGCTCCCCCGAGCCAATCTTTCGGGTAATCCAGAATCATCATCATGCCGTCGACGAAGTCCTGCTGAGCCTGACGCACCCGGATATCGAGAAATTCAACCGCCCAGATCACGCGCAAGGGCGGCGGGGTCAAACGCGGGAAAACCTCTGGAAAAGAAGCAATATTGACCACTGTTGTCGTCCCGTGGTCGAGGAGTTCCTCGTATCCCGCATGGATGGACAAAAGATAATCATCTGCTGAGAGCATCCGTTTGAGACCATTGATCTGCCGTATCCATTTTGAAAATGAGCTCAGGGGATGAATCGCCCCCCTCATCATCATGTAATCGAGATGACAATGGGAGTTGATCAAGCCGGGAAGCAAAATGCTCTCTCCCAGATCGACAACCTCATGCCGCGCAAATTGCGCGCGCAATTTGCCCTCCCCCCCCACGGCCGTGATGCGTCCATCCTCGATACAAACCATCCCCCCCGTAATCGGCGGGGAAACAATCGGCAGTATGGTTTGGGCTTTGACGAGCATGGCAAACCGACAGTAATGCCCCCGTTGCCTCCCGTCAAAAACCAAAAACAGCCGTCACAAGGAATTCAAGATATTCCTGTGCGATTGGAAAAGCCCGGAACAATCTCCGGCAAAACGGTCCTGCAACGATTGCAATTTACGATAGGTTTGGACATTTTTGGCAATGGGGTTAACCCGTGTCCGCGGGTCGACTTTGACAAATTTCCGGCACAGGGACTGGATGGTGGTTTTACGTCCCTGTGACAATTCATAACACCACATGGCCTGGATCGCACCCCCGAGTGCCGCTCCCTCGCCTGTTTGGAGGCATACCACCGGACAACCGAAGACATCAGCCATGATCTGCCGCCACACGGGGGAATTTGCCCCGCCGCCGGTGATCCGGATTTCTTTGGGCTTAATGCCCAGCTTGCGGAGACGGTTCAGGCCGTAATTCATCCCCAGTGTCACGCCTTCCATCGCCGCCCGCGCAAAATGCGCCGGGGTGAATGTCCGCGTATTCACACCGAAATAAACGCCCGTGCCATCTGGAACATTTGGGGTGCGTTCGCCCTCTAAATAAGGAACCAGGAGCAAGCCGTTCGAACCCGGAGCAATTTGCGCGACTTGAGCCGAGAGTTTTTCATTTGACCAGCCAAATGACTTTTTGACCATCTCGGTGGCGACGGTGACATTCATCGTGCACAGGAGCGGCATCCATGCCCCGGTGCTGTCACAAAAGGCGGCAATTTGCCCCTCGGGATCGATAATGGGTTTGCGTGAATAGGCATAGATGGTTCCGCTCGTGCCAAAGCTCGCCGTGACACAACCCGGCTCGACATTGCCCGTGCCAATGGCACCCATCATATTGTCCCCTCCCCCCGCACTGACGATGAATCCGGGACCGAATCCGAAAATCTTTGCCACCTCCGGGCGCACCACTCCCGCGGGCTTGTCCGAGGACTGCAGCCGGGGCAATTTGCCCGCGAGTTTCGGGTCAAGAGCGTTAATCACCTCCTTGCGCCATTGGCGTGTGCGCACATCCATCAATGCGGTGCCGCTGGCCTCGCCATGCTCCATTGTCAACTCGCCTGTCAGCCAGAAATTCAAATAATCATGCGGCAAAAGAACGTGTGCGAGACGGGCGTAATTTTTCGGTTCATTCTGTTTGAGCCAGAGGATTTTCGAGGCGGTGAATCCGGCGGGAATCGAGTTGCCGATGAGGGAAATGGTTTTTTTGACTCCCCCGAGTTTTTTGATCATTTCGTCGCATTGTTTGGCAGTGACGGTGTCGCACCACAGCTTGGCCGGGCGGATGACATTGCCTTTGACGTCGAGCGGGACAAAACCATGTTGTTGACCCGAGACACCGATCCCCGCAACTTGCTCCGGGTTGATGCGGGCATTTTTCAGGGCTTGGGCGATGGTCGTCTTGAGTGCATGGATCCAGTCTTTGGGATGCTGCTCTTTGGCACCCGCAGGCAACCCTTTGATCAACTCATAAGACTTTGATGCGCTGGCGAGCACCTTCCCCGTGCTCCCGTCCACGATAATTGCTTTTGTGCTTTGAGTGCCGCTGTCGATCCCGATGAAATATTTGCCCATAAATTTTGATCCTTGGATTTTTTTCTTTCGATTGAATAAAGGTTCCTTAAAGAAAGAATTTAACAATCCCCCGCGCAAATTGCACAGAAGAAAAAGCTCTATCCGCAACACGTTCTGCCTGGTTTGGGGCAATTTGCCGCGTGACAGGGGAGGAGGAATGCGTTTTGATTGCGGGTTACATGACTACGGGAAATCCACTCACGAGACTTGCCGATTACCACATGCACACGCCGCTGTGCAAACACGCCAGTGGCGCCCCGTGGGAATATGTCCAGCGCGCGGTGGATCTGGGGCTGGGCGAGATCGGGTTTTCCGACCATTGCCCCATGCCGCCGTGGTACGATCCGGATTTCCGTATGAATGAAAATCAGATGTCGATCTACCGGCAGATCGTCGATGACGCCCGGCGGCGTTTTCCCGATTACCCAATCAAATTCGGCATTGAGGCGGACTTCCATCCCGGCACGGAAAAATATATCGAGACCCTGGTCAAAGAGCATGAATTCGACTATGTGATCGGTTCGGTTCATTACATCGACGACTGGGGTTTTGACAATCCCGATCTCGTCCACCGCTATGACGACATGTCCATCGAGGACATCTGGGAGAAATATTTTTTCCTCTGGGAACAGGCCATTTGCTCCGGGCTTTTCGATGTCATGGCGCATCCCGATCTGGTGAAAAAATTCGGCCACCGCCCGAAAGGCGACCTGACCCGGTTTTACAAAGGCCCGCTTTATCAGTGCATGAAAATGGGCGTCGCCATCGAGGTCAGCACAGCGGGATTACGCAAACCTGTCGGCGAAATTTATCCCAGCGAGGATTTTCTCAAAATCGCGCTGACCCATGACATTCCCATCGTGATCTCCTCCGACGCACACAAGTCCGGTGAGGTTGGCATGGATTTTGACAAGGCACTGGCACTCGTCAAGAAGGTTGGCTACACGCACACGGTGCGTTTTTCCGGACGCAAAAAAGAGTTTATTGAACTTCTTTAATAGAACTCTCCGGCAATCCAACTTTTTTTGATAAACTTCCACTTGTCATTCATGTTTTTCCTCCCAAACTCGCGCGAATAGATTTATTTCTCAAACTCAAACCCTGACATTATGAAAAACATTCTCCCCGGCATCTGGAAACTCACAGTCGGCACCCCCGAAAAACACACACCGGTGAGCATGCGCAACCGTTCACCCCGCCCGGAAACGGATTTTGCGGCTCTGCCCGCTGTGGAGGCATCCCCCCTCTCCACCGCGCAAATCTCCGGGCGGAAAACCTCACGGGGGTTCGTCATTGAACTTCCCCTGGAATTTGATGATGCGGTTTTCGGCCTGGGGCTGCAGCTCAAGTCATTCAATCAAATCGCGAAGAAAAAAACCCTCCGCGTGAATTCCGATCCCATTGCGGATATGGGGGACTCCCACGCGCCCGTGCCGTACTATGTGACCACATCGGGTTACGGCGTCCTCATCGACACAGCCCGTTACGCGACCTTTTACATCGGATGCGCCACCCCGCTTCAAAAACGTTCCCCTGATGACAAAGGCGAAAAAACAAACATGGCGGCATACATTCAAGAACTTTACGTGGACAAAAGCAACGGGTGCAACAAACGGGTTTACGTGGAAATCCCCCATGCCTCCGGAGCGGACATCTACCTTTTCGCCGGTCCGGACATGAAAAATGCCGTGGCACGGTATAACCTCTTCAGTGGTGGGGGAGTGCTGCCTCCGCGCTGGGGCTTGGGCGTGTGGTACCGCGGACGCTCGGATTTTGGGCATGACGAGTTCATCAAACTTGCTGATGAATTTCGCCAAAGTAAAATGCCCTGTGACGTGTTGGGGTTTGAGCCCGGTTGGCAGACTCATTCGTACGGGTGTTCGTACGTCTGGAATCGTGACCGTTTTCCTGAGCCACAAAAAACCATTGAATCCCTCATGGCAAATGGTTTTAGGGTCAATCTCTGGAGCCATCAATTCACTCACCCCGCCTCTCCCATTTACCAGCAGGTTCAGGATTTCTCGGGCAGTTTTGAATGTTTCAAACAGGGAGTCGTTCCGGACTTGACCCTGCCGAACATCCGCAAAATCTATGCGGATCATCATGACAAAGAACATGTCTCGCTCGGTGTCTCCGGCTATAAACTCGACGAATGCGACAGCTCGGACTTTATCGCATTCCCTTGGTCATACCCGGAGATGGCGGAATTCCCCGGCGGGCTCGACGGGGAACAGATGCACAGCCTGATGGGGGCAAATTTCATGGAAACCATCGACGGCATTTTCCGCGCGCGGAATTTACGCACTTACTCCGAAGTGAGAAATGCCCATGCCCTCTGTGCGTCCTACCCCTTTGTGCTTTACAGCGATCTCTAC
>CAYTAI010000013.1:39381-56717 GCA_964435715.1 uncultured Verrucomicrobiota bacterium | reverse complement strand
TTTAATTCTATATATCTCGCTCATAGCTCTTTTTGGGTCAACAACATGTTCTAAAATGTGAGAACAAATGAAAATATCAAAATAATCATTTTGATAAACCTTCATATCGCAAATATCAACTTTATCATCAACATCTTCCATGTGTAAATCGGCAGATCTATAAATAATATTCGAATATTTCTTTAAAAAATTTTTCAAACTATGAGATGGAGCAAAATCAATAATTTTTAATGGAAGGCTATTGTTAGTTAACGATTTATTTATATAAAGGGCATATAGCCTATCACGATCAGTTGATCCGCAATTATAACAAGAATATTCTTTATAATTTAATGTTTCGACGTCATCATAATTAAAAATATATCCATATTTATCTGCCATTTTTTTGTAATGTGAAGGCAAGGGCAAGTACCGAAAGACACTTTCACCGCAGACAGGACATTTGTGCTGAAACTTTATTATTCCAGTGTATTTTAAAATCTGATAAAGTTTTTTCAACATAGTTATTTTGATATAGGAAATTCTTGCACGGTCGTCCATTCAATATGAGGCCTTACTACTCCCAGCCACTTACCTTGCCAGATACCCCTTCTAGGAACATCGATTACATGAAATTTAATAACATCATAAATATCAATTAAGACATCGGCTGTATCTTTGATAATCAAAATACGAATTGAATAGGCTTCATCATTGAGCAGTTTCGGTGGTATTTTACATATACTTCTGACTCGCCCACGCTTGAAGTGTTCCGCTTGAGAGCCTGTATTAAATACTGTTGTCCCATTCTGGGTATATAATAACAAGCTTGTGTTAAGAATGATATTTTCTTTAAGACAGTTGAATTCAAAGACGATTTGAAATGGGGTATTGACATCTATGCCATTGACATGCGTATTCTGACAGTACTGCAGATATAGTGACTTTGGTTGGACATATTCATTATATATTTCATCATTATCCCAATTCTTTCTATGCTTAAATAATATACCAGATTGTGTATACTTTTCAATTGCAATATTTGTTTTATCAACTGTAATAACGGATCCAGATTTAAGATATAAGGTGTTTAAGCAGAGGGTTTGAATCGCGGTTAAATTATGACTGACAAAGAGAACAGTCCTCCCTCCCTTTGACACTTGCTCCATTTTTCCCAGGCATTTCTTTTGAAACTCCATGTCTCCTACGGCGAGAACCTCGTCCACGACGAGGATTTCGGGTTCTAGATGTGCGGCTACGGCGAAGGCCAGGCGCATATACATTCCGCTGGAGTATCGCTTGGCGGGGGTGTCAATAAATTCGGAGATTTCGGCAAACTCCACGATTTCATCGAATTTTTTCCGGATTTCCCATCGTTTGAGACCGAGAATGGCTCCGCTGAGGTAAATGTTTTCCCGACCAGTGAGCTCAGGGTGAAAACCGGTTCCGACTTCCAGCAGAGAGCCGACGCGACCATAAATATCGACTCTTCCCTCTGTGGGGTCGGTGATTCTTGATAATATTTTCAAGAGTGTGGACTTCCCCGCTCCGTTTCTGCCGATAATTCCCAGAACCTCGCCTTTTTTGACTTCAAAAGAAACATTTTTGAGAGCCCAGAACTCTTGGGAGTCACTTTTCTTGCTGAAAAGTTTGCCCGGCAGAGAGAGGATTTCCTCTTGAAGGGTTTTATAGCGTTTTCCGGTGTTTTTTTGACCCAGAAAATACTTTTTCCCCAAATTTTCGACGATGATGGCTGTATCGCTCATGTTAGATGACATCCGCAAACTCTTTTTCCACACGTTTGAAATAAAATGCACCGCTGACAAAAATGATGATTGTTAAGATCGATGAAATGGCAAATGTGAGCGCATTCAACGAGGAAGAGCCCAAGAGTGACAGTCTGAATCCTTCAATAATCCCACTGACCGGATTCAAGAAATATAAAAACCTCCATTTTTCAGGAATGATACTCCCGGCATAGACCACCGGACTGGCAAACATCCAAAGCTGAACCAGAAAGGGCATGGCATAAGTGAAATCGCGATACTTCACATTGAGAGCCGACAACCAGAGGCTCACCCCTGTCGCCAAGATGATGGTCAAAAGAATGAAGAGAGGCAGGGTGAGAATCCAGATCGTGGGGGCTTGCTGATAAAAAAGAAAGATGACCAAAAGCAATCCCAGCATCACCGCAAAATCAACAAGCACAGCGAAAGTGCCTGCCAACGGCACCAGCAGCCGGGGAAAATAAACTTTTGTGATGAGTTTCGAGTCGGTGATCAGACTGTTACCTGCCCTGAGAATGGCCGACGAAAAGAAATACCATGCAGCCAAACCACAAAAGACAAACAGAAGATAGGGATGACCATCAGACGGGAGACGGGCAAAATGCCCGAAGATCACACTGAAAATGATCCCTGCCGCAAGAGGTTGCAGAATGACCCAAATGATGCCCAAGGCTGTTTGTTTGTAGCGCAGTTTGATATCACGGAATGCGAGCATGATCATCACGTCGCGATATTCCCAGAGCTCCTTTAAATCCAAAGCGGCCCATCCGCTCCGGGGTTTGATGACGACGTGTGGAATGGGATATTCCATATTTATTCTTCAATCCCGTAACTTTTGAGTTTGCGGTGCAGGGTGCGGCGGCTGATGGCGAGTTTTTCAGCGGCGAGGGTGCGGTGTCCGCCGGTTTGGCGCAGGGCATTAATGATGGCTTGTTTTTCGATGTCATCCATGGTGAGGGGGGCACCGCCGCTGGTCGGGGGCATTCCGTTGACAACCGCAGAACGGTTCTCACGGACGGAGGCGGGGAAATCTTTCACCAGCAATTTGTCCCCGCGGGCCAATGCGACAGCGCTTTCGATGGCCGAACGCAATTCGCGCACATTCCCGCGCCAGGAATACTGACAGAGCATTTCCATGGCCTCCGGAGAAATCTCGGTCACCGGTTTTTGGTTTTCCCTGGCAAATTCCCTCAGAAAAGAATTGGCCAGCACCGGAATGTCATCTTTGCGGTCGCGCAAGGGAGGCAGGGTGATTTTGACCACATTGAGCCGGTAATACAAATCCTCGCGGAATCGCCCTTGTGCGACCTCTTGTTCCAGATTTTTATTTGTTGCGGCAATGATTCGGACATCGACTTGGATCGTTTTATTGCTGCCGAGACGCTCGAAACTGCGTTCCTGAATCACGCGGAGCAATTTGACTTGGATTTGCGGCTCGATGTCGCCGATCTCGTCGAGAAAAATGGTGCCATGATCGGCAAATTCAAACCGGCCCACACGCTTCTCCAAGGCCCCGGTGAAAGCGCCTTTTTCATGGCCGAAAAGTTCGCTCTCCAGCAATTGCGCCGGGAGCGCCTGGCAATGAACCGCAACAAAGGCTGAATTTTTGCGCGGACTGAGCTGATGAATCGCCTTGGCGAAAAGTTCTTTGCCCGTGCCGCTTTCCCCCTCGATCAAAACGGTGGCGCGGGTGGGGGCCACCTGCTCGGCGATGTCGAAAACATCTTTCATGACCGGGGAAGAACCGATGATTTTGTCCAGACCGAATCGGTCGCCGACTTGCTTGCGGAGAGTGACGACCTCCTCCTCGGTTTTGCGGGCTTTGAGCGCGCGGGCGATCAGGAGTTCGAGCCGATCCAAATCCACGGGCTTCGTCAAATAATCATAGGCGCCGCGTTTCATCGCCTCCACCGCCACATCGACAGAGCCGTAGGCCGTCATCATCAAGCAGACCGGAGCCGGGTCAAGGGTTTTGGCGCGGTCGAGGAGTTTCATGCCAGTATCCGCCTCTTGCATTTTCAAGTCGGTGATGAGGATATCGATCTTTTCACTTTCCAGAATATTCATCGCCGCTTCCATGCTGTCGGCGACATAAACCTCGTATTTGTCATCGAGTGCCCGACGTAACCCGTCCCGGGTGTGTTTTTCATCATCAACAATTAAAACGGTGGGATGCACTTCCATGTGATTGTCATTTAACCTTCAGAAATTTCCAAGAGTTTTACACGTTGTTCGCGCAAGGGAAACATTATTTTTATGGTGGTGCCTTCGCCGAGCAGGCTTTCGATCGCGATTTCACCGCCATGCTCACGGACAATCCGGCGGACAATCATGAGTCCAAGACCCGTGCCCTTTTTTTTGTCGTGTAGAAAGGTTGAAAAATATTCGCTAGAGCTTCTTGCGGGATTCCACCGCCGTTGTCCGCAAAGGAGACAGTCGCCCACTGATCGTCAGAGAGGGTGGAAACCTGGAGAATGCCGCCGCTTTTCATCGCCTGCAGGCCATTTCGGACAATGTTATAGAATGCTTGTTTGAGTTGGCCTGAGTCGGCAAGGATCTGGGGAAGTTGCTCTTTGAGATGAGTGTGGAGAGAGATTTCACGGTTTTCGAGCTCGGGTTGCAGGAATTTGAGAGTGTCTTTGACAATGGCATTCAAGTCGGCTGGCTGCAGATCAGGCTCAGTCGGGCGCATGGCCTGGAGAAACTGGGAGATGATATGGTCGAGGCGTTGGATTTCCTCGCGACAGATGGAGACCCCTTCGCGCAATTTGCGCGAGTCATTGATGGGGAGTTTTTTAATGTCCCGCTCCATGAGCTGGAGATGGATGCCGAGTGAATTCAGGGGGTTTCCGAGCTCGTGGGCGACGCTTGCGCTCAGGAGCATCAGGGCATTGATTTTTTCGGTTTCGATGGCTTCCTGGGTTTTTTTCCGGCTTTCGGTAATGTCGCGCAGGATAATCGCAGTTCCGGAGATGCCGCCATTTTCCCGGTTCAAGGGGACAATGTAAGAATTCAGAAAGCGCTGTTCCGGGTATGAAACCTCCAGGTCACGGCTGACCGCCTGCCCCGCGCGGAGCAATTTGCTCCACTCGACACCGCGGATCACGCGGGAGAGATCCATTCCGTCGGCGGATTTTTCATTGAGTCCAAGGAGTTTGAGTGCGGCGAAATTGATATATTTTATCCGCTGATTTTCATCGGTGATCATGATGCCTTCTTGGATGGCATTAAAGACGGTCTCTAAAAACCCTTTTTCCCGGATCAGTTGATTCAGATAGGTCTCAAAGCTTTTTGGGTCGAGCTTGTCGAGTTTATCGAAAAAATGACCTTTCATGAACGGGCAATCCCCATGAAATAATATTAGATATATTTTTTGAACTTTAGCCAGAGGACCATGCCGACAGTCCCCAGCAGCGTGATTCCGATGGCGTATTCGTATCCCATTGACCAGCTGAGTTCCGCATCCTCCATCTGCTTGAAATTCATCCCGTACCAGGTTCCGACAATCATGATGGGTGTGGTGACCGCTGTCAGCAGAGTCAGAATGCGGATGATGTCATTGGTTTTATTCGCGACGTTATTGAGGTAAATATCGAGGGTCAGGAAAAGAGTTTCTTTGTATTGATGGATTTGTTCGTCGATTTTCGCGAGGTGGTCATAAACGTCCCGGAAATAGGGAATCAAAGATTGCCGGATCATTTTTGACTCTCCACGGGCAATGCGGAACATGATATCACGCTGGGGACCGATGAACTGGTGCAGTGTTGCCAATTCCCTTTTCATACGCAGGACTTCGCTGATGAATTTCTTGGATTTTTCAGAAAAGACATTGTCCTCGATTTCCTGGATCTCCATCGACAATTCATCGAGTGCTTGCGAATAATTGTCCACCATGGAGTCGAGAATGGAGTGGGCGAGACGATCCGGCGCCTTGGCAAAGAGGGTCGCGTGTTGGCGGCATTTTTCCACAGCGAGATTGATACTTCTCATTTTTTCAACATGGTAAGTAATGAGAAACTCCTTGCCGATGAACATATTCAACTCAATGGTGCTCACGGCATACTTGGATTTCGGGTTGACCGCATTCATAATGAGGAAAAGATAGTCATCGTAGTCCTCGAATTTGGGCAAGCTGCCGAGCTGGATACAATCCTCAATGGCAAGAGGGTGAAAGTGGAACATGTCCTCGAGGACAAGCCTCGCTTCTTCCGGGGTGGGGTTTTCCAGATCGATCCAGACATGAAGCCCCTTGTCGGCAAGGACAAGGCGGAGCGCGTCGAGGTCCATGTTTTCCTCGACGATGCGCCCTCCCTCCAGCACAAAAGATTGGATCATAAGTCAGCTCAACAAATAACAGTGCCGCGGAAATTCACAAGCAGGGAATTCAATCTTGCAAATTAGATTTTGAAATCGGGGATGATTTCAGTGAGATTGGCAGACCCAAGCAGGACACCCATGTCAAAAGTCGACGAGGAAATACTCAAATCATTTTATGAAAACCCGGAAACTTTCCTTTCCGGAGAGGATATTGCGCGCCAGCTCGGGTTATCCCGCACGGCGATTTGGTCACATATCCAAGAACTCAAAGAAGCGGGGTTGCCCATCGAAGCTGTCCCCAATCTTGGTTATCGTTTGGCGGGACAATCCACCCGGCTGATCGCGGCGGACATCAAAGCCCGGTTGCAAACAAGAATCATCGGGCGTGAGGTGCTGGTTTTCAGACAAACCGACTCGACTCAAGCTCTCGTCGAGCAATTGGCGCGTGACCAGGCCGCGGAGGGATTGGTTGTTTTTGCCGAGAGCCAAAAGAAAGGAAGAGGACGGCTGGGGAGAAAGTGGGTGTCTCCCGCCGGGACAGGACTCTGGTTTTCTATTCTTTTGCGTCCGCAGTGGCGGCCGGATGAGGTCACCCGGCTCACGGTCATGGCGGCGGTGGCGGTGGCGCGTGTTTTGGAGACGGAGACGGGATTGGATGTCGATATCAAATATCCGAATGATCTCATGATTCACGGGAAAAAAATCTGCGGAATCCTCACGGAAATGAAGACAGAGGTCGACCTTGTGCAATATGCAATACTGGGTATCGGGGTAAATGTTAATGCGACAACTCAAGATTTCCCGGCTGAGGCAGGACCGGCGGCGAGCTCGCTGAGAATTGAAGCCGGCAGGAGCTTCGGGAGGCCGGAGTTGGCGGCAAAGATTCTTGAGACGCTCGATGATGGGTATCATCAGATACGAACCGGTCATTTTGTAAAAATCTCAGAAGAATGGTCGGAACGCTGTACCACATTGGGAAAACGGATCACTGTGGATTGCGGAAAACGGAAAATCAGTGGAATGGCGTATGCGATTGACGATGATGGGTCGTTGCTGGTGAAAACAGCCTCTGGGGCTGTGGAAACACTCCGCGGCGGAGATATTATCATGGAAAAGAAATGAGATGAAAAACAATCAACATTATTACTTGCTGGTCGATATCGGAAATACAAATACACATGCCGGATTGTCCGATGGCCACGGGGTGATCCAAGATGTGGAGTTTTCTTCAAACATCCCTTTTGAATCCGGTCTCAAGCCGCTTTTGAAAGGTGATTCACCCTCAATCGCGGTTGTCGCGTCTGTTGTTCCCTCCAAAAACAAACGTTTGAAAAAACTATTATTATCACGCGGAATCAAAGAGATTCATTTTGCGGGTTCATCATCGCCCCTTTCAATCGGGATCAAATATCCCTGTCCGGAAACAATTGGTGCAGACCGCCTTGTGAATGCAGAAGCGGCAGTTCTCCTTTACTCGGCTCCAGTTGTCGTGATTGATTTTGGAACCGCAGTGACATTTGATATTGTGAATGCGCGCAGGCAATACATTGGGGGGGTGATCGCTCCGGGGCTAGCGGCCATGACCGATTATCTTTACCAAAAAACAGCACTTCTCCCGAAAATCTCACTCAGAGAACCCTCTTCCCCAATTGGAAAAAGCACGGTTCAAGCCATGACCATCGGTGCAGTGACGGGTTATCGGGGGATGATCACCGGGATATTGAATAAGATTCTCGAGCAAAAAAACATGAAAAACGCACAAGTCGTCGCCACGGGCGGATACAGCCGGTTGATTTCGAAAAAGATGAAAGTGATCAAAAAGGTCAATCAACTTTTGACGTTAAAAGGGTTGGAGCAAATTGCTTTAAAAATTGACAAAACAACTTCAGTTTGTGCAAAGTGATTAACTAATTTTGAAATAAGAGTTTACGATTGTTTTAACACTTGATCAAGTAACTTAAATATTCTTTAAAAAAATATTTGCCAGATATTATAATTTCTGTAACTATCTGTAAAAATCTAATCTTGTGAAACTTAAGAACCTTTCCACATATATTGGTATAGATTTTGGCTCAGACACAGCCAAGGCTGTTGCATTGGTCAAAGACAAGGATTCATTTGCACTGCACAGTTACGCACTGGAGTCAACTGCGGGCGTTGATTTAACAGACCCCGCGCAAATTGTTCCTGTTGCAAAACGTTTAATGAGCAAGCTGGGTAAGTCAAACAAGCACGTTTTTATTTCCATTTCATCCAAAGCACCCGTCATCCGCTATCAAAATATCAACAAGATCCCATTACAAAATTTGAGGGCGATGCTGAAATCCAACAGCAGCCAGTTTTTGAGCCAGGATTATTCGGATTACAATTTGGATTGTTACGAGTTTCCGGATAGAGATGAGAAACAACCTGCTGAGGGAGATAAACCCGCTTCTGCGCCGACAGAACAGAAAAAGCAGGGCAAATATCTGATTGCAGGTGCTCCGAAAAATGAAGTGAGTGCGATTTTTGAAGCGTTCAAAGCCCTTAAATATGCTCCGGTTATTGTACAAGTGTCCGGTGTTTCACTGATGAATTCCTATGAGTTTGCAAAAATTCAAGATTTTCAAGGTTCATCCTGTCTTTTGGTGGATGTGGGAAATTCTTTTTCCACCATCAGTCTGATTAACAAAGGAAGTTATGAATTTGTGCGTATCCTTGATTTCGGAGGAAATACAATCGCAGAAGCAATCGCCAAAGAAAAAGGGTGTGAGCTCATCACGGCTCATCAACTCAAGCTCAATCCGGATGAAGAGACCAAAACAATCATTGACGGTGCGGTTGCTGAGTTAATCAGGGCGATTCAAGGATCCATTACATTTTTTGAGGGGCAAACAGGCGGGACAATCAAGAAAATCGACTTGTCCGGGGGTGTTGCCCGTTCCCTGTATATCCGTGAAACTTTGGCCAACACGCTGGAGTTGCCAGTGGAATTATGGAATCCCTTTCAAGGGATTTCACTCAAAAAACTGAAATCCTCCATGCAGGGAACGATACAAACGGAGTTTTGCCTTCTTGGATCGGCTGTCGGAGCCGCCTCTGAAGGTTTATTCATGAGTTAAACTTATGCCGTTAAAAATCAATCTCATACAAGACTTACAAGCTCTTGATCAGGAAAAAGCCCGGGATCCGATGAAATTTATCATCGGGGGCGCGATTTTAATCGGACTGATTCCGATTGCCATGTACGGCAAGGTTTATTTTGAAAAAAGCTCTGCGAAATCTTCTTTGAATCAACTCAAAAGCAAGTGGAAAAAGCTGGAGCCAGAGTACAATGCAAGGCTTGAGCAAGAGAAATTGCAGGCTCAATTCGCCGAAAAAGCGCAAAGCCTTGATATTGCCCTCAATGCCAAACCATTAAGAGCAAATGTTCTCAATGTGATCACAAAGATTGTCCCGCCGGAAGTCGAGTTGCAGAAGCTGCGATTGATCAGGGTCAATGACACCACGGTTTCTGTCATCATGACGGCCGTTTGGTATGGCGATGAAGCTCAAAGAAGCATCGGGCAGGCCTACAGCAAGCTCAAGAGCCAGGAGTTTGCATCTGAAGGTTATGAAATTGTCCGGGAGTCAGTGACCGAACCTTTGGTCGGACAAATCACTGATCCTCAAAGAGTTTCCTTTGAAATGACATTTAATCTTAAAGTCAAAGGACAAGAGCAATAGTATGTCTTTATCAAAAGAACAAATTCAAAAAATTGCGATCGCAGTGATGTTTGTCGCCGGAATTTATTACGTTTGTTTTTCCATGCTCATTGCACCCGCCAATGTGGCAATAGAGAAGGCTCAAAAAGATTCCAAAAAACTCGATACAGATATCAAAACCGCGGAAAATAAAATCCAAACGGTTAAAAATGCCGAAGCGTTACAGAAGACCAATGAAGAATATATTTCCGAGATCGTGGCATTAATGCCGAATGAACCTCCGCGCACCTACTACCCGCCACAGATTATTAAAGTTTTTGCAGGTCAGTCTGTCCAGATCAGTCAACCGTTGGTTTCCACATTATCCCCGAATTTTGCCAGAGTGGGAACTCATTACTTGCGTTATGGATGGATATTCAGCATTAGCCAGATCACCTATCACGATTTTGGACGCTTGGAGGCAAAGATTGAAAATGAAAATCCGCTCTGGGAATTCAGTGAAATTGAAATGACAGCCACAGCCGGGTCTGAGGAAAAACATTCTGTCAAACTCATTCTGGGCACTCTGAATATGGAGGGAGGCGGAAAATGAAAAAAACTCCACTCAGAATCACCCTTTCGATTGTTTTTGTTTCATTAACAATCAATTTATCAGCCTCAATAGACCAGGAAACAATATTCAAAACAAAATCCTCCTATCCGGAAGTGACTGAAAATATCCGGGATCCATTCTGGCGCCCCGGATATACTCCGGGAAAAGATGATCCGGGTGTTACTGTTGTCAGAAAAGTCAACCTTCCACCGGAAGCCTTTCAGGTGACTGGCATCACGGGTGCGATGGGAACCCCGAATGTCACTATCACAATGAATCGTGATATTATTGTCGATGTGAATGAGGAATTCCCATTTGATTATCAGGGTAGGACATTCATGCTCCGGGTGATAGAAGCGAATGAAGACTATATCGTTATTGATAATGAAGGTGAAAAAATCACCGTCATGTTTGGTAGAAAAGATGCCGTTCCATGATTTTTTTTAATGACAAAAATAATTTTTAATGATAAAAACGTAAAAAGAGGCTATTTATGAAAAACATGGTTTTTACATCCGTACTTTTGGGGGCACTGATGATTTCTTTGTCAGCGCAAGACGTTTTTCAACCGGATGCGACTGCTCCCGTCACAGTATCAGTTGAAGAGACTCCCTCTCCCGCAGCAGAGGTCACCTCATCCGAGTCCTCTGTGACCGTCTCAGAAACTGCGGCTGATGCAACTTCGACAAATACAGCAACGGTTTCAACGACAACAACTTCAACACTGACAAATGCTCCGGCGGCTTCATCCCTCAGAAAGGACAAAATCGTTATTGAGTATGTCGACCAAGATTTAAGTGCTGTTCTGCGCGGCCTCGCTCGTCGTGCGGGACTGAATCTCGTGATTGGTCCGGGTGTTGCGGGGACGGTCACCATCCGTTTGACGGATGTATCCTTTGAGGATGCGATCAAAATTATCGTTGGTGCACAGGGGCTCAGCTACACCAAAGACGAGGTTTTGAATGTTTCTTATGTCCGTACAGCTGCTGCGGCAGTGCAGGAGCCGACAGCTCCGGACTCCTACACCTTTAACTATGCGGGTGCCGCAGAAATGGTTGAGTTGGTTCGCAGACTTCTGAAAAGCGGACAGGCACCCACTGTCGATGTCCGGACCAACCGGATTTTTTATAACGAGGTCATATCGAATCTCGATAATGTCAAAAAACAGATTGCGGAATTGGACATGCCGACCAAACAGGTCATGATCGAGGCGAAGGTCATGGAGGTCAATACCCAGTTGGATCAAAGATATGGTTTGGATTGGAGTAGTGTATTTCGCGGCCAGAATATTACCGCGGGTCTGGCATCGACAGCTGTGAGTGCGCTGCCTGGCGGTAATATCGGTGCGACAGCGTTGAGCGGGAATATCAATCTCTTCAAACCTCAGAATCTTCAACAGTCTTTCGCCTTGCTGACACCCTCACAATTCACGGCGACTTTGAATCTTTTTAACGCCGATCAGGACACAAAACTCCTCGCCACACCGAAGCTCGTGGTCATGGACAACCGCAGTGCGACCATTGATGTCAATACCCTCCAAAATATCACCTTCGCAGTTTCCGCTCCCGCCGGTGCACAAACAACATCCGTGGCGCCGCCTCCCTTTAATGCGGTGGCAGGCAGCAGGCTCCAGATTCTTCCCCGGATCAATAACCGTAATTTCATCACCATGCGTGTGACACCGACGGTGACATCATTTTCACCGGCTCCCAATGCGAATGTCGGCGGATTGATCGTGGTCGACCAACAGGGGAATTTCCAAACAATCATCAATCCGACAGTCAGCACGAGCACACTTGAAACAGAAGTTTATATCAAATCAGGAAATACTCTCGTCATCGGTGGATTGAGTCGTGGCGATACGGGCAAGACCACCGGAAAGGTTCCAGTCCTGGGTGACATCCCCGGTATTGGGTATCTCTTCCAGAATCGTACAAATAACAGGAGGGACAAAGAAGTATTGGTCTTTGTGACTCCGACTGTCATCTGGGATCCGATGGATCTGCGCACACGGGGCATTGAGAGGAAAAATACCGGATATGAACCTCAATACGATGAGTTGGATATTGAAAAACAGAATCTTTATGCAGACCCGGATGGCTGGAGAAATAATGCAAAAGGTGCTTTCAAAGTCATTGATCCCGACAGCAAAGACACCCTTGTCTATGACGAAAATGGTTCTTTCACCCAAGGCCCTCCCCCAGGCTCAAAAGATTACCCGGCTTGGCAGCGTAAAGTGGAGGCGGAGAAAAAAGCCAAGGATGCTCAAAAAGCACCCAAACCCAAGACACAAGGAATGACTCCGACATCAAAGCCGGCAGCTTCAGCAACAAAAACGAATCCGAACAACCCAACGTTGGCCACTTCCAAACCTACCGCAGCACCAAAACCAAAACCCGAAGAGTCTTTTGAAGCACAAGCCAAGAGGAATTTTAGTGCTTCTCAAAGTGAACTGAGCTCCGTGGAGACAATCACTCCGCCATCTCCTTCATCATCGACGACCAGCAGTGCGCCTGCACAAAAACCAGCGACTTCCCTCATGAAGGCCGGAGCTAAACTGGCACCGACACCGATTCAAGAAGGACCATCCCAGCCTCCCGTCTCAACAGGGGAAGGATTCGTCCCGACGAGTGATCCTGCACCGACAGCACCATCTGAAACACCTGTGCCAGCATCCCAGCCTTAAAAGGGGGGTGCTCTAGAAGCGCGCGCAAGTTCTCTGATCATTCTTGGGGGTGGAGTCCGGAAAACAACAGACATTCAGAGGCATTTCAGAGTTGAGTCTCATCTCCTGCTCTGGGGATTGGTGCGAATGCGCTGACTATTTTAATTTCTTTTTGAATTGGGCTGTGCTCACCCCGAGCAGCTTTGCTGCTTGTATTTCATCCCCGGCGCAAGCACTCAATGCTTGGGAGTAGATTTCGGCCTCTAAAACCGGCAGGATATTCTCAGGGTGTCTTCCTCTTGCCGACCGGATGGCTGCGGCGATGAAATATCCCGCGTTTTCCGTCGATTCGCTTGTCCCCTTGATATTTGTATCTGCGGGGTTGAAACTGCCCGCAACCTCAGGCGGCAAGTCAAAAGGCATGATGATGTCTCCCTTGGAAATCAGGGCGGAACGGAGAACCACATTTTCCAGCTCGCGCACATTTCCCGGCCAGTCGTATTTTTGAATAATATTGAGC
Source organism: uncultured Verrucomicrobiota bacterium (assembly GCA_964435715.1). Lineage (GTDB taxonomy): Bacteria > Verrucomicrobiota > Verrucomicrobiia > JAWXBN01 > JAWXBN01 > JAWXBN01. Next base: position 43,173 of record CAYTAI010000013.1, on the reverse strand, counting down.
GTATCTTGAGCAAATTGCCTGGCTTTGAGCCGGGGCTGCTTTTTGATTGTTTTTTGGAGGAAATATTGGGCAAGAATCGTCAGGTCTTCCTTGCGCTGGCGCAAGGGGGGCAGATGTATCCGGACAACATTGAGCCGGTAAAAAAGGTCTTCACGAAATTCTTTTGCCGCAACGGATTTCTCCAGCTCTTTGTTTGTCGCGGCGATCAACCGGACGTTGACTTTGATCCCTTCATTATTCCCGAGGCGTGTAATCTCCCCCTCCTGGAGGATGCGGAGTATTTTACTCTGCAAAGGCAATGACATGTCACCGATTTCATCCAGAAAAATGGTTCCACCGTCGCACTGCTCGAATTTTCCGATTCTTTGCGCGGCGGCTCCGGTGAATGCTCCTTTTTCATGGCCGAAAAGTTCGCTTTCGAGCAGGTTCTCCGGGATGGCGGCACAATTGATTGCCAGAAAGTTTTTAGAGTTTCGCAGGCTGTGATGGTACACCGCCCGCGCCACGAGCTCTTTGCCCGTTCCGCTTTCCCCGGTAATCAGGATCGTGGCATCGCTCATGGACACTTGCCCGATGAGCTTATAGACATTTTGCATGGCGGGGGAATTTCCCACGATTCCCTCGGCGATGTCTTCGGGTTTCAGGCTGGATTCGATCACATCACGCATGTCACGGGAGGCTTTTAAGGCGCTCTCGATGAGATTTTTGAGGATGGGAATATCGAATGGCTTGAGCACGTAATCGAATGCGCCAAGTTTCATCGCTTGAATGGCCGTCTGGGTGGTGCCATAAGCCGTCATCATGATGACGGGTATCCGTGTGTCGAATTTCCGGATTTGTTGCAGCGTGTCCAATCCATTGGTAGTTCCCATCCGGATATCCATCAGCACGAGCGCAGGTTTTTCCTTTTGCAGGATTTTGACCCCGTCGTCCCCGTTTGTCGCTGCCAATAAATGGTACCCGGCATTCTCGAAAATCCGTGAAAATGAGTAATGCACGTCCTTTTCATCATCAATGATCAAAACTTTTTCCATGACCCCACCTTGTAGCCGGATTCCTTTCCGATAACAAGACTCTTGTCATTGGCTCCCGATTCTTTATGACCTGATTCCATGAATATTGTGAAGTTCTGGGTGCCTGTTGTCTTGATGGCAGCCCTGATCTGGATTGGCTCCTCCCTGCCGCCGGGCGACATCAGGCTCCCCCGGTTTCCTCATGCGGACAAAGTCCTCCACGCAGTTGTTTTTGGGTTTTTTTCGCTCACGGTTTCCCGGGCCTTGCACCGGGGACACGGACACGCTCCGCTCAAAACAGCGCTCCTTTCCATCGCGGCGGCCTCAGTTTACGGTGCTGCGGATGAGTTTCACCAGTCCTTCACACCGGGTCGAATGCCTGATGTGTGGGATTGGGTGGCGGACACAACGGGGGCTTGTGTCGCGCAATCGGGTCATTATGCTTGGATGAAAAGCAAATTGCGCGGGAGGCGCTGGCGACCATGACACCCCAGGATGCCCAAAAAAGAATTGCCCGACTCAGCGGTGAGCTCGACCGCCACAACCACGCTTATTACGTCAAGGCGGCTCCGGAGATTTCTGATCAGGAGTACGACCGTCTGTACAAAGAGCTTGAGTCCCTTGAGCAGGCTTTTCCGCAATTTGCCTCGCCCGATTCACCGACCCAACGCGTCGGCGGGGAGCCCCTCACGCAATTTGCGCGGGTCACCCACCGGGTGCCCATGCTGAGCCTGGACAACACCTATTCCCAATCGGAGATCATCGACTTCCACAATCGCATCAGCAAGCTCGTGCCCGGAGAGCAAATTGTTTACACGGTGGAACCCAAAATCGACGGGGTCGCCATCGTGCTCCATTACGAGAAAGGCCGGTTGGTTTACGGCGCCACGCGCGGGGACGGCACCGTCGGCGGTGATATCACTGCAAACTTGAAGACGATCAAGTCAATCCCTCTCAAGCTCCCGGGCTCCTGTCCGGAGAGCCTCGATGTGCGCGGGGAGGTCTTTATGACCTTGAAAGGTTTTGCCTCTGTCAACACACAGAGGGAGTCTGCCGGGGAAATCCCCTTTGCCAATCCGCGGAATGCCGCGGCGGGTTCGCTGAAGCTTTTGGACGCAAAGGAAGTCGCGCGTCGACCCTTGGACGCTGTTCTCTATGGGATCGACGACGCGCAATTTGCGCGGGGCGGGGATTTATTCGGCGAGCCTGTCGTGGGTTCGCATCAGGCTGCGATCCGGATGCTCAAAGAGCTTCAATTCCGCACACCGGAGTATTTCAAGGTGTGTCATTCGGTCGATGAGGTCACGGCGGCGATTGATGAGTTGGACAAATTGCGCCGGAGCTTTCCTTATGACACGGATGGTGCCGTGATCAAAGTCGATGACTTCCGGCAACGCGATAAAATGGGGAAAACGGCAAAGGCACCCCGTTGGGCGATTGCCTACAAATACGCGGCAGAACAAGCCGAGACCATTTTGACGGACATCACGATTCAAGTCGGACGGACAGGCACCTGCACACCCGTTGCCGAGCTGGAGCCGGTTCTGCTTGCCGGCTCGACCATTCGCCGCGCGACCTTGCACAATGAAGACGAGATCAAACGCAAGGATGTCCGGATCGGCGACCGGGTCTTGGTTGAAAAAGCCGGGGAAGTCATTCCCGCAGTCGTCTCTGTGCTTGTCGAAAAAAGAATCTCCGGACTCGCGGCTTTCATTTTTCCGCACGAATGTCCGGAATGTGCCACTCCGCTCAAGCGCGAGGAGGGGCAAGCGGCGTGGTACTGCCCGAATGAGACAGGGTGCCCCGCGCAAATCCGGGGGCGGCTGGAGCATTTTGCTTCAAAAAGCTGTATGGACATCGACGGTCTGGGTGAGGCCATGATCAAACAATTGGTGGAAGCGGGTTTCGTGCGCGATGCCGCAGACATCTACACACTCGGTTACGAGCAAATTGTTTCACTGGAGCGGATGGCAGAGAAAAGTGCGCGCAATTTGCTCACCGCGATTGAATCCTCCAAAAAACAAGACCTCTGGCGGCTCATCCATGGTCTGGGGATCGAGCATATCGGAGTCACCGCTGCAAAATCCCTCGCCCGCCACTTTGGTGACCTGTGCAAATTGCTCACGGCGCGGGTGGAGGACTTGGTCGCCATTGAGGATTTCGGGGAAATTATGGCGCAAAGTGTGGTGGCATACTTTCAGACTCCCTCCAATCAAACCCTCCTCCGCAGATTTATTGAATCCGGACTTAACACGATGAGTCATAAAAAGGAAACAGGCAATACATCAGAAGTCTTTCTGGGCAAGACATTTGTCATTACTGGCACCTTGTCGAAACCACGCGGTGATTTCCAAGAACTCATCGAAAGTGCGGGGGGTAAAATCTCGGGCAGTGTCAGCAAAAAAACTTCTTTTGTATTGGCGGGTGAAGATGCCGGTTCTAAGCTCGACAAGGCACGGGAATTGAAAATCCCGGTCATTTCTGAAGCAGAACTTTTTAAAATGATGGATGTTTAATGGTCATGAATTTTTCTATTCTTTTAAAGAAACCGGTTTGTGCAGGATTGAGCCTCTTGCTCCTCAGTACCGCTTTTTCCTCCGCCCAAGCTTACAAGTCAAATCCCGCGTCCGCGGCTGACGCGGAAATCGAAAGGCAAAAAATCCTCCGGGCGGCGGATTCCATTGAGGAGATGAGAGCTGTTGTGGACGGGTTGAACAACCAAATCTCTGATTTAAAAAAAGAAATTCAACAATTACAGTAGTTTATTTCAAAAGGGTTT
>CAYTAI010000013.1:29572-39371 GCA_964435715.1 uncultured Verrucomicrobiota bacterium | reverse complement strand
AGCGAATAAAACACTCCTGGAGAATGATAAAAAACTCGAGGAAGCCATCAAAAAGGTTGATGCCGCCCGCGAAGCCGACCGCAAACAAATTGCGGGGGAGCTCAGCAAGGCGATTGATGCCCTGAAAAAGGCGCAGGAGGCTCAAGCCCAGGCTGCCAAATCCGCAGCCGCTGCCGCTGCTCAAAAGCCAAAACCCAAAGAGCCGAAACCCTCCACTCCCGCCAAGGAACAGGAATTTTATGAGCACACCGTGGAGAGCGGTCACACTTTGGCGTCCATTGCGCGGGTGTATGAAGTTTCTGTTGCGGACATTCAAAAAGCCAACGATCTTAAAGGCACCAATATTCGCGTCGGTCAAAAACTCCTCATCCCCAAAAAATAGAAAGGACACCCACCTCTTATGAAACTCAAACATCTTCTCCTCCTGCCGTTTGCGGGTCTCGTGTTTCTGTCAGCATGCTCGAAGCAAGAGTCTACAGCACCTGCCTCCTCAGATGAACCAAAAACCTCGGCGGCGGATGACATCGTGGAACCGGTTCATTCCTCTGATTTTGAAGGGTGGCTGACCTCTGAAAAGGCGGCATTTGACCAAGCTGCAGGGATGGATCGTCCGGTGCTGATTCTTTTTACGGGTTCGGACTGGTGCCCGCCCTGCATGATGATGGAAAAGGAGGTTTTTAATTCGCAGGAATTCAAGCAATTTGCCGCGGACAATCTCGTGCTTTTGGTTGCCGATTTCCCGAATGCCAAAGCGCAAAGCGCGGAGCAAAAAAGCGCGAATGAGGAACTTTCCAAAAAATATGGAATCGAGGGCTTCCCGACGATGGTGCTGGTGGCTGCTGACGGCAAAAAGCTCTGGGAAAACGTGGGTTATTTGCCCGGTGGCCCGGCTGCTTTGATCGCCGCTATCAATCAAAACAACCAATAGACCGGGAGAAAAAACACAATGAAATCAATTCTTTCGACAATTTGCGCGGTGGCAATCCTCGCGCTCTTTTCCGCGCAACTTGCGCAGGCCCAATCGGGCGGGGCTGTTCAGCCGGGCCAATGGAGTGAGGATTACGACGCCACGCTGAAGGCGGCGGCCTCCGCCGGGAAGCCCGTCATGCTGGATTTCACGGGTTCGGACTGGTGCGGCTGGTGCATTAAAATCAAAAAGGAAATTTTCGACACAGCCGAATTCAAGCAATTTGCCAAAGACAACCTTTTCCTTGTGGAACTGGATTTTCCCCGCAAAAAGTCCCAGAGTGAGGCGGTGAAAACGCAAAATGCGAAGCTCGCCGAGCAATACAATATCGAAGGTTACCCGACCCTGATTATCCTGGACTCCAAAGGAAAACAAATCGGTGAAATGGGTTACGTCGAAGGCGGCCCCGTCCCCTTCATCAATGAACTCAAAAAAGTTCTCGCCGCAGCAAAGTAACCGGAGTGCCGGAATAACCGCTGTTTTTTCTTGGTGTCCTTAGCGTCTTGGACATTCATGAACCTGCGCTCATTTGTGTCAATCTGCGGGCGCTCTATCTGTGCTTTTTTGTGGCCATCTTTTCACTTCGCAGGCGTGGCGAAGCCGGCTGCCCGGTGGGCGGCGGAGACATGGACGTATTTGTCCGCCCAGCCTTTCAGGGAGGCGCGGGTTTCGGGGCTGAGTTGCCGGACGATTTTGCCGGGGATTCCCATGACCATGGAACCGTCCGGGACGACCATATTTTGTGGAACGAGGCAATTTGCGCCGATGATGCATTGGTTGCCGATTTTTGCGCCGTCGAGGATGATCGCGCCCATGCCCACCAGCACCTCGTCGCCCACGGTGCAGGCATGAACCACGGCACTGTGGCCGATGGTGCAATATTTTCCGATAATCGCCGGGTAATCATCGGCGAGATGAATGCACGCACAGTCCTGGACATTGCTGCCTTCGCCGATCTCGATGAAATTAATGTCGCCCCGCGCCACGGCGGAATACCAGATGCTGGAGTGCGGCCCCATGCGCACATCGCCCATCACGGAGGCTGTATTTGCCACAAAGGCGGATTCATGGATGGCGGGCGGTGTGCCCAAGAAAGTCTTGAGTCGTTCTTGAATGTCCATGACATAACTGTTTGCATGAATGCGGAAAAATTTCGAGCATGAATATTGAGGAAACCGCACAATTCAGGACAGCCGTGGAGCATCTCTACATCCACATTCCTTTCTGCCCGCAACTCTGCGATTACTGCTCGTTCTACTCCGAAAAAGGGGATGCGGCCAAAACGGGACGTTTTCTCGACGCCCTGATTGCCGAGGCGCAAATGGCCACCGGGAAAATGGAGGTGCGTCCGCGAACGGTTTTTTTCGGCGGCGGCACACCGAGCGCCCTGAGTGTCGGGCAATTCGACAAATTGCTCGGCGCCCTGCGCAATTTGCGCGGGCTTTTTGACGCGGTGGAAGAATGGACCATCGAGATGAATCCCGCCACCGTGTCGGCGGACAAGGCGCGGCTCCTCCGGGATTACGGGGTCAACCGGATCAGCATGGGCGTGCAGGCTTTTGATGATGACACACTCAAAATGCTCAACCGAGTGCATGACTCCGCCCAAGTGATCCGCTCCTACGACATCCTCCGGGTGAATCTCGACTTGATTTTTGCCGTGCCGGGACAAACGATGGCGCAGTGGGAGCAGACCCTTCGCAAGGCGATGTCTCTGGACCCCGACCACATGTCCTGTTACTGCCTGACCTACGAGGAGGACACGGAGTTCTGGAACCGCCTTCAGGCGGGGCGTTATAGTGTGGATGAGCCGCTCGAAGCGGAGATGTTCCTCCGCACGCGCCATTTGCTCCGGGAAGCGGGGTTCGACCAATACGAAATCTCCAACTACGCCAAGCCTGGCCGTGAATGCCGCCACAACCTCGCGTATTGGAACGGACGCGATTATGCCGGGTGGGGGCCGAGCGCATTTGGCACGGTTCGAGCCCTGCGCTACCAGAATGTCGCCAATACGGACATTTATTGCGAGCGCATCGAGCAACTCGGTGCGGCGGTGGAATTCACCGAGGCTCTCGACGGGGACATGCGCCAGCGTGAGAGCTGGATGTTCGGACTCCGCACGCGGGATGGGATCGACGCCGAGGCGGTTCAACAGCGTTACCCCGGGCAAATGGCCCCATTCATCGGGCAAGGGTGGGTGGAGATACGCGACGGGCGGCTGACCCTGACCGAGTCCGGGCTTTTATTCGCCGACGAGGTTGCCGGAATTTTTGTTTAGGATCACTTCGGCGATCGCCAGATCTTCGGGGGTGGTGATTTTGAGGTTGGATCGGCCTGTGTCCACCAGCATGACCTTTTGACCGGTGAGCTCGACGGCCGCCGTGTCGTCGGTGACAGTCAGCCCGAGCTTAAAGACCTCCTCGTAACCCGCCAAAATGATGTCCTTGCGAAAGACCTGCGGGGTTTGCACCGCCCAGAGTTTGTCACGGTTGACTGTTTTGGCGATGGTCCCGTCCTCCCGCGCTTCCTTGATGGAGTCCACCACTTTGCACGCCGCCACTGACGCGCCGTGCTCCCGCGCCGCTTGAATGGTTTTGGAGATCATCTCCGGCGTGGCCAGGGGGCGGGCGCCGTCATGAATGGCGACAAGCGGGCAATTTGCGCTGCCGGCTTTGATGCCGTTGTAGACAGAGTGTTGGCGTTCCTCGCCGCCCCCGGTCAGGCAGAGCAATTTTTCGATGCCGCAGTCCAGCGCGATGGACTGGAATTCGCCGAATTTCTCCTGCTTGGCGACGATGACAATCTCGGTGACATCGGGGCAGGCTTGAAATTGCGCCAGAGTGTGGGCGATGACAGGACGCCCGGCCAGCGGGGCAAAAAGTTTGTCAAACCCCATTCTGCGGCTGGAGCCTGCGGCGACGATGACAGCGGTGACCATTTTTGTGGGTTATTTGTTGTATGGTGGGGTTAAACTGCAGTGGGGGAGTGGATGAGCTCGGCAAAAATGAGGCGTCCGGCGGAGGTTTGCAGCGACCCGATGACTTTTGCCTCGACGGACTCACCGATGAGTTTGAATGCGTTATTGACCACAATCATAGTGCCATCGGGCAAGTACCCGACGGCTTGCCCGACATCCCGGCCTTCCTTGACCAGGTGCACATGGATGGAGTCTCCGGCGACGAGGCTGGGCTTGAGGGCGACGGACAATTCATTGATGTTCAGAACACGGATTTTCTGGATGCTGGCGATTTTTTCGAGATTATAATCTGTGGTAACGATTTTTGCGGAGAGGATTTTGGCGGCGCGGATGAGCTTTTCATCGACGTTGGGTTCATCAGGGTAATCACTCTCGGTAATGGTCAGGTTGAGGCTGCTGTTTTTTTGCAACTCTTTGACCATGTCGAGCCCCCGGCGACCGCGTTCGCGCTTGATGGCGTCACCCGAGTCGGCGAGCGTTTGTAATTCACGCAGGATAAAGGGAGGAATAAAAACCGCGCCGTCGATGAGTCCGGTTTTGAAAATCTCGCAAATGCGCCCGTCAATGATGGCACTGGAGTCCAGCAGGAGATTAAATTCGGGATTGTCCTGGCGCATGAATTTCACATAAGGGATGATCAGTGAGAACTCATCCTTGTTGCTCCGCAGCGCGAGCATCATGCCGAGATAACCGAATGACATGTAGGTAATGAGATTAATGAGCCATTGCACCCGCAGGTCTGCAAAGAAAAACATCCGCGACTCGCGGATGAGCCACGCCATCAAACAACCCAGGACCAGACCGAATGTCGCCGAGGAAAAAGCGCGCAGGGAAAACCCTTTGAGCAAACGGTCGATCAAAATGACGATCAGTGCGATGGCAAGACCGGAAAATGCGCCTTTCCAAGGGGTTTTCTCCCAGTATTGGAACATGTCCGAATAGGAAGAGTAGTAGCCGCCCGTTCCCATAAGAATCAGGAAAAAGACGCGCAGGATATTCGCAGAACTATAAAAATTCATGAGGGTTATTTTTTATCCTTGTTTGTCCTCGATCTGAGTGCCTCTCTGGCTTTGTCAGCATCGTGCACATCACTATAGAAGAGAATTCCGCGTTTGCGAAGATTATAGATAAAAGCACTTAAATCCGCAGCTGAGTCTTTGTTGTTAAGTAATTCCCCGAAAGGACCTTGTGACTGGTTGATCCGGGCGGTGAAAGTTTTCACATTTCCGGTGATGTCCCGGACATTCGAGAGTGTGATATTGATATTGGTGGCTGTCTCCGGAGTGAGAATCAGATTGATATTCGAAGTGGTGGTCTCGAGTTGGAGAGAGATTTTTTTGAGTTGTTGCATCACATCCGCACCTTCGGCGGTTAATACGGACAAGTCAGTCGTGCGTGAACCATTGAGAGTTTCTTTTGGCGCGATGAACTCGACCGGTTGCCCCTCGACAAGCCGGGGAGGGATTATATCAATGTAGTTGTCTCCCAGGAATCCGGATTGACCGACTGTGAATTTCGAACCTTTGAGGATTTTGATATCTTCGCGTATATTCATATCAACCAGAACATACTGGTTTCCTGTCGCGTCTGTCATGAGCGCCGGAGTCGATCCCACCCGCCCGGCGAGTGTGCCAGTATAACGGATTTGGGCACCTTTGAGCAGACCGTTGCCACTGTCGAATTTCACATAGAGGGGGTAAGTTTTTTGGAAGGATTGTCCTGCCTTGCCGAATTGGATAATCAGCCAGGCACACACGCAGAGTCCTGCCAGGACAAAAAGACCAACGAAAATTTCAGTGTTTTTACGTTCCATATCTCGCGAGTCCTCAGAGTTCGATTGCGGGCATGTGCGTGGAAATGCCATTCACAAAATCATAAATCAGCGGGTCGGTTGAGCGGCGAATCTCATCCGGTGTCGCTGAAATATAGATTTTCCCGTTGCGGAGTAAAACAATTCTTTGTGCGATTTTGTAGGCACTGACCATGTCATGGGTGACGACGACCGTGGTAATGCCGAACTCGCGGTTCACCTGGATAATGAGATTATTGATGCTATCGGAGACAACCGGATCCAGTCCCGTTGTTGGTTCATCATAAAGCATGATTTCAGGTTTCGTCACCAGCGCGCGGGCCAGCCCCACGCGTTTGCGCATTCCGCCGGAGAGTTGGGAGGGCATTTTGCGCCCGTGACCTTTGAGATCAACCCAGGCGAGTGCTTCATTGGCGCGGGCGAGAATCTCGGATTCTTTCATGCGGCGTTCCTCGAGGAGGGGGAAGGCGATATTTTCCTCAACGGTCATGGAGTCGAAAAGGGCGGCATTTTGAAAGAGGAACCCCACATTCTTCCGCAGGGGCATTTGCTCACGTTCACGCAGACCGGTGGTCTCGGTGCCGTTAATCTTGATGGAGCCTGTGTCCGGGCGGGTCAAGCCCATGATATTTCGCAAGAGCACACTTTTACCGCCGCCACTGCGCCCCAGTATCACGAGGGATTCGGACTTTTGCACAGACAGATCCACTCCTTGGAGGACTTCTTGGGCTCCAAAACGCTTCCGCAAGGAATGGATTTCGATGACCGGTTTCATGAGATCGGGAAAAGGGCATTCAGCATGAATGTAATGAAGAAATTGGCAATGATGATGGAGATCGAGCTGATGACAACCGCCGCCGTGGTCGCGCGGCCGACTCCCTCGGCACCGTCACGGCAAGTCAGCCCCTTGTAACAGGAGATAAAGACAATGATGAGTCCGAAGAAAAAGCCTTTGACCAATCCCGTGCGGATATCACCCAGCCCGACGTATTTGACGGTATTTGACCAAAACCAAGTCGGGTCGATGCCGAGCACCTGTGTGCCGAGCAGATAGGAGCTGCCGATACCGGTCATGATGGCTTCAGCTGTCAGCAGGGGCATGCTGACCATGATGGCAATCACACGGGGGACGACCAGATAATCCACAGGAGGCACGGACATCGCCCGGAGGGCATCGACTTGCTCGCTCACACGCATGGAGCCGATTTCAGCCGTGATGGCTGCCCCGACACGTCCCGCGATCATGAGTGCCGCGATCGTCGGACCGAGCTCGCGGAACATCGCCACCGCCACAATCGAGCCGACGGCATTCTCCATCTGCACTTTTTTGAGCTGCCAGAAAATCTGTGCGGCAAAAACCATTCCTACAAAACCGCCTGTGAGCAGAACAACCGGCTGTGAAGTCCAGCCAAAATTATAGATGTGGTAGCTGACGAGTTTCCACCGTTTCCGCCCGGTCAAGATTGTTTTGAAAGTCTCACCGGTCAAAACCGTTAACGCCCCGAGTTCATCAACAAACCGGAGGGTCGCACGCCCCAGATTGAGCGGTATAAGCATGATTTTGTCTATCATGATAAGGCAAAACCATAGTCACCGATTGCTGTGATGACCAGTGAAAAAACCGTTTTCAATATTTTATGGGTTACCCGTGTCACTGCCCGTCGATGGCACGCATACCGGTTTTTTGCAATTTGCTTCACGGGGCGTGGGGATTTTGATTGAATCGGGGACATGGCCAAAAAATTAACACATGTCGCCGCGGGTGGACGGGTGAAAATGGTCGATGTCGGATCTAAACCCGTCATTCGCCGCGAGGCCGTGGCGGAGGGAATCATTTTCCTTCAGCCGGAGACATTGACCCTGATCCGGAAAAACCGGATCGCCAAAGGCAATGTCCTGACCACCGCGCAAATTGCGGGGATTCAAGCCGCCAAACGCACGGCTGAACTCATCCCGCTGTGCCACGGGCTCAATGTCAGCGCGGTGTCAGTGGACTTCGAGATTCTGCCCGGCAAAGGCATTCATATCCGCGCCGCGGCGCAAATTGCCGCGCAGACCGGGGTCGAAATGGAGGCACTCACAGCGGTCAGCGTCGCCGCCCTGACCATTTACGACATGTGCAAAGCGGTGGACAAAAAGATGCGGATTTCTGAAATCAAACTCCTCTCAAAAACAAAATATGAAAATTAAAACAGGAATCATGACCGTCAGTGACAGAGCCTCCACGGGAGAGTATGCAGACCTCGGCGGACCAGCCTTGAAAGAAGCCTGCCAAAAGGCGGGATGGGATATCGTCGCTGAGTCACTCGTGCCCGACGACCTTGTAAAAATACAAAATACGATCCGCGCATTTTGCGCGCAAGGCTGCGGATTGATCCTGACCACGGGCGGAACGGGGATCGCCCCGCGCGATGTGACACCGGAGGCCATCCGCGCAATTTGCTCCAAAGAGCTGCCGGGATTCGGCGAAATCATGAGGGCGGAGTCGATGAAAATCACGCCCAATGCGATTCTTTCGCGCAATCTCGCCGCTGTTGTGGAAAATGCCCTGGTGATTGCATTGCCGGGGAAACCCAGCGGCGCGGTGGAGTGTCTGGGGTTTGTGTCGAAAGCCATTCCTCATGCGGTGAAAGTGGTGCAGGGTGTTCCCGACAGTTGTTAAATTTATTTTGTAACTTTTTGATTTTGCCCGGCGTCTTAAGCGGGGTGGAGCAGGATTGTATCAGACGATTATGGATGAGATTTTTGATGAAAAATCCTGTCTGGCAGCTGTCAGAAGAGGAGATGCGACAGCCGCAAAAAGGTTGGTCGATCATCTCTATCCGATTGTCTACAAGGTCATTGCGGGGAGAGTTCCCCGGATGATGGCGGTGGAAGACATGGCGCAGGATGTGTTTGCCAAGGTTTTCCAGAAGATGGATCAATACCAGGGGGCAGTGCCATTGGCACATTGGGTGTCGAGGATTGCTTTGACAACTTGTTTTGATGCGCTCCGCCGCCAGAAGAGGAGGCCGGAGCTGAGGTTAGCGGATATGACCGAGGAAGAGGAGGCGGTCGTCAAGGAGTTGGAGCGGGACAATGGCACGGTCGAGGATTTGAATGCATCCTCGGCTCTGGAGGTTGTGGACAAATTGCTCTCGGGTTTGTCCCCGGAGGATGCCGCTGTCATCCGTTGGATGGAGCTCGAGGATAAAACGATTAAAGAAATTCAGGGAATGACAGGTTGGAGCGGGGCACTGGTCAAAATACGGGCGTTCCGCGCCCGGAGCAAATTGCGCAAGGTATATGAAAGAATGGTTAAGGAGGGAAAAATACATGAATAACACAGACAAAAAACTCAAAACACTTTTTCAGTCAGCTAAAAAAGCAAATCAGACTCATCCCGAACTTGCGGTCGAGCCGCCCTTGGGTTTTTCCACACGGGTCGTGAGCCGTTATTTGAATCAAGAGTCTGACCCGGTGGTGGGCTGGAGCTGGGAGGGGTTTGCTTTAAAGGGGGGTGTTTGCGCTGTCATCATCAGTGGATTCATATTTTGGGAAGCACAAAAAGATTGGGATGCCTATGCAGATCATTATTTGGAGGCCAGACTCATCGAGACAGCGATCGATCAGGAGATTCTTTAATCAGAAGGGGAGTATTTTATGATACAATCAAACGGGAACGGTGTAGTCAGGCATTGGAAAGCGATCCTGGCGGGATTTTTGATTTTTGCCAGCGGACTGGGAGTCGGCGTGGCGGGGTCAGCCTATTTTTTCAAGCGTCACATGCAGAAGTTTTCCGATCTCTCCCAAGTCAGGAAATATGTGGACGGACGTTTCAACCGTTTAGCCAAGGAACTGGAGCTCACTCCGGAGCAAATCAAGGACATCAAGCCGTTGATGGAGCAAAATGCATTGGAAATCAAAAAAATCAGAGACCAGACATCTGCCAAAGTCCGGCAGATGAGACGGCAAAATATGGAGCAAATTGTGAAGATGCTCACTCCGGAACAGAGAGAAAAATTCAAGGAATTAAACGCAAAACGCGAGAAACAAATGAAAGAAT
>CAYTAI010000013.1:19260-29562 GCA_964435715.1 uncultured Verrucomicrobiota bacterium | reverse complement strand
AAAACCCCGAAAAAACCGCGAGGAGATGAGCCCGCCGCCGGACAGCGGGCGTCCGTAACATTCACAAGAGGTGAGAAAATCAGTCAGGATTTTTATTCTTGAGATGACCCGCAAGAAGGGAGATAATTCATTCATGACTCAGAAGTCGAAATTTGTATTGATGAGCTTGGGGATGATCGCTGTTGCCGGCGGGATCGAATCTCTCAAAGGCGGGGACACAGATCTTTCACTCAATCAACAGAACAAATCCAAAGATACTCAAATCCGGCTGAAGTCCATTGATGAACTGGTCGTCGATGAGACTCAATCCGCGGGTAGCCGGAACAAATTGTCAAAGGGAAAAAGCAAACCACTGAACCAGTGGGACAAGAATGGAAATGGGTTACTCGAACCATCTGAAAAAGAAGCAATGTATCAGGACTTTTATTCCCGGTATGACGTCAATGGGGATGGCATCATTGATGAGGATGAGAAGGTTCTCATTATGAAAGATTTAAATCGGTTGGAATCAATCAATGACCAAGAGAGCCGGCCGGTGAATTAATTGATTGCAAATTAAGGGCTTGTGCCATATCAATATCTTTATGAACAGGGCTGATTTTCTGAAAATTTGTGCGGGAAGCATGGCGACTGCGTTTTTGGGAGCGGGCGCCAGCCGGGCTGTGGCCAGTTCCACAGTTCCCAATATCGCGGCGCAACATCCCTACAGAAATTCCGCTTTCTGGTTGAACTCCGGTTCCACAGACGGGAATAAAATCGCCCTGACTTTCGACGATGGCCCGACCCCGCGGATTACGGATCGCGTGCTGGATGAATTGGCCGCGCGCAAATTGCCCGCGACATTTTTTATGATCGGCAAGCGGATTCAGGAAAGCCCCGGACTGGCTCGTGAAGTCGCCGCTGAGGGGCATGAGCTCGGCAATCACACATTCACCCATCCGAAACTCTCCGCACTCCCGGAAACACGCGCCTACGATGAGATTCACCGTTCCCAAGACATCATGGCCGACACTTTTGGATACGCGCCGATCTGGTTCCGCCCGCCTTATGGGGCGTTCCACCGTTCCCAAGGACGCTTGGCTGTGGATCAGAATCTCGGCGTGGTGTATTGGTCGGTGGACCCGCAGGATTGGACCAGGCCCGGCGCCCAGGCGATTGCCTCCCGCGTCATTGCCGGCGCGCGTCCGGGGTCGATTGTTCTGCTGCATGAGCTCACCATGCAGACACCGGACTCACTGCCGATGATGTTGGACAATTTGCTCGAGCGAAATTTCAAATTCTGCAAGCTCAGCGAGATTTTGGTGCTTCCCACCGCGAAAAGTTAATTCACGGTTTGCGGGCGACCGCCACCAGATTTTTTCCGGCAAAGCGTCCGGCGAAAATGTCCATCACTTGACTGATCCGAAAAATCACACGGTCGTAAAAAAGAACATTCTGCCGGGTGATATCCGCTGTTTTCCGCCCCAGAATCTTAAAAACCAATGCCGCAATGACCCCGGCCGAGTCCGTGTAACGGATTTTTTCCACCCGGAACCCCGCCCCGCGTAATTTGCTCCGGAGTTCGGGCAGGGAGTAACGGCGTTGGTGCCCGACCCGGTCATCCAGATCGGTCCAGAGCAGTGGCATGGCGGGCACATAGACAAAAAGGATTCCTCCCGGTGTGAGGAAATCAAAAATTTCCCTCAGCACGCCTGTGTCGTCAGAAATGTGTTCAAGCACATTGAGAGTGTAAACGAAACTCTGTGCGGGGATCACGTCGGAAACGCGGGCATGGGCTGCAAAGCCCGATTTTCCGAGCAATTTGCGGTGATTTTCGTCCGCGTCCACACAAATGATTTGTCTGCCTTCTCCGCGTAGCAATTCCGCGAATGTCCCGATTCCCGCGCCGAAATCCACGAGCGTTTTTGTTTTCCCCGCCGCATGGAGCACCGACCGGGTGATGGAGGAATTATAATGATGCGCTTCCTTCAGCAGTGTGAGCAAGTCTGTGCCTTCGTAAGAGATGTGCATGAGGCGGGTGAATTATTTTTGCAGTGGCGAGATGAACCGGAAATAAAAAATCCAATAAAAGGCGCTCACCCCGTCGCGCCAGGTGATTTTTTTCCCCTCCTCGTAAGTGCGCCCGAAATACTCCACGGGCACTTCGTAAATGCGCCATTTTAACCGGGCGGCCTTGGCGGTGATCTCGGGCTCGATGCCGAACCGTGCGGATTCCAGATGAACCGACTTGAGTTTCGAGGCGATGAAAACTTTGTAACAGGTTTCCATGTCGGTGAGGTTCAGGTCATTGAGCATATTCGACAGCAGGGTGAGCACTTGGTTGCCGAGCGAGTGCCAGAAATACAGGACGCGCCGCGCCCCGGTTCCGCCGAGGAAACGGGAGCCGATGACCATGTCGGCTTTGCCGTCGAGGATCGGCTTGAGCAGGCCGGGATAATCGTCGGGGGAATACTCCAGATCGGCGTCCTGGAAGAGAATGATGTCCCCGGTCGCCGCACGAATTCCCTCGCGCAAGGCGGCGCCTTTGCCGGAATTTGTGTGAAGCCGCAGGGTCTTGATCTGCGCCGGATATTTTTCGGCGAGCCGTGTCATCTCCGCCCACGAGTCGTCTTTCGACCCGTCATCGATCATGACGAGTTCTTTGGATAGCGGATTCTCCCCGGTGTCCGCCTGAAGAACCGCCTCCACGGCGAGGCAAAGGGTGCGTTCCTCGTTGTAAACGGGCATGATGATCGAAAGCTTTTTGATTGCGTTCTTTTCGTGATTCTTTTGGGTGTTATCCATTGTTCGACTCGGGTTTCTTATGTGGCTGTCTTTTAAAAACTGGATTCGTCGCCCGCTTATCATCACCGGGCTGGTTTGCCTGTTGATTTCAGCGGTGGCGCAGAAAAAGGATTACTGGAAACATTGGAATATTCCAGCGGCATTTCAAAATTTATCCCTGATCCTCAAGGAATCCCGCCCTTTGGAACTCGTCCTGACAGACCGTGATCCCGATGCGAAACACATGGTGCTGCGAGCCCTTGCAACGGCTCCGGGGCAAACAGTGAAAGTCGAGGAAAGTTACCAAAATCCGCATCTGCGTTTTTTTCTGAAAGGGCAGCGCGTTGAAAAAGTGCAAGCCACCGCGTCCATGACCCCGGAATCCATCACGCAGACCAAGGGAAAATATGAGGGGTATTTCCTGCGGGGCGGAAAAATCGTTTTTTGGTGCGTGGGTCTGGTTTTGTCGTGGGCATTTTTTTCCCCGATTCCTTTGCTGTGGATGAGGCTCTTGGGAACCCTGCTTGGATTTTCGTTTTTGGAAATGGTTCGTGTGTGGAGCCCCGTTGTTTATTCCTGTTTGCTCGTGGGTTTGGTGGTTCATGTGATCATTCGATCCAAAAATGCGGGGGTGATCTGGTTCCCCGAAATCACCCCGGCGACAGGAAGGGCATTTTGCTACGCCATTCCCGGGATCGTCTTGATTCTCGCAGCGGTGGCTCATGCGGAGTTGCATTGGGACGCGGCGGAGTATTGGTTGCCGAGGGGATTTTTGATCGCCCTGCACGACACACTCTTTTTTAATTCGTTTTATCCCCCGGATGCGCTGATGCCAAATCATCAAGGTTATCCTCCACTCTGGCCGGCGCTTTTGTCCGTGCCCTTTTCATTTTATCCCCAGCTCGTCTTTGCCATGGGGCCCATGATTCTTTTTTTGATGATGGCCTCTGTGGCGGAATATCTCACAGTCAAAAAAATCCCTTGGCCCTATGTTCTCTCCTCGGTGAATTTTATTTTTATTTACCTGAGTGTTCATTCCCAATGGGGATATTCCCAAGACATCACCGCCGCCGTGCTGCTGTTATTCGTCTGGGCAATGCTGGTCGCCCATGAATATCGGGGTATGACGTTGATTTTGGTCTTTTGCGGTTTTTTGATTCCCCTGACACGAATGGAGTCAATCGTCTACCTCTGGGCGCTTTTGCCGCTGGGCCTTTTACTGAAAGTGAACTGGCGCATTTTGCTCGCCGCAGGGCTGGCGGGCATCGTCTCCACCCTCCTCTGGTCGTGGACGGCAAAAACCAACGGGCTGTCCGCCACAGGCGGCTTGGCTCTGGAAGGCGCACGGATGCTGATGACGGTTTCCATTTGGGAATGGATTCACCGCGTTTATTTCATCATGGAATACAAGCTCATCCGCAAAAAACTCAATGCTGAACACTACATGATGATGGTTTTTCTCATCGGTTGGCTCATGACCCGGTGGGTGCCATTCAAGAAACTCTTTTGGCAATGGCGCACGGTCTGGGCATTTTTCCTCCTGATGTGGGGAACCCTGCTTTTCCTCTATTTTCCCGTTCCGGTCATGGATTTGAAAGAGATGGAGCGCGTTTATTTGGGAACCGGCTTTTTCCGGATGTATTCGCATTTTGTCCCGGCTTTGTTTGTTCTGCTCCCCTCGGTCTTATTCATTGCCTTCAAGCGGCGGGATGTTTAATGGTTTTCTCATCATGAAAATCGTGACTTGGAATGTGAATGGAATCCGTGCGGCGCACGGCAAAGGGTTTTTGAACTGGTTGGACGGCTCGGATGCCGATGTGGTTTTTTTGCAGGAAACCAAGATTCAGGAGAATCAATTGCCGGAGGAACTCGTCTCGCCAGGGGATTACCAATCGGCTTGGTTCTCGGCGGAGCGGAAAGGTTACAGTTCCGTCGCGGCGTATTTCCGCGAGAAACCCGACCGCATTGAAAAAGGCATGGGCGCGCCCGAATACGATTGCGAAGGGCGTTCCATCACGGTTTTTTTCGGGAAACTGGCTCTGATCGGCGCGTATTTTCCGAATTCCCAAGACCTCGGCGCGAGGCTCTCCTACAAGATTGGATTTAACGACGCGATTCTAGCTTACTGTGACAAATTGCGCGGGGCAGGTTACGAGATTGTTCTCACGGGAGATTACAATGTCGCGCACCGGCCGATTGATCTTGCCCGTCCTGATGAGAATGAAAAGAACGCGGGTTATCTGCCGGAGGAACGCGCCTGGATGACGAAATTCCTCTCTGCGGGTTACGTGGACAGTTTCCGCCATTTGCACGGGGACATTCCCGCCCAATACTCCTGGTGGACATTCCGCGCAAATGCCCGCGCCCGCAACGTGGGCTGGAGAATCGATTACACCAATGTCAGTGAAGGCCTCACCGCCCGCCTCAAAGCCTGCGACATCCACCCCGACGTGATGGGTTCAGACCACTGCCCCGTGAGTCTGCTGCTGGCGGATTAGGTGGGTTGAATAAACTTTAATCATCAATCGGGGTTGCGAGGGCAGAAAGACCCACTCATTCATCAGACAGATCATTTCCTTCGTCAATCAGCCTGGGAATTTTTTCGAGTTCGTTGACAAAAGCGGGTATTTGCTTGGTGACAATGCCCCATACAACCGATGCGTCGACATGATCGTAGGCATGGGCTAAAAGATTGCGGAAACTGATAATATTCGGCCAATGGCCAATATAATCCAAGTCTTCGGGGTTTTTCTTTTTGATCCGATTCAATGCTTCCCCGATGATTTCAAATTTTCTTTCAATGGCTGATGTCAGCATGTCATCGGCAGAATAATTCTCAAAAGTTTTTCCGCGCGAGAAATCTTGGATTGCCCGTGCCGCATTCAATGCATCATAGTAGCTTTTGAGTGATGCCTCATTCATAGATGATCACCAAGTCTCTTTTGATGGAGCGTTTGAGAAAAGGGTTGGCAATCATGGATGGGGTGAGGAGTTGGATCTGTCTTTGATAGCTTTTCTGTGCCTCCTCAATGAATCCAAAATAACGTTCCGGCATTGTTTCAGGGTTGGGGTCAGTGAATTCGGCAAAAAAATCAATGTCGCTGGTTTCAGAGTCCACCCCGCGGGCGACGGAACCAAACAGGCCAAGCCGCTTGACCCCGAAGCGTTTGCACAATTCCGGTGAGGTGGATTGAATTTTTTCTTTCAAATTCATTGAGCAATGAAATTCGCCCATCCCCTGTGTTTCTTCAAGATCATTTTGGTGAAAGGATTCAGTGAGAGAATGGGTTCAGACCACTGCCCCGTGAGTCTGGCACTGGCGGATTAGGCTGTTTTTTCGGACGGGGTATGCTCGTGCCCGCTTGCGTCCTCGTCGTCATCATGTTTTTCGAAGCGTGACAGGAGGCTGTAGGCGCAGGGGACGACGTAGAGGGTGAGCAGCGTCGAGAGGAGCACCCCGCCGATGACCGCAAGCGCCATGGGGCGGCGGGACTCAGCGCCGTCGCCGAGTCCGATGGCCAGCGGAATGGCCGCGCCGACAGTGGCGATGGAGGTCATGAGAATCGGACGCAGACGGATCGGGCAGGCTTTCATCAGCGCGTCGTGCACATCAGAGAGGCCGCGCCGACGGAGTTGATTGGTGAATTCCACCAGCAGGATGGAGTTTTTCTTGACCACGCCCATAAGCAAAAGAATGCCGATAAAGCTGAACATATTCAGCGATTGCCCGGTCAGATACAGGGCCAGCCATGCGCCGGTCATGCTGAATGGCAGAGCCAGAAGAATCGTGACCGGATGAATGAAGCTATTGAACTGCACCGCCAGGACGAGGTAGGCGAATGCGATCCCCAGAAAGAGCACAAAATAGAGAGCGTCAAAGGATTCGCCAAAAGTTTGCGCCCCGCCCTCAAGATGGAAGGAATATCCCTCCGGCAAAACCTCCCGCGCAATTTGCTCCGCGCGGGCCAGGGCGTCGGATTGGGACGCGCCCGTGGCGAGGTTTCCAAAGACAGAGACGGATTTCTGACGGTTGACGCGGGTGACGGTTTGAACCGTGTTGATCACGTCCAGATCGACGACATCGGACAGCGGAATGATCTCGCCATATTGTGTTCGCAAATGCAGTTTTTTGATGTCATCGGGATTCAGGCGTTCCTCCGGCTCCAGCCGGATGCGGATGTCGTAACGCCGACCGTCATTGGTGAATTTCCCCTGCCGGATGCCCCCGACAGCCGCATTGATCGTTCGTCCAATATTCTGCATGGAGACCCCGCGGAGGGCGGCCTCCTCGCGTTTGGGCAAAATGCGCAGTTCGGGCTGTCCCTCGCGATAGTCGGTGTCGAGATCCTCGACCAGTCCGGTGGCTTGGAGGCGTTTTTCGATCTCGCCGATTTTTTCCTTGAGAACATTGTAATCAGCCCCCCGGATATTGAATGCGACAGGGGACGAACGCCCCGCGGTGAGTCCCCGATCCGAGATGTCACTCATCTGGAGCCGCACCAGGCCGTCGATTTTTGTGTCAGGATTTCGCAGCAGGGTTTCGCGTGTGATGTCCATGAATTGCAGGTGGCCGATGTCCCTTTGAGATCGCGGCTTGAGGATGACCCCTGCAAAACCGCGATTGGACGGCGCGCCGCCACCGCCACCCCCGACACGCATAAAATAGCGTTCCACGTAGGGGCTGTTGTCGAGATACTGCGCGATTTGCGCGGCGATATTGCGGGTATTTTCCAGGGATGAACCCACCGGCGCTTGGAATTGGATGCGCACGACATTCTGATCCTGACGGGGAACAAATTCCTTGCGCAAAAGCCCCACCAATCCAGTGGAGACGATGAAAAGAAGCGTCGAAACGACCAAAACTTTGATCCGGTGCGCCAAAACAAATGCGAGTGAGCGGCTGTAAGCTGATGCAAATTGCGCAAAAACATGATTCACACGTTCCGCAAAGCGTGAATTGTGGTCGCTGTCCGTCATGAACCGTGAACAGCGCATGGGAGTCAGTGTAATGGCCTCAATCAGGGAAAAGACCACAGCGGCACACAGGGCGATGCCGAATTGGAAAAAGAATTTGCCAATGATACCCTGCATGAAAACCACGGGCAGAAAGATGGCGACTAAAGCCGCCGTCGTCGCCACGGCGGCAAATGTGATTTCGCGCGCGCCGACACGGGAGGCTTCCTTCCGCCCTTTGCCCATCTGGAAATGGCGCACGATATTCTCCAGCATCATAATCGCGTCATCCACCACGATTCCGATGGCCAGAGCCAGAGCCAGCAGGGTGAAAAGATTCAGCGTGAAATTCATGAAATACAGCACGATAAATGTGCCGAAAATCGAGAAAGGAATCGCCAGAATGACATTGATCGCGGATTTCCATGAACCGAGGAAAAGGAAACAAACCAAGGTCGTCAGAATCACCGACATGAAAAGTTCGATCTGGGTTTTTTTGATGGCGGTCCGTGTGGCCTCGGTGAAATCGACATTCACCCGCATATCGAGGTCTTTGGGCAGATTCTTGCGGATTTCCGCGACTTTTTTATGAACCGCGTCGGCGACCTCGATCTCATTTTGTTTGCGCTGTTTTTTGATCCCCAGCGAGACACCGATTCCCTCAATGCCACTGATGAGGGCGACGGCGCGAATGTCCTCCAGACCATCCTCGATCCGGGCGACGTCCTTCAGGCGAATGGTGGGATCGTAAACCGGTTGGCCGCCCCGGGTGGTGATCAGAATTTCAGCAACTTGCTCCGGGGAGAATTCCTCGCCCATGGTGCGGACATTGATTTCTTTTTTCGGGTTTTCGATGTAGCCCCCCGCCAGCTCGGCGTGTTCCCGGTCGACGGCGTCCACGACATCCAGAACCGTGAGCTGGTATTGCCGCAATTTGTCGTTGTCGATCCAGATGCGCAAATTGCGCGCCGAAAATCCCCCGAGCATGATTTCACCCACGCCCGGAACCGTCTTGAGCTGGTCGAGGACATTGAGATCGATGTAGCGCACGAGCTCATGCAGGGTTCGGTCACCCCCGAATGCGATCCACATGATCGGGTCTTCCTCGGGGTTGCTTTTGCGAATCACGGGCATGTCCACATTGAGAGGGAGCCGCACCTGGCTCAGGGCGCCCTGGGCCTCCTGCAAGGCGGCATCCACATCCCGGTTGATGTCGAATTCCAGTTTGATATTCGCCCGTCCCTGCTGGATGCTCGACCGGATTTCCTTCAATCCCTCGATATTGAGCATTTCCTCCTCGATCTGATCGACGAGTTCGGTTTCCAGCACCTCTGGCGCCGCGCCCTCCCATTCCACCCGGATGTCCAGAACCGGAAAATCCACATCCGGCATCATGCTCACCCCGAGGCGGGAATAACTAATCGCGCCGAAAAGCAGGACGCCAATAAAAAGCACCCAGGCGAACACAGGCCGTTTAATGGAAAGATCGGAAAGAGTCATGGTTTGACATCCCCCGCAGCCACTTGAAGGGCGATGGCATTGACCTTGGTTTGGAGCATGGTATTCACATGCCGTCGGCGTGTTTCATGAAGATTGGTCAGGGCGACGAGCACATCCAGGTTGCTGGCGCGTCCGAGTTCATAGTCGCGTTTCTGGAGTTCATAATTTTCCTTTGCCAGCTTCAGGGCGCGTTCGAGTTTGACAAATTGATTCACCGATGACAGGAAATTGCTGTAAGCGGTTCGCACCTCTGTCTGGGAGGAACGCAAAACCTCCGAGAGGCTCAATTTGCTTTGCTCGACGAGTGCCTTGCCTTCGCGGACGCGGTTGACACGCAGGCCGCCGTCAAAAATCGGAACCTCACCGACCAGGACGACATTCCATTCGCGTTCACTGCCGGGGGATTGCACGGCATAATAATTCGCCTCCAGATCAATCGTGGGGAGGAACTCGCCTTTACGGGCGGAGAGGTCTTTTGTCGCGGCGCGTTGCCTTTCAACAGCGGCCTGAATGTCGGGGCGTGTACCGCTTTTCCAGAGGAATGTGTCCAGCTCCTGCGCGCCGGGCATGGGTTGCTTGTCCACGAGGACGAATCGGTCGGCGGGCAGACCCGTCAGAAAAGCCATGAGTTCGCGGGCGGCGGAGATCACACCCGTGGTTTGCTCGACCAGAACCGCCGCGTCGGCGAGTTGAGTTTCCGCCTGGAGCAATTCGCTCCGGCGGGAACGCCCGATTTTGACGCGCTCCTCCAGCTCGCTGACGCGCTCCTGAAGCGCTTTTTCCAGAAGGAAAAGAATTTCGAGGTCTTTTTCGAAACTGATGATCTGATAGAAAAGGTCGGAGACATCGTAATAGAAAGTTTGCAAGGCGCGTTTGTATTCAAGGTCGGACGCCCGGGCTTGCGATTTCTGCGCCGCGATGAGGGAGAAATTGCGAAAGCCATTAAAAATCGGCTGGGTCAGATTGATCCGACCTGTGAATGAGTCTTTGCGGCGGTTTGAATTCGAGCCGCCGAAATCGCCAGAGCCGCCGCCGGAGGAACCCCCGGAGCTGAAGGCGTTATTTTGGAGGCGTTCCTCCGCGATG
>CAYTAI010000013.1:0-19241 GCA_964435715.1 uncultured Verrucomicrobiota bacterium | reverse complement strand
ATTGGATATTCGGCAGAACCGCGCTGAAAGCCTGCCAGTAACGCGCCTCGGCGGCCTTGTATTCCTGAAAACGAATCCCGAGTTTTTCACTGCGTTGCACGGACAATTCATAACACCGGGGCAGATCAAGAATTTCACTATGAGTTTTTGCAGCTTGCGCCGATCGTTGCGAAGCCTGGAGAAAAATTCCCCCGGAGATAAACAGGATAATAAAAAGCGTGCGAGTCATTGATCGATACATTTGATGACTGACTAGTCAGTCAGGTATCAAACATAACGGAATACCGAGTCTTGTCAAAAACTACAAATGTTTCAAACGCGTGACGACAAGGCGTTGCGGGTCGCGGAGTCTCCACAAATATTTTGCAGTGCTGATTTTTGATTGGTTGAAGTCGAATGTCCATGAATAGAGAGGCGTGGATGATTATGGACGGAACAGGCGGGAAAAAATTCTTCGCTCTTGACCGGTGGAACACGGCTTTTATGGTGGGTCGCCTATGGATAACAGCCGATCAATGTCCCCTTTGGAAGAAGTCCGCCACTCCTGCGCCCATGTGATGGCGACGGCGGTGCTGCGGCTTTTTCCGCAGGCGCTACTCGACATCGGCCCTCCCACCTCCGACGGGTTTTATTACGATTTCGACATTGAGCCGAGGTTCACACCTGAAGACCTCGAAAAAATCGAGAAGGAAATGGCCAAGGTGATCAAGGAAAACCAGCCATTCATTCGCCGCGAAGTGTCGCGCCAGGAGGCGGAGTCGTTTTTCAAGGCAAGAAATCAGACCTACAAAATTTCCCGTCTCGGGGACATACCCGAAGGTGAGGCTGTCTCCTTTTATCAAAATGGTGAATTTACCGACCTGTGCGCGGGCACACACGTCCAGTCCACCGGTCAGATCAAGGCCTTTAAACTCCTCTCACTGGCGGGCGCTTACCATCGCGGGGATGAAAAAAACAAACAGCTCCAGCGCATTTACGGCACGGCCTTTTTCAGCAGGGAGGAACTCGACACACACTTGAAGAATCTCGAACTGGCCAAGCAGCGCGACCACCGCAAGCTGGGGCGCAGCTTTTCACTTTCGACTCCGACGATGTCGGGCCAGGGCTTCCCTTGTGGTTGCCGAATGGAACCGTTCTGATTGAGGAACTCGAAAAACTCGCCAAGGAAACGGAATTCGAGGCCGGGTATGAGCGGGTTCGCACACCCCACATCGCCCGCGAGAATCTTTATCTGACCAGCGGACATTTGCCCTACTACAAGGAGTCCATGTTCCCGCCGATGGAATTTGAGGAGGATGACGGGCGCAAGGTGACCTATTACCTCAAGGCGATGAATTGCCCGCATCATCACAAAATTTTCGGTGCCGTGCCCCGGAGCTACCGCGATTTGCCCCTGCGCTTGGCGGAGTATGGCACTTGTTACCGTTACGAAAAATCCGGTGAGCTTTTCGGGCTGATGCGGGTGCGCTCCCTCCAGATGAATGACGCGCACATCTACTGCACCGAGGAGCAATTTGCCTCGGAATTCCGGGCGGTCAACGAGATGTATCTGAAATATTTCAGAATTTTCGGGATCAATGATTATGTCATGCGATTCTCCACCCATGATCCCGCGCGGTTGGGCGAGAAGTTTGTAGATGAGCCCGAACTGTGGAAAAAGACCGAGGACATGGTCAGACAAGTGCTCATCGACTCAGGCATCAAATATGTCGAGGTGCCCAACGAAGCGGCTTTCTACGGGCCGAAAATCGATGTGCAAGTGTGGAGCGCGATTGGAAAGGAATTCACCCTCGCCACCAACCAGGTCGATTTCGCCGTGCCCAAGCGGTTCAATCTCGAATACACCACGCAGGAAAACACCAAGGCGACTCCGCTGTGCATTCACCGGGCTCCACTGGGCACGCACGAGCGGTTCGTCGGATTTTTGATCGAACATTACGGCGGCTCCTTCCCCGTCTGGCTCGCGCCGGAGCAGGTTCGTCTGCTGACGATCTCGAATGACCAGATGGAATATGCCGAAGCCATCCTGTGCAAATTGCGCGGGGCCGGAGTGAGAGCCACGCTGGACGCGCACACCGACAAAATCGGCGGCAAAATCCGCCGTGCCCAGACCGAAAAAGTCTCCTACATGCTGGTCATCGGAGCCAAGGAGGTCGAAGCAAATTGTGTGGCGGTTCGTTCCCGCTCCAAAGGCGACGAGGGCGCTGTGCCTGTGGATGAATTTGCCGCTCGTGTCCTGAGCGATATCCGGAACCGCACGGGTGTGGCCGCTTAAAAAAAATTGTCACAGAATGGTTTCATTCCGAGGCTGGCAGGGAAACTGTTTTTTTGGTAATTTGCAAAGATGAGTAAACATATATTTTCATTATTAGTATCGATTTGTCTCATTCTGCCAGTTTTAGCCAGTGAGATAAAAAAGGATGAGAACACGGGCAATTTGCTCTTCTCGGCATTGCAGGGTGAGGAAATGCTCAATCATATTGGTGAAGGCGTCTTGGTGGAGGGGGTCGTCACTCAAGTCAGTGAAGGCAAGACCGGCAAGGTCAGCTTTATTAATTTCACTTCATACAATCCCCAGAGCCGGGATTTCCATGCCGTTGTCTTTGACAAAGTGATCCAGCGCAACCCGGAAGCATGGAGTACCTTTTTAAAATCTCTGCCTGGCAAGACCATCAAGGTGACAGGCTCTTTGCGCGAATACAAAGGGCGCCCTCAAATCGAGGTGAGCACAATGGAGCAGATTGAGGTCGTCGACAACTAAGAAGAGCAAATTGTCCGGTGGGCATTTGACACTGACACTACCAAGCCTCGGCAATTTGCGAGACAATATGGTCAGCGAGTTTCTCCGCCGCCAGAGGCATGGCCTGGCGCTGGGAGGAGATCAAATCATTGCTGACAAAGAAGGTGGTGCTGCCTTCGGCACCGCGTGCATTGAGGGGCTTGCCGCTTTTGCTTTTTAATTCAAAATTCGCCCGCATGATCAACTGATATTCCTGGGCGACGAGGGAATTTCCCACGGCGAACCGGAGCGGGTTGCGGTCGATCTCATTGAGTGTGATGTGGAGCACGGCGTCAGCTTGCGCTTCGCCGGTAATTTCAAAAGTACCATCATTATTGAAGCGGTTGATGATGGTGTCAGTGACGAGTGCCTGGATATTCGGCTCATAGGTTTTATTGATCACCATGGGGATATAAATTTTTTTCACATCGGCATAGGCGGTGCGAACCGGTGGACCGACACGGTATCCGCCGCAAGCGGTCAACAGGAGGCTGCAAAGCAAAAGAAGGGCGAAGGAGTATCGGGACATAATGAGTGGTTATTGGGGAGGGAGATTCGCCGGAACCGGGGGACCGTATGAGTCGGAGGGCAGCGGGAGTGAAGACTGTTGTTGTGCGGGGGAAGGTGTGTGTGTGTCGGCAACCGGGAGCGGTTCATTGTCAGCGCGAGGCAAAGGCGTTTGAGCATCGTGGCGTTCTGATTGTGCGAGGGCATCCGCGACCGCGGCTTTTTGAGCATCGGTTTCACTCATGGGAAGGGTATTTGACTCGGCTGTTGCCGCGGGGTAGTTGTTCGGATTGTTCAACTCTTCGAGATTGACCTTGTTTTTTCCCAGACGTTTGTTGAGCTCTTCAATGCGTTTTGCAGCGAGCCGCGCATTCTCAGTGTCAGGATTTTCCTGGATCACTTCATTGTAATAAATGATGGCAGCACGGAAGTCCCCTCCCTTGTCGTAAAAACGAGCAACATTCATCGAGCCTTGATTTTGTTTGGTTTTGAGTTTTGTGATGTTTTCCTGGGCTTGGACGACTTTTTCGTTATTGGGATAACGCGTCAGAAAATCCTCGAATGCCTCAATTGATTTGGATGCGGCGCTCTGGTCATATTCGGGGGAAGAGCTCGCTGCCATCCACGCATAGCCGATTTGATATTGAGCGAGAGCCGCAATATCCAGATTGGGATATTTATTAATCACCTTTTGATAGGCGAGAACTGCATCATTAAACTTTTTTTGTTTTTCACGCGCCACACCGATTTTGAATTGGGCTTCGGGAGCCCACCGGCTGTAGGGGGCGGACTTCACGATTTTCTCGAAATAGTCCACGGTCTTGTCCATTGAGGGGAGTGTGGGGATTTTCCAAAGTCTTTGACGTTCGCCGGCGAGAAAAAGGTTCGCAATGTAAAATTGTCTTTCCAGGGCTTTGTCGTAAAACTCCGTATTCGGGTAACGCTCCACAATGGTTTGATATGTTTTAAAGGCGCGGGCAAAATCATTTTCAATCTCCACCATGCGCCCCCATCCGAAGTAAAGCTCGGCAGCGGAAAATGAGTTTGGATATTTGCGGGCTCCGGTGCGATAGGCTTTGAGTGCTTCGGAATATTTTTTTTCAGCTTCGAGTTTTTTTGCGAGTTCCAGAGTATCACGGGCATTGCCCGCATCGAGTGCCCCCTCGGATTCAAAGCCGCCCTCCGGAGTCCAGGTGATGGCGGCAGGGCTTTTGTCCGTGCAGACAAGAGTCATGAAACACGCCAATATACAAAATTTTAACCGAGAATGCATTGTTTAAGATTATGTAACAATCCCAGCGGAGTCAAGTTGTCCTCTTCAGAAGGTTTTTCCTGTTTTTCAAGGAAGTTCGCTTGCCTCGCCGCGGGGAGCTGTCTAAAGTCGCGGTTTATGTCGAAAAAACCAGTTGTTTTAATTATCCGCGACGGGTGGGGGATCAGCCCTGCCGGACTCAAATCAGCCAATGATGAGGGAAATGCCACGCTTTTGGCGAGAACCCCCGTCCATGACCGTCTCTATAAAAGCTATCCCATGTCCACACTCAGTGCCAGCGGGGAAGATGTCGGTTTGCCCGCCGGGCAGATGGGTAACAGCGAGGTCGGGCACTTGAATCTCGGTGCGGGGCGGATTGTTTATCAGGATTTAACACGGATTGACAAGGACATCCGCGAAGGCACTTTTGCTCAGAATCCCAAGCTTCAAGAGATGTTTGCCCTGGTCAAAGAAAGTGGCAAATCACTCCATCTGATCGGGCTGGTCTCTGACGGGGGTGTGCACAGCCAGATTACCCACATTTATGCCCTGCTCCGGGCTGCCAAAGACGCGGGCGTCACATCGGTCTTTGTCCACGCCATCATGGATGGCCGCGATACATCCCCGACCGGAGGGGAGGCTTACATTGCAGATCTCCAACGCAAAATGAAAGAAATCGGCGTGGGGCAAATTGCCACGGTCGTCGGCCGGTATTACGCAATGGACCGGGACAAACGCTGGGAACGTGTCCAGAAGGCATATGAATGTCTCGTGGAAGGAAAAGGACTCGAAGCCACGGATCCGGTTCAAGCCCTTAAAGATTCCTACGCCAAAGGCGTGACAGATGAATTCGTCTTGCCCATCACGATCGTCAATGACCGCAAACCGCTGATTCAAGACGGGGACACGATTTTATTTTTCAACTTTCGCTCCGATCGCGGCCGTCAGATGACGCAAGCATTGATGTTTGACGATTTTACCGGGTTTGACCGCGCCATTCGCCCGAAAGTGCATTTTTACACAATGACCCAGTACGATGAGACGTATCCTTTCCCGAACCTGTACCCGCCCACATCGATGAATAACATCTTCGGGCAAGTCGTCAGTGATGCAGGGCTCAACCAGTTGCGCATGGCAGAGACGGAGAAATACCCGCACGTGACTTTCTTTTTTAACGGGGGGATCGAGAAACCTTTTGAAAAAGAGGAGCGTGTCATGGTCGCCTCGCCAAAAGTCGCCACTTACGATCTCCAGCCGGAAATGAGCGCGTATGAGCTCACCGAGGAGCTTCTGGGCAAATTGCGTTTCAAAGCCACCTCTCCGGATGTGGTGATTTTGAATTTTGCAAACCCGGACATGGTCGGTCATACCGGTTCATTGAAAGCCGCCGTCAAAGCTGTCGAGACGGTAGATGAGTGCGTGGGGAAAATCGTCGACCGTGTCTTGAGTCTCGGGGGACAATTATTAATTCTTGCCGATCACGGGAATTGCGAGCGCATGACCAATCATGATAAAACCCCGCACACGGCTCACACGACCAATCTCGTTCATGTCCTCTATGTCGCCAAGGATGCCAGTCATTTTCATGTCGAAAATGGCATCCTCGCGGATGTCGCCCCGACGCTTTTGGCACTGCTGGAGATTCCTCAACCCGATGAGATGACCGGGCGGAATCTCATTCACCGCAAATAAAAGGATCAGAGCACGGGTCAGCTTTTTCCCCGGAAAATCGAGCGTTGCCGCAAACGGTATTTGCGCGGACTCATGCCGTGTGTTTTCCGGAAAACATGATAAAAATGACCCAGGTTTTGAAAGCCTGCCTCCAGGGCGATTTGCGTGATTTTTTCCTCAGTGGTCGCCAGGGCATTCGCACAATACTCAATGCGGGCTTCATTGACCACATCGGTCGGAGTGCGTCCGCGCAATTTGCGCAGGGTTCGCGCAACATGCTCGGGTGTGCGTCCTGAGAATCGAACCAGCGCCGGGGTGCCCCCTTGAAAAGCCTTGCCCGACTTGATCTTCTGGCAGGCGAAAATCAACCACTCGGGCATGTCCGAGGATTCAGGCAAAGTGTCTGCCGGTCGGAGCAGCACGGGCAGTCCGGTCAAAAACCATTCCGCCCGCACCAAAGGAATCGAATCTTCACCCAGGAACTGTGAAGCACGCGATATCTCGAGCAATTTGCCCGGATCCAGCTCGATGGTCCGGGGCAGGAGTGCCTTGTGACCGAGATACTCGCTGAGCTCCGTGTAACGTGAGAGCAAATGGTGCGTTGTCGAGGAGGGGAATGCGATATTGGCAATCGTCAAGCGAGATCCTGTTTTGCAGGTGAATCCATGCGTGTCCGTCGAACGGATAAAACACAGGGAGCCTGCTTTGAGTGAAATTTTTCGTCCATTGATATGATGCCAGCCCTCACCTTTTTCGATCCAGAAAACCTCATGAAAATCGTGTGTATGGAGTTCCGGGATATTCGTCTCGCTGAGAATGGTTCGTGCAAAATGCGCCTTTTTCTCACGGGTTGTGTAGTTTGAAAGCAGAAGACGAATGGTTTTTCCGGTCATAAAAATCAATTAAACGTAATAAAATGCATTTAAAGAGCAAGATTATATCAACTGAGTGTGTTAAATTTTTATCATGCAAACATCCATCAGCCGCCTTTCCGACGAGCAACTTGCTCAATATAAAAACTCGGGCTACATCATTTATGATCAGCCTGTTTTTCCCGAGACAAAATTCAACGCCCTCAAAGAACATTTTGAGAGCAAATTGCTCCGCCTGCCGGATGGTTACCGTCCCGAGGCGATGGATGTGCCGCATTTTACGGATACAAAACTTTTCGACTGGCTTTTTGCCGATGAAATCCTCGATCTGGTGGAGCCCATCATCGGCCCGGACATTTGCCTGTGGTCGAGTCATTTTATCTGCAAACCCAAAGGAGACGGTCGCCGGGTGCCTTACCATGAGGACAGTGCCTACTGGGGAAAAATCATTTCGCCGATGGACATCGTGACCGTCTGGCTCGCGATTGATGAGTCCACACCCGAAAACGGGTGCATGTATGTGGTGCCAGGATCACAGGAGAATGGTTACTCAACCTATGAGGATGTCGTGGACAAGAGCACAGCGGTTTTCGCGACAGAGATCATCAAACCGGAGCGTTATGAGGAAAAAGCGGTGCCGTGCATCCTCCAGCCCAATCAAGCCAGCCTGCATCATGCGAAAATGATCCACGGCAGTCCTGCCAATCACAGCCAGAAACGCCGTTGTGGTTACACCATGCGTTACATGAGTGCCGCGTGCAAATTCAGTAACGAAGAATACTCGAACCATAATATCTATCTCGCCCGCGGGAGAAATCTGGCTGGAAACACTCTGGGTGATCCGGCAAAAGAATACGGTGAAATCGCGCGTTACCGGGAGAAACACTCCCGGGGCGGGCACTAGAATGTTTTCTTACGGGCTTGAAAAAGTTCTCAATTCTTCATCGACCCAGAGATGCCGCCCGTCCGGGAGGCATTCGCAGCTCAAGCTGAAAAATCCATTCCGGTATTTCCAGAAATAATCCCAGAGTTTCTCGCGGTCAGTGGCGGGAATCCGGAGTTGTGCAATTTGCGTGCGCGGGACAAAAGAAAAACGGCCTTCCTCATGGGGCGGGGGCAATTTTTCCAAGCGGGGTTTCACCTCGAAAATGAACATGAGCCAGTGGCTCTTGCCTTCATAGGCTTTTTCGGAGACGATTCCGGCGAGGTGCAAATCCCCGGTGGCGAGCTTGAGTCCGATTTCCTCGCGGGCTTCGCGGATGGCGCATTGGAAAGGGGATTCGCCCTCGCCGGTATGGACTTTTCCCCCGGGCGGACTCCAGAGGCCTTGGTTCGGGGGGCGGGTTCTTTCGAGGAGGAGGACTTCGTCCCGGGAGTTCAAAACGTAAAGCAGGGTTGTGATTTTGTGGGGAAGCGGGGATGGGTTCATTGTCTCAAATTTCTTTTTGAAGAGGATTTGACCTTGTTGAGTGCATCATGCATTTCCGTGTCCGCGGCAACGAGCATGTCCTTGAGGGAGGAGGTGGCGAGTGATGCCGCTCCGAAGCTTTCGATAGTGGAGCGCTCTTGGTAGTCATCCGTCACGACAAAAATCCGGTCGGGCTTGGAAAAGGAGGCGACCAGTTGCTCGATGACCGCGTCCGCGGATTGATTTTCACGGGAGTGGATGATTTGAAAATCCCCGGGCAATTGATTCACCTCGGGTTTCGAGGGGCTGCTCCCGTCGAAAACGACGGTGACCCGGTATTCACTAAAGTCGTGCAATGGAATGAGTAACCGGATCAACTCATCCTGCGCCTTGCGCAAATTGCGCTGGTGAACCAGACGCAACTCATCCCAGGCATAAATCACGCTGTAGGCGTCGATGATCAGATGGTAAAGATGATGGCTCACACGATTTTAAGACACTCTCACACCGCGACATTCCTTTCGGATCAAAGGGGTTTGAAATGCGTGATGGACGCCTGCAAAAGCGTGTGAACCGGCACTTGTGCGGCTTATGCTTTCGCTGTCGCCTTGCCAGCCGTCTTGGCTGTTTGCTTTTTGCGTTTCAAATATGCCTTGCGGCGTGCCTGCTTGATTTTTTTATTAAGTTGCTGTCCCATACTTGGAGGGGAGAATAGAGCGGAATTTCACGCGTTCCACAAGCTTAAAAATTCCAAATATTGAAATTTATGATTTTTTATTTGTTGCGTCCCTATTTTTCCCGCCTTTAGATGAAAGGAGACTATGGGAAGTTCAGAAATCAGACAGCCTGGTTCGATTCTTTTCGAACGGTACCAAATCGTGCGCATGCTTGGACAAGGGGGGAGAGGCGAGGTTTATTTGTGTTACGATACCAAGCTCCACAACAGTCCGGTCGCACTCAAACTTTTGCCCTTTGATAATTTGTGGGATGAGAATGCGATTTTGGACATGCAAACCGAGTTTTTGAGTGCCAAGAAACTCAGTCACAAGAATGTTGTCCGCCTGAATCATTTTGATATTTCCGAGGCGGGAGCGGTCATTGAGATGGAGTTTATCGAGGGCATCTCCATGCACGAAAGGATTTATTCGGTCGGCAAGCTCGGAGAAAAGGAGGTCAAACACATCATCACGCAGTTGTGTGATGCATTGGATTACGCCCACTCCGAAGGGGTCGTGCACCGGGATATCAAGCCCGCCAATGTGTTGCTGGCATCCGATCCGAATAACATGACGGCCCTCCAAAATCTCAAGCATCATCCCAAGTATGTGCGCCCGGACCAGTATTCCGTCAAGCTGGTGGACTTTGGCATCTCCCGGGGTGTGGCGGCACTGGACCGGCTCAATAATAACCGTTGTTTCAGCGGAACCCTCCAGTACATGAGCCCGGAACATTGCATGGGTGAAAAAACCGATGCCCGCAGTGATATTTACTCGGTGGGATGCATGATGTATGAGGCGGTCACCGGGGCAGCGATTTTCAGCGGGGATGATGTCGCGGAAAAACAGGTCAATCAGGAGCCGACTCCGCCACGGAAAGTCAATAACGCCCCGATCAGCCGGGAGTTCGAAACGGTGATTTTGAAAGCCCTTGCTAAAAATCCGAAATTACGTTTCCAATCCGCCAAAGAGATGAAAGAGGCGATTGAGGCGAATCAAGCCCTGGTATTGGGAACCTATCATACCGAGTTTGAAAAATCCGTCCGCAAAATCAAAAAGGAAGCCCGCGCGCGGAAAGTCAAAAATGAAGTTTCTGAAGCGACAGGCTCTGTCATCAGCCTTTTGACCAAAATCGTCATGATCTTGGCGGTGATTGGTTGTCTGGGGGGCGCGGGATATGGAGGGTATTTTTGGTTTGTTTTAAAGCCCGAGAAAGAGGCGAAAGAAGTCCGCGAAAAAGTGGACAAATTGCGTGTGGAAATCGCCCAGGCTCAAAGGCAGGATCCCTCGCGTGCCAGGGATATGACCCGGCAAGCCACGCGGCTTTTACTGCAACATTCACTGAAAAAAGAGCAACCCCTGATTCCTAACCCTTTTGAAAAGGATGATGGGGACGTGAAAAACCGGTTTATCCGGATCATGGCTGAGCCGGCCGACGCCTTGGTTGGGATTGTCGAAACAAAACAAATTGCGGATTCTAATACAAAAATCGGACCTTTTAATGCGGATTCAGTCAGGATTATTGTCATGAGGGAAGGGTATGAGACCCGGGATATGAAAATTGATCTGAGCGCTTTGGAGCGTGGCGGCGAGAGACGGGTCACTGTCACTCTCGATGCAATTCACAAAATCCAGTCTGAATCCGGTGTGTCCACTCCACCCCCGCCGGTGCAACAAGAATCACCAGCCCCGGCTCCAGTCCCCGTTGATCCGCAATCACCTGTTGAGAGTGAGCCGGTTCCAACACCGCCCCTTCAAGAGGTTCCCGCGGAAACGATACCTCCTGCGACTACCGGGCCTGCCTCCGGTGCGGAACTGTCCAGACCGGAAGTGGCTCCAGCCATGGAAACATACACACCGGCTCCCCAGCCTTCCACAACCATTGTCCCCGATACAGAAGCGGCATTATGAAAATCGGTCTGATCTCGGACACGCATGATCGAATGGATCACCGTGTCCATGATATTTTCAAGGGAGTGCAATTGATCATTCATGCCGGGGATGTTTGCAACCCAGATATCATCACCGAACTCGAGACAATTGCTCCCGTCACAATGGTTTTAGGAAATAATGATTTTGCCTTGAATGGCGTCCATGTCGCCACACCGATTTTGGAAGATGTTCAATTTTTGGTCGTCCATATTCTGGATTCTCCGCTGGCACGAAGGGAAATCAGCCGGGTGAAACCGGCCATTGTGATTTATGGACACACCCATGTTCCCAAGGACGAGGAAATCGCTGGTATCCGCTATATCAATCCCGGCAGCCTCTATCGAGGACGCCAAGGAGCCCCACGCAGTCTGGCGATCCTTGATGCGAGTCCGCGGGCGATGGAGCTTGAGTTTTTTTCTTTGTAGTTTTCCAGGTGTTTTTCAGACTGGAAGGATTCATCATTCAGGAATGCTCTGATGAGGCTTTGAAAGCTTGTTGAATTTTCTCATTGCATCTTTACTCAAAATTAACTTATTATCCCAGACTCCCTTGACTGCCCAATAGCTCAATGGTAGAGCAGCGCACTGTTAATGCGCATGTTGTAGGTTCGAGCCCTACTTGGGCAGCCATTTTCTTCTTCGTGCAGGGAAGTGCATTCTGATGCAAAAATGTTATTTTCACCAATGTTTTCAATGGTTTTGAGAGATTGATTTTCTGGTGTCGTCGTGCAGGGTGATGCAGTGGACTGAGCTGAAATGTGCGGAAAAAGTGTGCGTTTTAGTGTGCGTTTTTGGAAGAGCAGAGGAAGGCGATTCACTGCGTCTTTGAGAGGTAATTGCTCTGAATCGAGGTAATTTTGTGTGGTTAATCGAATATCTTCGTGCCTCATGAGCTTTTGCACGATCACAGAGGAACTGCCCCCAAGATGAAGCAAAGTGTCAAATGTTTTACGAAAAGCATGGAAATCAAGCTGTTGGCCGGACTCGTCCTTGTAAGGGATACCGACCCGCTCAAGGTCTTTTCGGAGGGTTGCCACCTCGGGGATATGGTCGAAGACATGATCCGTTGGGTGATGACTGACAGGGCGAGCTGTTTTGAGCAATGCAGCTATGTCTTGAGCAATCGGGAGTGTTGCCGAACGCTTGTTTTTTGATGACTCAGGGCGCACGGTGATCTGGAAATTTGCAAAATCAATATCTCTCCATTGGAGTTTCGAGAGTTCCCCACGGCGCAAACCGCTATATGCCGCAAGGATGTAAACAAGTTTGCGATCCTCGGGGCATGAATCGAAGAAGCGTTGCAATTCCTCCGGTGTGAAGGCTCGCCGTTTTCTTTTTTCATGTCCTCTCTGTTCGACCTTGCGAATTTCGGTCAGGGGATTATTTCTCAACCTTTTGAAGTTTACCATGTATTTAAAGAAAGAGCGGGCATTGGTGAGATATTCATTGCGGGTTTTGGCGGCGAGCTGTGTGTTTCTTTCGCGCCACTTGTTGAAATCATCCGGTTGAATGTCCTTGATAGATTGCCATCCGCATTCGGAAAAAAGTTTTTTCAGGGTGATTTCCACACGGTAGATATGGGCGGGTTTTAGGTTTCGGGCAGACATGTCTTTTGTGTAATCCTCCAGATGTCTTTCCAGAGGAATAGCCAAGGCTTCACGATAGGATTTTGCAGGGATAACCCCATACTCTTCTTTCTCGATGTTAGACTTAATCTCTTCTGCTCTTTTTTCAGCACACCGAAAGTTCAAGGTTTTAAGGGAATATTCCTTTCCACGAAAGCCCAAGATGTAATTGCCGATTTCTTTCCCGTTTCGTTTGCGTCTGAATATGCCGGTTCTCATGATTTCCTAACAATGTTTTCGCTCAAGAGTTCTTCAATGTCCGATCTGAGGTAACGAACAACGCGCCCGATCTTTACCGCCCGAAGAATGCCCTCTGCCTGCCATTGTTTCACTGTACGCAGGCACACCTTGAAAATCTTGGCGACTTCTTCTGCTTTTAAGAGTTCGGGTAAATCTCTGTTCATATCAGAATAGATTGAAAAACTTGCCGGATGACTTCCGAAGCAAGGATATTTTCTTTGATTCTTCGCGATCCTTGGTCTTGTGCCATTTTTGAAGCCAAGGATAAAATACATCAGCCCATTCAGGGAGGGAGTTTTCCATTTCAAGCTCAGAGATTCGCCCTTGATCCATGGCCCTTCGATAATTGTCGATTCTCCATGCTTTTGCCTCTGAATCAGGAATCATTACATAGGGGTCTTGTCTGACCTTTTTATTATTACCAAAAAGATTCGTTCTTCTTTCCGTCACAGTGAATAAAAAAGCCGTGAGACGGCCTTCTTTCATCCTTTTATGAACGGCGGCACGGGATACTTGGGCAATGGCGCAGACTCCACCCGGTGAAAGACAGCCACCAACGACTTCGGCAATGGCTTCATACCATGGGCCCACTTCCTCCTCTGGGCCTTCCTTTTCATAAACCCTTGTATTCTCTATTTGCTCGCCTATAACAGGGAGCAATTCAACAGGTATCTTAACATACGGGAATTCGGTATCCATTTCGTCAACTTATCGCGAGGTTTATATTATGTCAACCAGATAATATTTTGAAAGTATGTAAGAGGTTTGAATAATTTGCTGAAACCAATCATTACAAACATATAAAAATGAATGACTCGATTAGACTATATCGTTTCATGGGGCTCAAAAATGCCTTGAAATCGATTGAAGAGCGTAGATTTCGCGTAGGGCGTTTACTAGAGCTTAATGACCCATTCGAGTGGCGTTTTGGTGTAATGGGGATAGTTTCTGACAAAGAGATTTTTGTGAATCCCTTGATTAAATCCTTTTTGGAGGAGATACACTCAGAGCGAGGGATACTTTGCTTCAGTGAGACAGCCGAAGATTCGGTTCTTTGGTCGCATTATGCAGATGGACACAGAGGAGTAGCGTTTGAAGTAGATCATTTTCTTGATCCGGATAGGGTGGGTAAAGTTAAATACTCTAACAAACTGCCATTAGTAGATGTGAAAAGATTGCATCAAAAAGAAGGGGTAAATGAGTATTTAGAAGAACTGTTGAAAGTATTGCCTTTACGAAAGGCACGTGGTTGGGAATATGAGAAAGAGTATCGTGTATATATTGATATTTCAAAATGTGAAACCTCTGGAGGACATTATTTTCTTGAAATTCCTGAAAATTTTCTCACAAGAGTTATCCTAGGTGTTCGTTGTGAAATCGACGAGAATTATGTCCGAAGGGCACTGAAGAATGCTGGTCTCAAGGACACAGAAGTGGTGCGCGCAAAGATGGATAAATATTCGTACTCGATAAAATACTAGCAAGTACGTATCGAGGGGAAGATTAAAGAAATTATTGAGAAAGTTGTATCAGGTTAAAAAAATTTCTTCACGATCTTAAAAGGGCTGACGATGATGGGGGCAGAGACATCATGTGAAGACAGGTAAAACTTGAGTTTATCCTGATTGACGCTGAGCATGTCATCGTCTGATGAGAGAAATACAGATGCGCCGATCAATGAGCTTTCTGCGAGGATAAGAGAGTCATTTCTTTGTGTGTCGGGAAGGAGTCCTTTATCAAGAATCGTCTTGGCGATCACTTCCACGATTCCATGACCGACTGGAACGAGGTTGAGAGGTTGGATTCCCCATTCAAGCATGTTGCACATTACTGTCACCGCGAGTTTCTTTCTTGTGCCGGATGGTTCGGAACAAAAGTAAGCCAATTCATGCAAGGCGGTGGGTGGAACAATGATTTCGCTGTTTTTTACCCGCTTTTGAATTGTTTCAAGGGCATCAATGACAGTTTCATTGTTTGCCGCCCGATCCAAAAGGACATTGGTATCAACGGCAAATAGCTTTTTTTCCATTTTTCCCGCCGTAGATCATTTGCATTGCGAGAGCCAGCGCTGATTGACGCTCCTCATCGGTCATTTTATTGGCCATCTCGCGTCCCTCTTTGGCCAACCGCTTCACTTCTTCATGAGTGATTTTTTTGGTTTTTGTAGCCATACAATAAACTAAGCAGATTCAGGGTGTTTTCGCAAACGAAAGTTGATACTGCTCCCGAGCTTGAATAGTCAGGCGAGCCAGCTCATTCTCCGGCAAGGCCAATCCGAGAATGTAATCTTTAAGATTGTAGCACCATCGGGAGCCGAAAGAAAGTTTCATTCCGAAGTCTTTTCCAAGCCTTTTACAGAGATAACCGATTTTCGCCCGCCAGAGTTGTCCCGATGCCGTATTCCACGCAAAGGGGAGTTTCACACGACGAAAACAAGATTGCCCTTTTTTGGCTCGACTGATTCTGTATATCCGCATTCCTCGGGGGAATGGTTTCGAGTCCAGAAGAGCTTTCGCAGCTTCCTCTATCTTTCCAAGGTTGCGATAGAGAATGGCTTTGCAGATGTATTTTGAAACATATTTAGCCAGCGCCTCTTTTGATTTTCGAACGGGTTGCAGATCAAAAATATAACCAAAATTATAACGAGGCAGGGCGGCGCGGAATTGTTTGCGCAGGTTTCTCAAAGCATGGTTGGCATTGACTTTGAGATCAAAGCTATATCCCGTCCGAATATCATCGGCGAAGGCGCAAACCAGATGATAATGAACCGCGCCCCGTTTCTGGAATTCCACAACGGCAATATAATCAAGGATGATTTCTTTTCGCCGGACAAAGGAAGTCATGAAGCTATTCAGCCGCCTTTGCCCTTCCATCGGGCAGAGATTTTCATGAAAAGTCAGAGTGAGGAATCCGATTCTTTCAATCCCGTAGCGATCAATCAGGGCGTTGACATTCTCCTCGATATTATACTCGATTTTTGCGGCTCCCTTGCACTTGAAAGCCTCATGCATTGTCATTTGTGTCTTGGGGTTCATGACAATGGCGTGATTGAATTGTTTTCCTCTTTGTCAAGACTGCTTGCCGTGACCGCTCCGCGGTCACTGGCAAGCGGGTCTTTGCCTGTGAGGGGTTCTGATTTTATTCTTTGGCAAGTGCATTGTGATGAAAGAAAGGGCAGGAGATATTCTTGGGTATTTGTGCGGAAACGAATAAGGGAGGCTGTCTCTGCGACTATCTGCTGGACGGTCTTACCGCTTTGCGTTGCACGCTCCGCATGGCGCAGGTCGCTCGCTGCAGTCCTTGGAGCGATCCCGGGGGGCTCCTGCCCCGCAGACGGGGCACCAGTCATTCCGCTTGCTCCCGCTCCGCTTCGCTGACAACGCGCCGCTTCTGTGAAGGTGCGTTTCACGGCTTTTCCCCCTCAGGCGCAGCGTTGACCGTGGCTGCGATTTGAAGAATGGCTTTTTTGAGGGAGTCAGGAAGAGACGGCCACGCTTCTATGACCGTCAGGAGGTCGGAAGGGCAAAGTGTGCGTTTTGGTGGGCACTGGTGAGTTTTGCCCAAGCGGGCATTGAAATCCTTGTAGGTTCGAGCCCTACTTGGGCAGCCATTTTCTTATTTTGGTGTTTAGCAGCGTTTTCCGTCATCACCGATGGCGCTGACGGGGCAATTTTCCTTGGCTTCGACGCACAGGCTGCATTCATCCGCCCGTGTGGGTTGGCGAAAGACGAACCCGGCATGGCCCTCCTGTGCAAAATGATCCGGGGCGATGGACATGCAGAGTTTGCAATGCACACAGGTGCGGTCGACGTAATATTCACCGGGCGCATTCTCTGTGAATCGGTCATGAAAATCAGCCATGTTCCACGGAGTTAGAGCAAATTGCGCGTCCGCAGACAAGGGCAATTTGCGCTTTCCGTGCGCGGGCCGGGCGGGTCGAATCTTTCCCATGCGGGACTCTGACAGCAATGAACGTGACCGGGAGGGGTTTTACCGGGTGTTGTATTCACGCCGGGACATCCGGAAATTCAAGCCCGGACAGGTGCCGGATGATGTGGTGGAACGCATCCTCTGCGCCGCCCACGCCGCGCCCTCGGTGGGGCTCTCTCAACCGTGGCGTTTTATCCTGATCCGTTCCCCGGAGACACGCGCCCGGGTCAAAGAACTTTTTGCTTCGGTCAATGCCGTCCAATCCGGAAGAATCGATGATCCCGCCCGGCGGGAGCTTTACGATTCGCTCAAGCTGGAGGGCATTCTCGAAAGCGACTTTAATCTCGCGGTGGTGTGTGAACCTCCCCCGGAGGACCGCTTCACCCTCGGGGCGGGAACCATTCCTCAAACCATCCGGGACAGTGTGTGTCTGGCGATTCAGAATCTCTGGCTGGCGGCGCGGGCTGAGGGTGTCGGGGTCGGTTGGGTGAGCATTTTGCCCGAGGGCCGGATGGAGGGCATTCTCGGGCTTCCCGCCCGCGCCGAA
Source organism: uncultured Verrucomicrobiota bacterium (assembly GCA_964435715.1). Taxonomy (GTDB): domain Bacteria; phylum Verrucomicrobiota; class Verrucomicrobiia; order JAWXBN01; family JAWXBN01; genus JAWXBN01. The sequence continues at coordinate 1,763 of CAYTAI010000013.1, read as the reverse complement.
TTGGTCGCGTATCTCTGCGTGGGTTATCCGGAAGAGTTTGAAGACAAACCCATGCTCGAAACTGTCGGCTGGGGAAAACGTATACCCCTCGAGCAAATGGTCATGCGCGAAAAGTGGGAAGGATAGGGAGAGAGGGCTTTTACGGTCGTTCAATAAAAAAGACGATGTCCTCGCCGTAAATTGCCTTGGTGCCGGATTTGGTCTTGCTCGGGTCTCCGCCGTCATCGGTGAGATTGTGTCCGATGCTGTAAACGTAGAAGCTCGCACCGTCCTTGCGGTATTTGAGAGGCTTCTCATCGAAGGGATCAATGGGGACGGATTCAAGGAATTCCGGAACAAGCTGCTCCAGTGAATCCGGGAGCATATTGTGTTTCAGGCGGTAACGTTCCACAGCCAGCGCGGTTTCGGCAGCGCGAATCTGGGCGATATTGATTTGGAATTTTGTGAATACTTTTGAAGTGGAGGCTAGATACATTTTTGGCAAGGGATAAACAAATGAGAACTTTTCAGTTTCCTTTTCGTTTTTTTCAATTTCTTTTAACTGCACTGAATAAGGGAGCTTGGTTGCTTCGATCAGTTTCTGATACATTTCAACTGTTTTTAGAAAATTTAAGTCCCAGAGGCCGGAGATATGAGTCAATAATGAAAGAATCTGGCCAAGAATTGACTTGGCGTAATACACAAACCATTCGGGAGAGAATATGAGAGTTGGGCGTGGATGGGGTGTATAGAAAAAACTGATATAGTAAAGATGCGAAGAATTTGAAAACTTTATACAAGCGTCACAGAAAGCGGACAACTCTCCCTCGTAGGCGCGTGTGAGTAAAGCTGGTTGCGACTTGGCTTTGATCTGAGCTTGCAGTTGAGCCAATGACGGTTCGTCAAATTCAATCCTCTGCATGACATCCATCAATGTGTGAAAGGAAACCGCATTCACAGCCATACGAAGCAGTTCCGCGATCATCAATCTGTCATTTTGATATAAGGCATCCAGCCGAAGGCTGTCCTGTAGATTGATAAAAGCGGCCTCTTTGTTGCCATTTGCCGCATAATAAACACAGATGACTCGATAGAGGTCGGTACTGACCCGCGGACTCATCAGAGGCTTCTTATCAATGTATAATCCCTTGGAATAATCAACCGGAAAGAGGCTCTCTGGCAGTTGGAGTGCCTGATGCATGTCCGCAAATGGTTTTTCATTGAGCGCGAGGAATTCGCCGAAATGGGCCAAGACCTCGGGGGAAGGGGAGGGCGTTTTGAAATAATTAAATTCACCCATAGCCTTCAAAGACAAGGCGTTCCCTTGAAATAGATAGAGGGGTTCTGGTTGGATTTGTCTTGTGCGACTACGAGCATCTTCAGGAGGTTGGTTGTAGCTGTATGGGGTAGTTGGCTCGAATCGAATGCTGTTGAACGCTTTTAAAAACTGCACCGCAGCATTTTGCTCGTCGGGGATTTTGGGCAGTTGCGCGATGAATTCCGCCGCAGTTGTGGCGATGCCGCGCTCGCGCAAGGCGGCGAGTTCTTGGTGAACCTTCCACCAGAGTATTAGCCGAAGTCCGACGAGGACACAGGCTAGGACGAAAAAGCCGATACCGATTTTCATCCAGATGGAGGAGGGAGATTTCACGAGACCTATTTATCATGCGCAAATTGCGTGGGGTGGAAAGTCAAAAAGGTAATTCGAGTGTTAGAAAAGTGGGAAGGCTAGGGAGAGAGGGCTTTTACGGTCGTTCAATAAAAAAGACGATGTCCTCGCCGTA
>CAYTAI010000012.1:45888-60759 GCA_964435715.1 uncultured Verrucomicrobiota bacterium | reverse complement strand
GAAGAGGAATCTTTTCCTTGAGCAACTCGAGCTTGAGCCAATTTGCACAAGCCAACGCCGGACAGACAATCCAGAGAGGATTTCCGATCGCGTCGCGGGGATTTTCACCCCGATTTTTCAATATCCCCGAAAGAGCCGGCAGAGCCTGGTAAGCTTCTTGACAGTGGTGCAATCGGATACGGCTCATAATCGGGGATGAAAGGGAATGTTGACGCTTTCCGGCGGATTTGTCAAAGTTCACCGATACCCATGAAGCAATTTGCCAACATCTCCGTCATCGGAAAAGATAAAACCGGTGTCATCGCCCGGGTGACGAATTTTCTTTTCCACAGCAAAGCCAATATCGAAGCCTTGGAAGAGCAGGTCAACAGCGGTCAATTCAGCATGTCCCTCCAAGCTTCCTGGGCCAAAAACATTTTTGACGAGGGGCATTTACGCAAAGGATTTGACGCACTCGCCCGTGAGCTCAAAATGGAGATACGCGTCCGCATCCTCGAGGAGAACCGCAAGCAAAGACTCGCACTTTTTGTCACAAAAGAATCCCATTGCCTCGAGGGGATTCTCACCGCCATAAAAAGCGGGAAACTCAAAGCCGATCCTTGTGTCGTCGTGGGCAATCATGATGTGCTCGAGCCCATTGCAAAAAAGCACCGCCTTCCCTTTCATCATGTCCCCTACGGGAAAGACCGACTCGCCGCTGAGAGCAAAATGCTCGAGCTCGCTGATCAGTACCATGCTGATTTTATCGCCCTGGCGCGATTCATGAAAATCCTCTCCCCGCAATTTGTCTGGCGTTGGAAAAATAAAATCATCAATATCCACCCTTCCCTTCTCCCGGCGTTTCCCGGTGCCAGCCCCTATTGGCAAGCCTACGAAAAAGGTGTCCGCGTCGCGGGAGTGACAGCCCATTTTGTCACGACCAACCTCGACGAAGGTCCGATCATCTGGCAGGAGTCATTTACCGTGGATCCCTCCGACACACTCAAATGCATCCGTGAAAAGGGGCAAAAACTCGAAAGCAAAACCCTCGTCAAAGCCCTCCAGCTCTACGTCAACAAACGGCTCGATGTGCACTGGGGCAAAGTCTACCGGTTTTAAGGCCAGTTCCGGCCGCCCGCGACGTCGCCCTATCAAAAAGTAATTTTTATTCCGCCGACAGTCGGGCGATCCTTGGGGCGTTCGATCCGGCTGATATGACCGTCCTTGTCCGCATCTATGGTGTCAAAATACCAGTCTGTCTTCTTTTGTTTGACCACAACGCGCTCGACTTCTTTCCGTGTCAAATAGCCATTTTTATCAGCATCAATTTTCTTGAAATCAAGGTTCCCCGCCCCTTTGACAGTTCCGTTTTTTGTTTTTTCCTTGTTCACCTGTTTGATTTCCTCAGCAGTGATTTTCCCGTCGCCATCGGTGTCATATTTCCGGATCAGGTACTCCACCTGTGCTTCCTGGTATTCCGCGCGGGAGATGCGTCCGTCCTGGTCGCGGTCGATGATGAGCTCGTCCTCGGTCACAACGATTTTCTCCTCAGCCGCCCCGGCAGGAATGAACCCGCAAATGAGAATGGCACACAAAAGTAATCTTTTCATAATGCACAAGTCTGCCCGCAGGAGTCTGTTGATGGCAAGAGAGAAAAAATCATTTCGTGAAAAATACTTTCAATCCTTCGACAACGGAGTCGGCATATTCCCGGTAGATGCTTTTACGGGCGATGCCATTGATGATTCTCGTTCCTTCATAATCGCCCATCTGAATGCGCTTGTAATCGAGTTTGTTATTCATCACATAAGGCTCAAGAAAAAGGGTCGGACAATCGTAGAGGCGGTTGGCGAGCAAATTGCGCGCCCAGACATAGGGACTCGATCCCACTTTGGTGGCATTGCCCCCCCGGTAGATGAAAGGGGGGAGGCGATTCGCCTTGGCCATGACCTCCGCGAGAGTATCCGCGAGTGCGACCTCGTCGTAGTAGGATTCCCCGAGGAGTTTCTCCATCATTTCAAAGCGGATGTCATCTTTGGACAATTCACCCCGGCTGTAAGCCCCGTTGATGAGGATGTGAAAATGGCTGACATCCGTGAGCGACGGGCGGCTGGCATTGCCCCAAGCCTCCGCATTAAAGTGCAGGCAAAGCACCAGATCGGGTTTGATTTTCTCGACGAGCCTTCCGCGCGCGCGGATCTCCCCTGCCCGGTAAAAAAGCATTTCACTCATGCTCTGTATGGAGCGGGATTTTTTCGGGTCATGGATTCCGGAATAGGTCTCCACGACATTCTGGACACCGCGCTGTGCAAGCTCAATCCTCGCCTCTTTTTTCAGGTCTTTCGGGCGAAGGCTGGTCACGGGGGTATTGTCAGTGCGCAAGAGCACCACTTTTGCCCCGAGAGCCTCGAGTTGTGGTTTCATCAATCGCGCGACACGCAGAACCATGTCCCCTTCGCGAACGGGCTCGGCATTGCCAATCTGAAACCAGCGCTCCTCCATCTGCGCGTACTTCCCGCCGATATGTCCCGGATCAAGGGCGATCGTCAGCCCCTGCAATGGCTTCTCGTTGTTGGGTGAACGGTAATCACGCAGGACTTTCCAGTAACGGGGATTGGGTTTCCTTTCCGATTCTTCAGGGGCAAATTGCAACTCATAGCGTGATTCGCCGGTGGAACGAATCGCCACCCGGGAATCTGTGATCTCCATAAAAGGAGCCCATGCACCCTCCGGGGCATAGACATTATCGAGTAATTTTTTGAATCTCGACCGTGTCATGGTCTGCTGGTAGTCATCAAGGCGACTCCAATCCGGTGGCTCCGCCATGATACTCAGATTGTGACCGGAGCTGCCACCCTGGGCGGATACCGGCAAGAAAACTCCGGGGATGAGCCATGGCAGCAAAAATAAAACTTTATAAACACGATGAATCAACATACCACCGGATACTAACGCACAATCTCAACAATCTTCAACTTGCTAGATGAAGAAAAATCCTTTTCGATTGCCTCGAGAGAAAAAATCATGAACTCTAAAACTCATCCTTCCCCCGTTACGCCCGCCTCGCTGGGATACGCCATGCCCGCTGAATGGGAACCCCACGCTGCAACATGGCTGACATGGCCACGCGCCGATGGGATTAGTTTTCCTGATAAATTCGACACGATTCCCTCCTACTGGGTTCGCATGTGCCGTGAGTTAATCAAGGGTGAGGAGGTTCATATCAATACTTTTGACGAAGCCCACGAGGAGACCATCAGCAAATTGCTCGAGTCGGAGAAACTCGCCTTTCAGGATTCCCGCGGGAAAATCCGGGGCACACGCCCGCGCATTTTTCTGCACCGCTTTCCGGCATACGAGCCTTGGTGCCGGGATCATGGCCCGATTTTCGTCAAGAACCCCTCACTGAAAGATTCCCTCGCCGTGGTGGACTGGGGATACAATGCCTGGGGCGGCAAATATCCCCCTTACGACCTTGATGATGATGTCCCCGCAAAAGTCGCTGATTTCCTCGGGCTCCCCCTTTTCAAAAACGCCACTGTCATGGAGGGCGGTTCCATTGAGGTCAATGGCAAGGGCACCTTGCTGACGACGACATCCTGTTTGCTCAATAAAAACCGGAATCCCCGCCTTTCACAGGCTCAAATCGAGCAACAACTCAGGGATTATCTCGGGGTCACACACATTCTCTGGTTGGGTGATGGGATTCTCGGAGACGACACGGACGGGCATATCGATGATATCACGCGGTTTGTCTCGGCGAATACACTCGTGACCGCTGTCGAGTACGACCCCCAAGACGGGAATTTCCGCCCTCTCATGGACAATTATGAAAAACTCTTGTGCATGAAAGATCAGGACGGGCAACCTTTCCGGGTGATTTCACTGCCGATGCCGCCGCCTCTCGAGCACGCGGGACAAAGACTGCCGGCGAGCTATGCGAATTTCTATATCGGAAATGAAGCCGTGCTTGTCCCGGTCTACAACTGCGATTATGACTCGGAAGTCCTCATCACCCTGCAGGAGCTTTTCCCTCAACGGCGGGTCGTGGGGATCGATTGCACCGATCTCATCTGGGGGCTGGGAGCATTCCACTGTGTCACCCAGCAACAACCGCAAGCATGACCGGGCGGCTCATGAGATCCGCACCAAAATATTCATCCAATGAAAGAAACACGCTTCACTGATCTTATCCTCGACGAATGGAATAAAAGCATTTAAAACCTAATATTGTATGGACGCCTCAAACACACAGACACCCGCCAAGTCACCCGCACCTAAAAAAGTCAACCTTCGCACCCCCGACGTCATGGATGCCGTCAAAGAACAGGTCGAAGGGCATTACAGGAGCGAGACTGTCGAACGCCTTCGCAATTCCAGCACCGCCCTCAAAGCCGGTGGACTCAAAATCAAACTCGCAAAAAAATTCGGCTTTTGTTACGGCGTGGAACGCGCCATCGATCTCGCTTATGCGGCGCGCAAAGTCTTTAAAGAACAGCCCCTCTACATCCTCGGAGAAATCATCCACAACCCCGAGGTCAATGAGCAACTTGCCGCAATGGATATCCGCCCTTTGTCCGGGAAAAATAAAAAAGCCGATATCGAGGATTTGAAAGCCGGCGACGTGGTGATTATCCCGGCTTTCGGCGCGGAAGTGGAGATCATGAATAAACTCCGCGACAAGGGTTGCCTCTTTGTCGACACGACTTGCGGAGACGTGATGAGCGTCTGGCGCCGGGTCAAACAAAATGCCACGGAGGGAATCACCAGTATCATCCACGGCAAAGCCTGGCATGAGGAAACTCTGGCGACCAGCTCACGCGCCACCGAAAACGGGCATCATTATCTGGTCGTGTACAACCTTGAGGAAACCGATTACGTCTGCAACTACATCCGCAAGGGAGGCTCGAAAGAAGAATTCCTCAAAAAATTCGAGGGAGCTTACTCCCCGGGCTTTGATCCGGAAATCCACCTCAAGGCTGTCGGGGTCGCCAATCAAACCACGATGATGCGCGGGGAAACCGAGGAGGTTCAACGCCGGATCCGTCAAGCGGTTATCGACCGTTACGGTGTCCAGGATGAGACCAAACATTTTCGCTTTTTCGATACGATCTGCGGAGCGACACAGGAACGCCAGGATGCCCTGGAGCAAATGCTCAAGGAAAAGATGGACATGCTCCTGGTCATCGGCGGGTACAACAGCTCCAATACCTCGCACTTGGCAGAAATGGGAGAGGCACTGCTTCCCACTTATTTCATCCGCAATGCCAGCCGGATTGTCAATGACTCGAAAATCATTCATTTCGACCTTCATAAACAAGACGAGGTGGAGACCCCCGACTGGTTACCAAAGGGAGATGCGGTCATCGGCATTACCTCCGGTGCTTCTTGCCCAAATAACCTCATCGAGGATGTCATCAAACGCCTGCTGGAGCTGCGCGGCGCAAAGGTCGAAGATCTGATCCCGGCGTAAGCCAGGGGAATACCCAGTCCTTGCGCGGATTGACATATGGTGTAGTGTATTCATTAGTTCTTTGGATACTTTTTTCGGGGCCGAATTGGATTCGACTGGAATGGCTGACTTTAGTGTGGCAGGTGGAGGACGCCCGGAGTCCTACCTCAAAAACACGGGCAAACCATAATGCTAACGAAGAATTAGCTCTCGCAGCCTAGTGCGGCGACGTCTTGACTTGTGACATCCGCTAGCAGGTCAAGGCGACAACGAGCGGGTTTCGTGCTCATACTCCCGCCTGTGACGAAGTGCACGAATATTTGAACAGGATCGGGTGATTTGTTTCGCTAGTGGGTCCGTAAGCAAATTGCCTTAAACCCCTTTGACCCGCTAAACCTGTAGAAGCCTTTAGAATGCCATCCCAGGACCGGGGTTCGATCCCCCGCGGCTCCACCATCTTCCGCTAAAGCTACGCATGGCAAGCCTCATCTTCCCCTGCTAAACTCATCTTCCATACTTTTTGGTAATCGCCTGTCCCACGTGAACCGGGACGAATGCGGTGATGTCACCGCCCAGCCGGGCAATCTCCTTGATAATACGCGAACTCAAATAGGTGTAGGTGTCTTTAGGCATCAAAAAAATCGTTTCAATCGCCGGAGCAATTTGCCGGTTCATGAGTGCCATCTGGAATTCAAACTCAAAATCGCTCACCGCACGCAACCCGCGAACCAGAGCGCATGCGCCCTGCTTTTCCGCATAGTCTACGAGCAACCCGTCAAATCCGTCGATCCGGACATTCTTCAAGTGCCCGGTTGATTCCGCGATCATCATTTTCCGCTCTTCCATGCTGAAAAGCGGATGCTTGTCGGCATTGACAGCCACGGCAATGATGACCTCGTCAAAAAGGCGTCCGGCGCGTTCCACCACATCCAAATGTCCATTGGTCACGGGATCAAAGCTGCCGGGATAGATGGCGATTCGTTTCATGCAGGAGCAATTTGCACAGGAATCAGGGGTTTTGCAAAACCAAAAACTGCACACGCACCTGACCGTAGACTTTCTCGCGCAAATTGCTCCAGGGGGCGGGAATATCGAAACGGTCGAGATTATAGCTGTCCAGGATGAATGTGCCCCCCGGTGCGAGAATGCGCGGGAGGAATTCACTTTCTAAAAGTTCACGGGCAAAATGACGTTGCTCGGGGTTCGAGACCAGGTTGTTTTTTATGTCCGTCCTCTTGGTAAAAGGAGGATCCGCAAAAACAAGGTCAAATCTCTCTTCCTTGCGCGCAAATTGCTCCAGGCAACTCACCGCGTCTGCCGGAAAAACAGTTCCTTCCAGCCGGGTTTTTTCCATGTTCTTTTTCAGCAGAGACAGACTGTGTTTGTTTTTTTCGACAAAAACACAGGACACCGCACCACGACTGAGAGCCTCCAAGCCGATGGAGCCTGTCCCCGCAAAGAGGTCGAGGCAGCGAGCTCCGATGACCGTTTCGCCCAATGATGAAAAAATCGCCGCGCGCGTGGAGTCCATGGCAGGACGCACCGAGTCGTCTTTCGGCGTGAATAAAGGAATACTCCGTGCCACTCCGGCGATAATTCTCATATCAATATAACCTCTTCACGAATGCCTAGCGGAAAATTCCCTTGATGAGGTCGCCGGCTTTGTCATTGAGTTTTTGAAGCTGTTTTTTGGCGGCGTCCTCGATGCCTTTCTGGAGCAATTTGTCCAGGAGATCTGTTTTAAGCGCGTTTTGTGCACCGTAAACGCGGAATTCCGGTGTGACAAAAGAGCCATCTTCATTCGGCAAGAGGCGTTCCTTGATGTCATTGGGCATTTTATCGTAGAGATTTTTACTCATGTTCAAGACGAGCTTGAGATCATATTGGTTATCCAGAGTAATCGTCCCTCCCCCGGTGATCCGGATGTCGGTTGTTGTCAAAATCAAATTTGCCAATGTGACGACCTGACCGGAAATCCTAAAATCAGAATAAGCTTTGGTCAGTGTCATCTCCTGGAATTCGGAAATATTAAAAACTGAACCGATTAATTGAAGCATCGGCACACCCGCAACCTTGCACTCGGTAATATCCATATTCCCTTGAGCCGTTATTTCGAGAGGTCTCGTGGCTGGCACAGAGAGTTTGGCATTGAGATTGAGTCTGCCATCGACCTGGTCACTTTGATTTCCAAGTGTCGACAGCAAGGTTCTCACATCCAACCCAATCCCTTTCAAATCGAGTGAAACAGGCAGGTCTTGCGTCTGATTCAAATCGATCTTCCCCGAACCCATCAGTTTTCCCGAAAAACACTCAGCGGAAAAATCCTGGAAGGCGAAAACCCCCTGGTTCAACTCAAAATTTGAATTGATCCCGGTGAGAGTGCCCAGCTTGACAATCGATATTTCAGAAATCTTGAGTGTCCCCCTCAGTTCAGTTTTTCCCTGTGCGACGGCGACCGAAGAATCCGTTGAAAGCCCTTTGAAATTAACCGGACTCATCCCTCCATGATCTGTCACAAATAATGAACCATCCTCAATCTGAAGTTTCTTGATTGCCAGTGGAATCTCATCGCCTTTTCCAGGTGACTCCGCGGATGTCCCTCCCCCGGATTTCTCCCCTGTTGACTCTGGATGAACGGTGACGGATGAACCCGGCAAAGCCCACTGTCCTGATGGTAATTGCTCCAGATTCACAACAGGCCGCACGAGAGAAATCTCATGAATCTCGAGCTTTTTGTTCAAGAGTGCTTTCCAATTATAGTTCAAGACAAAGGAGTCCGCCTGAAAAAACTCCGGGGCACGGGTACCTGACGGGTTAGCGATTTTGACTCCTTTGAGTTGGAACCCGTTAAAAACTGAAAATTGCAAATCCTCGACAGTGACTTTTGCACCCAAGGCCTCGCTGGTTTTATCCACAAGCGTTTGCTTGAATTTATCCGAAGTCAGCCAGGAATAAACCCAGACTCCCAATGCGCTCAACGCCACAAGAACCACGACAAAAAGAATCGCAATTATTTTCAGTGCTTTTTTCATAACACCCCATAACATAACGGGCTCTGAAATGCCTTCAAGCCTTCACAACGAAATATTTGTCATCCTGAATCCCATGGCAAAGGGGGAACGGGCACGCGCCCTTCGCAAAAATCTGGATCGTTTCTCCTCCCAAGCCCTGATTAAACTGACCAGCGCGGCGGGCGAAGCCACGCAACTTGCGCGGCATGCGGCAGAACAAGGATTTCGCACCATTGTCGCGGCGGGCGGGGACGGCACACTCAATGAGGTCGTCAATGGACTGGCTTACTCGCAGGCGCGTCTGGGTGTGCTGCCCTTGGGAACCGTCAATGTGTTTGCGCGGGAAACGGGCATTCCACTCAATCTTTATGAAGCGTGGGATGTCATCATGAAGGGCAATGAGCGGACAATCGATCTGGCAAAGGCGAATGATAAATATTTTGTGCAACTCGCTGGTGTGGGACTGGATGCTCAAACGATCAAGGAAACCACCTTTGGTTTTAAAAAAATCTGGGGCCCGATGAGTTATGTTTTTAACTCAATTCGCATCGCTTCCCAACCCGCCCCGCACATCACGCTGACCCTGCCGGATGGCCAATCCCATGAAGGATGTTTTGCTTTGGTGGGCAACGGCCGTTTCTACGGGGGGTCATTCCCGTTTTTTCACGACGCCCGCCTGGATGACGGGCTGCTCGACATCTGCCTTTTCAAAAGCCAGAAACACATCGACCTGCTCCGTTATTTCCATGGAGCACTCTTCAAGTCTCTCAGCGGGATGAAAGATGTTGTCTCGATCAAAGCCGAGTCTGCCCTCGTGACCTCAACAAAAGAAATCCCCGTCGAAACCGGGTTCTGTAGGGCACGTGTCCCCACGGGCCAACCGGAAAAAGAAATCCCCGTCGAAATTGACGGGGAATACTCAGGAAGTTTGCCTGTGCGTTTCTCTGTCGAGAAACAAGCACTCAATGTCATTGTGCCGTGACGGCTTGCAGTTTCCGACGGCGGGCGCGAATCCACATCGCCCCTGCCATCAGACCACCAAAAGCCATCAGGGCGTATGTGGAGGGTTCGGGAATCGGCAGTGGATTCAGAGAACTGAAAACAAATGTCGCGCTGTCCTGCACGAGATTTCCTCCGATGTAGGAATACGCTGTGAATCCAATCTCATAGACACCCAGCTCGGAAAAACCCCAGTTAAAATGTCCGTGTCCCCCCTCTTCTACAAACAACCGGTTTCCACCGACAAGAGCACTCGCTGTGGACATGAAGGCGGTCGGAACTCCCGCAGTCGTCCGCCAGACAGAAAATTCACCCGGCCCGCTAAAGCTGGTCAATTCGAGACCGATCCAACGGCCATTGACATTGGCTCCCCCACGCGGATCAAGCGGATTCCAAATGTCGAATGTGAATAGATCAGCGTCCTCCGCCCCCACACCCAAAAAGAGCAAAGAAGGATCTGAGGATTGGGGGAGAATCCAGACATTTTCACCGGCAGCCATCCCCAGAAAATCCCATTGGGCGCCAGCGGGGCGACTGTTAAGCGCCGCGACCGGATCAAAAAATGCAAATGCCTCATCGGGCTCATATTCGATGCCATTTGTCTCATCATGCCAATGCAGTCCGAGACCAGCCCCCTCTGCCAATCCGATATCGACGTGTTCAGTGGTCAAGGCCGTTTGGGCTTGGAGTTGGAGGCTCATCGCAATGAGTCCTGTCATGATTAGATTCAGTTTCGTTTTCATAGGTTTACTCCGTTTGGTTTTTTGGTTTTCTTAATTGACTGGCGGACGCGCAGGATTGGTTCCGCTATCAACGATTTTTTTTAAATCCACGGCTTTAATGTATTCCACCCTTCCATCCCCATAGAGGTAATTTGCTCCGCCTGAGAGCAGGTTGGTATTTCCACTTTTCATGCGGTGTCGATCCGCTTGGATGTCTGAAGTCACCGCATTCCAACTCGTCCATATCCGGCTGTGCGTGTGGTCATTCATCCCCGAAACCCCCACCCGATCCGCAACAGTGAAAACAAAAATGGTACGGGACGGGTATTTCAAAGCATCAAGATTACGGAATGATTCCAAAACCACGCCAAAAGGAGATGTTTGATCCACGGCGATGAATTCATTGAGGACATAACTGGTTCCTCCCGCTGATTGGCGTGCGAGCCGCTTCGGGTCTGCCGGGCAGATGCGAATCTCATCAAAGCCGCCGCCGACATAATTTTTAAGCAGATTAATCCATGAATTCTGCATTCCCCCTCCATGCGTTGTGGTCGGGAGCCATCCTCCGTGATCAAAAGCGTAGGAAATCATCGCTACCCCGATTTGACGCATGTTGTTCGCACATTTGATTTGCTTGGCTTTCACCCGTGCCGCATTGATTGCCGGCAAAGAAATGCTTCCCAGGGTCACAATAATCCCGATGACCACGAGTAATTCGATCAGAGTCAAACCGTTTTCTTGTGATGTTGAGAAATGTTTCATGAGCGCAATTCACTTGCATTAAATCAGCAGAATCCGATTGATGCAAGAGAATTGCAATTACAGAATCATTTTGCGTCAAGGGAAAATATTCCCAATACTTCTCACTCTTAAATTTTCGGAACCGCCGCGAGCAATTTGCGCGTGTAGTCGTGCCGGGGATTTTCGTAAATTTCCTCGCTGGACGCCTGCTCGACAATTTTGCCGTGATGCATCACCAGCACCTCATGGCTGATGTGCTCGACCACCGCCAGATCGTGGGAAATGAAAAGATACGTCAGCGCAAATTGCTCCTGCAAATCCTGGAGGAGATTGATAATCGACGCCTGCACGGACACGTCCAAGGCGCTGACCGCCTCGTCACAAACGATGAATGCGGGATTCACCGCGAGCGCACGGGCGATGCCAATGCGCTGACGCTGCCCCCCGCTGAATTCATGCGGGTAACGACCTGTTACATTCCGAGGCAGTCCTACCTTGTCGAGTAAATCCTCCACCCGCTTCCGCCGCTGGTCTTTGAAAAGTCCGGGCTCATGAATCTCAAAAGCCTCACCGATAATCTGGAAAATGGTCATTCTCGGATTGAGCGAGCCATACGGGTCCTGGAAAATCATCTGCATTTTCCGGCGGTACGGGCGGAACTCTTTTTCGGAAAGTGAGAGGACATTTTTGTCATTGAAAAGGATTTCACCCCCTGAGACGGGAGTCAGGCGTAGCATGGCACGACCGATGGTTGTTTTTCCACTGCCACTCTCCCCGACCAAACCCACCGTTTTGCCTTTTGGAATCGAGAATGAGACATCATCGACCGCTTTGATTTCCCCGGTTTTTTTTCGCAAGACGCCACCGTACACGGGGAAATAGACTTTTAGATTCTTCACTTCGATCAGATTCATGCTTCCACCTTTGTGTAATCGATTGTTTTGAGTCTTTTCGCACGGACGCCCATGCGGGGAACACATTCAATCAAAGCCTGAGTATAGGGATGTTGGGGATTATTGATAACCCCGGAGGCGGAGCCGAACTCCACGATTTTACCGCGGAACATCACGGCGACTTTATCCGCGATCCCGCTGATAATCGAAAAGTTATGGGTAATGAGCATGATCGCCATGCCGATTTCTTTTTTCAAATCGCGCAACAAATCCAGAATTTGCGCCTGGATCGTCACGTCGAGAGCTGTGGTCGGCTCATCTGCCACGAGCAAATCCGGATGACACGCCAGAGCCATCGCGATCATCACCCGTTGCTGCATGCCGCCACTGAGCTGGTGGGGATAATCCCTGAATCGCTGGGCAGGATCTTTGATCCCGACAAGCTCGAGCAAGCGCACGATCTCGGCGTCCACATCCCCTATCTCAGGACGGTGAAGTTGCAAGACCTCGGCAATTTGCGTGCGAATGCGAAAAACGGGATTCAACGACGAGGCAGGCTCTTGGAATATGTAGGAGATTTTCCGCCCCCGGACCGAGCGCAATTGGGACGCGGACATTTTCAAGGTATCCTCACCGTGGAATAAAATCTCACCTCCGGAATAAATCGCCGGGGGCGTCGGAATCAGTTTGGTCATCGAAAGGGCTGTCACACTTTTACCGCTGCCACTCTCCCCGACCACAGCCAATGTCTCCCCCTTTTCCAACCGGAATGAAACGTCATCGACAGCTTTGACCAGGCGATCTCCGTCTTTAAAGTGGATACGCAAGTTGCGCACGTCCAAAAGTGGCTGTTGATTCAGTTCAGTATTCATTTCATCACTTTCATTTTCGGGTCGAGCGCATCCCGGAGTCCATCTCCGAGAAAATTAAATGCCAGAACCACGGCAAAGATGACAAATCCCGGGGATAAAATCCACCAAAACGATGTCAAAACACGATGACTCTGGGCTTGAGCCAGCATCAACCCCCAACTCGTGTCCGGGTCTTGAATCCCCACCCCGATAAAACTCAAAACCGCCTCCCCGAGGATGTAGCCGGGAATCGACAAGGTCGCCGCCACAATACAATAACTCAGGGTCGACGGCAAAATATGACGGACTATGATCAGCCAATCGCTTTGACCAAGGGCTTTGGCCGCCACGACATAGGGCTTCTCTCGTTCGGAGAGAACCATGCCGCGAATAACCCGCGAAAAACCCGCCCATCCGATGAACCCCAGGATAACAACAATCATCAAATAAACCTGGGTCGAACTCATCTTGTCCGGAAATGAGGAGCGTAATGACAGGATCAAATAGAGTCCCGGAATCGACATGAGCACCTCGGTGGAGCGCATAATCACTGTATCATAGATACCCCCGTAATAGCCCGATAGACCACCGACGATCAACCCCAGAGGGAATGTGATCAGACATCCGATGAGTCCGATGCTCAATGAAATGCGGGCGCCCATCAGGAGCCGTGAAAAGACATCCCGCCCGTATTGATCCGCGCCGAGCAAATAGATCCGGCCCGGTGCCTCCACTCCGAAAAGATGAATGCGTGTGGTGATCAGCCCGAATAACTCATACTCCTCACCCTTCACAAAAAAATGAACGGGATAAGCTTTTGACCGATCCTCGGCATACAGTGTCAGGCTCCGGTCCATCATTTTGTAGTCGTAAACAAAGGGTCTGAAAGTCCATTTCCCTTCAGATGTGATGAAGTGGACTCTCGTCGGCGGTTGAAAGGATTTTTCGAGATGATTTTTGCGGTAATTGTATGGCGAGATAAAGGGGGCGAATAACGCGACAAAATAAATGGCCGCCAGAAAGAAAAAGCACAGGAGTGCGACGCGATTGCCGCGCAATTTGTCAAAGGCGATCCTCAGGGGATGCCGTCCGGGTGTTTGATCATTCACAGCGGCAGGAGCATTAATCATAGCGTATCCTCGGATCCACTGCCGCCAGCAGGATGTCTGCGAGCAAATTGCCCAGCATGAGAAGCACGGAGGCCATGATGACCCCCGCCATGACCAGATAATAATCTTTTGCAAAAAACGCCTCCACCGTGAGCCGCCCCAGCCCCGGCAGACTCATCACATTCTCCACGATGAATGCGCCACTGAGCAAACCGGAGAGTGAATAACCGAAAACGGTAATCAAAGGGTTAATGGCATTGCGAAAGACATGCTTGAAATAAACGGTAAAATCCGAAAGCCCCTTTGCCCGTGCCGTCGTCACATACTCCGCCCGCATGGTCTCGATGAAATTCCCCCTCATCAACCTCATCAACGAGGCGATCCCCCCGATCCCCAGAACCAGTGTCGGGAGAATCAAATGGTGTCCCAAGTCGAGCAATTTGCCCACGGGAGAGAGGTATTCAAAGTTGACACTGTACAGACCTCCTACAGGGAAAAGCCCCGTTGTCAATGCCACCCACAAGGCGAGCAGTGCGAGAAAAAGCTCGGGCAAGGACAAGGAGGCAAAAGCAAAAAATCCCGCCAGCCGGTCAAAGACCGAGTCCTTGTATACCGCCGCTAAAACCCCGAGCGGTATGGCGACCAACCATGCAAACGCCGTTGCCGCGAATGCAACAATGAATGTATTAAAAAGCCTGTCGGCAATCAGCTGGGATGCCGGGACGCGGTATTGAAAGGATTCGCCAAAATTCAGCGTGGCGGCATTCCCGAGCCAGTGCAAATAACGCATGTACCAGGGCTGATCCAGAGCAAATTGCGCGCGCATGCGGTCGATTTGCTCGGCGGAAATCTGGGGATTCAGGCGCAATGTGTCGAGATAATCCCCGGGGGCGAGCTCCATCAGCAAAAACGACAGGAATGATATCCCGAGTAAAACCGGTATCATGTGCAAGAAGCGTCTGAGAATAAACGTTTTCAATTTCCGGCGGATATTAAGTGATTTTGCCTCGGTAACAAATCAAAACGTTCAGAAAGAGTCTGAAAAACCGGTAAAAGGAACATTACGCTCATTCTTTTACTTGTTTTTCGGTATGCCCGAGATTCATGTCCGGAC